>JACKCJ010000024.1 GCA_020634075.1 Dehalococcoidia bacterium | reverse complement strand
GAGCATCGTCACCTCCGCGGCGCGCGCGTCTTCCTGAACCTGGACGGCAAGGACTACACGATCGGCGAGTGGCGGTACGCGCTCTATCGCGTCTGTCGTCGCGCCGGGCTCCGTGAGATCGGCTGGCACACGCTGCGGCACACCTTCGCCTCGCACCTCGCGATGCGCGGCGTGCCGCTGCGCGCGATCCAGGAGCTCATGGGGCACGGCACGATCCAGATGACGATGCGCTACGCCCATCTCGCGCCTGGCGCGACCCGCGCCGCGGTCGCTCGGCTGGACGAGCCCGCGCCCGACTTCGGAGAAGTCAGGCAACAGGTGGGCAACAGCCCGGGCAACGCGGCGTAAGTCAGCGAGAAGAAACGGAAGCGCACGGGAATCGAACAATCCCCAACCCCGTTTCGCGACGGTCCCTTGCTGCGATGTCGCGAGGTTGGTTCCCGAGCGCTACCGTCACTTCCGCCTAGATCCCGCCCATGGTGGCAGCGTCGTGGCAGCGCGTCGAAGGCTCGATCTCGGCGTGTTGCGATTTCTCGCCGCGGTTTTGCCGACGCGATTTCGTCGGAGGCCGGGGCCCTCATCCGTCAGCGTTCGTTACCTGGACACGCGTGCCGATGATGCGGAGCCGGATCTCGCTGTAGATGTCGAGGTCGAGTTCCGCGGCGACCTCAAGGGTAGCGGCCAGCGCGTACGGGACGGCATCCTCGAGCGCGCCGGCGTCAGCCCGGCAGTTGACGCGGATCTCCAGGGAGTCGCCGTCGACGAAGGCAGCCGCGCGTTCCCCCTCGAGTACCTCATGCTGGAGCGTTCCGCGCTGGACCGCTCTCCAGTCGGCTTCCTGGCGGCGCACCTGCAACGGCGCGTCCGGCGGTTGGAACCATAGGTCCGCGCGCCGCCATGCGCGGTGCATCGGGTTGATCGGTGTCAGCCACGCGAGGGAGACGGTGAGCCGGCGCCATCCCCGAACGCCGCTGAGAGAGGGAGGGAGGGGGAACCGGTGAATGTGCGCTTGATCGACCTGGAGCACGCCTCCGCCCATCGCGGTGACGCGATCCTTCGTACACTCTTTCACGCGGGAGGGGTCGACGCGGCCGTATCCGATGAGGCGAGTCACGTACTCCTTGAACTGGCGGCTGTTCTCCTCGGTGCGGAGGATCTGCTCCAGCGCGCTCCCGGAGTCTCCCCAGCTCGCGGCGTGAGCGAGCAGGGCCTTGATCCAGAGCGCCCGCGGCACGGCGTCGAGCACTTCGCCTCCCGGCTCGGCGCGGAGATCGTCGAGCACGTCATGGAGCTCCGACGCGATCCGGCTTGCTAGCGCAGCGGCGTTGCTCGTGCCGCGCGTGTGCCAGGTGTAGCCAAGGTCGCCTTCGGCGTATCCGGGCGAGGCGACTCGCTGTCCGGGCGGACGCAGCTGCGTGTGGACCTCGAGCGTCGTCGGTGAACCCGCGGCGGCCCGGCTGCGCACTCGCGCGCGCCCCCCCGGGAGGAGGAGCTCCGGCTTGATCGCTCGGCGGTATCCCATGCCCTGGGCGTTGAAGATGCTAGGGAGCCCGCTGGAGATCGGGTCGGCCGTGTTAGGTGGGCTCGCGTCGGCCGACGCATCCTCGTGCGTGGCAGCGATAGTGAGGGCATTCACGGACTCGGCGGGAGAGAGTAGGCGACGGTGACGTGCGTCGGCGGCTAGGGCTCTCAGAACGTGCGACTGCAGGTCGCGGGTGCCGATGGTCTCGATCTGGTCCGCGTCGACGGCGATCTCGATCGAGCGCGCGTGGTTGCCAGCGCTCACGATGAAGAGGACGCGGTACTTCCAGGCCAGCCAGTCGAGGAGGCGCGCGAGCGGACTCAACGCTCCGTCGAACAAGCGGTCGAGATATCCGATCGAGAGATTGATGACACACACCTGTCGCGCCACCGGTGGCTGCGCCCCGTCCCCTTCGAACAGGCGTCGAACAGCACGGTGAATGACATCGAGGATCAGCACTTGCTCGGACGCGGCTTCCCGTCGGGGCGCGGACCACGCCCGCTCGTCTGGGCGCAGGATCGGTCGCACGTAGAGGCGTCGCCTGAGCGGAGGCTCTCCGGCGTCGAGGTCTCCGTGGAGGATGAGCGACGCCATGGCGGTACCGTGTTGCCGCTCGAGCGCAGGGTAGCCATTGCCGTAGTCGTCCGGGTCGTCGACGATCAATCGACCTGCCAGGCGCTGGTGGTTCTCAAGCGGGAGTCCGTCGAACAGCGCAACGACGGGCGCGCCGAGTGGCTCGATCTCGGGCGCCGGGCCTGGGTCGGGTTGGCGCTGGTCGTCGCCGACGATGCCCGCCAGTTGGCCGGTCGCGCGGATGAACTGGATCTGCTCGCACTGCACCAGCGCCGCGTCGCGGGTAGCCGCCCGTAGCACCGCGTCGACGGCTGCGATCGGCAGGTTGGCAAGGAGCGCGTGGTACGCGATCTCGTTCACGGTCGTCTCGCCGACGATCTCGCCGCCTACTCGAGTGACCAGCGTCGCGACCCGTTCGCGCGCGGCCGCTCGTCGACGAGTGTCGCTGCGGTACCAAAGCTCGAGTTCACAGGGGACGATCTCCTGCTGGTGCGCGACCCGATCTTCCCAATCGCGAAGCACGCCGGTCTCCTCCAGCCGATCCTGGACCCCCCAGGTACGCACGTCGCGGAGGAGCGCGAATACCTGACCCCAGCGGCCCAGGCCGTAGGGGAGGTTGCGGCCGGCGAGCCAGTCTCGCCAGAGCGATGTGATCTGTTGGAGACCCTGCTGGTTCGAGAACACGAGGAACAGGCGGCCCCGTAACGTTCGCGCTGCCTGCGCGACGCCCTGTCGATCCTCGACGAAGAAGTCGTCGTCGGCGGGGATGTCGTCCTCGTCGATCTCTCCGAGCCACTCCAGCCCATCGACGCTGCGCACTGCTGCGATGAAGCCGTCGACGGGGCCCACCGTCTCGAGCACGATGACTTCTTCGGGCGTGGTGCCAGCCGCGTCGAGGCGCAAGCTGGCTCGCCGAGCGTCGAGCGTCCGCTGGAGCGCCGAGAAGCGCGGCGACAGTCGCTGTCCTTGTCGGCCGCGGGTCGGCAGGTGCGGAGGACTCGGGCGTGCGTGCCGGTCGGCACGTTCCTCGGGTTCCCCATGTGCTGGTAGGAGAAGGAGCGGACGCTCAGGCACCCGACACCTCGTCGTCGTCATCGCCGAGCGAGAACCGGTGCTCCCAATGCTTCAGGCGTTCCTTGACGATGCTCGCGGCGTCGGCGTTCGGCAGCGACAGCACGTAGCGGCGCTGAACGTCGAGGCCGAACTGCTCGACCTCGGAGAAGCTCAGGCCACGGAGTCGCTTCGCGAGCACCGCGCTCGACGTGCCGAGAGGAGCGCCGAGCCGGCGCTCGAACCGCGCGAGCCACTCCTGGATCATCGCTGCGCTGGGAGGTGGCAAACGAAGGCGGAGCTGGAAACGCCGCCAGACGGCACGATCGAGGAGCTCCGGATGATTGGTGGCGGTGACGACAACGACATAGCTCGGGAGCGCATCGACTTGGAGCAGCAGGGAACTCACGACCCTCTTTATCTCGCCGGTCTCGTGCACATCGCCGCGCTCTTTTCCAACCACATCGAACTCATCGAAGAAGAGGACACACCGCCGCGACCGAGTCTGCTCGAATAGACGCGACAGCCGGACGGCGGTCTCGCCGAGGAAGCTCGCGATCACCGCTTCGTAGCGGACGACGAGGAGAGGGACGGCGAGCTCGCTCGCGAGGGCTTCGGCCAGCGACGTCTTTCCGTTTCCGGGGGGGCCTGCGAGCAGTACGCGATGACGGGGTTCGAGCCCATGCGATCGCAACAGATCACCCCGGTGTTGCTCTTCCACGAGCTCGCGGCAGGACTCCTGCACCAACGGCGGCAAGATCAGATCATCGAGGCCGCGACGCGGCTCGACCTCCCCGTAGAGGGGCGACGGCTCGTTGCGACGGGTCAAAGCGAGCTGCACGGCGGGTCCACTGCCATTCCCGTTCCCGTTGTGCAGGTGAGCAGCGAGGCGATCGGCGAGCACGTGGTGCTGCTTGGCGCGTTCCTCCGCCACGAGCGCCTCGAGCGCCTTGCGGAAGACGCCCTGATCGCCACGCGCACCTGCGCGAACGAGATCCAGTAGTAGGTCTGAGCGTGCCATCACGGTGTCCGCGTTGCGGCAGGAAGGTACCTGGGCGGTATGACAGTGTCGATGCCTCGTAAGATGGGAGAAAGGATGGACTTTGGGGCATGTCGGTAGGGCCGACGCGGGGCGGCACGCTGCGTCCGGGGCTGCATGCGACCCACGGTGCGGGTCAATCCCGAGAGCCAAGAGTTACGTCGGCACCCGGCTCGTGCAGTCGACGTGAAGGGAGGGCTCGGCAGCACGTAGCGATCGAAGAACCGCTCGGACCCGTCAACGCTACGAGCCGACTGCTGCCGAGCCGGTACTCGGATGTCGGCGCGCGCGCAGCCACGGCCAGGTCGCGATCGAGAGGAAGACCACGAGCACGACCACCTGCGCCACCAGCGTCTGACGGGTCGAGAACACCCCCAACCACTCCACGGTTGGCGCGCGGATCGGCGTGATCGAAAGCGTCCCGGCTTCCTGGAGGGCGCGGACGCCCTTGCCGGCGAGCATGACCGCGAGGACGCAGAGGAGCGTGCCCATCGCGGTGAGCAGCACGCCGGGCTTGAGGCGCTGTCCGATCCGGCCGGCGAGGGCGGTGAGCGCCGCGACGGCGATGACGCCGATCGCGACCCCAGCGCCGATCGCCCAGCTCGACGCCGCCGCGTCGAGCATGACGGCGCGGAGGAAGAGTACGACCTCGAACGCCTCCCGGAAGACGGCCACGAAGCTCAGGCTCGCCAGGATCAACCCGCGGCGCACGTGCGATGTGGACGCTGCGCCAAGCCGCGCCTTGAGCGCCGTGATCCGCCGTTGCGCGTCGCGACGTGCGAGCACGAAGTGACTGACGGCGAGCAGCACGACGGCGGCGATCAGGGAGACGCCGCCTTCGAGCAGCTCACGGCTCGCGCCGCCGAGCGCCTGGAGGGCCGCGCCGGAGGCGAGCCAGAGGACGACGCCGAGCCCGAGCGCGGCGAGCCAGCCGAGGTGGATCGCGCGCATCTCGCCGGCGCCCGCGCCGGACCGGCGGGCGATCGCGAACAGGAGGAGGACGAGGAGCGCCGCCTCGAAGCCTTCGCGCACGACGATCACCGCGGCGCTTAGGATCGCGACGCGGGTCCCGCCGGAGCCGCCCATCCGGCGGTCCGCCTGGTCGAGCAGCGCGCCGATCCGGAGCACGCGCTGCTCGACCTGATCCGGAGGATCGCCGTCGGCGATCGCCTCGCGCAGCTCCAGGAACTCGGTCTCCAGGCGGTGGACCATGTCGGCGTCAACGGCGGCGAGCGCCCCTTCGTGTGGCTCCACACCGTCGAGGTACGCCGACGACGCGAGCTGGCGGGCCTCTCCACCATCGCCCCCGCGATAGGCTGCGTTCGCGGCGCCGAGCGCGGCGCGCGCGGTGTCGAAGGGCGCGCCCGAGCGCCGGTAGACGGCCTCGCGACGAGCAAACGCGAGCGCCGCGCGCGCGTCGTCGTCGGCGAGCGCCGCGCCACGCAGCCGTTCCAGCAACTCGGTGTCGGTGACGTCGGCCAGCGCAGACGCGTTGCCGGCCACCCCGGCCTGCTTGAAGGGCGCCGCGCCCATTGCCGCGACCTCGGGCCCCTGGCGCCACGTGAAGACAAAGAACGCGAGGTTCCAGCGGTCGCTCGACGAGAGCTGCCCGAACGACGGCATCGCGGTGCCGGGGAGCCCATCGGTGAGCGCGTTGAACACGCGAACCGGGGACATCGCGTCCATCGTCCCGGTGTCCAGGAAGCTGCGGGGGGGCGGGTGCAGGGAGGGAGCGACCGGCCCATCGCCACCGCCGCCGGCTCCATGGCACGACGCGCAGTTCGCCGCGTAGAGCGACCTCCCACGCTCGAAGACCGGGTCCGACGTCGGGGCGACGACGACGCCTTGCGCCGCCATCAGATCCTTGCGCAGCGCACGAGCGGTGGTCGCCACCTGCTCCGCCGGGGCGAACGATTGTACCTGGCCGCGCAGGTCGTCGACCCGAGTCGACCAGCGCGCAGCGTCGTCGCGTGCCGGGAGCTGACCGAGCAGCTCGTGCGCGTCGTCGAGAAACGCGAGCTGTTCGGCGTACTCGCCCTGGTCCGCGATCGCCCCGTTCGCCACCGCGCCGCCGTAGTCGGCGGCCACGTAGTCGAGGATGGCCCCGAGGCGCCGGACGTTCTCCGTGGTGGACTCACTCGGCGGCGCGCCCGTCGACGAGGACGCGGCGCACCCGGTGGTGAGCGCGGCGAGGACCCAGACAAGGACGGACAGGCGCATCTTTTTGCAAATCGCTTTCAATTCCTGGATAGACCCGGCAGCCCGGGCTGTCAACCGCGATCGGAGGGGCGCGTCACGGAGACGCGCGGCCGCCACCGCCCAGGAGTCGCAGCCCGTTTGCGGCGACGATGAGGCTCGCGCCCATGTCGGCGAAGATGGCCATCCACAGGGTGGCGAGGCCGGCGACCGCGAGACCGAAGAACACCGCCTTGATCCCGATCGCGAGCGCAATGTTCGTGCGCAGGATCGTCGCGGTGCGCCGGCTCAGGTCGACGAGGTCCGCCACGCCGCGCAGATCGTCTTTCATGAGCGCGACGTCGGCCGTCTCCAGCGCGGTGTCGGAGCCCGCGGCGCCCATCGCGAAGCCGATCGCGGCGCGCGCCAGCGCCGGGGCGTCGTTGACGCCATCCCCGACCATCCCGACCGGCCCGTGCTTGGCGGCGAGCTCGTCGATCGCCGCGAGCTTGCCGTCGGGCAGGAGGTGCGCCCGCACCTCGTCGATGCCGACGTCGCGGGCCATCGCCGCGGCCGTGGTCGGATTGTCCCCGGTAAGCATCGCGAGCCGGATCCCTCGCCCGTGCAGGCGTTGCACCGCCTCGACGCTGGTGTCGCGGAGGGTGTCGGCGACGCCGAGCACGCCGAGCGCGCCATCCTCGTCCCACACGAGCATGACCGATCGCCCGGCGCCCTCCAGCCGCTCCAGGATCGCCTCGACCTCTGGCCCGCACACACCCCGCTCCTCGGCGAAGCGGTGACTCCCGATCGCGAGGCGCCGTCCGGCGACCACTCCCTCGATGCCTTTCCCTTCCGTCGCGCGCACCTCGACGGCCTCCAGCAGCGGCCCCGACCATCCCTCGGTGACCGCGTGCGCGATCGGATGCGCGGAGGTCGCCTCCAGGCTCGCCGCACGCTGTAGCAGGTCGTCGCGCGCCGCGCCGTCGAGCACCTCGACGTCGACGAGCGTCGGCTTGCCATGGGTCAAGGTGCCGGTCTTGTCGAGCGCGATCACGCGGAGGTCTCGCGCCGCTTCCAGGTAGGCGCCGCCCTTGATCAGGATCCCTCGACGAGCGGCGGCGGTGAGCCCACTGACCACGGTGATCGGGGTGGAGAGCACGAGCGCGCACGGGCAGGCGATGACGAGCAGGACCAGGGCGCGGTACAGCCACGGCTCGAACGCGGCCCCGCCGACCAGTGACGGCAAGGCCGCCACGCCGATCGCGAGGAGCACGACGGTCGGCGTGTAGTACCGGGCGAACCGATCGACGAACCGCTGGGTCGGGGCGCTCTGGCTCTGCGCGTCGCGGATCGTCCGCGCGATCCGCGCGAGCGTGCTGTGCCCGGCGTCGGCGGTCACGTGGATCTCGATCGCGCCGTGCTGGTTGATCGTGCCCGCGAACACCGGGTCGCCCTTGCCGCGATCGACGGGGACAGACTCCCCGGTGATCGGCGCCTGGTCGATCGACGTGGAGCCCTCCACGATCGTCCCGTCGAGGGGGACCCGCTCGCCCGGCCGGACCAGGACGCGCTCCGCCTCCTCCACCGACGCGGCGTCGACATCGAGCCAAGCCTCACCGCGGCGGACGCGCGCGACGTCCGGCGCCAGGGCCATCAGCGACCGGATCGCGTCGCGCGCGCGATCGGCCGATTTCGCCTCGATCAGCTCTGCGAGCGCGAAAAGGAACGTGACCATCGCTGCCTCGGGCCACTGGCCGATGGCGGCGGCGCCGACGATCGCGATCGTCATGAGGAGGTTCATGTTGAGCGTGAAGGTGCGGACCGCGACGAGTCCCTTCTGGAGGGTGCGGAGCCCGCCGGTGACCATGCTGGCGATCGCGAGCGCGACAATGGGGAGGCTGTGCTCGCGGCCGGTCGCCAGCGCGGCGACCTCAGCAGCGGTCGCCGCGAGCCCGGAGAACACGAGCAAGCTCCCTTGCCAGCGTGCATCGTCCGCCGCGAGAAGCGCCTGCTCCCTGGCGCCAGGCCGCGTCGGCGACGGGGACTCGTTTGTCAACAGCTCAGGGGCCATCCCGATCTCGGCGAGTGCGGACTGCACGGCAGGCGCGACGCCCTCTGCATGCCGGACGGTCACCACGCGCTCCAGGAGATCGAAGTCCATGGCCTCGACGCCGGTCATCCCGTGCAGGCGGTTGGCGATCACTGCCTTCTCGGTCGCGCAGTCCATCGCTGGCAGGCGAAAGCGTGTCGTCGCCATGAGATCGCCGCCTCGTCGAGCTGGTTGTGAGCCGATAGCGTGTGCCGCGTGAGCGCGCTCGTCGTGCTCGTGATCGTGGCCCATCCTCAGCTCCGCTCCAGTGCCTGAGCGCCGGTCGTGCCGTCGGCGATGCGGAGCGCCGACTCGATCGGCGCGACGAACACCATCCCGTCGCCGCGCTGCCCGGTGTGCGCCGCGCGATGAATCACGTCCACCGCCACCGCGACCTTGGCGTCGCCGCAGATCAACTCGATCTTGACCACGCGCTCGTACGCTTCCCCGAGCTCGACCGAGTACTCGTACGCCTCGGACACGAGCCCGTCGGCGACCCCGCGCACAGTCAGGACCGAGAAGCCGGGGAAGCCGGCGCGCACCAGCGCCTCGACCACCGCGCCGGCCTGGCGCTCGCGCACGTATGCCTTGATCTCCTTCATGACGACACCTCCTCCTCGTCGGCGAGCTTGCCGACGCGAGGGTTCTTGCCGCGGAACATCCACGCGTACGCGGCGGGCAACACCAGCAGCGTGAGCAACGTGGATGTAATGATCCCGCCGATCACCACCGTCGCGAGCGGTTTCTGCACCTCGGCGCCCGCGCCGGTCGCGATCGCCATCGGGATGAAGCCCAGCGCCGCCACCAGCGCGACGGTCAGGATCGCACGCAGCTTGAGCGATGCGCCCTGATAGGCAGCGGTCGCCGCTTCCACCCCGGTGTCGTGCTCGCGCTTCATCTCGCCGACCAGAACGAGCCCGGTCAGCACAGCCACGCCGAACAGCGAGATGAACCCGACGCCCGCCGAGATCGACAGCGGCATGCCGCGCAACGCGAGCGCGAACACGCCGCCGGTGATCGCAAACGGCACGTTGAGGTAGACGAGCGCTGCGAGCTTCGCCGAGCCCTGGCTCGCGTAGAGAAGCACGAAGATCAGGAGCAACGCCGCCGGCACGGCGATCGCGAGTCGGTTGGTCGCCTCCTCGAGGTTCTGGAACTGCCCGCCCCACTCGACGTAGTAACCGGCCGGGACCACGTCGGAGTCGGCGAGCGCCTGCTTGGCGTCGGCGACGAAGCCGGCGAGATCGCGACCGCGCACGTTCATCTCGACGGTGATCCGCCGCCGCCCGCCCTCATGGCTGATCTCGGCCGGACCGTCCTCCACCACCAGATCTGCGAGCTGGGCGAGCGGGATGTTCTGCCCGCCAGGCGCGTGGATGCGCAGCGCCTTGATCTGCGCGAGGTCCGCGCGTGCGTCGGGTGCGTAGCGGACCTGGATCGTGAACCGCTTGCTGCCGTCGAGCACGAGACCGGCTTCGCGCCCGCCGAGCGTCGAGATCGCGTCGAGTACGTCGCGCGCGTTGATGCCGTAGCGCGCGATCGCGCCGCGATCGATCTTGACGCGCAGGACCGGCAGACCGGCGACCTGTTGCGCTTTGACGTCGGCCGCGCCCGGCACCTTCGACAGCACCGAGACGGCGCGATCGGCGGTGCGTTCCAGCGTGCCGAGGTCGTCGCCGAAGATCTTGAGCGCGACGTCGGAACGCACGCCGGAGATTAGCTCGCTGACCCGTAGCTCGATCGGCTGCGAGTAGCTGAACGTCGTCCCCGCCAGGTGTTGCTTCAGGGCTTTGTCGAAAGCCTCGATCAGTCCGGCCTGCGTGTCCGCCGTCTTCCATTCGGACTGCGGCTTGAGCATCACGAGGATATCGGTCACCTCGACGCCCATCGGATCGGTCGCGATCTCGGCGCGTCCGGTCTTGCACACCACGGTCACCACCTCGGGAAACTGCTGCAACACCTTCTCGATCTCGGTGGTCTGGCGGATCGACTCGTCGAGCGAGACGCTGGGCAGGCGCGCCGCCTGGACCGCGATCGCGCCCTCGCCGAGCCGCGGCATGAACTCTGCGCCGAGGCCGCGGCCGGCGAAGAACGCACCGACCAGCAAGAGGAGCGCCGCCACCATCGGCGCCCAGCGGAAGCGCAGGCACTGCCGCAGGAGCGGCAGGTAGCCAAGCCGCGCGACCTTGACCACCGGGCTCTCCCGTTCACGGATCTTCCGCGGCAGGAACATCGCCGCGAGCACCGGAATCAGCGTGAGCATGAGGAGCAGCGAGCCGCCGAGGACGAACAGCACGGTCATCGCCATCGGTTTGAACATCTTCCCCTCGATCCCGGCGAGCGACAGGATCGGCAGGTACACGATGCCGATGATGAGGACGCCGAACGTCGCCGAGCGCAGCACCTCGTGGCTCGCGCGCAGGACCAGCCGTGCACGCTCGCCGCGGTCGATCGGTCGCCCCAGCTCGTGACAACGCTCCGCGATGAGACGCACCGCATTCTCGATCACGATCACCGAACCATCGACAATCAGGCCGAAGTCGATCGCGCCGAGCGACATCAGGTTGCCGGACACGCCCATCTGCCGCATTACGATGAAGCCGAAGAGCATCGACAAGGGGATGGCGGTCGCCGCGATGAGGCCGGCGCGCAGGTTGAGCAGCATGACCAGCAGCACGACGATCACGAGCACGCCGCCCTCGATCAGGTTCTTCGCGACGGTGAGCACGGTCTTGTCGACCAGGTCGGCGCGGTCGTAGAAGGGATCGGCCTCGACGCCCAGCTTGTCGAGTTGTGGCTTCATGTCCGCGAGCGTCGTCTTGACGTCCTCGACGACCTGGCGCGAGTTGGCGCCCATCAGCATCATCACGATCCCGGTCACCGCCTCGCCGTGTGCGTCGCGAGTGACCGCGCCCTGGCGCACCATCGGAGCAAAGGTGACGTCGGCGATCTGGCGTATGAAGATCGGCGTGCCGTCGTCGCTCGCCGCCACGACGATGTTGCCGAGATCCTCCAGCGTGCCGACCAGGCCCTCGCCGCGGATCAAGTACTGCTCGCTGTTCTTGACGATGTACGCGCCACCCGAGTTGCCGTTATTGCCTTCGAGTGCCCCGAACACCTGCTCCAGCGTGACGTCGAACGCGGCGAGGCGAGCGGGATGCACCTGCACCTGGTATGTGCGCAGCTCGCCGCCGAACGTGTTGATCTCGACGACGCCCTTGACTTTGCGCAGGCGCGGCGCGATCTCCCAGTCCAGGATGTCGCGCAACTCCATCGGGCTCTTGCCGTCGCCGCGCACCTCGAACTGGTAGATTTCACCGAGGCCGGTCGAGACCGGCCCCAGCTCGGGCTCGCCGTAGCCAGGCGGAATGGCGTCGCGCGCCTCCTGCAAGCGCTCGCCGACGAGCTGGCGCGCGAAGTAGATGTTGGTGCCTTCCTCGAAGACCACGGTCACCGCCGACAGTCCGAACTTCGACACCGAGCGCACCTCGACGAGCCCGGGCAGGCCGCTCATCGCCTGCTCGACGGGTGTGGTGATGAACTTCTCGACCTCCTCGGGCCCGAGCGCGGGCGAGGCAGTCAGAACCTGCACCTGCACGTTGGTGACGTCGGGGAACGCGTCGATCGGCAGGGTCCGCATCGACTGGAGGCCGGTGCCGACGAGGAGCAGCGTGAGAACGGCGACCAGGAACCGGTTCTTGAGCGCCCACTGGCAGATCTTCTCGATCATGTCAGTCCTCCCCCATCTCGCCCTTGCGCAGCTCTGACTTGAGCACGAAGGAGCCGGTGGTGATGACCTCGTCGCCCGCCGCGACGCCTTCCTCGATCTCGACCGAGCCCGCGGTTTCGAGCCCGAGCTTGACGATGTGCTGCGCGTACTCGTGCTCGCCGGTCTTGACGAACACGACCGAGCGATCGCCGTCGCGCTGTACCGCCGTCGACGGCACGACGACGCGCTGGTGCGCGACGCCGGACGTGCCCTCCAGCTCGACCGTGGCGAACATGCCCGGCTTGAGCGCGCCGTCGTCGTTGGGGAGGACGACACGCACCTGAACCGCGCGCGTCTTCGGTTCGACCACCGCGCCGATCGCGGCGACCGAGCCGGGGAACGCGCGACCCGGGTACGCCGTGACATGCGCGGTCACCTTTTGCCCGACCTTCGCCTGCGCGAGGTCGCGCTCAAAGACGTCGACCTGCACCCAGACCTGGCGGAGATCCATGATCACGAACAGCGCGTCGCTCGGCTCTGCCATCTCGCCGAGGGTCGCGTTGCGCTCGACGACGACGCCCTCGATCGGCGCTGTCAGCGAGATGCCGGAGGTCTGCTTGCGATCGAGATCGAGCTTGCCGATCTGTGCGTCGCCGACGCCCATCGAGCGGAGCAGACTCGCGCCTGCCTGCATGTCGGCGCGGGCGCGGGCGGCCTCGGCTTCGGCGTCGCGCCAGTCGGCCTCTGAGCTGATCTTCTTGTCGTAGAGCGCCTTCTCGCGGTCGGCTTTCTCGCGCGCGACCTTCCAGCTCGCCGCGGCCGACAGGTAGTCGGCCTTGGCGCGCGACAGCTCGGGGGCGTCGAGGGTCGCGAGGGTCTGCCCCTTCTTCACCGCATCGCCGATGCCCACCGAGAGCGACAGGATGCGACCGCCGAGCCGCGGTCCGACACGCGCGACGCCGTCGCCCGACGGCTCGACCTCGGCGGTCGCCTGGAGCAGGCCGGTGGTGGTGCGCGCTTCCGCCTTCGCGGTCGCGAGCTGCGCCGACGCCTCCTGCTCGGGCGTCAGCACGATCACGCCTCGCGCGTGGGCCTCTTCGTCGACAGCCTCCGGCGTCTTCGCGTCGCCGTCGCGGCCACACGCGGCGGCGAGCAGGATGATGATCGTGAACCACCGCTTCATGGCACATCATCCCCGGCAGCGCGGAGCACGGCATACCGCGCCTCGACCGCCTCCTCGACCGCGTCGAGGTAGTCACGCTCGCCCGCGATCAGGTCGCGCCGCGCCTGACTGAACGCGAAGTAGTCGATCTTGCCACGGTCGAAAGACTGCCGCGCCAGCTCCAGGTTCTCGTCGAGCTGCCCCGTGACGTCCTGGTCGAAGCCGGCCACCGCCTCGCGTGCCCGGCTGTACGCCTGGTGCGCTAGCCGTGCCTCGCGTTCGACCTCGGCGCGCGCCCAGGCGTCATCGATCTCCGCACGGTGGATCCGCACCCGCGCAGCCCGGCGTCGGCCCTGGTTCCTGTTGCGCACGGGCAGCGCGATCGATGCACTCAGCAAGATCGCGTGCGTGTCGATGTCCGGGTCCTGGGAGAAGCCGTACGAGAGCCCGAGCGTGAGGTCGGGAGCCGCCTCGGCGTCCTCGGCCCGCGCCTCGGCATGGGCGACGTCGACCTCGGCGCGCGTGCCCGCGAGCTCGGGTCGATTCTTCAGCGCGAGCGCGACGAAGTCGTCCTCGTTCCATGGCAGCTCCGCCGGGGCGGCGAGGTCGCCGGTTGGCTCGATGCGCTCGTCGGCACCGGCGCCGATCGCGCTCGCCAGCTCGGCGATGGCGGCCTCGTACGCGCTCTCGGCGTCGAGACGATCGTGCTTGCTCCGGCCTACCTCCGAGGTCGTGAGGTTGACCTCGAGCTGGGTGCCCTTGCCGGCAGCCTGCGTCTGCTCGGTGGCCGCCGCGACGTCCGCCGCCGCCTGCTCGGCCTCCTTCGCCGCTTCGACGCGGTCGCGCTGCACCAGCGCTAGCTCGAACGCGCGCCACGCCTCCAGTCGAGCGAGCGTCGTCTCCAGGTCGTGCGCCGCCGCCGCGACGCGCACGCGCGCATCGGCCGCGTCCGCCCGTGCCGCGCGCTTGCCACCTCGCTCGATCGTCTGCGACAGCGACACCTCGAAGTCGAACAGCGTCGCGCCGCCACCGCGCGCGGGCCCGATGGCGATGCCCAGCTCCGGGTTGTACGCCGGCAGCCGCGCGCCGTTCGCATCGTTCTGCGCCGCTTCGGTATCGGCCGCCGCCAGGGCGACGGTTGGCCGCTCGACGGCGCGGCGCAGCGCCTCCTCGAGCGTGATCGTATCAGCATGCGCGACCGCGGTCGTGAGGCCCACGAGGGCCCCGGCCACGGCGCGCACGAACCTCGGTCCGTGCATCGGTCGTTCTCCTCGGCCCCACGGATTGCGGGGCCGCGTTCGTCGGATCGTTCGGTCTCGGGGACGATCGGCGAACGTCAGGAGATCGGTGGGCGGATCAACGGCAATGGGTCTTCGCAACCCCGCCGCGCGACGGGGGGCGGCGTCGACAGGCGACGCGTCGGACCGAGCCCCGGGGCCGGCAACTTCGTCAGGACCGGCTGGGTCGTGCTCCAGCACGAGCACCACGACAGGTGACAGAGGTGCGAGGTGCCCGGGCACCCGTCCTCGTCCGTCGGGCCCTGTTCGTGGTGCGCCGGACCATGGACCGCGTCGCCGTCCTCGATCCAGTGCCCGACGAACTCCGCCGCCTCGCCGGTTCCGGGCCAGACCCAGAGCACGAAGAAGACGGCGATGAGGCGCGAGAGCACTGGCAAGGAAGCTACCGGACAACCGAGGTCGGGTCAACGCGGCAGGCGATGCCAGCACTACGGCGCGCGTGCGTCTCGCCATCGTCGCATGGCGAACCGGTGCTCACGCAAGCGGAGCGCCCGACCGGTCAGAACGGCGTGGCGTCACTTCGGTCGGGTTGACCGCCACAGCCAGACCATGGCGAGCACGCACAGCAGGAGAGCACCACTGAGGATCGTCCCGGTCTGGAAGCTCATCGCGTCGCTCCTTGCAGGTGGCCGTGGGACCGGCGGTGGGGCACGAACGCGGGCACGCGCCGCTGGTAGTCGCGGTAGGCGTCGCCGAACTCGGCGAGCATCTTCCGCTCCTCCTTGTGGGCGAGCCGCACGTACGCGAGCACGATCACCGGGAACGCCACGACGGACGTGATCGTCGGCCAGTGCACGATGCCTTCGCCGAAGGTGATGAGGAACAGTCCGGAGTATTGCGGGTGGCGCACGCGCGCGTAGATGCCGTCGGTGACGAGCCGGCCTGCTTCGTGCGCGCGATGGATCGCGCGCCAGCCTTCGATGATCATGCTCGCACCGACGAACACGATCATGTAGCCGAGCCCCATCGCGACCAGATGCGCCGTCTCGGTGCCGAATAGTTGCGCCCACAGGTTGCCGCCCTTGGTCCACTGCAGATCGAGACCGAAGAAGCGAGCGAGGAAGTAGATGGTGAGCGGGAAGCCGTACATCTCGGCGTAGAACGCGATGATGAACGCCTGGACCACGCTGGTGCGCGTCCAGTCCCTCCACCGCGCGGGGGCGAAGTAGCGATAGAAAAGCCACGACGCGATCACGACCATGATCGCTGCGAGGCCCCACATCCCGACGTGCATCAGGCCACCTCCCCTCGATCGCGTCCGGGTGGCGCGGTGTGCGCGAGGTCCGCCACCATGCGTTGGAAAGTCTCGCGGTCGATCTCGCCGGCCGCGTACCGGCGCCTGGCGATCTGCTCGGGTGTCTCGCCGTTCGGCGCTTGCTTGCCGCGGCGCTTGCCACCCCGCAGCGTGGCAACGACCAGCACGCCGAGCACGAGCATGAGGATCCACAGGGCGATGTTCTGCGCCTGATAGGCCGCGTCGTGCCAGTTCATCGTGGATCTCCTTTCTCCTCGCGCTCCCCGTCTTGCCTCAGCAGCAGCCGCCGCCACCCCCGTGACGGTGGCCGTGCTTCTCCTCCTGATGGCTCGAGGATGGCGCGGTGGCCGTGAAGGCCGACGGATCGCGGTCGAACTTGTCCGTGCAGGCCGGCGAGCACAGGTAGACGGTGCGGGTGCCCACCGTCCGGGTCGCCGCTGCGCGCGCGGGCGCGATCGACATGCCGCACACCGGATCGACCACGGAGGTCGGCTCCTCAGCGCGTCTCTTGCGTAGCCATTCGAACATGCTCGTTCTCCTTTCTGCGACGAGAGCGGTGCACCGAGCGTGCCGGCGAGAGGTCGCCCGATTCATACGTTCTCGGGACGGAGGTGTGACCTGTGCGGTGACACGTGACCGCGAGCGTCACGGCGGTTCGCGTGGTCAGCGCGCAGCAGCGTCGTGGAAGCGGGGATCGGGCGCGGGTGCTGCAGGTGTTCCCATCCATCCATCCACACGCTCGAGAGGCGAGATGATCCTTCCGTACATCCTGGCCGCAGTGCGCGAAGCGGTCGCCGTCACCAAGCTGCATCCCATCCTCGTCAACTTCACGGCCGCGCTGGTGCCTACCTCCGTTGCGTGCGATGCGATCGCCCGGTGGCGCCGACACGACCAGCTTCGCGCGACCGCGTGGTGGACCTTGCTGCTGGCGGCGTGGATTACGCCGCTGACGGCAGCGACCGGATGGCTGTTCTGGATGGACGATGACGACGGCGTCCTCGGCATGACGATCCACCGCTGGCTGGGGACGGCGATCGCCATGGCGCTGGTCGGCCTTTGCCTCTGGCGCCGGCGGATTCGACGGTCGGAGCAATGGGCCGGGATCGCCTATCTCGCCGTCGCGATCGCGTTCGTGGCCGCCGTCGCGGTGCAGGGGACGCTCGGCGGCCGTCAGGTGTTCAGCGGCATGTGACGACCGGTCGCGAGGTAGACCGCGCCGCCCCACGATTCCCCGATGTGGACGTTGTCGAGGTGCTCGAACATCGCGCCCCAGATCCGTTCCCACGGGCGGCGGTCGAGGACGGTGCGGGTCACCCCGAAAGGACGCACCAGGGGCAGGAGCGCGGGTACCAGCCGGGCCAGCGGCGCCGGCGGCAGCTTGAGATCCAGCACGGCGAGGTGCCCGCCGGGTCGGAGCGCGCCGGCTGCCCAGGCGACGATGGGCGCGGGGTCGGGCGCCAGGGACAGCGCCAAGGTGGACAGGACGCCGTCGAACCGGCGCGTCGGCCGGTAGGCGGCCGCGTCCCCGAGGACCAGCTCGACGTTGCTCCACCCGCGCCGGTCGATCCGTTCCCGGGCCTGGTCGAGCATCGCGTCGGTGAGGTCCACGCCGACGATGTGGCCGGTCGGGCCGACCGCGCGCTCGAGGAGCGCGAAGTTGAGGCCGGTCCCGCAGCCGATCTCGAGAACCGTGTCTCCGGCGCGGAGCCCGAGCGCGTCGACCGCGCGGGCGCGGTACGCCTGTTCGCGGAACCCGATCAGGTAGTAGAGGTTGGCGGTGAGGTCGTAGTGGCGGGCCCGCCGGCGGTAGGTGTCGACGACGGAGGTCGCCGGCATCTCGCCGGTGGGAGCGGCCGTGGGTGTGGCGGTGCTCGTGTTCATCTCGTCTCCTCCTTGGCACGCTCGCGCACGAGGTCGTCGGCGATCCGCTCGGCCAGCGCGGCGATGGTCCAGCTCGGTGGCACGCCGAGCGAGGTCGGCACGATGCTTCCGTCGGCGATGCGGAGCCCGGGGTGGACACCTCCGCTCGGAGCGAAGACGCGGCCGACGTCATCGACGACGCCGTCCTCGAACGTGGCGCCCATCCGGCATCCGCCCAGCGGGTGCACGCTGAAGCTGCGCATCCCGGGGAGACGCGCGACGTTCGGGACGACGGTGCCGCCGACGGCCTCGGCCCAGGCGCGCAGGCGCTGGTCGGCGAAGTGCAGGATCGGATCGTCGGCGTAGTCCGGCCAGTCGACGACTGCCCCGCGAGCCGTGAACCGCGCCACGCCGCGCGCCGAGTCCTCGCCGTCGAGCTTGTACATGAACGTCCGCGACAGCGCGCCGCCCTCGTCGACGGTGCGCAGGTCGTGGAGGCGGCGGCGCCAGGCATCGCCCGCGGTCGGAAACCGGCGGAGCGCGCCCAGCACGCCGAGCGCTGCGGCGGCGAAGCGCATCGCTGTGCGCGGCACGCGTCCGCTCATGACCATCAGCGTGCGCGTGTGCCCGTCGTCGCCGACGAACGGGATCCGGACCGAGGTCGAGATCGGCGCGCCGGAGTGGCCGGAGAGCGGGTAGGGCACGTCGTGGAGGAACGCGAGCGCGTCTCCATTGAGGCTGATGTCCTGCCCGAAGCGCGGGCCGACCGGCACCTCGGCGTGTCGAAGCAGGTCGAGCGTGCCCAGCGTACCGGCCGCGAGGACGACGGTGCGCGCGTGCAGCCACTCCGGCGCGCCGCCCCCGGTGGGGCGAACCTCGACCGCGTAGCCGTCGTCGCCTCGGCGCACGAGGGCGCGGACCTCGGTCTCGGCGCGCAGCTCGGCGCCGGCGCGCAGCGCCAGCTCGAGATAGGTCTCGTCGAGCGCTCGCTTCGCCCCGACGTTGCAGCCGGGGACGCAGCGGCCGCAGCGGGTGCAGCGGCGCCAGTCGATCGTGTTCTCCAGGTCGACGCGGCGCCCTGGCTCGACGAGGTCGAGGAACCGCCGGTCGCCGAGCTCATCGGCCAGCGGATCGGGCTCGGGGCGCAGGACGGCGCGCGCCCGCTCGAACCAGGGCGCCAGCTCGGCGGCAGACACGGGCCAGGTGGCGAAGGCGTGATCGTCGGGGCGCGAGGTGATCCCGTAGTTGATCGGGCTCGAGCCGCCCACCGCGCTCGCCAGGCCGACCCCGGTGCCGCGGCCGAGTTGCACCGACCAGAGGCCCCGCGGATTTCGTGCGCTGCGATACGCGCGGCAGAGGTCGGACACGGTCTCGGGGAAATCGCCGGGGCGCCACCATCGTCCGCGTTCGACGAGAACGACGCGCGCGTGCGGCGCCAGCCGCGCTGCGACGACGCTGCCGCCATATCCGGATCCGACGACGAGGACGTCGATCGCCATGCCCCCGAGAAGTGCAATCAAGACACCACGATCTGTGACCGCGATGGTTACACCTGGCGGCACCTCGGATGCAGTAGGGATCGGGCATGAAGAACGTCGGCGACCATGCCTCCGATCGAACGCCCGGTGAGCTGTCCCGCTCGTCTTCCGATCGGCGCGAAATCGATTCGCAGGTGGACGACCGCCACGCAAGCCGTGCGCCTGACGGCCACGTCGCCGTGGGCCATCGGCACGTCGTGCAGCGCGAGGCCGAGCGGCCCAGGCGCGCGCCCTGGACGTCGGTCGCCATCGTCGTTCTCGTCGGCAGCGCGGCGTTTCTCTTGCTCGGCGAGCACCGCGCTCACGCGCTCGGTGCGCTGCCGTGGCTGATCCTGCTCGCGTGTCCGCTCATCCACCTGCTCATGCACCGCCATCACGGAGGCCACTGAGATGCGGGGGCGCGACATGCCCGCCGATTGTCCCTGCCGGCGACGCGATCACCCGCCCCATCGCGTGGTGCTCACCGGCGGCCCAGGCGCGGGCAAGACCGCCGTGCTCGAGGTCGTGCGGCAGCACTTCTGCCGGCACGTCGTCGTCCTGCCGGAGGCGGCGAGCATCGTGTTCGGCGGCGGGTTCCCGCGCCGCGCGTCCGCGCCCGCGCGCGAGGCGGCGCAGCGCGCGATCTTCCGCGTCCAGCTCGAGCTCGAGCGCATGGCGGACGAGGAAGGTGAGGCCGCGGTGGTGCTGTGCGACCGCGGCACCGTCGACGGGATCGCGTACTGGGACCGCGAGCCCGAGCGCTTCTGGGGCGACGTCGCGACGTCGGCCGAGGCGCAGCTGGCGCGCTACGCGGCTGTGGTCCACCTGCGCACGCCGGGGGCGGCGCACGGCTACGACCACTCCAACCCGGTACGCACCGAGAGCGCCGCGCAGGCCGCGGCGCTCGACACGCGCCTGCTCGAGGTGTGGGCGCGCCATCCGTGTCGCGTCGTCATCGACAGCACGGCCGACTTCGTGGCGAAGCTCCAGCAGGCGCTCGCCGCGATCCGCCGCGAGGTGCCGACCTGCTGTCTGGTCCATGGCCCGCCCCCAGCCGACGTGAACGACCCGAAAGGACTGAGCTGAGCATGCACGAGCACCACGAACACCACGCGCATCTGGCACATCAGACACCCCCTGGGAGCCAGCCCCCGCGAGCGAAGGCCTCCGGCGCCGGGCCGTACACCTGCCCGATGCACCCGGAGGTGCGCGCCGCCGCGCCCGGCAGTTGCCCGAAGTGCGGCATGGCGCTCGAGCCTGCGGCACCGCCCGCGGCCGCAGCCGCGGAGTGGGTCTGTCCAATGCACCCGGAGATCGTGCGTGACGCGCCGGGCGCGTGCCCGATCTGCGGCATGGCGCTGGAGCCGCGGGCTCCGCGCGCGGACGAGGAGCCCGAGACCCACGAGCTCCGGGACATGCGACGGCGGTTCTGGTTCGCGGCCGCGGTCACGCTGCCGCTGGTCGTGCTCGCGATGGGCGATCTGATCCCGGGACAGCCGATCGCGGACCTCTTCGCGACTCGTACCCGGATCTGGATCGAGCTCGCGTTCGCCACCCCGGTGTGCCTCTGGGCGGCGTGGCCGTTCTACGTCCGAGCCGTCGCGTCGGTGAAGCACCGGAACCTCAACATGTTCACGTTGATCGGCCTCGGCGTGTCGGTCGCGTACGCGTACAGCCTCATCGCAGCGGTCGTCCCCGACATCTTCCCCGCCTCGTTCCGTGGCGAGGGCGGCTCGGTGGACGTCTACTTCGAGGCCGCAGGCGTGATCGTCACGCTGATCCTGCTGGGGCAGGTTCTCGAGCTCCGGGCGCGCAGCGCGACCGGGGCGGCGATCAAGAAGCTGCTCGGCCTCGCGCCGAAGACCGCGCGCCGGATCGCCGCCGACGGCACCGACGAGGACGTGCCGCTCACCGCGGTTGCCGTCGGCGATCGGCTGCGGGTCCGGCCGGGCGAGAAGGTGCCGGTCGATGGGGTCGTGCTCGAGGGCTCGAGCTCGGTCGACGAGTCGATGGTCACCGGCGAGCCGATGCCGGTCGAGAAGCACGCGGGGGACCGCGTCGTGGGCGCGACCGTCAACGGAACGGGCGGGCTGGTCATGCGCGCCGAGAAGGTCGGCGCCGAGACGCTGCTGTCGCGAATCGTGGCGATGGTCGCGGAGGCGCAGCGCAGCCGCGCGCCCATCCAGAAGCTCGCGGACGTGGTCGCCGGCTACTTCGTCCCCATCGTCATCGCGACCGCGGTGGTGACGTTCGCCGTGTGGAGCCTCGTCGGGCCGTCGCCGCGCATGGCCCACGCGCTGATCAACGCCGTGGCGGTGCTGATCATCGCATGCCCGTGCGCGCTCGGCCTCGCGACCCCGATGTCGATCATGGTGGCGACCGGCAAGGGCGCCACGATGGGCGTGCTGTTCAAGAACGCCGAGGCGATCGAGGTGATGCGCAAGGTCGACACGCTCGTCGTGGACAAGACCGGCACACTGACGGAGGGCAAGCCGCGGCTGACGTCGGTCGTTCCGGTCGCCGGCGGCGAGGAGGCGGCGCTCCTCCGGCTCGCCGCCACGCTTGAGCGCGGCAGCGAGCACCCGCTCGCGGCGGCCATCGTCGCCGGGGCCTCGTCGCGGGGCGTCGCGCTCGGCGACGCCGTTGACTTCGACAGCGTCACCGGCAAGGGCGTGCGCGGCACCGTGGACGGACGCGCAGTCGCGCTGGGGAACCGCGCCCTCATGGAGCAGCTCGGCGTCGACGTCGAGGGTCTGGCAGCCCAGGCCGAGGTGCTGCGCGGCGACGGCCAGACGGTCATGTTCGTGGCCCGGGACGGCGCGCCTGCCGGGCTGATCGGTGTCGCCGATCCCATCAAGGCGAGCACGCCCGAGGCGATCCGCGCGCTCCACGCCGAGGGCCTCCGGATCGTCATGCTCACCGGTGACAGCGAGACGACCGCCCGCGCGGTGGCCGGCAAGCTCGCGATCGACGACGTCATCGCCGGCGTGCTGCCCGATCAGAAGGTGGACGTCGTCAAGCGTCTGCAGGCCGAGGGCCGCTTCGTCGCGATGGCCGGCGACGGCATCAACGACGCGCCGGCGCTGGCGCGGGCGCAGGTGGGGATCGCGATGGGCACCGGCACCGACGTCGCGATGGAGAGCGCGCCGGTCACCCTGGTCAAGGGCGACCTCCGCGGCATCGTCCGGGCCCGGCGGTTGTCACGGCGCACGATGCGCAACATCAAGGAGAACCTGTTCTTCGCGTTCTTCTACAACGCGGCGGGGATCCCGATCGCGGCCGGCGTCCTGTATCCCGCGTTCGGCCTGCTGCTGTCGCCGGTCATCGCGGCCGCGGCGATGAGCTTTAGCTCGGTCTCGGTCATCGGCAACGCGCTGCGCTTGCGGCGCGCGAGCGTCTGAACGGAGCAAACCAAGGAGAGTGTCATGGCAGAGTTTCTCGCGGACATCGCAGGCATGCTCGAGCTCTTCGCCATCGCGGCGGGGCTCGTGCTGCTGCACCGTGCCGCCAAGGACGCGCCGGCGCGGCTGCTCAAGGCGGCGGGCTGGGTGCTCGTCGCTGGCGGCCTCGTCGTCGGGCTGTGCACCAGCTACTACTGGTACCGGTACCAGTCGCGCGGCGAGTTCGACAGCGGCCACATGGGCTACCCGGGGATGATGTACGGGGCCGGCGGCGCGATGGGACCGGTTATGGCCGGTCCCGGCATGATGGGCCCCGGGATGCACGGCCCGGGGATGATGACGCCGGGCGGCGGCGCGACGCCGCCGTCCGGGGAAGGGCGGTGAGGTGATGCACTGGTACGGATACGACCACATGGGCTGGATGGCGATCTGGTGGGTGCTGGGCGCGGCGCTGATCGTGGCCGTCCTCTGGGCGTTCGTCCGGGCGACGCGCAGCCGGACGAGCGACGACGACACGCCCCAGAAGATCCTCGAGCGTCGCTACGCCAGCGGTGAGATCGACCACGACACGTTCGAGCGGATGTCGGCCGAGCTCAAGCGGTGAGCGCTGTCGACCGACGGAAAGGAGCGGCGCCATGAACGGGATCACACTGACAGACTTCCTCTACCTCGCGGGGATCGGGCTGTTCCTCTACTGGATGATGCGACGGGGCGGCTGCGGCATGCATGGGCACGGTCATGGCGGACACCAGCACGGAGACAGCCGCGGCCACGGTGACCACGACGACCCGGACGATCGCGAGGGCGGCGGGCAGCATCGCCACCACGGCTGCTGAGGAGGCATCATGACAACCCGCATCCAGTTCCTCGGTGCCACCGACACGGTCACCGGTTCTCGCTACCTCGTCGAGGCCCGCGATGCGCGGGTCCTGGTCGACTGCGGGCTGTTCCAGGGCTACCGGAAGCTGCGCGAGCGCAACTGGGCCGGCGTCCCCTTCGACGTCTCGTCGCTCGACGCGGTCGTCCTGACCCACGCCCACATCGATCACACCGGCTACGTGCCGAAGCTCTGCAAGCTCGGGTTCCAGGGCCCCATCTACTGCACGCACGGGACCGCCGACCTCCTGCAGATTCTCCTGCCGGACTCCGGCTATCTCCAGGAGGAGGACGCCCGGCGCGCCAACAAGTACGGCTACACGCGCCACCGGCCGGCCGAGCCGCTCTACACGAAGCGGGACGCCGAGCGCAGCCTCGGGCAGCTGCGGCCGGTCGGCTTCGGCGAGCCGTTCGAGGTGGCCAGCGGGGTGACCGGGCGGTTCACGCGTGCGGGGCACATCCTCGGATCCGCGTGCCTGGCGCTGCGCGCCGACGGCGCGACCACGACGTTCTCCGGGGACGTCGGTCGACCCCGTGACCCGATCATGAAGCCGCCGGCGCCCCTGGCGCCGACGGACTACCTGGTGATCGAGTCGACCTACGGCGACCGCCGGCACCCGGCGGAGGAGGTCGCCGACGTGCTCGCGCGCGTCGTCACCGACACCGTCGAGCGAGGCGGCGTCATCGTCGTGCCGGCGTTCGCGGTCGGGCGCGCGCAGCACCTCCTCCATCTCGTCGCTACGCTGCGCGCGCAGCGGCGGATCCCGGAGCTCCCGGTCTTCCTCGATAGCCCCATGGCGATCAGCGCCACCAAGATCTTCTGCCGGCACGTCGAGGATCACCGCCTGTCGGAACACGAGTGCCACGCGATGTGCAACAGCGCGCACTACACGCGGACGCCCGACGAGTCGAAGGCCATCGATCGCCGCTCGGGGCCGATGCTCGTGATCTCGGCGAGCGGTATGGCCACCGGCGGCCGCGTGCTCCATCACCTGCGCTGCTTCCTGCCGGACGCGAAGAACGCCGTGCTGATCGTCGGCTACCAGGCCTCCGGGACCCGCGGTCGCTCGCTGGTCGACGGCGCCGACGAGCTGAAGATCTTCGGCGAGTACGTGCCGGTCCGCGCGCGGGTCGAGCAGGTGCAGGGGCTGTCGGCACACGCCGACTACGCCGAGATGCTCGACTGGCTGCGCCCCAGCGGCCTCTCGCCGCGACGGGTGTTCGTGACCCATGGCGAGCCGGCTGCCGCCGACGCGTTCCGCCGCCGCCTCCGGGACACGTTCGGCTGGGATGTCGTGGTCCCTGAGATGGAAGAGGGCTACGCCCTCGAGTAGGCGTGCCTCGGGCCGGTCTCAGGCCAGGACCCGGGACGCCGCCTCGATCGGGCGCAGGCCGTGCCCGAAGCGAGCCATCGCTTCCCGGTTGCGAGCCAGCTCGCCGTAGGGGAGGAACCGCATCTCGAGGTCGAGGACTCGGCGGAACGCGGGGCGGTGCAGCTGGGCCCGGACCTCGTCCTCGCGGCGGTCGGGGGCGACCAGGAAGAGGCCGCGGGTGGTGCGCTCGGGGGCGCCGAGGGCGAGATCGAGCATGCGGACGATGCCGCTGTAGATCGACGTGGTGTGCTCGACCTCGAACGCCGCGGCGACGTCGCCGGTGGCGGTGTCGATCCAGAGGACGTCGATCAGCCGGACGGCGTCGGCGCCGGGATGGCCGGCGATCCATGCGGGCAGGGTGTCGAGGCATCGGTCGCCGAGCGTGCCGTCGCCGTAGGTGCGGCCCTGGTCGTTCACGGCGATCCACGGCTGGAAGCCGAGCGCGAGGCCGAGGTCTCGTAGCCAGCCCTGCACCTCGGTGTGCGTGACGTCGTCGTCGCGCTGGCTCGCGAGCTGCTTGGCCGTCCGCGCGGCCTCGGCGCGAACGACGGCAAGGTCGCGTTCCCAGGAGGTCCGAGCATCGGGGTCGTCATCGCGTGGCGGCGGTGGGTATCGGTCCTGTCCGACGTCGAACAGGAGGCCGGCGACCGCGCCGAGATCGTTGGAGAGGAGATCGTGGTGGTCGCCGGTGATGCGCAGCATGCCTTCGCGCATCGCGAGGTAGTCGTCCCAGCGGCCGAGGCGGACCCGGCTGCCGGTGACCGCGTTGTAGCCCTTGACGATCGCCGTGTTGAACGGCGGGACCAGGGTCGGATGGAGGAAGTAGAGGAGGTTGGCGGCCGCCGGTCCGACGCCCTTGATCGCGTGCTCGTCGAGCGCGCGGATCGCGCCGAGGACGTCATCGGCGCAGGTACCACAGCAGCAGGCGTCGAGGAAGCGTCCGAATGCGCGCTGGTTGGTGGGGCTCTCGTAGATGTCGGGGATGCGGAGCTTCGGCTTCCACAGGAACGCGTGATCGGCACCGCGGAAGATCTGTCGTTGCTCCGCGATCGACCCGACCACCACCTCGAGCGACGAGCCGCGGTACGCGGTGCCGAAGGTGCCGGCGGCGATCTCCTCGATCACGGTGCGCAGCCCGCGCCGGATCGACCGGAAGTTCTTGAGCCGCTCCTCCCAGAGGAACCAGGTCCGATAGGTGCTCCCCGGGTCCTCGCGCCATCGGCCGATCAGGGCACGGATCGCCTCGCTCGCCATGGTGGAAGATGGTACCGCGCGCCGCAGGGGGCGCGCGCACGGCGGGGGCCGGTCAGTGCTCGTCGACGTCCTCGTCGTGATCGTGGTCGGCGTCGACCTCGGGGTGGGCGCCGGCGTCGTCGGCGGCCTGCCAGGCGGCGGCCCACGACGCGACCAGGGCGAGCTCGTCGCCCTGCACGCTGCCCGGGGCGTTCTTGGGCATGATCGGCTTGCTGCCGTCGATCCCCAGGACGTGCTTGATCGTCGGGCCCATGGTGGCGACGTGATGCCCGCCGAACGGGTACGAGGTGATGTCGAGGTGGGCCAGCGTCTTGTCGGTCGCCTTGGGGCCGCCCTGCGCGTGGCAGCCGGCGCAGTACTTGTCGAAGACGGGCTTCGCCTGGTCGTAGGCGGCGGTCTCCGCGGCGAGCAGGTCGGCCGTGCTCGCGCCGCCGCCGCCGGGTGGCGCGACGGCGGTGCCGCTGCCGTCGCCGCCGCCGGTCGGGCCGGTGCCGCCGGTCGACGAGGACTTCGCGCCGCACGCGGTCAGCGCGGCGGCCATCAGCATGCTCGGGATCAGGTGCTTCACGGTCTCTCCTTCGTTGGATCAGAGCTTGATGTCGTCGCCGGACAGCTCGTCGGCGGTCGCCTCGCGCGCCACCGTGCCTTCGGGGTGCTCGTACCAGCCCGGGTCGGTGTCGCCGGTGAGCTTGTCGCGCACCTTGAGCACCGTGAACATCCCGCCCATGTCGATCATCCCGAACGGCCCGTCGCCGCCGAGCATCGAGATGCTGTTGTCGGGCTGGGTCATGCCCATCATGTCGCCCATGCCGTGCTGGCCCATCGTCATGTAGCCGGGCACGACCTTCGCGATCTGCTTGTCGAGGCCCTTGACGTCGGCGCCGATCAGGTTGGGCGCGTCGTGGCCCATCTGGTTCATCACGTGGTGGGTCATGTGGCAGTGGAAGGCCCAGTCGCCCGGCGTGTCGGCGACGAACTCGACGACGCGCACGGCGCCGACCGGCACCAGCACGGTGGTCTCGGGCCAGCGAGCGCCGGCAGGCACCTCGCCGCCGTCGGTCCAGGTCACCTGGAACGCGTAGCCGTGGAGGTGCAGCGGGTGGTGGTCCATCGGGCCGAGGTTGCCCAGACGGAGGCGCACGCGGTCGCCGACCTCGGCGACCAGCGGCTCGGTGCCGGGGAACGCCTTGCTGTTGAAGGTGAGGACGTTGAAGTCGTTCATCGCCAGCGGATCCGGCCGCCGCGACCCGATCGGGATCTTCCACTCGTGGGCCATCAGCGCGTAGTCGCGCACGTTCTCGGCGCGCCGCTTCTTTTTCTCGCGCGGGTGCACCACGATCATCCCGACCATCCCGAGCGCGATCTGGGTCATCTCGTCGAAGTGCGGGTGGTACATGAACGTCCCCGCCTTGGTCATCGTGAACTCGTAGCGGAAGGTCTTGCCGGGGGGGATCGCCGGCTGGGTCAGCCCACCGACGCCGTCCATGCCGCTCGGGACGAAGACGCCGTGCCAGTGGACCGTCGTCGCCTCGCCGAGCTTGTTGGTGACGTAGATGCGGATGCGGTCGCCCTCGACCGCCTCGATCAGTGGGCCCGGGGTCGAGCCGTTGTAGCCCCACGCCTCGATCTCGAGGCCGGGCGCGATCGTGTGGGTGATGGGCTCGGCGACGAGGTGGAACACCTTCACGCCGCCCTTCTTCTCGAAGGGCAGGGTGGCGCCGTTGGGCACGACCACCGGCGTGTAGCTCTCGCCGGCGACCGCGCGGCCGTGGGTGAGCGGCATCGGCGCTCGCGCGTCGTCGGAGCCGCCCATGCCACCCATGCCGCCTGGCTGCGCGGCGGCGAGGCGCGCCCGCGCGATCAGCGCGGCCCCTGCCGCGAGCCCCGAGCCGAGCACGGTGCGACGGGTGATCATGGCGAGTCCTCCAGCGTGGTGTCTCCGGGCAGGCCGCCGCGGGCCAGCGCCTTCGCGTCGGCGGCGGCGAGCCAGTAGTCGCGGAGGGCGTCGACGTAGCGCGCGCCGGCGGCGACCAAGTCGCGCTTGGCGCTGAGGAGCTCGAACGTCGACGCGTTCATGGCGTTGTACTGCTTGAGCGTCTCGTCGAGCACCTGCTGGCGGAGCGGGAGGACGACGTCGCGCAGGTGGACGGCCGTCTTGTAAGTGGCCTCTGCGCGCTCGCGAACGGATCGCGCCTCGGCGCCCAGCTCGGCGGCGAACGCGTCCGCCAGGTGGTGTGCGCGGGAGACCTCGGCGTGGGCGCGCGCCCGCGGGCCCTGCTGTTGGTCGAAGATCGGCAGGCCGATCCGCAGCGCCGGACCGGCCTCCCAGTCGCCGCCGTCGCGACGCGCCGCGGCGGCGCCGACGCCGAGCTCGGGCAGGAACGCGCGGACCCGCGCGACGCGCAGGCGGCCGGCGGCGGCGTCGGCGTCGTCGCCGATCGCGGCGAGCTCGAGGCTGGCCGCCGCCGCGTCGGTCTCGAGACCGTCGAGAGCGGGTGCGGCCTCGGGCAGGTCGGGCAGGCGCGCCGCCGTGGTCCAGTGGGTGTCGTCACCGACGAGGCCGAGGACGCCGTTCAGGGCCTCGCGCGCGGTGTCGACCGCGAGCTGGGCCTGGTCCCGGTCGACCTGCGCCTCCTCCCGCTGGTCCTGTTCGCGCGCGAGCGCGAGGTCGCTGGTGTTGCCGGCAGCGTGCATGCGTGTCGCCAGCTCGGCGGACGCGCTGGCCGCGTCGAGGGCCGTCTGGCGGAGCTCGAGCTGCTGCTCGGCGGCGACCACGTCGAGGAACGCGACCTCGACCTGGCGCGCCAGCTCGACGGTCGCCGCCACCGCACGCGCCCGGACCGCGGCGAGCGCGGCGTTGGCGGCGCCGCGGCGCTGGGGCAGCTGCAACAATCCCAGCACGTCCTGCACCGCGTTGACCTCGACCTCGCCACCGCCGCCGGATGCGAGCTTGACGTCGAAGTCGACCTCGGCAGGCGCGAGCACGGTGGCGTCGGCGACGTCGGCCGCTGCGATCCCGAGCTCGTCGAAGCGCGCCTGGAGGCGCCGGCTGTTGGCGAGCCCGATCCGGACCGCGGCGTCGAGGTCGAGCGGTCGCGAGAGCAGGTCGCGGACCGCCGCGGGCACGCGCGGATCCTGCGAGTCGGACCAGGCGACGCCGACCCCGAGGCGGTGCTGCGCCTCCCGGTCGACCGGCCCGAACAGGGCGCCGCGGCCGGGCACGCAGGCTGCCACCACCACGAGCGACAAGACGAAGGGGCGGAGCATGAACCGAGAAGCCTACGCAATCGGCGGGCCAGCCGGCGCCCCCCGGTGAGCGCACTTGCTCGGCCCACCCGTGACCTTTCCGGTTACGGGTGACCCCGGCGGTCACGTCCGCTGCTTGAACTCCTCGGAGCGGACCCCGTAGCGCTTGAGCAGCCGGTGCATGCTCTCCCGCTCCATCCCGGCGCGACGGGCGCCCTCCGTGACGTTGCCGCCGAGCTCGCGCATGAGCGCGATGAGGTACTCGCGCGACGCGCGGTCGCGCGCGAGATCGACGACCTCCCGGTACGTCAGGTGGATCTCGGTCGACCGGGTCAGTCGGGGACGCAGCGTCTGGGCGACCTCGTCGGGCAGCGCCTCCAGTTCGATCCGCCGCCCGTCCGACACCGCGAGCGCGCGCTCGACCGCGTTCTCGAGCTCGCGGACGTTGCCGGGCCAGTCGTGCCGGACCAGCGCCGACAGCGACTCCGCCGTGAAGCCCTGGGGACGGCCGGGGCGGCCGCCTCCGTGGCGCTCGAGGAACACGGCGGCGAGCACCGGGATGTCCTCGCGCCGCTCGCGGAGGGGAGGCAGCACGATGGGGAGCACGTTCAGCCGGTAGAACAGGTCCTCGCGGAAATGACCGGCGGCGACCTGGGCGCGGAGGTCGCGGTTGGTCGCGGCGATCACGCGAACGTCGACCGGGTGCTCGTGGCTGGCGCCCACGCGCCGCACCGCGCGCTCCTGCAGGACGCGGTTGAGCTTGACCTGCATGGCCAACGGCAGCTCGGAGATCTCGTCGAGGAAGATCGTCCCTGCCTCGGCCTCCTCGAAGAGGCCGCGGTGGTCGGTCGCCGCGCCGGTGAAGCTGCCCTTGACGTGGCCGAACAGCTCGCTCTCGATCAGCGCCTCGGGGATGGCGCCGCAGTTGACCGCCACGAAGCGGCCGTCGTGGCGCGTCCCCGACGCGTGGATCGCGCGGGCGGCGACCTCCTTGCCCGTGCCGCTCTCGCCGGCCAACAGCACGGTCGCGTCACCGGCGGCGGCGCGCTGGATCAGCGCGAGCGCCGGCGCCATCGCGGGGCTCTTCGCGACCAGCTTGTCGATCTGGTGGATGCCCTCGAGGGCGAGCCGCAGGTCGCGCGCCTGCTGGCGCAGACGCCGGCGCTCGACCGCGCGCTCGACGACCAGCAGCGCCTCGTCGGGCTCGAAGGGCTTGGCGAGGTAGTCGAAGGCGCCCTCCCGCATCGCCGACACCGCCGCCGGGACGGTGGCGTACGCCGTCATCAGGATCACCTCGATGTCCGGATCGCGCGCGTGCGCCTGGCGCAGCACGGTGAGGCCGTCGGCGCCGGGCATGCGGATGTCCGTCACGATCACGTCGAACTCGCTCGCGGCGAGCAGCCCGAGTGCGCGCGCGCCGTCGCCCGCGGTGACGACCTCGAAGCGGTCGTCCGGGAGGATGCGCTGGAACAGCTTGGTGTAGTTCTCCTTGTCGTCGCAGACCAGCACGCGGGGGAGCGTCACGGTTCCTCCTTCCGGACGTCGAGAGGCAGCCACAGCCGAGCGCGGATGCCCACGCCGTCAGGCCCGGGCGAGAGCTCGACGTCACCACCGTGGGCGCGAGCCAGCGACCTTGCAATCGCCAGACCGAGGCCGTGGCCCTTGGAGCGCGTCGTGAAGAAGGGCTCGAAGAGCCGGGGCCAGGTCTCGGCCGGGATTCCGGGGCCACGATCGAGCACCTCGACGAACGCGCGCTCCCCCTCGATCCCGGTGGTGACCGTGACCTCGGCGACCTCGCCGTCGCGAGCGGCGGCGAGCGCGTTGGTGATCAGGTTCGTGATGATCTGGCGCACCTTGCCCTCGTCCGCGCAGACCGGCACCGGCGAGGGCGGCGTCACGACGACCTCGACCCCGTCGCTGCCGCCCCCCTCGGCGAGCCGCGCGACGACTTCCCGCGCGAGCTCGTCGACGTCGACCTCGTCGCGCCGCAGCCGCGCGGGCCGGGCCAGATCGAGCAGGCCGGCTACGATCAGCTGGCACTGGCGCAGCTCGTCCTCGATGATCGGCAGCTCGTCCCGGGCGGCGAGCGTGGTGTCCTGGCGCAGGAGCCGCACGTAGCCGAGCATCACCCCGAGCGGGTTGTTGATCTCGTGGGCGACGCCGGCGGCGACCTGCCCGATGGACGCCAGCCGGCTCTTCTCGAGGAGGACCGCCTGGTCGTGCGCGAGATCCTGCGCCATCTGGTTGAACACGACGGCGAGCTCGCCGAGCTCGTCGTCGCGCGTGATCTCGACCCGGGCGTCGAGGTCCCCCGCTCCGAGCCGCTTGGCCGCCGCGCGCAGGAGGGCCACGGGCCGCGAGATCGAGCGCATCAGGTAGCCGCCGACCGCCGCGGCCGCCGCGATCGCGAGCACGAAGAAGACGATCACCGCGAGCAGCGCGCTGGCGCGGACGCGCTGGGCGCGCTTCCGCGCGGCGTCGGCGCGGACCTCGAGGTCGCGGTTCAGCTCCTCGTTCAGCTTGACCACACGGTCCACCATGCCCTCGGTCCGATGGTGGAGGTCGAGGATCCGGCTGCGGTCGCTCGTGCCGACCACCGGGACGACCTCGGTGCGGAAGAGGTGGTCGCTCTCGGCCACGAGCCGGGCGATCTCGGCGGCGCGGGCGCGGCTGTCCGGATCCGTGACGGCGGCCTCGAGCCGGGCGGTCGCCGCCGCCGCCTCCTTCGCCACCTCGTCGTAGTGCTCGAGGTGCGAGCGATTCCACTCGAGCAGCGTGTGGGCCTGGTGGATGTACTGCTCGCGGGCGAGGCCGGCGGCGATGTGGCCGGCGTGCTTGGCGTGATCGAGTCGGGTCGCCTCCTCCTCGGCGTCACCGATCTCGTGGAGGGAGACCAGCACCGTCACGAGGGCGGCGGCGAACAGCAGGAGCACGACGGCGAACGCCGCGGCGAGGCGGCGGGCCGTGGTCCGTCGAACGGCGGTAGGCATAGACTCGTCCCGAGGCTACCTCCACGCGACCGCGGAGATGGCCGCCGGTGACGCGACCGTCGACCTGTAACCTGTCCGGTCACACCTCGCCGGCTCGCGGCCGCCGGTCGAGCGCGCTACGATCCACCCATGAAGGC
>JACKCJ010000023.1 GCA_020634075.1 Dehalococcoidia bacterium | reverse complement strand
AGAAGGCGTCGGTGACCGGGTCGTCGCCGGGGTCGCGGTTCGAGAAGACGTAGGCGATCTCGGCGTCGAGCGTGCCGGCGCGGATCGCGTCGAGGACGGCCTCGAACATCGCGCGGGAGGAGCGTCCGCGGGTGGTGTACCAGCCGATCCGGAGGGTCATGGTCGCCTGGCTCGCGGCCTAATTGCCGTTGGCCCGCTGGCGCAGGACCTCGATGCGCTGTTCGACGTCCCCGAGGAGGACCTGGCACTGCTCGGCGAGCGTCATGCCTTCCTCGTAAAGCTTCACGGACTCCTCGAGGGTCATGTCGCCCTGTTCGAGCCGCTGCGCGACGGCCTCGAGGCGCTGGTAGAGCTGCTCGAACGACTGCCCGTCGAGGGCGAGTTCGGACTGGGCGGGCTGGGAAGCGTCGTTGGAGGTCATTGCTCGGACTCTACACGCGCGGGCTTCATACCGTCCCGCCACCGGATCACCACGCGATCGCCTGGCTGCGCGTCCGCTGCCGAAGGCACCGGCGTCCCATCCTCGCGGCGGACGACGGCGTAGCCGCGCTCGAGCGTCGCGAGCGGCGAGAGCGTGCGGAGCTGCGCCCGGAGCGCCGCGGTCTGCTCGCGCGCCTCGATGACGGAGCGGTGGACGGCGTGCTGCATGCGGTCGGCGCGGGCCGCCACGCTGCGGTGGAGTGGCTGCGTGTCGGGGAGACGGCGCTCGAGCCTGGTGATCGTTCGATCGACGCCCTGGCTCGCGGCCGCGAGACGCCGGGAGACGTGCATGAGTCCGCGCGCCTGCACGGACTGGACGTGGCGGGCGACGTCGACGCGATCCGGGGCGACCATCTCCGCGGCCGCGGAGGGCGTCGGGGCGCGTCGGTCGGCGACGAGGTCGGCGAGGGTCGTGTCGGTCTCGTGTCCCACGGCGGAGACCACCGGGACCGGGCAGCCGAAGATCGCGCGGACGACGGGCTCCTCGTTGAACGCCCAGAGGTCCTCGGTCGATCCGCCGCCGCGTCCGACGATCACCACGTCCGGCCAGAGGTCGGGGCGGCTCTTCGGCGCGATCGAGCGGATCGCGTCCGCGATGTCGACCGCCGCCTCATCGCCCTGGACGATCGCGTGCTGCAGCATCAGCGTCGCCATCGGCCAGCGGCGCTCGAGGACGGTCTGGATGTCGTGCAGGGCGGCGCCTCGGGCGCTCGTGACGACGCCGATGCGCGTGGGGAACGTGGGGAGGTCACGCTTGCGGGAGTCGTCGAAGAGCCCCTCGGCCTCGAACTGCGCCTTGCGCCGCTCGAACTCCGCCTGCAGCGCGCCGACGCCGGCGGGCTGGACGAAGTCGACCATGAACTGGAGGTTGCCGCGCTCGGCGTAGAACGTGACCTGGCCGTGCGCGACGAGCGACACGCCGGACTGCATGTGCTTGCGGTGCGGCATGTTCTGGTTGCGGAAGAAGACGCAGTTCAGCGCCCCGCCGTTGTCCTTGAGGGTGAAGTACATGTGGCCGGAGGAAGCGACGGTGAGGTTGGAGACCTCCCCGCCGATCCAGAGGTCACGCAGGTGCGGGTCGCCGTCTACCCGCTCACGCAGATAGCGGGCGACCTGCCAGACAGCGCGGACCTCGGGTGGCACGGTGCTCCTCGGTCCCCTCGGGCGTGACGCCCTAGGACTTCACGCGCTCCAGGTACTTCCCGTCGGACGTGGAGACCTTGATCTTGTCGCCCGGCTCCAGGAAGAGCGGGACGTTGGTGACCAGGCCGGTCTCCAGCGTTGCGGGCTTGGTCGCGCCGGTGGCGGTGTCGCCCTTCACGCCCGGGTCGGACTCAGTGATGAACAGCTCGACGGCCGCCGGCAGCTCGACACCGAGGGCCTCGTCGCCGTAGAGGACCACCTGGACCTCGTCGCTCTCCTTCATGTAGGGGAGGGCGTCCTCGATGGTCACGCGCGGGATCATGATCTGGTCGAAGGTCTCGGAGTTCATGAAGGTGTACGACTCACCGTCGCCGTACAGGTACTGCATCTTGCGGCGCTCGACGCGGGCCACCGGGAGCTTGTCGCCGGCGTTGAACGTGCGCTCGGTGATGTGGCCGGCGCGCAGGTCGCGGAGCTTCACGCGGTAGACCGCGGACTTCTTGGTCTTGACGTGGTGGACGTCTTCCATCTTGTAGAGCGCGCCGTCGATCTCCACGGTGGCGCCCTTCTTGAAGTCCGAAGTCGAGATCATGCGTTCCTCCTGAGCCGCTCCGGCGATCGCAGCCGCCGGACGGTTGAAATCGAACCCACAGGTTAGAGGCGGAACTTGGGCGCGGTCGAGATCGGTCGCAGGCGGCCGTTCTCCATCACGCACTGGTCCTCGATGCGCACGCCGCCCCACCCGGGGAGGTAGATGCCCGGCTCGACGGTGACGACGTGCCCGTCTGCCAGCGGGATCTCGCCCGATGGGGCGAGCCGCGGGTCTTCGTGGATGTCCAGCCCGACGCCGTGGCCGAGCCCGTGCCCGAAGGCTTCGCCGTACCCGGCCTGGCGGATCACCTCGTGCGCGATCTCATGGCCGGTCTTCCCGAGCATGCCCGCCTCGATGCGCTCTTCCGCCGTCTCCTGCGCCGTGAGGACGATGTCGTACACGCGCTTGAACTCGTCGGACGGTTGATCGCCCAGCCACACGGTCCGCGTGAGGTCCGAGCAGTACCCGTCGACGATGACGCCCATGTCGATGACGACGCCGGTCTCCGCCTCGAGCGGCGAGTTGCTGGCGCGCCAGTGGGGGAGCGATCCGTGTGGGCCGCCCGCCACGATCGATGCGAACGAGAGATCCTCGGCGCCGTGCTGGATCGCGTACTCGAGGATGAGCCACGCGACCTGCTTCTCGGTCATGCCGGGTTCGAGTCGCTCGGCCGCGTGGTTAAACGCGGCGTCGCCCAGCAGCACCGCGCGCGTGAGCGCGTCGAGCTCCTCGGCGTCCTTCACCATGCGCAGGTCCTCGATCGCCCGTGGGGCGGGGACGAGTTGCGGACGCGAGTGCTCGGGCAGCTCGGCGATGCTCGCCGTCCACACCTCGTAGTCCGCGTACGAGAGGTTCGCCGGCTCGAAGCCAATCCGCTTGCCGCCCATGCCCTCGAGGATCGCCGGCGCGGTGAAGGTGTTCGCTCCGGCCACGCGGACCAGCGTGAACTCCGGGGACTGTTGGCCGACCTGCTCCCAGTACCGCGAGTCGGTGGCGAACCGAGCCTCCTCGGCGGTGACGAGCGCGACGCCCGCGCTGCCGGTGAATCCGGAGATCCAGCGACGGTTGCTAGGCGTGGTGACGAGGAGCCCGTCGATGCCGCGGCCATCCGGGCCCAGTTCGCCGAGCCGCGCGCGCAGCCGCTCGAGCCGAGCGCTCGTCGTGGTCGTCGAGGTCACGACCGTCCGGCCTCGATCAGCCGCCCGTAGATCATGTCGAGCGCCGCGAGGTAGCCGCGCCAGCCGAAGCCGGTGATCTGACCCCACGCCACGCTGGCGACGTACGAGTGGTGACGGAACGCCTCGCGCTGGTGGATGTTCGAGAGGTGCACCTCGGCGACGACGAGCTCCGGACACGCCGCGATCGCGTCATGCAGCGCGATCGAAGTGTGGGTGTACGCGCCCGGGTTGATGATCAGCCCGTCCCAGTCGCGGTGGGCGAGGATCATGTCGATCAGCTCGCCCTCGTGGTTCGTCTGCTGGAACGACACCTCGATGTCGCCGAGTTCGTCGGCGCGCTGCTGGATCAGATCCTCGATGTCGCGCAGCGTGAGGCTGCCGTACACCTCGGGTTCCCGGGTGCCGAGCATGTTCAGCGTCGGGCCGTTGAGCACCAGGATGCGCATCGCGCCACCTCGATCCGTGCGAGCCGCGTTCGTCCTCGATAGTACCGAGGGGGCCGTCGGGCGTCAGTCCGGGATGGCGTTACCGGCGCTCCACCGTCCGAGCCCGCGCGAGGGCGTCCGTGACGAGACCGGCCTGCCGCCGGTGGGCGACGGACGTGTAGATCTGCGTCGTGTCCGGCGACGAGTGACCCAGCAGGTGCTGGACGATCCGTAGGTCCGCGTTGCCCTCGATCAGGTGGGTCGCGAAGGAGTGCCGCAGCATGTGCGGGTGCACCGGCGTACGCAGCGCCGCCTGCACACCCGACTTCCGCACGATCTCCTGGATCGACCGCTGCGTGAGGCGTCCCCCGGCGCGGTTCACGAAGAGCGCCGCTTGCGCGCCCTTGACCAGCTGCGCGCGGCCGTCGTCGAGGTATCGCCGGAGGGCATCCCGCGCGGGTTCCCCGTACAGGCAGATGCGCGTCTTGTCGCCCTTGCCCGTGACCCGCACCTGTCGGTTCGCGAGGTCGAGGTCGCGCACGTCGAGGTCCGCGACCTCGCTCACGCGGAGGCCGGCGCCGTAGAGCAGCTCGAGGATCGCGCGGTCGCGCTGGCCCGCGGGCGTCGAGACATCGGGCGCTTCGAGGAGATCGGCGGCCTCGGTCGTCGAGAGGAACTTCGGTAGCCGCTTGGTCTGCCGCGGGAAGCGCAGCCGGAGCATCGAGTCGCCCGGCTGGTTCTTTAGCGCCACGCCCTCGTTGTCCAGCCACGCGTAGAAGCCGCGGATGGTCGTCGCGATGCGCTTCACCGAGCCCTCGGCAACGGAGGCATTCCTCAACGCGAAGAGGTACGAACGCCCATCCGTGCGTCCCGCCTCGTCGAACGGCGTTTCACGTTCCGCCAGGAAGCGCAGGAAGCCCTCGAGGTCGTGGCGGTAGTTCCGGACCGTGTGCTCCGAGCGGCGCCGTACCTGCTCGAGGTGACCGAGGTAGCGCTCGAGCGCCTCCCGCGAGGCACGCGGAAGGGGCGCAGGTGGCTCGGCGGAGCGTCGAGGTGTTGAAGCCACGAGAGATCCCTCGGGTTCCCCGCCCGGAGGACGTGTTCACTCTACATAAGAGGAGAGTTGGTGCTCAAGCGTCCTCGGAGGGCTGGCCGACTGCCCAGACATATCCGTCCGGGTCTCGCACCATTACCTCGCGCCACCCGTGGCCGCGCACGGACACCGGCTTGAACAGCGCGTCGACCGCGAGGGCGCGTCGCTCGACATCGTCAGGGTCCGGGCCGAACAGCCGCAGTTCGGTGCCCACGCCGCGAGGTTCATCGGACGCCAGCTGCTCGCTCCACGGATTCCGCTCGTAGGCGTGGTCGGCGTGCAGCATCAGCTCGAGCCCGCGCACGCGGATCGACGCGAAGTCCGGGTCTTCGTAGTGGACGACCGCGTCGAGGACCTGGCGGTAGAAGGCGAGCGAGCGGGCGAGGTCGCGCACGATGAGGTTCACCGTGAACTCGGGCAGGGACCGCCCGTAGACCGGGGCAGGGATCCAGGGATCGCCGGTGCGCTTCTTCACGCGTGCCTCGATGGCTGCGCTGGTCTGAACAGGCTGCCGGAGTGTACGCCGCTCGGGCGCGATCCAGCGGCATCGTCGACGGCCTCAGTCGAGCGGCGTGCGGAGCCAGTTCTCGCGGGGGAGGGCCTCGACGCGCGCGAACTCGCGCTCGTTGTCGGTGACGATGCAGCACTCCGCCGCGAGCGCATGCGCTGCGATCCAGAGGTCGTTCGCGCCGATGACGTTGCCATCCCGCTCGAGGCGGGCGCGCAGGTCGCCATAGAGCGCGTCCACGGGGGCCGTGAGGGGGAGCACCTCGATGCGCTCGAGGATCGCCTCCACGCGCTCGGTCATGCGCGGAGAGCCGAGCTTCGCCGCACCGTAGCGGAGCTCGCCGGCCACGATCAGGCTCGTGCAGATCGCATCCTCGCCCACGCGTCGGATGTGCTCGCTCGCGAGCCCCGTCGGACGGCGGATCAGGTCCGAGATGATGTTCGTATCGAGGAGGTAGCGCGTCATCGCCGGTGACGCGCTAGAGCTCGAACGGCTCGGGCGGCGCGTCCTCGATCTCCGGGAACTCCTCGTCCAGCGGTTCCCACGAGGCGAGCAGGGCGAGCAGGGACGGCGCCGGGGCCGGCTCGATCACGAGGCGGTCTCCATCGCGGTACATCACGGCCTCCTCCCCGGGTAGCTCCATGTCCCGCGGGATCCGCACGGCCTGGTTCCGTCCGTTGCGGAAGAGCCGCACGTGCCGGCGGGCCACCTCTGGAGGCGGACCGGCGTCATGGGAGCCTGCGAGGTCACGGATCTCTGGCATATGCCGAGCATATGCCACCCGGCGAGTTCGTCAAGAGCCGTTAGGCACTCCGGCGGCGGCCACGCGTGCCGCCTGTGCTGCGCCGGCCACCCGAGGAGGAGCGCCGTGTCGTCGGCTTCTTCGCGCGCGGGTCTTTGCCCTCGGAGCGCATTTTCCTCGCGCGCGGCGATGAGCTCGATGGCTCTCGCGCGTGAGGGTTTGGGGTCGCGTCCCTTCGACGCTGGCGTTCACGACGCCGTCCGTGACGTACGGGCCAGCGACCTGAGCGCACGGTGAGGTTGAGCTTGGTGTCCGGGTGCTCCCGAGGTCCTTCATCACGGACTGTGCCTGCCGCCGGCCGAACTGCTTCGGCTGGGCGAGGAGCTTCAGGGCGCCCTCGAGGTCCATCTCCGCCATCTCGGCGTGTCCGCCCGGGATGCTCCGGCCTCGACGCCGGCCTTCACGTACGGGCTGTCTGGGCCGTCCTGGACGGTGACGTCCTTGCCGTTCTCTGGTGCTTGCCAAGCGTCTTCGGGAACTCGAGCGCCATGAGGGCATCCTCGAGCGTGACGTCTTCCATGGTCATGCCCGGCCAGAGGGAGGCGCGTCGCGGCTTCTCCTTGGACTTCGGTTCCGGGTCTTCGCCAAGCTGGAAGTACGGACCGTAGCGGCCGGTCTTCAGGTAGACGGGCTCGTGCGACTCGGGGTCGTTGCCGAGGACGCGATCGCTCAGGCTCTCCTGGTGGAGCAGCCGCTCCACCTCGTCCAGCGTGATCTCGTCGGGCGCGATCTCCATCGGGAGCGACGCGCGCTCGTCGGAGTCACCGATCTGGACGTACGGCCCGTAGCGCCCGACGCGCACCGCGATCTCGCGGCCTTCGTCGTCCTTGCCGAGCGGGATCGAGGAGATCGCGCGGGCATCGATGGCTTCCCAGCCCTCGTCGATCGTCCTGTGCAGACCGTTCCGCGCCATCGGCTCCGAGGCCGGCGCTTCCGGATCGCCGAAGTAGAAGGCGTGCAGCCACGGCTTGTACTGGCGCTCGCCCTCGGCGATCTCGTCGAGGCGTTCCTCCATGCGGGCGGTGAACCCGTAGTCGACGAGGTCCGGGAAGTGGTGCCCGAGGAGGTTCACGACGGCGAACGCCGTGAACGTCGGGATGAGGGCAGTGCCCTTCTTCCAGACGTAGCCACGGTCCTGCACCGTCTGGATGATCGACGCGTACGTCGACGGACGTCCGATGCCGCGCTCCTCGAGCTCGCGGATGAGCGATGCCTCGGTGTAGCGGGCGGGTGGCTGCGTCTCGTGGCCCTTCGCCTCTACCTCGCGCGCGTCGACCTCTTGGCCCTGGCGCAGCGGCGGGAGGACGCGCTCCTGGTCTTCGAGCTCGGCGTCCGGGTCGTCGGAGCCTTCGACGTAGGCGCGCAGGAAGCCCGGGAAGGTGATGACCTTGCCGGAGGTCTGGAACGTGGCGGCGCCATGCTCGCCGGCGTCGGCGGTCAGGCGGACCTGTGTGCGCATGCCCGTCGCGTCCCGCATCTGCGAGGCGACGGTGCGCTTCCACACGAGGTCGTAGAGGCGCTGCGCGTCCGGGTCGAGCTCGCGCGCGACCTGGTCCGGCGTGCGGAAGGTTTCGCCGGCGGGACGAATCGCCTCGTGCGCCTCCTGGGCGCCCTTGCTCTTCGCCGTGTAGACGCGCGGCCGGTCGGGCAGGTACTCGCCGCCGTAGAGCGAGGTCACCTGCCGTCGAGCGGCGTCGACCGCCTGGGAGGACAGCGTCGGGCTGTCCGTACGCATGTAGGTGATGTAGCCGTTCTCGTAGAGGCGCTGAGCCACCTGCATCGTGCGCTGCGCCGAGTAACGGAGCTTGCGCGCCGCCTCCTGCTGCAGGCTCGACGTGATGAACGGAGCGGGCGGGCGCTGCGTGAACGGCCGTTCGCTGACGTCGACGACGGCAAAGGTGGCCGACTCGACGTTGGCCGCGACGGCCTTCGCCTGCGTCTCGTCGAGGAGGACCGCGTCGCTGTTCGCGAGTTCGCCGGTCTCGGGGTTGAAGTCACGGCCCTGCGCGACCCGTTTGCCGTCGAGTTCGATCAGACGTGCGCCGAACGGCTCGGTGTTGCCCTCGCGGCTGGCGAGGCTGGCGTCCACGTCCCAGAAGCCGGCGGTCTTGAAGCGCATCCGCTGCTGCTCGCGCTCGACGACAAGACGGACGGCGACGGACTGCACGCGACCCGCGGAGAGCCGCGGCGCGACCTTCTTCCAGAGGACGGGCGAGACCTCGTACCCGAAGAGGCGGTCGAGGATGCGGCGCGTCTCCTGGGCTCGGACGAGGTACTCGTCCAGGTCGCGCGGGTTCTGGATCGCCTCTTCGATCGCGGAGCGGGTGATCTCGTGGAACACCATCCGGTAGACGGGTACGCGCGGCTTCAGCACCTCGAGGAGGTGCCAGGCGATCGCCTCGCCTTCGCGGTCCTCGTCTGTCGCGAGGTAGAGCTCGTCCGCGTCCTTCAGGAGCGCCTTGAGCTTCTTGACCTGCTCGTTCTTGTTAGAGGGGACGACGTAAAGCGGCTCGAAGCCGGCGTCGATGTTCACGCCGAGGCGCGCCCACTTCTCCTTCTTGAACTTGTCCGGGATCTCCCGGGCCGAGGAGGGTAGGTCACGGATGTGGCCGATGGAGGATTCGACGACGTAGTCCGGGCCGAGGTACTGCGAGATCGTCCGCGCCTTCGCCGGCGACTCGACGATGACGAGGCGCCGCACGGAGCCGTTGCCGCTGTCAGCGGCTCGGCTGGTTCGCGCAGAACGCCCCGAAGAGCGCGCGGTAGAGCGGGTGCCGCGGGCGGCGTCAGTCGTCACGACGCGCGTCCGTCCTCTGTTTCCTCGACGCTGTACGGCGCGTCGTCTTCCCGGACGCGGACGAAGTTGAGACCGCCCACGTCACGTACCAGGCCCTTGAGTTCAAGAAGAGCGAGCGTACCGGACACCATCGCTGCCGCCAAACCGGTCTGACGGGCCACCTCGTCGATGTGCTGAGGTTCGCGCGTCAGCACGCCCATCAGCGTGCGCTCCTCGTCGGACGCGGGCGGCGCCGCGCGACCGAAGTCGAGCTGCGCGCCGAGGCGGGCGAGGTTCAGCGCTTCGAGGATCTCCTGCGCGCTGCTGATCGGCATCGCGCCGTCACGGATGAGGCTCAGCGGTCCCCGCGACTGCGGCGAGAAGATCGAGCCCGGGACGGCGAACACGTCTCGGTTCTGCTCGGTCGCGAACTTCGCGGTAATCATCGCTCCCGACTTCACGTCGCCCTCGATGACAAGGGTGCCAAGCGAGAGGCCCGAGAGGATGCGGTTCCGTCGAGGAAAGAAGTCAGCGCGTGGCTTCGTGCCGAGCGGATAGTCCGACACGATCGCCCCGTGCTCCGTGATCTCCTCGGCGAGGCGCCGGTTCTCCGGCGGGTAGATCGTGTCGAGCCCGTTGGCGAGGACGGCGATGGTGCGCCCGCCGGTGTCGAGGGCGGTCCGGTGCGCGATCGTGTCCACGCCGCGCGCCAGCCCGGAGACGACCGTGACCCCGGCTGCGGCGAGACCGCGGGACAGCTCGGCGGTCGCCTGGCGGCCGTAGGCCGTCGCTCGGCGCGTTCCCACCACGGCCACGCCGTAGTCGTCGTCCGGCGAGAGCGTGCCACGGACGTAGAGGACGGGCGGCGCGTCGTCGATCTCCCGCAGTCGCGAGGGGTAGGCAGGGTCGACCCTCGCGAACGCGTGAGTGCCGGACGACTCGAGGCGGTCGATCTCGCTCTCGGGGTCGGCCTCGGTGCGCGCTCGCACGATGGCCTGCGCGGTCCGGGCGTCGAGTCCGCCGGCGACGAGGTCGCCCTCGGAGGCTCGCCACGCGTCGCGGAGGTCCGGGAACCCGCGCCGAGGATCCCGAAGCGCACGCTCCCCAGCCGGTGGATGCGATGCAGCGCCACGCGGTATGCGAGGTCCGCGGGGGCGCTCGAACGAGCATCGGGGCGCGAGTCGGGAATCGTGTGGTCGTCACAGGCGACAGCCTACGGATGAAGTCAACGGGCGCAGAGTGCGATCTGGCGCTGAAGGGTGCCCTAGACGGCCTCGGCGGCGCGCTCGGGGGAGCCCTCGGCGGACGGTTCGTACCGCTGGACGTTCACCTTCTTGATGCGCCGCCCGAGGATGGACATCACCCGGAGGCGGACGGCGACTTCGTCTTCCTCGAGGTCGTCCGGGGTGGGGACCACCACCTCGTCGCCGGGGACCGCGAGGCGGCGAGCTCGGTGACGATGAGGCCGCCGACGTGTCGAAGTCCCGCCCGGTTGAACCTGTCGCGCCCCCCACGGCCCGGGGATCATGGGCCCGGTCGCGTACGACCCGCTCTCGCGGAGATCGGCGTGCATCCGTCACCGGTGTGACCGAGGAAGAGTTCCACTGAGGCGGACGCGCGACCTTCTCGCGGCAATCGCGGCTTCTTGAGAACGAGCGGAACTCGGCGGCGAGCATCCGAGGACTGAGCGACCGCGCCGACGGCCCGGCGGCGCGCTGGGGGAACCCTCGGCGGACGGTTCGTAGCGCTGGACGTTCACCTTCTTGATGCGCCGTCCGAGGATGGACATCACCCGGAGGCGGACGGCGACCTCGTCTTCCTCGAGGTCGTCCGGGCGGGGACGACGACCTCGTCGCCGGGGACCGCGAGGCGGCCGAGCTCGGTGACGATGAGGCCGCCGATCGTGTCGAAGTCCTCGGAGTGGATCTGCGTCTCGAACAGCTCTGTTCAGCTCGTCGATGGTCAGGCTGGCGTCGACGATCGCCTCGGTCTCCGAGATCTGCGTCACGTCGACGACGGCCTTGTCGTACTCGTCCTCGATGGCGCCGACGATCTCCTCGACGAGGTCCTCGACGGTGATGACACCGGCGGTTCCGCCGTACTCGTCCACCGCGATCGCCATGTGCACCTGGTCGCGGCGGAGGTCGGCGAGCAGCTCGTTCGCGCGTTTCGTCTCCGGCACCACGTAGGGCGGACGAGCGATGTCCGCGAGGTGCGGGGTGACGTTGCCGTTCTGCACGTACGCCAGCAGGTCCTTCGCGTAGATCACGCCCACGATGCGGTCCAGGGACTCCTCGTAGAGCGGGATGCAGCTGAAGCCGGACTTGAGACGAGGCGCATCACGTCACCGAACGACGCCTCGGTGGAGACGGCCGTCACGTCGGTGCGGGGAGTCATCAGTTCGCGGACGGTCTGGTCGGACATCTCGAGGACGCCGCGGATCATGCGGCGCTCCTCGATGAGGGTGGCGTCCTCGTCGGCCGCCTCGAGCGTGCCTACGAGTTCCTCGGCGGGATCGATGGCTTCCGAGGTACCTCGAGGCCGAGGGCGCGGAGCGGGACGGCGGTGGGGGCTGAGAGGAGGAAGGAGAGCGGGCGGAGAAGGAGTTGCAGGGCGCGCCGGGCTTCGAGGCGGGCGGCGGCGCCCTCAGGTCGGCTCAGCGTCACGATGCGTGACGCGCTGCGCAGGGATGAGATCAGGACGACGGTGACGGCGGCGGCGAGCAAGACGCGCGTCCACTCCACGCCGTCGAACAGCACGATGAGCGCGCTGGTCATCGTCACCGTGGAGACGGAGACACCGGCCCGCAGGTGGCGGAGCAGACGCTGGCGCTCGCGGACGTAGGTCCGCATGAGGGGGACGAGGCCGGGCGCAGTGATCCCGCGCAGGCGCCGCCGCGCGAGCATGATGTTCGAAGCCTCGATGGCGGCGCAGAGGGCGAGCACCAGGCCCGCCCCAATCGCGATCAGTAGAGAGACAAGAGAGACGGTATCCAAACCACGAGGCGCAGGCTCAACGGACGCCTACGCCGAGTGACCTCCTTCGATCCCGGCCGGACTCTTGCCGGCACGCCCTGCACGAGGGCACCGTCCGGGACATCACGGGTGACTACCGAGCCGGCAGCCGTCCGCGCACCTGCTCCGACGCGGACCGGCGCCACCAGCACCGTCCCGCTCCCGATCGAGCGCGTGCGCACCGATCCGGTGCGGCTCTTGATCTGGGTCGCCTCATCGTAGTTGGCGGTGATCGATCCTGCAGCAAAAATTTACGTCGCTGCCCAGATCGGAATCCCCGATATATGAGAAGTGCCCGACGGCGTTCCGGACCCGATCCGGCGATGCCTTGATCTCGACATAATTCCCGAGGTGGACGCCGGTCTCCAGGGTCACGCCGGGGCGGAGGTGGCAGTAGGGCCCGATGTCCACGCCGTCGTGGATCGTCGCCACCTCGATCGTGCTGCTGCCGATGACCACCTCGTCACCGATCTCGCTGTCCCGGATGACCGCGTTGGGGCCGATCCGGCAGCCGCGACCGATGCGTCCGGCCCTGCAGGTGGCTGCCGGCGCGATCGTCGTGTCGGCTCCGACCTCGACGGTCGCGTCGACGTAGGTCGTCGCCGGGTCGAGCAGGGTGACTCCGCTGAGCATCAGCCGCTCACGGGTCCGGTCACGAGGACGCGCTCAGCGGCCGCGAGCTGGACTCGGTCATGGATGCGCTCGAGCTCGGGGATGTCGTCCGTCTCGACGATCTCAGCGGGCCGCCGTCGTGGCGGGCGGCGAGCTCCACGAGGACGGCGGCGGTCAGCAGGGGGCCTCGGCGGGACGATGAGCGTCCGGTCGCCCGTCCGGGTCTTCCTCGACTACGCGCGCTCGCCGACCGCCTCCGCCACGGCGTCGCGGACGGCTGGCGGCGCGACGATGGTGATGTCGGCACAGCCGGCCTCGCGGATCGCGTCGCACACGAGGCGCACCATCGGCACGCCCGCCACGGCGTGGAGGGCCGTCGGGGTGCCTGACTGCATTCGGTCGCCCTCGGCGGAGACGATCACGATCGCGGTCCAGCCCTCCAGGGAAGCGTGCGGGGTGGTCATCAACGCCGTCCTCAACGCCCGGTGGGGCGGGGCAATGCTGCCGGAGAATGGCCCACAGCGAGTGGAGCGCGCGTAACGGTGTCGAAATTGACCACCGATCTGCGCGATTTTACACTCGTTCCCCGCTCACCCTCCAGCATTCGAGCGTGCCCTCGACAGCGTGCGGGCGCGGCTCACCAGCTTCGCGAGCCTCGGGTTCGCAGCACCGGGAAGACCGAACCGTGAAGGTCGATGAGCTCCGGCAGGCCTTCCTGTCGTTCTTCGAGGAGCGTGGCCACCGCCGCATCCCGTCGTCTTCGCTGGTGCCCCACGGCGACCCGACGCTCCTCTTCACGACCGCGGGGATGGTGCAGTTCAAGCCGTACTTCATGGGGCTGGAGGATCCGCCCGCCACGCGGCTGACCTCGATCCAGCGCTGTTTCCGCACGACGGACATCGAAGAGGTGGGCGACGAGAACCACCTCACGATGTTCGAGATGCTCGGCAACTTCTCGATCGGCGACTACTTCAAGGACGAGGCAGTCGACTGGGCGTGGGAGTTCCTCACGGGCGTCCTCAAGATCGACCCGAACCGCCTCCGCGCGACGGTATACGTCGACGACGACTACGCGTTCAGCCTCTGGGAGAAGAAGGGCATCACGCCCGACCGGATCCACCGCTACACGGCGGAGCAGGGGAACTGGTGGGGGCCCCCCGGCGACACCGGCCCGATGGGCCCGTGTTCCGAGGTGTTCTTCGACTGGGGCCAGACCCCCGGCTGCCCGACGTGCGCCGACGGCACCTGTCACCCGGACGAGGACTGCGGCCGGTTCCTGGAGATCTGGAACCTCGTCTTCATGACCTACTACCGCGAGGAGGACGGCTCTCAGACCGACCTCCCCGCGGCGAACATCGACACGGGCGCCGGCCTGGAGCGGCTCACCTCGGTCCTCACCGGGAACAAGAACGTCTATGAGACGGACGAGCTGCGGCAGATCGTCGCGGTGGCGGAGACCCTCTCCGGCCGCACCTACGACCCGGACGAGAACCCCGAGGTCGCGTTCGCCCTCCGCGCGATGACCGAGCACGCCCGCGCGCTCGCGTTCCTCGTGACGGACGGGGTGCTGCCCAGCAACGAGGGGCGTGGCTACGTGCTGCGCCGCCTGCTGCGCCGAGCCGTCTACTTCGCCCACAAGATCGGTGTCCGCGATCCGTTCCTCGCCGAGCTCGCCAGCGCCGCCATCGACCGATCACTCGGCGCGAACCCGGAGCTTGCCGAGCAGCGCGAGTTCATCAAGCGCATCGCGACGGTGGAGGAGACCCGCTTCCGCCAGACGCTCGAGCGAGGCCTCGACCTGCTCGAGGAGATCATGCAGCGCGAGCAGGAGTCCCGCCGGATCCCGGGCCGCGACGCGTTCGTCCTCTACGACACGCACGGGCTGCCGCTGGAGCTGACGCTCGAGATGGCGCTCGAAGCGGGCTACGAGGTGGACCGGGCCGGCTTCGAGGCCGAGATGGAAGCGCAGCGGGAGCGGTCGCGCGGCGAAGAGCAGTTCACCAACCGCGAGGACGACCGCGCCCAGCGCTACGCCTCGATGGACCTCGACTCGGTGTTCATGGGCTACGGCGCCGTGACGCACGAGTCGACCATCACGCATCTGAACCCGCCGACGATCGAGGAAGGGCAGGCCGGCGAGGTCGTGCTCGCCGAGACGCCGTTCTACCCGGAGGGCGGTGGCCAGGTCGGCGACCGCGGCGTGATCCGCACGGACTCCGGTGTCTTCGAGGTGCAGGACACGCAACGCTACGGCGGCGCCATCGTTCACCTCGGCGTGGTCACTTCCGGCACGATCGAGTCGAGCGGCACGACGACCGCGCAGGCGAGCGTCGACGCAGCCCGACGGCTCGACACCGCCCGCAACCACACGGCAACGCACCTGCTGCACGCGGCACTCCGCAGCGTCCTCGGCACGCACGTCCGCCAGGCCGGCTCATACGTCGGCCCCGATCGGCTGCGCTTCGACTACACGCACCCGGAGTCGCCCACCGACGCCGAGCGGCGCGAGTTCCAGTCGATCGTGAACCAGAAGGTGCGCGCGGACATCCGCAGCGCGACGTTCGAGCTCGAGTACCAGGAGGCGATGGATCGCGGCGCGATCGCGTTCTTCGAGGACCGCTACACCGAGCGCGTGCGGATGGTCGAGTACTGCGACTCGCGCGGGCTCGATCCGGATCACCGTCACACCGCCGACTGCTACAGCCGCGAACTCTGCGGGGGCACGCACCTCGACAGCACCGGGCAGATCGGCTCGTTCGTCGTCGTCTCGGACACCTCGATCGGGGCGGGGCTCCGCCGCATCGAGGCCCTCACCGGAGCCTCCGCCGAGCAGTACATCGAGGACCGACTCGCGGTGCTCGATGATCTCTCCCGTCACCTCCGCGTCCCGGCGGACGAGGTCGCGGCGCGTGTGACCTCGCTGGAGCAGTCGCTGGAGGAAGCGCGCAAGCGGGCGCAGGACGCCGCGCGTCGCGCCTCGGCCAGCGCGGCCGACGACCTCGTGTCGCAGGCCGTGGATGCGGGCGGCGCGAAGCTCCTCGTTGCCCGCGTGACGGCGGAGGACGCCGGGGCGCTGCGACCGATGGTCGACCGACTGCGGCAGCAGCTGGGCTCGTCGTTCATCGTGCTCGCGGCGGACATCGGCGGGAAGCCGAACTTCATCGCGGCGGCGACCGACGACCTGGTCGAGCGCGGAGCACGGGCTGACGAGGTCGTGAAGATCGCCGCCGGCATCGCCGGTGGCGGCGGCGGCGGACGGCCGCAGCTCGCGCAGGCGGGCGGCCGTGACGCGTCGAAGATCGACGAAGCGCTGGCGGCAGCGCGCGAGGCGGCGCTCGGCCGTCTCGGGGGGACGTAGCGCTTGGACGAGTTCCGCCGTCAGCTGGCCGAAGTTGGCGAGCGCATCCGTGACTGGGTCAGTGAAATCACTTCCCGACTCGGAGGAGCCGCTCGTACCGCGCGTACCGCGACGAACGAGCGTCGCGAGCGCGCGCGCTCGGCGCGGGAGTCCGCGGCTGGATCCTCCGCGCGTGACCTTGGCGGTGAAGCCGCGGTCGTCGTCGCGACCGGCGAGGACGACGTCGCCTCCGTCGTGGGGCGCATCGACATCGCCGATTCGCCCGAGGTCATCCTCATTGTCCGGCGTGACGCACGCGCCCTCCGCCGTGCGACCGCCTGGCCGCACATCGCGGCGCACGTGCGCCGTCGTGGCATCGAGCTCGGCGTCGTCTCGCCACGCAATGACGTGCGCTCCCACGCGAAGGCGAACGGCCTCAAGGCGTCTCGCACGCCGAACGGACTGAAGCCCACGGTCGAGTACGTCGAGGTCATGGGCCGTCGCGTCGAGGTTCCGCCGGTGCCGTGGGGCCGCATCGTGAAGGGCGCGATGATCCTCTTCGCGCTGAGCACGATCACGTTCATGGCCTGCTACCGGGTGCCCTCGGCGACGATCACCATCGTGCCGCCGTCGGAGCCGGTCACGGCGTCCGGCACGGCGCGCGCGAACGCGCTCGCCGACGCCAACGACGTCACGACGAACACGATCCTCGCGACGACCATCCGCCGGCAGGTGTTCACCGCCGTCACGACCACGACGAGCGGCGAGGTGGAGATCGGCGACGAGCGCGCCCTCCTCGAGGTGACGTTCGAGAACGCGGGCGACGGCGTGGTGAGCGTGCCGCGGCTGACGCGCGTCCTGAACGAGGAAGGCATCGCCTTCACCACGGACGAGAACCTCGATGTCCCGCCCGGTGGGACGGCGACCGTGTCCGCGACGGCCGAGTTCCCCGGCGAGCCGGGCAACATCGATCGCAACACCCTCGTCACCATCGAGGGCGACGTCCCGCCGTCGATCAGCATCAGCAGCTCCAGCGCCGGCACCGGCGGCACCAACCAGTTGGTCCCGGGTGTCGCGCAGGCGGACGTGGACCGCGTCCGCGACATCGCGGGCGGCATCCTCGACCAGATCGCCGTCGGGACCCTCCAGCAAGTGGTCGACGACGAGGAGCTCGGTACGCTCCTGCCATCCTCGGTATCCGCGGCGATCTTCAGCGAGCGCCCGATCCAGAAGCTGGACGAACCGTCCGACATCTTCGTCGTGGAGTACACGATCACCGCCTCCGGGCTCGTGGTGACGCCCGATGACGCCGCGCGCTATGGCGAGCAGCTCATCCGCGCCGAGCTTGCGGATGGCGTCGCGCTCATCCCCGGATCGGTGTCCGCCACCGTCGACCCGCAGGGCGACCGCGGCGAGGTGGCCGTCTCCGCGACCGGCCGGACGGCGACGCTCGCGAACATCGCCGTCGCCGCCAACCAGGTCACGGGCATGCGACCCGAGGCGGCGCGGAACCTCCTTCAGCAGGAGCTCAAGCTCGACCAGCCGCCTGAGATCGAGATCAGCCCGAACTTCGTCCCGTGGCTCTGGCTCCCTCGCCGCGCCCAGAGCATCGAGGTCATCATCGGGAGCCCCGAAGCGGTCGCGTCCGACGGGAACACCGACGGCTCCGGGGACGCGGCCGAGGGTGACAGCACCGATGGTGCGGACGGCGCGAACGGCGCCGGCACCGAGGGCGAACCTACCGAGACGCCGACCGAAGCGGCAGCGGGCGGTTAGCGAGCTGGCCGTCACGGGCCGCTGGCTGGGCGTGGACGCCGGTGAGGCGCGCGTCGGCATCGCGATCTCGGATCCGGACGGGCGGTATGCGATCCCGCTCGAGGTGGTCCCGGCGAACGCCGCCTTTCCCGCCATCCGCACGATCGTCGAGCGCGAGCGGGCCGTCGGCATCGTCCTCGGCCTCGCGCGTTTGCCCTCGGGAGACGAGGGGGATGCCGCGCGGATGGCGCGACGCCTGGGGCGACGGTTGGAACGCCTCGGCGTGCCGGTAGAATACGAAGACGAGACGCTCACCTCCCGCGCCGCCGAGGCACGGCAGGCCGAGTCCGCCGGCGGCACGGGGTCGAGAGGCCGCCCTGCGGACGACATCGCGGCGTCGCTGATTCTGCAGCAGTTCCTCGACCGACAAGCAGCACGCGCGGCCGACACGCCGGGCGACGAGGCCGGAAAGCGACCCGATGCCGAAGCGTGACTCGCACACGATCGCCGTGGCCGTGTTCGGCATTGCCGTGCTGGTCGTCGCGTTCGTGATGCTGAACCGCGTCCTCGGGGCGGGGGACGCCCTCGCCTCTGGCTTCCGCGAGGAGTCCGCGGTGACGGTGAGCGCCGTCTCCGCCGAGGGCACCGTGGACGTCACGATCGCCGAGGGCGCATCGACGATGGACATCGTGGACCGTCTCGCCGAGGTCGGCGTTGCCTCCGACGCAGAGACGCTCCGGACGCTGATCCTGCTGACCGGCGCCGGCTCCAGCCTCCAGGCCGGCGAGTACACCTTCTCGCTGAGCACACCGCCGGCCGAGATCGTGCGGCGGCTGCGCGAGGGCCCGCCACGCATCGAGCGCATCACGTTCCGATCGGGCCTGAGGGTGCAGCAGATCGGGATCATCCTCGAGGACGAGGGGTACTTCTCGCACGAGGAGTGGGACGAGGCGGTCGCGAGTGCGCAGCCGCGCGACTTCATGGGCGACGACCCGGACTTCCTCGGCTACCTCATGCCCGGCACGTACGAGATCCACGACGACACGACCGCGGCATCACTCCTCGAGGAGATGCTCGACCGCTTCGGTGAACTCGTGACACCGGACCTGGTCGACCGCGCCGCGGAGCAGGGCTGGTCGCTGTACGAGGTGCTCACGCTCGCCTCCGTCGTGGAGCGGGAGGCAGTGCACCCCGAGGAGAAGCCCGCCATTGCCGCCGCGTTCCGGAACCGGATCGACCAGGGGATCGCCCTCCAGGCCGACCCGACCGTGCAGTTCGCGCTCACCCTTGGCGAGGGCGGGCCCGCCAGCGTCGAGAACTTCGGCTGGTGGAAGGGCGAACTGACCGTCGATGATCTGCAGATCGACTCGCCCTACAACACATACCTCTACCCGGGCCTGATGCCCGGCCCGATCTCGAACCCCGACATCGATTCGATCCGCGCGGTCATCACGCCGGCGGACGTCGACTACGTCTACTTCGTCGCGTCGCCGGAGTGCGACGGGCATCACCTGTTCGCCTCCACGCTGGACGAGCACAACGCGAACGTGGAGCTCTTCCGGAACTCCGGCTGCATCCCCGACCAGATCCCGTCCGAGGACAACTGAGGTGAGCCCCGACTCGCGGAAGCGGATCGCCCTCCTCGGTCACCCGGTCTCGCACTCGATCTCGCCGCGCTTTCAGCAGGCGGCGCTCGACGCGCTTGGTATCGCCGCGACCTACGAGGCCTGGGACACGCCTCCCGAGGACGTCCCGATCGCCGTCGAGCGCCTGCGGTCCGGCGACCTGCTCGGCGCGAACGTGACCGTCCCGCACAAGGTCGCCGTCATGCGCCTGGTCGACCGACCGGATGCCCTCGCGGAGCGGGTGGGCGCCGTGAACACTGTCGTGAACCGCAACGGGCTCCTCGAGGCGACCAACACGGACGTCGCAGGCATCCTCCGCACGTTCGAGGGGGCACAGGTGGCCCTCGCGGGGAAGCAGATCGCGCTCATCGGCGCGGGAGGCGCGGCTCGGGCCGTCGTTGTCGCGATGCGGCAGGCAGGCGCGGCGCGCGTCACGATCGTCAATCGCACGCAGGCGCGCGCCGAGGAACTCGCACCGCTCGGCGGAGACGAGCTCGACCTGCGCTTCGCTCCCCTCGACCCGTCGGACCCCACGTTCCGCTCGACGTTCGACAGCGCGGATGTCGTTGTGCAGTCGACCTCGGTCGGCATGCGCCACGGGCCCGCCGAGCACGATTCGCCGGTGCCCGACGACGCGATCGGGGAGGGACAGGTCGCGTTCGACCTCGTCTACGTGCCGGAGGCGACGCCGTTCCTCCGGAACGCCTCGGAGCATGGCGCCGTCGCGATCGGCGGCCTCGACATGCTCGTCCACCAGGGCGCGGCGTCGTTCGAGCTCTGGACCGGCCGCAAGGCGCCCCTCGAGGTGATGTTCCAGGCGGCCCGGGCTGCACTCGCCGAGCGTGAGCGCTCGACGCCGGGTTCGGGGTCGGAGGACACTGGCCCCGGAACGAGTGGCGCTGCAGATTCGACCGGGGGCGCCTGATGGGGCTCGGACTGGCCATGGCCGCCTGCCTCGCGATCTTCGTGATCGTGGGGTTCATGGTGTTCCAGGCCCGCTTCGCCGCGAAGCACTGGCGGCGCGTCATCGCGAATGGCGACCGCGAGGCGCTCGATCAGCTCCTGGACGACACGTTCGAGGCATGGCGTCGCGAGCGCCCTCGTCGCGGCACCCCGCCGGCCGACTGGCGCGCCCTCCACACGGCTGCCCTCGTGGCCGCCGACCATGAGCGCATCCGCGTCTCGATCCTCGCGGAGCCGGACGTGCAGGTCGTGGCGGGCGAGCGCGTGGAGGTCTCCTCGGCGCAGGTCGTGGCTCGCCGCGCTGCCGTGCGCATGGTGGAGCGCCTGATGTACGAGGTGCCGCACGTCTCCTTCGCGAACGCGCAGGTGGACGTCCTCACGGAGTACCGCTCGCCGGACGGCCCGACCCTCTCCCGCTGCCTCCTCACCACGCGCGTCACGCGCGACCAGGCCGCGTACGCGGACTGGGAGGAGGCCGAGGCCGACACGATCCTCGGCGAGTGGGACACGCGCCAGGCTCACGGCGACGACTGGCCCGACCCGGACGCGGACGCGATCATCCACGCATGGACCGCGGAGGCGCTGCGCGCCGCGGAGGACGCGATCAAGCCGACAACGAACACGACCGCCGCGCCCCATGATGTTGCGGGTGATGCTGTGGGCGATGCTGCGAGAGACTTCGGGGACGCCTCGAAGGACGAGCAGGCGTAGGAGGACCGATGGACTCGAAGTTCCGCTGGCTGACGGCCGGGGAATCGCATGGCAAGGGCCTCGTCACGATCGTGGAGGGCGTCCCGGCGGGCTTGCCGCTGTCCGAGGACTACATCGCCGCTGACCTCGCCCGCCGGCAGCAGGGCTACGGCCGGGGGAAGCGCCAGCAGATCGAGAAGGACCGCGCCGAGATCATCTCGGGCGTGCGTCACGGCCTGACCATCGGCTCGCCCATCGGCCTCACGATGATCAACGCCGACTTCGCCAACCAGAACTGGGCCGTCCGCATGGCCGTCGACCCGGTGGACGTCGAGGTGGAGCGCGTCACGCTGCTCCGCCCCGGCCACGCCGACCTCGCCGGCACGCAGAAGTACGGCTTCGACGATGTCCGTCCGATCCTCGAGCGTTCCAGCGCCCGCGAGACGGCCGCGCGTGTGGCCGTCGGCGCCGTGGCCCGCGCGTTGATCGCGCAGGTCGGCATCGAGGTGCACTCGTTCACGCTGCAGGTGGGCGAACTGCGGATCCCGACGCCGGACCGCATCGACTGGGCCGAGGTGGACGCCTCGCCCGTCCGCGTCGCGGACCGCGAGTACGAGCAGCGCGTGATGGACCTCATCGACCAGACGAAGGAAGACCTCGACACGATCGGTGGCGTCTTCGAGGTGCGTGCCTCGGGCGTCCCGTTCGGCCTCGGGAGCCACGTGCACTGGGACCGCAAGCTCGATGGCCAGCTGGCGCAGGCGATCATGTCGATCAACGCCGTGAAGGCGTGCGAGATCGGCGAGGGCATCGCCAACGCCGCGAAGCCGGGCTCGCAGGTGCAGGACGTCATCCTCCCGGCCGACGCGTGGGAGCGCCGCAAGTGGGAGCGCGAGACGAACCGCGCCGGCGGCATCGAGGCAGGCATGACCAACGGCGAGGACATCGTCATCCGCGGCTTCATCAAGCCGATCGCCACGGTGCCGAAGCGGCTCCAGACCGCCGACCTGCTCACGGGCGAAGAGACCACCGCCTTCTACGAGCGCTCCGACGTGGCGGTCGTCCCGGCGGCCGGCGTCATCGGCGAGGCGATGGTCGCGATCGTCCTGGCGGGAGCCGTCCTCGATAAGTTCGGGGGCGACCACGTGGCGGAGATGCGCCGCAACTTCGAGGCGTTCGAGGCCACCGTCGGCCCGCGCGAGGGTCAGCCGGCCTGATGAGCGAGGCGGCGACGAGTACCCCGCGACAGATCGTCCTGGTCGGGCTCTCCGGCGCCGGCAAGAGCCGCGTCGGCCGCATCCTCGCGGAGCGCCTCGGTTGGCCCTTCGTCGACACCGACGACCTCATCACCGAGCGCGAGGGCAAGCACCCGGCGGAGCTGATCCCCGAGCGGGGCGAAGCCGCGTTCCGGGATATCGAGGCACGCGTGGTGGCGGAAGCCGCGCAGCGTGTGCCCGCGGTGATCGCGACCGGCGGCGGCGCGTTCCAGCGCGCGGCCAACCGCAGCGCACTCGGTGACCGCGGCTTCATCTGCTTCCTCGACGCCACCGCACCCGAGATCGCGCGCCGGCTCGCCGAGGACGCCTCCGGCCCGGTCCGACCCCTCGTCGCCGACGACCCCGTCGCGCGCCTCGAGGAACTCGGGGAGGAGCGGCGTCCGTCGTACCTGCTCGCGGACCTGTGGGTGCCCGTGCAGATGCCCGACCCCGAACTCGCGGCGACGCGGATCCTCCGCGCGTGGGCCGAGCAGGGTGCTGACCTCCTCGCGAACCCGCGCCGCCGCGAGCGACTCGCAGCCGAGGTGCCGCCGCGCGGTCCCGCCGCGCTCGTGGACACCGGCGACGCCCGGTACCCGATCTGGGTCGGGAACGGCGAGCTGTCGCGCCTGGGCGAGCGGCTCCGGCAGGTTGGCCTCGAGGGCCGTCGTGTCTTCCTCGTCTCCGATTCCTCCGTGATCGAGCAGCACGGGCAGACCGTCGCGCGCGCCCTGAGCAGCGCCGGCATCCCGGGCGCCTCCTATGTGATTCCAAGCGGCGAGGCGTCCAAGACCGTCCGCGTCGCGAACGAGCTCTACGGCTGGCTGGCCGCCGAGAAGGCGGAGCGGCGTGACGTGATCGTGGCCCTCGGCGGCGGCGTCGTCGGCGACCTCGCCGGCCACGTGGCGGCGACCTACCTCCGCGGTATGCCGCTCGTGCAGGTCCCGACGTCCGTGCTCGCGATGAACGACGCCGCGATCGGCGGCAAGGTCGCGGTCGACCTCCCGGCGGGGAAGAACCTCGTCGGTGCGTTCCACCAGCCCACGGCGGTCGTCGCGGACGTGGACACGCTGCGCACGCTGCCGAAGCGCTCTTTCATCGAGGGCTTCGGGGAGATCATCAAGCACGGGCTCATCCTGGACCCGGTGCTGCTGCGGGTGCTGGAGGAGAACGCCGCTGCGCTCTCCTCGGGCGCGCCGGACTGGGACCTCGTCGCTTACGTGACTGCACGCTCTGCGCGGGTGAAGGCACTCGTCGTGTCGAGCGACCCGAGGGAGCAGGGGCTCCGCGCGATCCTCAACTACGGCCACACCATTGGCCACGCGATCGAGCAGGTCACCGGCTACACCGAGTACCTCCACGGTGAGGCCGTCTCCATCGGCATGATGGGCGCGGCCCGCATCGGCCTCGAGCTGGGCCTGATCGACGAGGACCTCCTCCACCGCCAGGCCGACCTGCTCCGCGCCTTCGGGCTCCCGCTCGTGGCGCCGGGCCTGAACGTCACCGTCATCCTCGACGCGATGCAGCGCGACAAGAAGGTCGTGCAGGGCAAGCTCCGCTTCGTCCTGCTGGAAGGCGTCGGGCGCCCCGTCGTTCGCGGAGACATCTCCGCCGACCTCGTGCAGCGCGCCGTCACGTCGCTGGTGCGAGGCTGACGGGTGGGGACGCCCGTCATCGCGATCATGGGGCCCGGCGGCCAGGCGCGAGTCACGCTCGACGCGGCGCTCGCCGCGGGCATCGAGGTGACCGGCCTGCTCGATGACTCCGCTCGCACGGACTACTTCGGGATTCCCGTGGTTGGCACCGTCGTGGACTGGCGGCACCAGCACGGCGCCGAGTTCATCCTCGGGATGAGCGACGCCTGGCAACGCGTCCGACTCGGCGAGACGATGCTCGCCGAGGGGCGCGTGATCCGGCGCGTCCTCCACCCCAGCGCCTGGGTCTCCCCGTTCGCGACGCTGGGCGAGGGTGTCTGCGTGATGCACGGCGCGTCCGTCCATCCGGACGCCGAGGTCGGCGACTTCACCGTCATCAACGCGCTGTCCTCGGTAGATCACGACTGCGAGCTTGGGCGCGGGGTCAGCCTCGGACCGGGCGTGACGCTGCCGGGCACGGTGCGGATCGGCGAGCACGCGGCGCTCGGTGCCGGCGTCGTCGCGCGCCCGGGGGTCACGATCGGCCCGAAGGCTGTGATCGGAGCCGGCGCGGTCCTCACGCGCGATGTCCCCGAGGGAGAGACGTGGGCGGGGAACCCCGCGCGCTCGCTCACCTCGGCGCCGGGGCGCGGCTGATGGTCGCGCGGGGACGGCAGCGGCAGATCGTCGCGCTCGCCGAGGGGCGCGTGCAGGGCGTCGGCTACCGCGCGTTCTGCGCCCACGAAGCGTCACTCCTCGGCGTGGACGGCTACGCGCAGAACCTCCCGGACGGCCGCGTGCGCGTGGTCGCCGAGGCCGACGAAGGGACCCTGCGCCAGTTCGTCGAACGTCTCCGCGAAGGCCCGCCGATGTCGGTGGTACGCCAGGTGAACTTCCGCTGGGAGCCGTACACTGGTGACTACTCCGGCTTCGAAGCCGTCATCTAACCCCGTACAGATCTCGACAGATGCGAAGAGAGCGCCCTTGGGCGCTCTCTTCGTGTCGGTGCTCTCGCGGAACCGCTAGGGCATCACGAGCAAGAAGGGAGTGCCGGCAGGGATCGCGCCCGGGAACCTCGAGGCGAAGCCGGCATTGGTGAACGCCGGAGCGCCGAGGGTGTACCCGACCCAGTTGCCGTTGGCCGTGGTGTAGATCGCGCGGGCGCCGGCGGCGCTCGCCGCGGCAGCGAGCTGATCCAGCGTGCCGCCGTCGAAGACGACGATGCCGATCCCCCGCGCCGGGATGGATGTCACGGACGAGAACGACGGCGCCGCGCCCTGCTCCACGGTGTGGAGGATCACGTAGCTGTCGCCGTCCGGATCGATCCACGTGATCCGCAGGACCTCGCCGGCGGTGATGTCGTACTGCGGGGTCACATCGATCGCGCCGTTGCCCGCGGCGTTGAGCGCGATGATCTGGTCGAGCGCGCAGTTGGTGAGGCTACAGCGCAGGAACAGCAGATCGAGCGAAGGCCCGGTCGCCGTGACGATGTCGGTGTTCGCGTCAACGGAGACCGTGACGTTCGGGATCACGAGCGACCGCGTCTGTCCGCCGAGGCTCGCCGTGACGGTCATCCCGGCGCTGTACTGCTGCGGGAGGTTGCCCTCCCAGATGAAGATTCCGGACGCGTCCGCCTGGACGTTCTGGGTCGCGATCACCGAGCCACTGTTCGAGGTGACCGTGACGGTGCCGGACGAGTTGGCGGGCCAGCCACCGCCGCCAAAGTCGGAAAAGTCGGAGCCCTTGCGGGCCAGGATGTACGGCGCGGTCTGCGCCTCGGCGGTATCGGCGGGGGCAGCGGCAGAGATCGCGACGACCGCCACGAGGGCGAGTGACATCGCGGTTGTCAGCCGGAGAATGCGGGTGCGCACAAAGAACCTCTCGACGCGGCTCGGTCGCGCGACCGTCATCGATCCGCGTCTGATGGAGTGCCGAGCCCGCCCGGAAACGTAGCAGAAGTAGTACTCCTGAGTACGACCGTTGTCTGACGATGTCGTTGTCGGCCGTGGATTGTTATGCGCGTCGCGCCGTACGTCGCTCGGGACAGCGGTCGAGGTACTCGATCACCGTCCGGCATCCGAGTTCATCGCACACCTCTGAGGGCGCCGCGCCGTCCGCGGGGGGAGTGCCGCCCGGGCGAGGACATGCGGGCTATGCTCACGACGCACCGGAGGAGTCCCTCACGATGATCCGAGGCTTCGTCCTCGTCGAGACCGAAGTCGGCCGCACGCGCACGGTCGCCGAGGCGATCCGAGCGATCACCGTCGACACGCCCGACCGGCAGGGCTCGATCACTGCCGTCGATACGGTCACCGGTCCGTACGACCTCATCGTCCAGGTGGAGGCGCCCGACCTCGACGCGCTGGGGAAGCACATCACCGGCGAGATCGCGACGGTCCCCGGGGTGCAGCGGACGACGACATGCCTCGCCGTCAACCTGGACTGAGCCAGACCGCCCGCTGCTCGTAGCGCCCGACTGTGCCATCCTCTCGACAACCGAAGGGGAGTAGTCCCTCGCGCGTTCGTCGACACACTCCCTCCGCTGAGGGCGGCGACGCGGTCGTGGTGAGCGCGGGAGCGCGCTGATCGCGGTGGACGAGACGTTCGGCCTGATGCACGCCGCTGCGTGTGTTGGGCCGGGGTCTATGCGGACTCCCTCCCGACGCACCAGCTGACGGAAAGCTGGAAGCATTGTCGGGATTCCTCATCGCCACCGGTCTGATCTTCATCGCTGAGCTGGGTGACAAGTCGCAGCTCGTCGCCTTGTGGTTCGCCACGCGCTACCGCTGGTGGACGGTGCTCGCGGGCGTGACCGTCGCGACCCTCGTCGTCCACCTTGCCTCCGTCGCCGCAGGACGGGTCCTCGACGAGCTCATCCCGGAGGACGTCCTCCTCGTCATCGTCGGGCTCTCCTTCCTCGGCTTCGCGTGGTGGAGCATCCGCGGCGACACGCTCGAGGAGGACGACACGCGGACGCGCTCCAGCGCCCTCGGTGCGTTCGGGGTCGTCGCCGTCGCGTTCTTCATCTCGGAGCTGGGCGACAAGACACAGCTCGCGACGGTCTCCATCGCCGGCCGGGAGCCGTCGTTCGTGGGCGTGTGGCTCGGCTCGACGGTCGGGATGGTGCTCGCCGACGCGCTCGCGGTCGCCATCGGCCTGGTCGCCGGGAAACAGCTCCCCGCGCAGCTCATCGGACGCATCGCCGCCGTGCTGTTCGTCGTGTTCGGGCTGGGGACGATCGCGACGGCGTTCCTGTCGTGATGGCGATCGAGGTGCGCGTGCCGGACGGTAGACTCAGCGCATGACGTCCACCGAACCCCGCAGCATCCTCCCCGCCGACATGATCTCGGTGGAGACCGCGCGTGCGCGCATCCTCGAACGCTTCGAGGTGCTGCCGGCCGCGGAGGTTCCGCTCCTCGACGCCGTTGGCCTCGTGCTCGCGGACGACGTCCGCGCGGGCTTCGACATCCCGCCGCTCGCGAACACCGGCATGGACGGCTACGCCGTCCGCGCGGCGGACACGGACGGCGCGACCTACGACTCGCCTCGGACGCTCGAGGTCATCGGCTACCTGCCGGCGGGCTCGGTGTACGAGGGGGAAGTCGGGCCCGGCCAGGCCGTGCGGATCATGACCGGCGCCCCGATCCCGGCGGGCGCGGACGCCGTCGTGCCGTTCGAGGAGACCGACGAGTACGACTGGACGACGCGCGAGTCGGCCCGCGACCCCGGATCGTGGCAGGAGCATCCCCGCGCCGAGGTTCGTATCGATGTCGCCGCCGCCGTCGGCGCGAACATCCGGCATGCCGGAGAGGATGTCCGCGAGGGGGAACTGGTGCTGCCTCGCGGCACGGTGATCATTCCGGCGACGGTCGGCGTCCTCGCGTCCCTCGGTCTCGACCGCGTGCGCGTCCACCGACGCCCGCGCGTGGCGATCCTGAGCACGGGCGATGAGCTACTTCGCCCGGGCGAACCTCGCGAGCCCGGCAAGATCTACGACGCCAACGCCTTCAGCCTCGCGGCGCAGGTGCGTGCCTTCGGCGGCGAGCCGCACATCCTCGACGTTGCGCGCGACACCATCGAGGCGCTCACCGCCCGCATCCGCGAAGGCCTCGCGGATGCCGACCTGCTCGTGACAAGCGCCGGTGTCTCGCGCGGTGACTTCGACGTGGTGAAGACGGTCCTCGCCGCCGAGGGCGAAATCGGCTTCTGGACCGTCCGGATGAAGCCCGGCAAGCCGCTGGCCTTCGGGGCGCTGCGGGCGCCGGACGGGCGGCTCGTGCCACACCTCGGCCTCCCCGGGAACCCGGTGAGCGCGATGATGACCTTTGAGCTCTTCGGCCGCCCGGCGCTCTTCAAGCTCCTCGGCAAGCTCCAGTCGGACGCGGACGCATGGCAGCGCCCCACCGTCCGAGGTATCGCCCTCGAACGCATCGTGAACTCGGACGGGCGCCGCTTCTACGCGCGCTGCATCGCATCGCAGGACAGCGAGGGCCGCTGGCAGGTGCGCCTCACCGGCCCGCAGGGCTCCGGCGTGCTCACCTCGATGGCCTACGCCAACGCCTACGCCGTCTGCCCCGAGGACCGCCCGGCTGTCGAGGTCGGCGAGGAGTGTGACGTCATCCTCGTGGACCGCGAAGCGCCTGTCCCGCCGCCGCTGCGAGGCTGAGCCGCTTGGCCAACGTCGTTGCGTTCCGCGAACCGGACTTGCCGCCGCCGCTGAAAGCCGGGGCGATCGAGGTGCTCGAGGGTGCGTGGCCCAGTGGGCGTTCGCTCGAACAGCGCATGTCACGGCCGCTCGCGAACCGCGACTATGCCCCGGTGTGCATGCTGCTCGTCGAGGGCGACCTCGCGGCGGACGCGCAACACGCCCAGGTCCTCGCGTTCCTCGTCATTCCCACGAAGCGGATCGTCCACGCCGGACGCGAGTACATCGCCTCCGGGTTGTCCGCCGTGTCGACGCATCCGGCGCATCGCGCGCGTGGGTACGGCTCGCGCCTCGTGCGGGCGGCATACGAGACGCTCACCAGCTCGGACGCCGACCTCGCGATCTTCACGTGCGACGAGCCGCTGGCGCCGTTCTACGAATCATGTGGCTTCACCCTGATGCCAACGACGACCGTCGTCGGAGGGACGCGGGAGCAGCCATTTCGCTCGGACTCGATCGTTAGCGAGGAGGGCCACCGGAAGGTGACCCTCATGGCCGCCATCTCTGACACCGCACGCGCGCGCTGGTCCGACTTCGAGGACTCCGATGTGTACCTCGAACTGCGCGCTGGCGACCTCTGGTAGATGCGCGAGCGTCCTACGCTTCCGCCACGGGCGAGAAGGGCCGGGGTTGGCCCTCGGCCGGCTCGACGTCGAATGCGCGGAGGGTGAACGCGACGGTGGTGTAGAAGCCGATCGTCCCACAGAGCTCCACCAGGCCGCGCTCGCCGAACTCGGCGATCGCTCGGTCGTACAACGCCTGCGACAGGGCCTTGCCCTCGAGGAGCGCGACGCAGACGTCGTAGGCGACGTTGATGTCGTTGCGGTCGCTCGTGGGCTTCTTGCCGGCGACCAGCTCGTCCATGACGGACTGCGGAATGCCGTTCTCCACGGCGCGCGGCCCGTGGGCGTTCCACTCGTAGTTCGACTGCCAGTGCACCGAGGCGACGTCGATCGCGAACTCGACGATGCCCCGGTCGAGCGAGGTGCGCGACCAGAGGAAGCCGCCGAAGCGGCGCATCATGTTCGACATCTCGGGGCTGCGGAACCAGGTGTCGAACGGGCCGCCGATCTGGCCGTCCTCCTTGAGCGTGTACTGGCGCAGGAGGCTCTCCCACTCCTTCTGCTGCTCGGGCGTCATCTGGTCGTCGGGGATGCGGCTCAGGCGGCTCATCGCGGTGGTCCTCTCGGTGCGCGGGCATCCTAGTCGTTCGGGCGGGGCGTACGATCGATGTATGCCAGCACCCGTCGTCCGTGTCGTGGGGCCGCCCGGCTCCGGAAAGACCATGCTCATCACCTCGCTGCAGGAGGCGTTCCGCGTCGAGGGCCTCCGTACGGCCTCGGCGGTGAGCCGCGGGCCGGGCCTGACCGCGATCGCGATCAGCACCGGCGTCCGGACGACGCTCGAGCGCGATGTGCCGCTCGGCTACCTCGCGCAGGTGGTGGCGTGGATCGACCCTGCCGTCGATGTCGTGCTCGCCGAGGGGTACGAGGAGCACGGCGCGCCTGCGCTCGAACTGCGTCCCGATGGCGTCGAGCCGTTCCCGATGCCCGAGCACGAGCGCCTGGCCGTCCTCGATCCATCCGAGCTGGCAGCGGCGTTCGCCGAGCGCGGGCCGGGCTACACCGGCGACGCCGCCGAGCGCGTGCTCATGGACGTCCTCGGGCGTCCCGCGCCGCAGGACCGCACGCCCGCGGACGGCGCCCAGGAGCCGGCGACGGGGGAGGGCGGTACGGGGCGCCTCGGGCGGATGATCCGCCGGCTGCGGGGCGATTGAGGGCGATCCGCGGGTCGAGCGTGCCGTCCGGCTGATGATCGTCAGACACGGAAATGCGAGACTGCGCGGACGTGGGGGCATTGCACTGTCGGGTGCCTCGGGGTTCACCCCGGGGACGGCGGTGGCCCGGGTTTGGTATCATTACGTCTGTATCGCTGCTCGTCGGACCCACGCGGGCAGCGTGTCATTGGAGGAAGCCCGATCGCTAAAGACCTTCGCGTAAACGAACAGATCCGCGTGCCGCAGGTGCGCGTGATCCGCGGCGACGAGCAGCTCGGTGTCCTGGACACGCGGGAGGCTCAGCGCCTGGCCGACGAGGCCAACCTCGACATGGTCGAGATCGCTCCCACGGCCCATCCGCCCGTGGTGAAGATCATGGACTACGGCAAGTTCAAGTATGAACAGGCCAAGAAGGAGCGCGAGTCACGCCGCGGCTCCAAGCAGGTCGAGTTGCGCGAAGTCCGGATGAAGGTCAAGATCGATACTCACGACCGCGACTTCAAGATCCGCACCGCCCGAAAGCTGCTGCTCGAGGGCGACAAGGTCAAGGTCTCCGTCATGCTCCGGGCGCGCGAGAACTCGCACCCCGAGGTGGCGGAGGAGCTGCTCAAGCGGGTGTACACCCAGCTTGAGGACCTGGCGGACATGGAGCGCCCGCCCCGACTCGAGGGTCGCTTTTTCAGCATGACGCTGGACCCGGCGAAGAAGGCGTTGGCGCGCAAGGTCGCGGAAGAGAAGCAACAGAAGCAGGCCGCGAAGGCCGCCCAGGCTGCGTCGCAGGAAGCCCCTGCCGAGGCTGCCGAGGCGGAAGCGGCCGAGACGGTCGCGGCGGAGTAGCCCGCCCGGCCACCCCCCAGGGTGACTGGGATCGAGGGGATCAACGTCGTGCCGAAGATGAAGACCCACAAGGGCACTGCGAAGCGCGTCCGCGTGACCGCGACCGGCAAGGTGATGACCCGCACCTTCAACCCGAAGCGCGCGAAGCGGGCCCGCACCAGCATGTACGGGAACCGCGAGGACCGCGCCATCCACCCGACGCTGGTGGACGCCATCCGCAAGAACCTGCCGTACGCCAAGGCCACGCCGGCCCGCCACCTGCAGGTCGACGAGTAGCCAACAGCCCGCGCTCCCAGCGCGCGTTCAGTCCGAGGTAGATCCATGGCCCGCGTCCGCTCTCGCGTCCAGACCCGTAACCGCCACCGCAAGGTGCTCAACCTCACCGAGGGGCACCGCGGTAAGCGCCGGACCAACTACAAGGTCGCGCATCAGTCGATGATGCACGCCCTGCGCTACGCGACGATTCACCGTCGCGACCGCAAGGGGCAGTTCCGCCGCCTGTGGATCGTCCGCATCAACGCCGCCGCCCGGGAGCACGGCCTCTCGTACGGTCGCCTGATCGACGGCCTGAACAAGGCCGGCATCGAGCTCGACCGCAAGGTGCTCGCGGACATCGCCGTGCGCGAGCCGGAGTCGTTCGCGAAGGTCGTGGAGCAGGCGAAGGCCGCGCTCGCCGCGTAACGCGCGTCACCAGATCTCAGCAACGGGCCGCCGCGAGGCGGCCCGTTGTGATCCCTGGACTCGCGCCTGATCGAACCTGCCCGAACCGGACGGGGGCCTGTTGAGCGCAGTCGCTCCTTAACCGCCCCGAAATGTTGTCCTCTCACGCTGGATGTGACGAGCCGAAGCCCCCGCTCCCGTGGGGACCGGCGGAGGGAGGAGACATGCCTCAGAACGGTGGATGGATTCACTTGATGGAGGTGTCCTCGCGGCGCATCCGCGCTCGCGCACGCCTCATGGTCAGCGAAGTGTCCTCGGGGGGCTGGCGCGGCCGCCTCGAGTCGATCAGGCTGCGGCCGGGCGCCACGCTCGCCAGCGGCAACTACATCGCGCTCTTCGGCCCCTGGACGGAGCCGCACGTCGTCCAACTCGCCGCCGGCGCCGATGGCGCAGCAACGGTCACCCTCGACGAGGCCCCCTCGGTCCTCGGAGAGCGCTCGGACGGCACCTAGCCCGTACGACCCAGCCGGACCACCGCTCCCACCCACACGCGCCCACCAGCGCCCACCAGGCTGCAGTACGAAGGCCGTCCGACCGGGCGGCCTTCACGGATCCCGCTCGCTTCGTGCGACTTCAACATCATGATTGTGATGACTCCCTACGATCGTCCGAGGTCGGCCTCGTGCCTCATCAAGGGAGCAGGGCATGGACACGTCGGGCTTCACTGACATCGCCGTCGAGCTTCGCGACCGAGTCGCGGTCGTCCGCCTCAATCGCCCCGAGGAGCGCAACGCCCTCAGCGGCCCGATGGTCGCCGAGCTGAGCGCGTTCCTCGCGTCTCTGAACGACGGTTCGTACGACGTCAGGGCGGTGATCGTCACCGGCGAGGGCAGTTCGTTCTGCGCCGGGGGCAACGTGATGTCGTTCCCGGCCGCGCAGACGAAGCAGTCCGAGGAGCGCTACGGGCGGCCGTGGCATCCACCGCATTCCCGCCGCTCGCTCATCCAGGCGATGCGCGACTGTGATGCCCCGATCATCGCGGCGATCAACGGCTATGCCGTCGGCGCCGGGTGGTCGCTCGCCCTCGGCTGCGACATCCGGATCGCCGCCGAGGATGCCGTGTTCCAGGTCGCGCAGACGAAGCGCGGGATCGTCGCGGACATGGGACTGCCGTATCTCCTTCCCCGCGTGGTCGGTACGCAGCGGGCCCTCGAGCTGATGTTCACGGGCCGGCGTATCGACGCGACCGAGGCGCGCGACCTGGGCGTCGTGCTCGAGGTCGTCCCGTCCGAGGAACTCATGGAGCGTGCCTGCCTGCTCGCCGAGCAGATCGCTGAGGGACCGCCCATGAGTCATGCCGGGCACAAGCGGCTCGTCTATGGCATCGAGTCGGACGACCTCGGGCGCGTGGAGGAGCTCACCTCGATGTTCGTCGGCAAGTTGTTCTACACGGACGACGGCCGCGAGGGTGTCGAGTCGTTCATCGAGCGCCGCGAGCCCCGGTTCAGCGGCCGGTAGGGGCGAATTCGCGGGAGCGCATCGTTTCGGCAGGTTCGAGAGAAGAAAGTCCAGCGCATCCCCTTGATCCTGAACTTAGCCGATACGTAGCCTCGTCCTCAGACCGCACTTCGACGCGAATGCGAGCGAGGTCGGCGGTCCGCTGGTGGGGACGCTCGTGCTTCCGACATTCGTCATCGGGCTTCGTGAGGGCCTCGAGGCCGCCCTCATCGTGGGCATCATCGCCGCGTTCCTGCGCCACAACGGGCGCCGGGACGCGCTGCGCTGGATCGCGCTCGGCGTTGGCGCCGCCTCGATCCTGTGCGCGGCCGTCGGCGTTGGCCTGCACCTCGCTGAACGCGCACTCCCGTACCGGCAGCAGGAGGGCCTCGAGACGATCGTGGCCCTCGTCGCGGTCGGCATGATCACCTACATGATCGTCTGGATGCGGCAGAACGCCGCCTCCATCAAGTCCTCGCTCGAGCACGAGACGAGCAGCGCGCTCGCCGAGGGGTCCGTCGCGGCACTGGTCACGATGTCGTTCTTCGCCGTGCTTCGCGAGGGCTTCGAGACCGCCGTCTTCCTCGTCGCCGCGTTCCAGTCGAGCGCCGATCCGACTGCGACCGGCACCGGCGCGGCCGCCGGACTGCTCGTCTCCGTCGTGCTCGGCTACGCGATCTACCGCGGCGCCGTCCACATCGACCTCGGGCGGTTCTTCCGCTTCACCGCGCTCGTGCTCGTGGTCGTCTCCGCCGGGTTGCTCGCCTCGGCGCTCCACACCGCCCACGAGGCCGGCTGGGTCGACATCGGACAGCAGGTCGCCGTGAACCTCGGCTGGCTGGTCCGCCCGGGCACCGTGGTCTCGTCACTGGCCACCGGCATGTTCGGGATCCAGCCGCGCCCGACGGTCATCGAGCTAGGGGCATGGCTGGTCTACCTCGTCCCCGTCGCCCTCTACGTCGCCTGGCCACGACGCGCCGCACGCCCGGTGCGGGCCCGCGCCACCACCGCCTGATCCATCGGACCGCCTGAGTCCACGATCCATCGAGGAGAACCTGATGTCACGCCGCCGCCTGTTCGTCCTGCTTGGTCTCGCCGTCCTCGGCGCAGCGCTCGTCGCCTGCTCGTCGGACGACAGCGACTCGGGCGACAGCGGTGACTCCGGCGGTGACGCCACCGAGGTGGCCGTGACGGTGACCAGCGAGGGCTGTCCCTCCGACCTGCAGGTGGCCGCTGGGCGCACGAAGTTCGTCATCACGAACGACGGCGCGAACGCGATCGACGAGTTCGAGATCCTCGAGGGTGACCACATCCTCGGCGAGGCCGAGCACCTCGCCCCGGGCCTGACCGGCTCGTTCACGCTCGACCTCGAGCCGGGCGAGTACGTCACCTACTGCCCGGGGGGCTCCGAGCGCGAGCGATCGACGCTGGTCGTCGCGGCGCCGTAGCGGGCACCGCCCGTAGCCAACCAGAAGGCCCGCCAATCGGCGGGCCTTCGTCGTGCGTGCGATCTCCGGACCGGAGGGTGAGCGCTAGGCGCGCTGCTCCGCACCGAACTCGCGCTCGAGGCGCTTCACGAGCTTGGCCTGTTCCTTGTTCGCGTCCTCCGAGGTCAGCGTGCGGTTGGGCACCTGGTAGCGGATGGAGAAGGCAATGCTCTTCTTCCCGGCGCCCAGACGCTCGCCCTTGAAGACGTCGAACGCGCGGGCGGAGGCGACGAGCGGGGAACCCTCGAGGACGGCCTGGATCGCGGCGGCCGGCACGCTGGCGTCGACGACGACGGCGAGGTCCTGCTCGACGGCCGGGAAGCGCGGCGGCGACTTCGCGTCGATGCGGTCGTGGAGGTGCGGGAGGATCGATGCGAGGTCCAGCTCGAACATCACCACCGGCTGCTCGATCTCGAACTGGTCGAGGACATCCGGGTGGACCTCGCCGACGAGTCCGACGGCTTCGTCCCCGACCTTCAGCCGAGCGACCCGGCCGCGCAGGAACCCGAACTCCTCGTCGGCCTCGTACGTGACGCCGACGTGGAGCGCGCCGAACAGCGCCT
>JACKCJ010000022.1 GCA_020634075.1 Dehalococcoidia bacterium | reverse complement strand
CGTTCGGGCAGGTGTGCCACTCGTTGATCGTCGTGTCGTACTGCAGGCCGGGGTCGGCGCTCTGCCACGCGGCGAGGGCGATGCGGTCCCAGAGGTCGCGCGCCTTCACCGTCGCGGCGACGGTGCGGCTGGTGCGGAACTTCAGGTTCCACTCGTCGTCGCGGCGGACGGCGTCCAGGAAGTCCGCGGTGACGCGGACGGAGTTGTTCGAGTTCTGGCCGGAGACGGTCTGGTACGCCTCGCCCTGCCAGTCGGTGTCGAACGCGGAGAAGTCCAGCGTCGTGACGCCCTGCTCGGCGAGCTGGAGGACGCGGACGATGAAGCCTTCGGTGACGCCGTCGCGGCGCGCCTTGCTCACGGCCTTGCGGAGCCGGGCGTTCGCTGCCGGGGTGGCCCCGCCGGCGTCAACGTCGTGGGCCGCCTCGAAGATCGCGGCGAGGTGACGGCGGGTGACGGAGGCGCCGGTGACGAGGGCGGCGACCTTCTGCTCCTCGTTCACCTTCCAGTCGATGAACTGCTCCACGTCCGGGTGGTCGGCGTCGACGATGACCATCTTCGCGGCGCGGCGGGTGGTGCCGCCCGACTTGATCGCGCCGGCGGCGCGGTCGCCGATCTTGAGGAAGGACATCAGGCCGGAGGACTTCCCGCCGCCGGAGAGCGATTCGTTCTCACCGCGGATGTTGGAGAAGTTGGAGCCGGTGCCGGAGCCGTACTTGAAGATGCGGGCCTCGCGCGTCCAGAGGTCCATGATGCCGCCGGGGTTCACCAGGTCGTCCGAGACGCTCTGGATGAAGCAGGCGTGCGGCTGAGGTCGCTCGTAGGCGTTCTCGGAGGCCATGACCCGCCCGGTGATGGCGTCGACGTACGAGTGGCCCTGGGCGGGGCCGGTGATGCCGTAGGCCCAGTGCAGGCCGGTGTTGAACCACTGCGGCGAGTTCGGCGCGGCCATCTGGGCGGCCATCATGTGGCAGAGCTCGTCGTAGAACGCGCGGGCGTCCTCCTCGGAGTCGAAGTAGCCGCCCTTCCAGCCCCAGTAGGTCCAGGTGCCGGCGAGGCGGTGGAAGGTCTGGCGGGCGTCGGTCTCACCGGCCATCGTGGCGCCCTCGGCGGGGACGCGGCGCTGCAGCCACTCCGGGACGCCGGGCTCGTCGACGGCGACGGTCGCCGTCGGGACGCCGGCCTTGCGGAAGTACTTCTGCGCCATGATGTCGGTCGCGACCTGGGAGAAGTTCGACGGCATGTCGATGTCGCGCGCCTCGAAGACGACGGAGCCGTCCGGATTCACGATCCGCGAGGTCCGCTTGGAGAACGGAATGCCGGCGTATGGGTCGGCGTTCGCGGTGGTGAAACGGCGGCTGATTCGCATCTTCGGAGCCCTTCGCATCAGGCCGTGTCCTCGGTCGTCGCTCTCGCGGGGAGCCCCTAGATCTTGGGGTGGGAGCGGGTCGGAGACACTAGATCTGGTGGGTAACTGTTAAGGCGCTTGAGCATGTGCTCGGAGGCGCACGGGCGATACTGCGCCGATCCCGGGGCCTTGTCAAGCATGCGCTGACTCGGGTTAGCAGATGCTTCGGCGCAGCGGGTGAACAGTACTGGTGTTCGTGTTTCGGGAGGGTAACCGCGTCACTTCGGTTCCACTAGACGTAACGAAGCGCGCGTAGATTCAGCGACCGCTACGCGAGCGGCGACGGATCACCTCAACGGTGGCGACGTCGGGAGCGGAAGGGGCGCCGAACGGACGGCCCGAGGACTACCTCGGGTCGTCGATCAGGAAGAAGTTCGGCGGGCCGTAGCCGCACTCGCCCATGTGCTCGGTGCGCTTGATGTACTCGCCGTCCGGTCCGGGGAGCACCGACGTGATCTCCGGGCCGTGGACGTGCTCGTACGAGCAGAACGGCTCGTGCGCGGCGACCGTCCCCAGGCCCTTCGGGAAGAAGTCCACGCCGTCGAGGCGGAACACCAGCAGCTGCCCGGCCCCCGGCGTCGAGTCGAACGCCGCGGGGACGCCGTTCACCGGCGTCGGCGAGGGCGTCCCGAAGTCGATCGGTGTCGCCGCGCTGACTTCGGTGGCTGTCACGCTCGCTGCGGCGACGGTGGGGGTTGGGGGCGGAGCCTCCGGATCGTCGCCGCCGAACATGCGCATCCCCATCAGCCCGCCGAGCAGGATGCCGACACCCGCAACGCCGGCCACGGCCTTGCCTCGAGTGGTGCGCAGGAACTGGCTCGCGTCGCCGGTCTGGATCTTGATCTTGTCGCCGTCGCCATCGAGGTCGGTGCAGGGATGCGGCGCGACGACGGTCTCCCACGCCTCCTCGGGCTCGTCGTCGATCGGGTCGCCGTAGAAGTGCCGGATGAACTCCCAGCCCTCGCTGATCTTGTCACCGGCGGCGTTCCTCGTACCGCCCGAGTAGGCGACCCACGCCCCGGTGAATACCTGGAACATGAGGTACGTGAGCCCCACCGTACCGAGCGCCCTCGAGGCGATGGCGAGCCTCGCGGCCCCGGCGCTGACCGCGACGCCCTCCGCTGCCGCGGCGGTGGCGGCGCGCTCGGCCGTGAGCCCGGCTGCGGCCGCGGGGATGTCGATGGTCGCGTCCACCATCGTCCCGCCGAGGCCGGTCACGAACTCGTAGTAAGACTCCTGCGTGAGGTTGATGCGCCAGATCTCGTAGCGCTGGACCTCCATGTAGGCGCCCTCGAACTTGACGTCCGTGATCACCTTCTCTTCGCGCCAGCACATGTTGCCGTCACGCATGTCGCGGAAGATGCCGGTCCGCCTCGGGGTCTTGGTGACACGGTCACGGCCGGGGACGCGTTCCGCGCGGAACGTGTTGAAGTACCGGATCTCGTTGATGTAGGTGACCTGCTTGTCGAACCAGGCGAGCGGGTTGAACCCGTGCCAGTCGTCGACCTCGCCCTTCGACTCTGAGCCGTCCTGGGGCAGCGTCATGAACTGCCCGTTGGGCGGGCCGAACTTGTCGTGCGAGTAGCGCTGCGAGCTGTGGCCGGGGCTTCCCGGCGGTGGCGGCAGGTTGAGCGGCGATGAGTTGACCATGGCAGACCCCCGGAGCCCTGAAAGCCCCGGAAACCTAGCACGTCTGGTAGCGATTTCGGGGATTCCGCCGGCGGCTACTCGATGGCGTCCGAGCCCGCCCCGATCAGCGGTGGCGCCGGCGTCGGCGACGGGGGTTCGAGGTCACCCGGCCACACGTGGTTGGCGAACGCCCAGTCCACGAGCGCGATCGAGTCCTGCGCGCGGAGCGCGGAGTCCATCAGCACGATGTAGACGCGGTGGCCGTCGCGCTCCGCGGTGAGGGCGAACGTGCGGCCGGCTTCCTCGGTGAAGCCGGTCTTGATGCCGTCCACGCCCGGCGTGTAGTTCAGCAGCGGGTTGTGGTTGTAGAGGTCGTAGCCGACCTCCTGGCCGTCGCGGATGCCGTGCGCCGTGTACTCCTCGGTCCCGACGATCTCGCGGAGGTCGGGGAAGCGCATGAGGTAGCGCGACAGCAGCACGAGGTCCCAGGGGCTGGAGACGTGTCCCGGCGCCGACAGGCCATCGACGGTGACGAAGTGCGTGTCCTTCATGCCGAGACGGGCGGCGAGGTCGTTCATCTCCGCGGCGAACGCCTCCTCCGTGCCCGACACGTGGTGCGCGATGACACGCGCCGCGTCATTCCCGGAGACGAGCAGCAGGCCGTAGAGCAGCTCCCGCAGCGTGACCTGGTCGCCGGTTTCCAGCCCCATCGTCGTGGAGTCGCCCTCCACCGCGAGGTCCCAGTAGTGCACGTCCGAGGTCACGACCTCGTCGAGCCGTCCGTGCTCCATCGCGACGACGGCCGTCGCCATCTTCGTGACGCTCGCGGGCGCCCGCGGCGTGAAGCCGTCGAGGTCGTACAACACCGCCATCGACGCATCGTCGACGACGATCGCCGCGGCGGCCGAAAGCTCCGGCACCGGCAGCCCGAGTGACGTCGGCGCTTCGACGGTCGGCGTCGATTCAGGCGTGGAGGTCGGGGTCGATGCGGTGAGCTGCCGCGCGGCATCGACGTTCGACGAGTCCGCCGCGGCGCCACTGGACGTCACCTCGGCGCTCGCCGGATCGTCCGAGCCGAGTGAGCGCCAGGCGACGATCAGGGCCACGAGCAGCAGCGGCGCCAACGCGATCAGCGCCAGCGTAGGCACCGGCAGCCCGCGTCGGGTCGCGACGGACCTCGAGCGCGGGTTGCGTCCTCGGAACGGGTCGTAGGGCTGGTAGGCCAACGAGGAGTCTTGCTAGCGAGTGCCGACGATGGCTTCGAGGTCGTCCGGGGCCGACGGGATCTTCCCGCTCAGGTTCCGGTTTCCGTTCTTCGTGACGAGGATGTCGTCCTCGATGCGGATGCCGATCCCCTGCAGACGTTTCGGGACGCCCTTCGTGCCGGGCGCGAAGTAGAGGCCCGGCTCGACGGTGAGCACCATCCCCGGTCGTAGCGGCAGTGACTTGCCGTCCTCGCGGTACCGGCCCGCGTCGTGCACGTCGAGGCCGAGCCAGTGGCTCGTCGAGTGCATGTAGACGTGGCGGTAGGCGTCGCGCTCGATGAGGGAGTCGACATCGCCCTTGAGCACCTTGAGGTCGATCAGTCCCTCGACGAGGGTGCGGACGGCGGCGTCGTGGGCGTCGTGGAAGCTCAGTCCCGGCTTCGCCCGCTCGATGCCGTTCCGCTGCGCCTCGAGCACCACGTCGTAGACGGCGCGCTGCGCACCGGTGAAGCGACCGTTGGCCGGGAAGGTGCGGGTGACGTCGGCGGCGTAGTAGTCCCACTCAGCGCCGGTATCGAGCAGCATCAGGTCGCCGTCGCGGAGCTGGCGGCGGTTCGTCGTGTAGTGCAGGGTGCAGGAGTTCGGACCGGACGCCGCGATCGTCGGGAAGCCGTCACGCACCGCGCCCTCGGCGCGGTAGGTCTGCTCGAGGATCGCCTGTACCTCGTACTCGTGCATGCCGGGCCGGGTGGCGCGCATCGCGACCTCGAGGCCCTTGCCGGTCACGTCGATTGCGCGCTGCAGCGAGCGCACCTCCGACGGCGACTTCAGCAGCCGCATCTCGTCGACGAGGGGCTCCGGGTCGCGGATCGCCTCGATGGGCGTCGCGCCCCGCTGCGACATCGCCCGCCGCGAGGCGACGAGCGCGGTGAGGAGCGTCTCCGTGCGGGTGGTCCCGCCGACGGAGAACCACAGCGTGGAGACGCCATCGAGCAGCTCGCGGAGCCGGTCCTCCAGCTCCTCGATCGGGAAGGCCTGGTCGGCGCCGTATCGCTCGACGGCGCCATCGACGCCGGCGCGGGGGCCGACCCACACGGCCATCTGCGGGTCATGCGGACGGACGATGAGCGTGTACGGCTTGTCGGCGCCCGGCCGCAGCACGGCGACGCTTGCCGGCTCCTCGAAGCCGGTCAGGTAGAAGAACGTCGAATCCTGGCGAAAGGGGTAGTCGACATCGCCGTTGCGCAGGGTCTCGTGACCCGACACGAAGACGGCGGCACTGTCCTTGCCGAGCCGGCGCATCAGCCGATCGCGCCGCTGCTTGAACTCGTCAGCCAAGAGGTGCTCCGTCCTGTACCCCCGGGGCGTGCCTCGCTTCGATGATAACCGCGGCGGCGCGGCTGGTTCGAATCGGCCCCACTTCGGTCCGCGTTACGCCATGCGTGTTGAGGAGAACGGTGGGATAGTCAGGCCCGGAGGGGCCGATGCTCGAACTGCCGCTGCTCGCGCTGCTTGGGTTCGCCGTCGGCGCGTTCGGCACACTGGTGGGGGCAGGCGGCGGTTTCATCCTCGTCCCGATCCTGCTGTTCATCTATCCGGATCTGCCCCCCGACACGATCACGGCCATGTCGCTCACGGTCGTGCTGGGCAATGCCACATCGGGCTCGATTGCGTACGCACGCCAGCGCCGCGTCGACTACTGGAGCGCCTTCCTCTTCGCCATCGCGACGCTGCCCGGGGCGGTCCTCGGTGCCTACGTGGTGAAGTTCATCCCGCGCGAGACGTTCAACATCATCTTCGCCTCGGTCCTCGGTGTGATCGGCGCCTACCTCGTGATCCGGCGCAACCTCGTAGCCGAGCGCACACCCGTCTCGGGCTGGGGCGTCGTGCAGCGCGAGATCACCGACCACGCGGGCCAGCGCTTCGTGTACCAGTACCGGCTGCCGTGGGGCATGGCGATCAGCACGTTCGTCGGGTTCGTCTCAAGCCTGCTCGGTATCGGCGGGGGCATCGTGCACGTGCCGGTGATGGCCGTCGTGCTGCACTTCCCGGTGCACATCGCGACGGCCACGAGCCACTTCGTGCTGGCGCTGATGGCCTTCGAGGCGGTGGCGACGCACTTCGTCAGCGGCACGCTCGCGTGGGACGAGACCCTCGCCCGCGCCGTCGCGATGATGGTCGGCGCGATCGCCGGCGCCCAGCTCGGTGCGCGAGCCTCCCACCGCGTGGGCGGCCCGACGATCATCCGCGCGCTCGGCGTGGCGCTCCTGGTCGTCGCGATCCGCCTCGCCCTGACCGCCCGATCCTGAGCGTCACGTCCTGAGCGTCACGTCCTGGGCGAGCCAGTCCTGAGACATCAGGTCCCGAGCAAGCGGCGGGCTCGGCGGACTCTGAGCCGCTAGCGCTCCTGCGTCGCGAGCCACGTCCTCGGCACGAGCTGCTCGGAGTACGTCGTGCCGACCAGCCCGCGCGCCACGAGGTCGTCGTACTCCTCGCGCGAGTAGCCGAGGAGGTCGATGTAGATCTCCTCGTTGTGCTCGCCGATCCGCGGCGGAGGCGTGCGGAGGTGGTTCGGCGTGTTCGCCCACTTCGTCATGATGCCCGGGTAGGTGTGCGTCCCGATCCCGGAGATGGTGAGCTCTTCGAAGAAGCCCCGGTCGTTGAGCTGCGGCGACTGCATCAGCGCCGCCTCGTCGTGCACCGAGCCGGCGGTCACGCCGGCGGCCTGGAGCTTGTGGAAGAGGTCGTCGTTCACCCACGACTTCGTCGCCTCCGCGAGCGCCTGGTTGAGCGCCGCCTCGTGCTCCTTGCGCCCGACACCGGTCTGGAAGCGCTCGTCGGCGAGCAGCTCGGCCGTCCCGAGGACGTCGCACAGCGCGCGGAACTCCTCGTCGGTCGCGACGTCGAGCGCGATCCACTGGTCCTCGCCCTGCGTGGGGAAGACGGAGTGCGGCGCGTGCGTGCGGTGGAGGTTGCCCTGCGGCTGGGCGACGCGTCCGTTCATCGTGTAGTCGAGGATCCACTCACCGAGCGCCGGCAGGAACGCCTCCGCGAGCGGCATCTCGATCTGCTGGCCGACGCCCGTCTGGTGCCGCTTCAGCAGCGCCGAGGTGACCGCGAACGCTCCCATCACGCCCGCGAGGGCGTCGGCGGTGAACGCCTCGCCGGTCTCGTCGGGGGATCCGTCCGGGTACCCGCGCAGCCAGTGGTGGCCGATCATGCCCTCCACGTGGGTGCCGAAGCCGCGGTAGTTCTTGTACGGGCCGTCGAGGCCGTATGCCGGCATCCGCAGCATGATCAGCCGCGGGTTGATCTCCTTCAGGACGTCGTACGTGATCCCGGCGCGCTCGATGGTGACCGGGACGTTGTTCTCGATGAGGACGTCCACCTTCTCGATCAGGCGAAGGAACGCCTCCTTGCCCTCGGGCAGCATGATGTCGCACGCCATCGAGCGCTTGTTCCGCGAGTGCGAGTTGAACGCGTTGTTGCGGTTCCACGGCTCCTCGGCCGGGTCGCAGTCGACGTAGGCGCCGGTCAGCGTGCCGGTCTCGGCTGTGCGCCGGGAGACCTCCTTGGAGGAGACGCGTTCGCCGCCTCGCGAGTACGGCTGCACATGCGTGATCGGCTCGACGCGGATGACGTCGGCCCCCCACTCCGCGAGCACCTGCGTGACGTGCGGGCCTGCCCACACGACGGTGATCTCGGCGATGCGGATGCCCTCAAGGGGGAGCGGGTTCGAGTTCGCCATGGCTGACTCCTGCGTCTCTTCGGGTGCGCTCGCGGCGGCTGCTAGATCACGCTCTGCGAGCGGAGCTGGTCGAGGTCGAGTCCGAGCGCGCCGTACACCTCGGCGTTGTGTTCGCCGAGCAGCGGCGCGCGGGCCGGCTCCTGCCGGGGCGTGTCCGAGAGGATGAGCTGGCGGCCGGGCGCCTCATAGGTGCCGGCCTTCGGGTGCTCGATGGTGTCCCAGACGCCCCGGCTCCGGTAGTGCTCGTCGGTGATCAGGTCCTCGGTCGTGAGGATCGCGCCACCGAGGAGGCCGATGTCCTGGGTCTCCTTCACCGCCGTGCGCTTGTCGCGCTGGATGAGCCACCCCATCCACGAGCCCTCGACCTCGGCGGCGAAGTCCTCGGAGTACAGGGCGATGTTCTTGTTCGCGTCCGGGTGATCCTTCAGGTCGGGGCGTCCGATGAGGTCGAGCGCGGCGAGGAAGTGCTTGGTGCCGCCCGCGTAGATATTGGCGTAGCCGTCGGCGGTCGGGCGGGGGCCCATCGCCACGCGCGATCCCGGCGGCTGTCGCTTCGCGACGTAGCCGGTGTAGGAGTAGCCGGTGGTGTAGACCGTGCGGCGGTCACGGAAACCGGCCTGCGCCTCGTAGATCGCCTGGTCGATGTGGTCGCCCTTGCCACCCATCGCCACGCGCAGGCGGGCGGCGACGCAGGCGTACGCCGTGGCGATGCCGCAGTGGTACTGCGCGACATAACCACCGCTCTTCAGCGGCTCTCGGTACGAGGAGCCGTTGAGGTGCATCGGGCCGCCGAGCGCCTGGAGGGTGATCTCGGAGCCCCGGTAGTCGCGCCACGGGCCGGTCTGGCCGAAGGGCGTGATCGAGGCGAGCACGAGGTCCGGGTGGTCCTTCGCGAGCTCGTCGTACGAGAGGCCCCACTCGGTGAGCTGGCCGGGCCGGTAGCTCTCGATCACCACGTCGGCATCATCGATCAGGCGGCGGAGGACGCGACGGCCCTCCTCGCTCTCGACGTCGAGCGTGACGGACTTCTTGTGCGTGTTGAGGTGCAGGAAGAGGGCGGAGGTCTCGGGATCCGGGACGTCGTCCTTGAACGGCCCCTCGTGCCGGGAGCGGTCACCCTCGGGCGGTTCGACCTTGATGACGTCCGCGCCGTAGTCGGCGAAGAGCTTGCCCGCGAACGGGCCGGCGACGTGCTGAGCGAGCTCGAGCACCTTCAGGCCATCGAACAGTTGCGCCATGGTGGTCCCCTCCGGCGCTGTGCCATGCGTGTCCGGCCACGGTTCCCCGGTCGTGGCCGCGCCCCCGAGGGGGCAGTGCGCGGGAACATATCACGAGCGTGGAGCGCTCCCGTCACGGGATGTCCGCCTGTCGCCGCTCCGTCCACGTCGGGGGACTCCCGGGGTCGCCCGACGAGTCATCGGGGTAGGATGAAGATCCGCGGCTGGACGGAGGCTCGAGATGGAACAGGTCAGTGCAACCACCGCTGATCTGGAGCTCCTCACGCCCGCTGGGGAGCCGGTGAAGCTTGGATCCCTGTGGGAGTCGCGTCCCGCGTTGCTGGTGCTCGTGCGGCACTTCGGCTGCCAGTTCTGCCGGATGCAGCTCCAGGACCTGCGCGACGCGTGGTCGACGATCGAGGCGTCCGGCGTGCAGCCGATCGTGATCGGCAACGGCACGCCGCTGATGGCGGAAGCCTTCGCCGAGGAGACCGGCCTCGCGGTGCCGCTCTACACGAACCCCGGCCGCGAGGTGTACGCGGCGCTCGGCGCGAAGCGTCCCGGCCTCAGCGCCTTCCTCAACCCGGGCCTCTACTGGAACGGCTTCAAGGCGGCGATACGGGGGTTCTTCCCAAAGCCGGTGAAGGGCGACGCCGCTCAGCTTGGCGGCGTGTTCCTCGTGCAGCCGGGCGGGGCGATGCCGTACGCCTACCGCAGCGACCTCGCCGGCGACCACCCGAGCGCCGAGGAGCTCCTGCGCGTGGTGGGGGCGAAGCAGCCCGCCTGAGGCGTTGGCGCACAGAGAAGTGGTGCCCCCGGAGAGATTCGAACTCCCGACGCGCGGCTTAGGACGCCGCCGCTCTATCCCCTGAGCTACGAGGGCATCGGAACGCTGGATCCAAGATTGACAGAAGAATGGGCGGCGCGAAAGCGCCGCCCATCGTGCTTCGAGCGTCGAGCGCGGTCCGTGGCCCGCCGCTACTCGGTCTTGCTGGGGCCGCCCGCCTCCTGCGTGATCGCCGCGTCGTAGAGGGCGACCTGCGGCGGGCCCTGGAGGATGCCCATCAGGGACGGGCCGGAGTGGCCGCGGGTGAAGGCCTCGCTCTCCGTCCAGGCGACGAAGGCGGCGCGATCCTCCCACGTGGAGTGCGAGATGTACTCGCCCTCGTTGTCGCCGCGGAGCAGGGCAAAGCGGACGAAGCCGGGCACCTGGTCCAGGTGCGAATCTCGCTCGGCCCAGATGCGCTCGAAGTCCTCGCCCTTGCCGGGCGCCACCTGGAACCGGTTCATGGCGATGAACATGGAGCCTCCTGTGCGTGCTCATCCATCGTATCGCGCGATCTCGGCGGCGTCGGTGCGATCAGCGGCGGCTACTTGAGTGAGAACGGCGGGTAGCGATCCGTGCTCAGCAGCGCCATGTAGGCATTCACGCGCCAGCTCCAGCGGAAGATGCCGACGACGAAGTCGAACATGCCCCGGGGGAAGCGACCGGTCACGAGGATGATCAGCCACGCGAGGAAGAGCACGATGCCGAGCACCGTGAATAGCAGGGCGAGGACGATGTAGTGCGGGATCGCGAGGAACCACTTCACGAGGGGCAGCCAGCGGCTGAGTGTGCCCTCCTCGAGCTGGGCGGTTGTCGTGACGCGCTGCTGGTCGGTCGTCGACGGGTACTCGTCAACGAGGAGCATCGCGTAGGCGTTCACCCGGTTCGTGAACTGGTTGATGTAGAGGTACCAGTCGAACCAGACCCGCGGGTAGCGGTTCCGGAAGAGGAGCATGAGGGCGATCGCAAACGCGAGGTTCTGCGCCGCGGCAGTCACCAGGGCCGAGAGGATCGCGATCGGGATCACGAGGACCAGGCGAAAGAAGACGTTCAGCCGATCCCTCTGCTCGGCGTACTCGACGTCGAACTGCGCGGGATAGTCGTTGGCGAGAGCGGATGCCACGACGTGGACCTTCCTGCTCCGGAATGCGTCGGAGCGGCCTCACGATAGCGTGCTCTTCGCGGCGCCGGTTCACGGACGCTCTCAGCAGGTGAGGGCAACAAGAAACCGGCTCGAGGCCGGTTCGTGTTGTCTGTCGTGATGGAGTGGTGGACCCGAGGGGAGTCGAACCCCTGACCTCTGCAGTGCGATTGCAGCGCTCTCCCAACTGAGCTACGGGCCCTCGTCGTCCGCGGAGACGGACTCGGTCGGGCGTGGCCCGACCGCGAAGCATCAGTGTAGAGACGGGGCGCCCTCAGCGGCAACGAGGGCGCCTCGGCATTTCCCCGGATCGTGTCAGTCGAGGAGGCCGGGGACCGCTTCGATGGTCACCACGCCGCCTTCGAGGTCCACCTCGAGGAGCACACCGTCGATGGCGGGGACGAGGACATCCTTCTGGCCGGGCCGCCGCACGACGTACACGTCGTTCGAGCCGGTCTCGAGGACGTCCTCGAGCGTGCCGATCTCGTCGCCGGTGCTCGTGACGACGCGAAGCCCGACGAGGTCGTGGACGTAGTAGACGTCCTCGGGGAGTTCCGGGAGGTCGGCTTCGTCGATCTCGATGAGCGCGCCGCGGAGGCGGTTCGCGGCGTCGGTGCCGGTGATGCCCTCGAAGAGGATGCAGGGGAAGCCGCGCGGCCGCTTCACGTCGCGGATCGTCCGAGGCTCGCCGGCCACGAAGACGCGGCTGCCGACGGCGAGGCGCTCCGGGTTGCTGGTGAGGGCGGTGACCTTCACGTGTCCGCGCACGCCCCAGGGGGCGTTGATGCGCCCCACGGCGACGCGCTCGGCGCCGGTCTCGGGTGCCGGATCGGGCTGGTCAGTCATCGCGGAGTTCGAGGGTTACTCGATGGAGAGGGTGGCGCGGACGCCGGCGCGGACGGCGGCGACGTGCAGCAGCGAGCGGATGGCGTTCGCGCAGCGGCCGTCGCGGCCGATGATGCGGCCCTTGTCCGACTCGTTCACGTAGAGGTGGAGGACGACGCGGTCGCCGTCGTGCACCTCGGCCACACGCACCTCGTCCGGGAACTCGGCGAGCGCACGGGCGAGGTACTCGATGAGAGCCTTCATACGGGCGCGCTACTCGTCGGACGAGGCCTCTTCGGCCTCACCCTCGGCGGACGCGGCGGCGGCTTCCTCGGCGGCCTTCGCGGCAGCCGCTTCCTCAGCAGCCTTCGCCTCGGCGGCGGCCTTGGCGTCAGCCTCGGCCTTCGCGGCGGCCTCGCGCTCGGCCTTGGAGGGCTTCGTCACGCGCTTCGGCGGCTCGGTCTCGATGATGCCGCGGGCGTGGAGGAGGCGGTGCACGGTCTCGGTCGGCTGCGCGCCCTGGGACACCCAGTGCTGCACGCGGTCAGCCTTCACCTCGAAGGTGACGGGCTCGGTGCGCGGGTTGTAGTGGCCGAGGATCTCCACGAAGCGGCCGTCGCGCGGGGAGTCCTTGTCGGCGACAACGATGCGGTACGAGGGCTGGTGCTTCTGACCAGTGCGGCGCAGACGAATCTTCAGCAAATCAATCCTCCAGCGGACGGAACCGGGCGAGCCGGGAAGGCGCAGACGGAGAAGTGTAGTCGCGTCGGCGCTTACGGTCGTGATGGCGTTCGTCGATGGTGAGGGCGGGAGGCGCGGCGTCAGCCGGCGCGCTACATCCCCAGCATCTTCATGAGGCCGCCGGCGCGCTTGCCGGAGGTCATGGCCTGCATCAGTTTGCGGGCATCCTTGAACTGGTTCAAGAGCCGGTTCACGTCCGCAGGTGTCGTCCCGGAGCCTCGCGCGATGCGCTTGCGACGGGACCCGTTGATGATTTCGGGCTTTCGGCGTTCGCCGGGCGTCATCGACTGGATGATCGCCTCGGCCTGCTTGAAGTACGCCTCGGACAGGTCGGCGTTGCCGATCTGGCCCTTCAGCGCGCCCGCGCCCGGCAGCATCTCCAGGATGCCGGAGAGCGGCCCCATCTGCTTCATCTGCTGCATCTGGGTGAGGAAGTCCTCGAGGTCGAACTGCCCCTTCTGCATCCGCTTCGCGACGTCCTTCATGTCGCGCTCGCCGACGGCCTTGCGGGCCTTCTCGACGAGGGACACGACGTCGCCCATGCCGAGCACGCGCGACGCGAAGCGGTCGGGGTGGAACTCCTCGAGCGCCTCGAGGCGCTCGCCGGTGGTGATGAACTTCACCGGCAGACCGGTGACCTCGCGGACGGAGAGCACCGCGCCGCCGCGGGTGTCGGAATCGACCTTGGTGACGACGATGCCGGTGCCCTCGAGGACTTCGTGGAGCTCCTTGGCGAGGGTGACGGCCTCCTGGCCGGTCATGGCGTCGACGACGATCAGGAGCTCGGTGGGGTCGACCTCGTCGGCGAGCGCGGCGAGGTCGTCGGCGGTGTCGTCGTCGAAGTTCACGATACCGACGGAGTCGACGATGACGGCGTTCGCGCCGATCTTCTCGGCCTGCTTCATGCCGCGCTTCGCGACCTCGGCGGGCGGGGCTTCCTTCTCCTCCACGTAGGAGTCGACGTCGATCGAGCGGGCGAGCACCTGGAGCTGTTCGCTCGCGGCGACGCGCTCGAAGTCGGTGGAGATGAGGAGGGGCTTCATCCCCTCGGCCTTGAACTTGAGGGCGAGCCGTCCGGCGAGGGTGGTCTTACCGCCACCCTTGGTGCCGACGACCATGACCTTCATCGGCCCGGCCTGCGGCCGGAGCATCGGAGCGTGCTCCTTGCCCAGCGTCTCGACCAGCTCGTCGTTGACGATGCCGATGATCTGCTGGGCGGGCGTGATCGACCTCAGGACCTCCTGGCCGAGCGCGCGTTCACGCACGCGCGCCACGAGGTCGCGGACGACCTTGAAGTTGACGTCCGCCTCGAGGAGGGCGATGCGGACTTCCCGCAGCGCTTCGTCGAGCTCGGCCTCGCCAATGCGCCCCTTCTTGCCGAGGCGCGTGAAGGTGCCCTGGAGACGGTCTGAAAGTGCGTCAAGCATGGGAGGTCGAGTGTACGGCCCGTACCCGCCGGAGGGGTAGCGAACGCGTTACGAACCGACCTCTGAGCGGCCGGCGGAGCCGGAACCGGCGCCAGCGCCCCACGTGCGGATCTCGCGGTCGAGGTCGAGCGGGAGGACCACGGCGTCCTCCTCGAAACGGCCCCAGGCCTCGCGCGGGAGGAGCCACATCACCTCGAACTCGTTGCCGTCCGGGTCCTTGCCGTAGAGCGACTTCGTCGCGCCGTGGTCAGAGGCGCCCGTGAGCGCGTTGAGGTTGGTGAGCTCGACTGCCATGTCGCGGAGGTCCTCGATGTGCTCGACCTGCCAGGCGAGGTGGTAGAGGCCGGTCGACCCGCGCGGCGGGGAGGGTGCCTGCGCGCCGACGGTGAACAGGCCCAGGTCGTGGTGGTTGTCGCCGCCGGCCGCGCGGAGGAAGGCGGCGATGCCCGGCATCCGCGTGACCTCCGTGAAGCCGAAGGCCTGCCGGTAGAACTCGACGGACCGGTCGAGGTCGCGGACGTAGAGGACGGCGTGGTTCAGGCGGGCGACGGTCATGGGGCTCCTCGACTCTTGCTTACGTTCAGTAAGTATATCGAGGATCGCGCCATGCGGGAGAGGTGCGAGAGAGGCAAGAGCAGTAGTGAGCGCGGACGCCGGCTCGAGCTGCAACGACGTCCGCGCGAGAGCCGGGTAGGCGGTCGGCTCTTGTTACATAATACGCGACGGGCGCGCGCCTGGATTCATCGCGCGGGTGGGTGAGGTAGGGGGATCTCCTCGAACCCGCTCGTACCTGTCCGACTCTTCAGCGTTCCGACGGTGGGAATCCCTCGCGAAGCAGGAAGCCCGGCGTATCGCCGGGCTTCCGATGTGTCGATCTGGCAGCGTGACTGCCTCGGGCGTGTCTACGACAGGCCGCGCTCGGCCATCATCGAGATGACGTCCGTGAGGCGGCAGGAGTAGCCCCACTCGTTGTCGTACCAGGTGACGGTCTTCGCGAGCTTGCCGCCGTTGACGACCATCGTCGACGGCACGTCGTAGATCGCCGAGCCGGGGTGCTCCCGGAAGTCCGAGGAGACCAGCTCCTCGCCCTCGGTGTAGAGGTAGCCCTTCATGCGGCCCTCGGACGCGCCGATGTACGCCTCGTTGATCTCGCCCACGGACGGCGTGTCGCGGAGGTTCGTGACCATGTCGACCACGGAGACCGTGGGGACGGGCACGCGGTAGGCGAAGCCGTCGAACTTGCCCTTGAGCTCCGGGATGATCTGCCCGACGAGCGCCGAGGCGCCCGAGGACGTCGGGACGATGTTCATCGCGGCGGCGCGGGCACGACGCAGGTCCTTGTGGGAGTTGTCCTGCAGGTTCTGGTCGTTCGTGTACGCGTGGATCGTGGACATGAAGCCCGACTCCACGCCGAAGGCGTCGTGCATGACCTTGAGGGCGAGCGCGACGCAGTTCGTGGTGCACGAGCCGGCGGAGATCACGTTGTGGTTCGCCGGGTCGTACTGGTCCTCGTTGATGCCCATGATCACGGTCCAGTCCTCGCCCTTTGCGGGGGCCGAGATCAGGACCTTCTTGGCGCCACCGGCGAGGTGGGCGCTCGCCTCCTTCGCGTCACGGAAGACGCCGGAGGACTCGATGACCACGTCCACGCCGGCATCGGCCCACGGGATCGCGCTCGGGTTGTTCTCGTTGAGGACCTTCACCTCGTGGCCGTCGACGCTGAAGCAGTCATCGCCGACCTCGATCTTGCCGGGGAAGCGGCCGTAGTCGGTGTCGTAGGCGAGGAGGTGGGCGCGGACCTTCGCGGGGCCGCGGTTGATGGCGACGATCTCGAAGTCGTCGCGGTGGTTCATCCACCAGGCGCGGAACGCCGTCCGGCCAGTCCGCCCGAAACCGTTGATACCAACGCGCAGGGTCATCACGCCTCCCGCTGACATACCGGAGTCCCGCGCGGCCCGTGGGGACTGGCTGCCGCGCGGCGCGCCCATGCTACGACGGGGCGCTCGGGCGGGCCACAGCGCGAATCGTCAGACGCTCCCGGTCCCTAGAACAGGAGGCGCTGCGACGCGTCCGCGGGGCGGCGCTTGAACTCCACTACCAGGTGCCGTCTCCGGCCCGACTCGTCTTGCCATTCCTCGAGACGGCAGCGTTCCGGTCGTTCGAGCAGCGACTCGACCGCGCGGACGTGCTGGGCCGCCTCCGCCCGCAGCTCCTCGGAGGCGGGGAAGTACTGGTTGAGATGTAACGCGAGGTGGAGTTGCGCAACGTTGAGCCGAAGTGCCCAGCTCAACGTCAGCTGTGCCCACCCGAGGTGGAACGCCTGGTCGGCGAAGACGAGCGGGTACTTCTCGTGCCCGGCCTCGTTCGCGACGAACACGGCGGTCGGCCCGAAGTTGGGGCGCCCGAAGTCGCTGGCAGCCTTGTAGATGAGCCGGAGGTTGGCGTCCGCGGCGATCGACTCGCCCGAGAAGTACGAGCCCAGGCCGATCTCGGTCGAGCGGGTGGCCTCGTGGCGTCCGTACGCCTCGTGCGTGAAGCGTCGCCACTCGTCCATCTCGTCGCCGACGCCCCGCTCGGCGCCGATGAACTCGATCGCCTGGCGGATCAGGGGAAGGGCGGACTGGTAGCTCCCGCGTCGGATCAGCCCGATCGCGTCCGAGGTGGAGAGGAACGCTCGCGACCACAGGCTCGCGAACGCCGCCATCGTCATGTTGCGAGCCGCGGGCGTGTACCCGGTCGCGGCGATCCGCGCCTGGAGGTCGAGCCCGGCGGCGATGAGCCCGAGCTCCTCGCCGCAGAGGAACCCCGTCTGGCGCCAGGCGTCGTCGGCGAACTCGTCGAGGTCGGCGGGCTTGCCCGGCAGCTTCCACGACGACGGGACGCGCATCCCGGAGACGCGCTGAGGCGACTCCTGGATGCGCATCATGCCCGGTCCAGAGAAGTCGATCGGGCCGTTGGAGGTCGAGCCGTCGTCGGTCGTCATAGGTACAGGCTAGCGGCGCCCGTGGGTGCGGTGGCTAGCGCTGCCGGAACGCCGACTTGCCCGGGTAGATCGCGTCGTCGCCGAGCATCTCCTCGATGCGGAGGAGCTCGTTGTACTTCGCGTTCCGGTCCGAGCGCGCCGGGGCGCCGGTCTTGATCTGGCCCGCGCCGGTCGCGACGACGAGGTGGGCGATCGTGGTGTCCTCGGTCTCGCCGGAGCGGTGCGAGATCACCGCGCGGTAGCCGTTGGTGTGGGCGAGGCGGATCGCCTGCATGGTCTCGGTCAGCGTGCCGATCTGGTTGAGCTTGATCAGGATGGCGTTCGCGACGCCGAGGTCGATGCCCTTGCCGAGGCGCTCGATGTTCGTCACGAAGAGGTCGTCGCCCACGAGCTGCACGGAGTCGCCGATCGCGTCGGTCAGCGACTTCCACCCGTCCCAGTCGTCCTCGGCCATGCCGTCCTCGATCGAGACGATCGGGTACGAGCGGGCCCAGTCGGCCCACAGGTCGGCCAGCTCCGCGCCGGAGACGACGCGGCCCTCGCGCTCGAGGTTGTACTTGCCGTCTTCGAAGAGCTCGGTCGCGGCGGGGTCGAGGGCGATCGCGAGCTCGTCGCCGGGCCGGCGGCCGGTGCGCTCGATCGCCTGCATGAGCAGGTCCATCGCGCCGCGGTTCGTCGGGATCGTCGGCGCGAAGCCGCCCTCGTCACCCACGGTCGTCGAGAAGCCCTGGTCGTGGAGGATGGTCTTCAGCGCCTGGTACGTCTCCACGACCCAGCGCAGCCCCTCGCGGAACGTCGGCGCGCCGACGGGCATGAGCATGAACTCCTGGAAGTCCGTGGAGTTCGTCGCGTGCGCGCCGCCGTTGAGGACGTTGCACATCGGCACCGGCAGCACCCGCGCGTCGACGCCGCCGAGGTATCGGTAGAGCGGCTGCCCGGTGGACTCAGCGCCGGCGTGGGCCGTCGCGAGCGAGACGCCGAGGATCGCGTTCGCGCCGAGGCGGCCCTTGTTCGGGGTGCCGTCCGCTTCGATCATCGCGCGGTCGACGGCGGCCTGGTCGAGGCCGTTGAGGCCAATGACCGCCGATGCGAGCTGGTCCTGGACGTGCTCGACGGCCTTCAGGACGCCCTTGCCGCCGAAGCGGGACTGGTCGCCGTCGCGCAGCTCGACGGCCTCGTAGGCGCCGGTGGAGGCGCCCGACGGCACGATGGCGCGACCGACCGAGCCATCCTCGAGCTCCACGTCCACCTCGACCGTGGGGTTGCCACGGGAGTCGAGCAGTTCACGGGCGCGGACGTCGATGATCTCCACCAGGGCGAGCCTTTCCTCGACGCGTGCGGCCGTTCGCAGCACGCGGTCAGTGTCGAGAAGAGGATCGCAGCGAGGGCCGTGGGCGACAACTTCCGTCGGTTAACCGTCGGTGCGACGTGGCCAGGTGGCGGGGCCGTGGGGCGTCGTGGGCGGGGAGCTCGCTACTTCGCGCGCGGGTGCACGTTCTCGTAGACCTCGCGCAGGTGCTCGTCGGCGAGCTGGGTGTAGACCTGCGTGGTCGAGACGTTCGCGTGGCCCAGCAGCTCCTGCACGTCGCGGACGGAGGCGCCGCCGCGGAGCAGGTGGGTAGCGAACGAGTGGCGCAGCGTGTGCGGCGTCACGTGGCTGTCGATGCCGGCCGACTTCGCGTAGCCCTTGAGGATCAGCCAGAAGCCCTGGCGGGTGAGGCGCTCGCCGCGGCGGTTCACGAACAGCGCCTGGTGTGGGCGGTTCTTGAGCAGCGCGGGACGGGCGTCGTCGAGGTACGAGGTCAGCGCTTCGATCGCCTGCTCGTGCACGGGGATCGTCCGCTCCTTGCCGCCCTTGCCGAGGCACCGGATCCACGAGGGCGCCGGGTCGAGGTGCAGCGAGTCGAGGTTCAGCGACACCAGCTCCGTGACGCGCATGCCGGTCGCGTACATGAGCTCGAGCATCGCGGTGTCACGCACGGCCTCGGGCGAGTCGTACTTGCGCGGCTCCTGGAGGAGCGAGTCCACCTCGGTGGTGGTCATCGGCTTCGGTACGGGCTTGGGCGCGCGTGGCGAGTCGACCTGCGTCGCGGGGTTGCTCTGCAGGTCGCCGTGGTCGAGGAGGAACGTGCAGAACGACTTCACCGCCGCGACCTTGCGGGCCACGGTGGCCTTCGCGTAGCGGCGGTCGTTCAGGTCGCCGATGTAGGCGTTGATCGAATCGCGGGTGATGGCCTTCTCGACCTCGGGGGCCGCGAAGCCGTTGCCGTCGATGAACTTCCGGAAGCCGCCGAGGTCATTGCGATAGGCGTCGATCGTGTTCTTGGATGCCCCGCGCTCCGCCGAGAGGTAGTGCAGGAAAGCCTCAATCCGCTCTTGCACGAAGTCTCCTGCAACCGCCGTCATCGGCTGTCCGCGGCGGCCGTACCCGGGCTCCGCCCGCCGGTCGCGTGGACCGGTGAGGCAGAACCCCAGCCGCAGATGGACTTGTATACCCGCGCGTCGGCGCGCTGTCTACATAACCGCCAACATAACGACGCCGCGCCGATGGACGTTCGCAGCCGACTCGCCGAGGTCTAAGGGGCTTCAGACTCGAAACCTCCGGGACCAATCAGCGGGACGAAGCGGCACGCGCCGAGGTGTTCTTCGGTGCGCCGGCCGTCCTCCTGGAGGGTGACACGGGTCAGCTCCTGCACCTCGCGCGACCCGACGGGGATGACGAGCCGGCCGCCCGGTGCGAGCTGCGCGACGAGCGCGTCGGGGACGCTCGGGGCGGCGGCGGCGACGAGGATCGCGTCGAACGGGGCGAGCTCGGGAGCACCGAGGACGTCGCCGGCCTGGAGCACGGTGACGTTGCGGATCCCCAGTGTTTGCAGGCGATCCGCGGCGGAACGGCGCAGCGAGTCCACAACCTCGACGCTCACGACCTCGCGGCAGAGGCGCGCGAGGATCGCCGCCTGGTAGCCGGAGCCGGTGCCCACGTCGAGCACGCGCTCGTCGCCTGCGAGGGCGAGCGCGGCGGTCATCATCGCGACGATCGTCGGCTGCGAGATCGTCTGGCCCGCCTCGGTCGGTAGGGCGGTGTCCTCGTACGCGTACGGCCTGAGGTGCTCAGCGACGAAGCGATCGCGCGGCGTGTCTGCGATCGCGGCGAGGACCCGCTCGTCGTCGGTGACGGTGCGTCGCAGGTGCTCGACGAGCTCGTACGCCTCGTAGGGGAGGTCAGGCATTGTTCAGACGGGGGAGTCCGACCGGCTGGGATCGGCGCGCGGTCAGAGCGACCGCTTCACCGTCTCCGCGAGCCGCTCCGTGAAGCCGACCGTCGCGGCGATATCGGACACGCTGGCCTCGCGGAGGTTCTTCACGGACCCGAACTTCCGCATCAGCGCGCGCTTCCGCTTCGGGCCGATGCCCGGGATCGTGTCGAGCACGGACTGCGTCGACGCCTTGCCGCGGACCTTGCGGTGGTAGGTGATGGCGAAGCGGTGCGCCTCGTCACGGATGCGCTGCACGAGGTACAGCGCTTCCGAGGTGCGCGGCAGCATGATCGACTCGGAGACGTCCGCGACGAAGATCTCCTCCTGTTGCTTGGCCAGGCCGCAGACCGGCACGTCGCGCAGGCCGAGGTCACGCATCACGTCGAGCGCCGCGCCCAGCTGCCCCTTGCCGCCATCGATGATCACGAGGTCGGGCACCTCGTCCCACGGGGACGGATCGCCCAGCTCGGCGGGTTCGCCGGAGAGCTCGGCGCGCCGCCGCTCCGCGATCTTCTTGAAGCGGCGCGTGAGCACCTCGCGCATCGAAGCGAAGTCGTCCTGGCCCTCGACGGTCTTGATGCGGAACCGGCGGTACTCGCTGTTCGCGGGCTGGCCGCCCTTGAAGACGACCATCGAGGCGACGGTGCTCGTGCCCTGGATCGTCGAGATGTCGTAGCACTCGATGCGCTGCGGCGGCGCCGGCAGGTCGAGCTCCTCCTGGAGCATCGAGAGCGCCGAGTCGGTCTTGTCGCGGTCGGCCACCCAGCGCACGTGGTGCATCCGCAGCGACTCGCGCGCGTTCTCCTCCGCCGTCGAGACGAGGCCGCGGAGCTCACCACGCTCGGGGACGCGCACCTCGACGAGCGTGCCGCGCGCGTCGTGCAGCATCGCCTCGAGGTACTCGCGGTCGTCTGGCTCGACGGAGAGCAGGACGGTCTTCGGGACGTACGTCGCCGACTCGTAGAACTGCGCGAGGAAGGCGCCCAGGATCTCCTTGTCGGAGGCGTCCTGCGTGCCGTCGAGCATGAAGAAGTCCGTGTCCGCGACGACGGTGCCGCGGACGAAGAACGCCTGCACGCAGGCCTCGTCGTCCTGCCGCGCGAGGGCGAACACGTCGGCGTCGAGGTGGCGCGTCGTCGCCATGCGCTGGCGCTCGGTGACGCGCTCGACGGACTGGAGCTGGTCGCGGATGCGCGCCGCCCGCTCGAACTCCAGCGCGTCGCTCGCGCGCTCCATCTCGGCCTTCAGGTGCTGCTTCACCTCGGAGGAGCGTCCCTCGAGGAAGAGCACGGTCTGGTCGATGACCTCGCGGTACTCCTCGGGCGTGCAGAACGCGGTGCAGGGCGCGATGCAGCGCTTGATGTAGTAGTCGAGGCAGGGACGCGGGTCGGTCCCCGTGATCTCCTTCGTGCAGGAGCGCCACGGGAAGAGCTTCTTCACCACGTCGAGGGTGCGCCGCACCGACCCGGCCGAGGCGTACGGCCCGAAGTACCTCGCTCCATCGCTCTCGACGCGGCGCGTGATCGTGACGCGCGGCCACGGGTTCTGCACGTCCACCTTGAGGTACGGGTAGTGCTTGTCGTCCTTCAGCCGGACGTTGTAGATGGGCTGGTGACGCTTCACGAGCGTCGCTTCGAGGTGGAGCGCCTCCGCCTCGGTGTTTGTGACGACGTGCTCGATGGTCCTCACCGTCTGCGAGAGCGCGTACACCTTCGGCTCGAGCGAGCGCGCTGACCCGAAGTACGAGCGCACGCGATCGCGCAGCCGCCGAGCCTTGCCGATGTAGACCACATCGCCACGCTCGTCGCGCATGATGTAGACGCCCGGCTTCTCGGGCAGGGCGCGCACTTGCTGCAGGACCGGAGAGTCGTTCACCCGTCGATCGTACCGCGAGGGGGGTGGGGTGCTGACAGGTCTTGGCGCGCAGACCTGAACTACGGCGACCCAGGTTTCATGGCGATCAGGTGCCGGATCAGATAGTCCTGGTCCCGTTGGAAGCCGTCGATCTTCGGTGGCGAGTACCGCATGATCACGAATGCCCCATCGATCGAGACCTGAACGTCGTACAACAGCCGCTCGTCGTAGTTGGCGGCCGCGCGCTCCCGTAGTCGATCAGCGTTGTCGAGTGCGTCCTCCTCGGATTCGTAGAGGACGAGGGCGCGTACCGGGAGACCGTCCGAGGGCTCAGTAGCGAACACCGAGGCAAACAGAAGGTATGCGTCGATGAACGGACCTTCCGTGTGCAGTTTGCCGTCCCGACCGAGGGGATCGAACGGGTAGTTCGTGACGTAGGCGCTGTATGCCCCGATCTGATCCAGGCGCTCGGCCATTGCGCGCCACTCGGGCAGGTCGGCCAGAGATGGGATCTCCCCGGCGTCGGCCTGCACCACGCCCTGCAACTGATCGATGAGCAGCGTGCGGGCGACGACGCCGTCGCGGAACGCGAGCCGGCCCCCGCGACCAAGGGAGTCGTAGAACGGCGGCTGCCACCGCAGCCGCTGATGAATCCCAATATCCCCCTCTTCACCCCAAGCACGGACCTCCCAGCCCTCGTACGCGAACGACGCATCGGCGGCAGCGCACAGGGCGCAGGATTCGAGATGCGTCAGGATCGATTGCTGTGCGAAGGGGCCGAGCGCAACGTAGAACGGGAGGTTGAAGCCGGCTAATGGGAGCGCGTACACCCACTGGTCGACGTGCGGCGGCCCGAATCCGAGCGAGCTAACCGCGAGCTCGGCCAGACGCTCGTCGTCGTCCCCGAAGCTCCCGTTGCGCTCGAAGAAGACCGGATCGGTGCCATCCGGGAGAAGCTCGAGGTAGGCCGCGTAGTCGTCCCACGGGAACGGGGTATCAGTGACGAGCGGGAACGAGACGCCGGCGTCGGCCTCGGCGGCGGGCACGTTGCCAATCCAGACTTCCCCGTCACGCATGGACGGGACGTCGGGGATGAACCGAAGGAGGTCGACGTAACTGAAGTCGTCTGCGCCGCTCGCCACGGGTGGGGTCGAGATGGGGCTGTTCTCGGTCGGCGCGGTGGCCGGCGTCGGGGCTTCCGTCGACGCCGGGGCGGGTGTCGTCTCGGTCGTTGCGTCCGCCTGGGGCGCGTCCGTGGAGCAGGCGACAGCGAGCGTCATGAACGCGGCACTCACCGCGATCACCGCAGCGCGTCGCCACCTGCCTTGAACCATCGCCGACCTCCAACCCCGCGTGAGCCTACCCGACGGTCACGGCACAGGTAATCCAAGGCACGAAGAAGCCCCCTTGCGGGGGCTGTCTCGTGGTCAATGGCGCGCTCGGCAGGATTCGAACCTGCGACCTTTGCCTCCGCAGGGCAACGCTCTATCCCCTGAGCTACGAGCGCGTGCAGACGATGGTGCCGAAGGTGAGACTTGAACTCACACGGGGTTACCCCCACTACGCCCTGAACGTAGCGCGTCTGCCTATTCCGCCACTTCGGCACGTGACCGGCATGCCCGATCGTTGGTTGTTCCGGGAAGGCTCGCTGGTGGGCGGTACTGGACTCGAACCAGTGACCTCCTGCGTGTGAAGCAGGCGCTCGTACCAACTGAGCTAACCGCCCGGCATCGGGCCAAACCCGTCCGGATAGATTAACGGTCGGAGCGTTCGAGGAACAAGAGCGCGTGCCATCCATGCTCCGGGATTCGACCGGCGGGGTGCGAGGATCGCCCTCGGGGGCATCTCGGTGCTTCGAGGAGGCTCGATGGACACGACCGTGCGGTGCGAGTGGGCGGGCAGCGAGCCCGAGATGGTGCGCTACCACGACGAGGAGTGGGGCGTACCGGAGCACGACGACCGGCGGCTGTTCGAGTTCCTCACGCTCGAGGGCGCCCAGGCGGGGCTTTCGTGGCGGACGATCCTCCTGCGACGCGAGGGCTACCGACGCGCCTTCCTCGGCTGGGACCTCGAACGCGTCGCGGCGATGGAGGAGGCAGACGTCGAGCGCCTGCTGCAGGACGCGGGGATCATCCGCCACCGCGGGAAGATCGAGGCGACGATCGCGAACGCCCGGACCGTGCTCGGACTGCTGCCGGAGTGGGGCAGCCTCGACGCCTACGTGTGGCGCTTCGTCGATGGGGCGCCGGTGCGGAACGCGTGGCGCGGGCTCGGCGACGTGCCGCCGGTGACCGAGCTGGCGGCGGCGATGAGCAAGCAGCTGCGGAAGGACGGCTTCCGCTTCGTCGGCCCGACGACGACCTACGCGTTCATGCAGGCCGCCGGCCTGGTGAACGACCACACCGTGGACTGCTTCCGGTACGCCGAGGTCTAGTCCTCGGCCGTCTGGCGAGCGTCGCGACTCCCAACTTGGCCCTCGGGACAGAGGGCGTAGAATCTGCGGCGCCGAGCACGTCTGAGGTCGCACCCCGCTCGGCCCATCCCAGCCGTTCCCCGGCGCCTCACCGCGGGATCGCCAGCAGGACTCGATGCCCCACGGGAGGGGACGGGCCTGCATGTCGGACGGAAAGGCATCCCAATGGCTGACACGCTGAATAGCCTGGGCTCGCGCGACACCCTCGACGTCGGTGGCAAGAGCCTGACCATCTACCGCCTGCAGACGGCGGCGGATGCGCTGGGGGCGGACCTCGCGAAGCTCCCCTTCACCCACCGCATCCTGCTCGAGAACCTCCTCCGCTTCGAGGACGGCACGAGCGTCGACCGCGAGCAGATCGAGGCGGTCGCGAAGTGGAACCCCACCGCCGAGCCGGACGTGGAGATCGCGTTCCGCCCGGGGCGCGTCGTCCTCCAGGACTTCACCGGCGTGCCGGCCGTCGTGGACCTCGCCGCCATGCGCGACGCGATGGCGGAGATGGGCGGCGACCCCTCCAAGATCGAGCCGCTCCAGCCCGTCGACCTCGTCATCGACCACTCGGTGCAGGTGGACGTGTTCGGTACGGACTTCGCCTTCGCCCGGAACGTGGAGAAGGAGTACGAGCGGAACGGTGAGCGCTACCAGCTCCTGAAGTGGGCGCAGCAGGCGTTCAAGACCTTCCGCGTCGTCCCGCCCGGCACGGGCATCGTCCACCAGGTGAACCTCGAGTACCTCGGGCAGGTCATCTTCGAGCAGGACGGCGTCGCCTACCCGGACACGCTGGTCGGCACGGACTCGCACACGACCATGATCAACGGCCTCGGGGTCGTCGGCTGGGGCGTGGGCGGCATCGAGGCCGAGGCCGCGATGCTCGGCCAGCCGGTCGCGATGCTGATCCCGCAGGTCATCGGCGTGCGCCTCGTCGGCGCGCTGCCGGAGGGCGCCACCGGCACCGACCTGGTGCTGCGCGCCACCGAGCTGCTCCGCTCGATGAACGTCGTCGGCAAGTTCGTGGAGTTCTTCGGCCAGGGCCTGGCGAACCTCCCGCTCGCCGCCCGCGCGACCATCGCGAACATGTGCCCCGAGTACGGCGCGACGGTCGGCTTCTTCCCGGTCGACGACGAGACGCTGAACTACATGCGCTTCACGGGGCGCCCGCAGGAGGTCATCGACCGCACCGAGGCGTACTGCAAGGCGCAGGGCCTCTTCCGCACGGCGGACACGCCCGACCCGGTCTACAGCGAGACGGTGGAGCTCGACCTCTCCACGGTGGTCCCGAGCATCGCGGGCCCGAAGCGCCCGCAGGACCGCATCGCCCTCACCGACGCGAAGGCCGAGGCCGAGAAGGAGATCAAGTCGTGGGTGGACCAGGGCGCGTCGAAGACGCCGCTCACCGTCCACGACGACGGCTCCTCCTACGAGGTCGAGAACGGCTCGGTGGTCATCGCCGCGATCACGTCCTGCACCAACACCTCGAACCCCGAGGTGATGGTGGGCGCGGGGCTGCTCGCGAAGAAGGCCGTCGAGGCCGGCCTGAGCACGAAGCCGTGGGTGAAGACCAGCCTGGCGCCGGGATCGAAGGTGGTCACGGACTACCTCGCCGAGGCGGGGCTGGACGGGTTCCTCGACGAGCTCGGGTTCGAGCTCGTCGGCTACGGGTGCACGACCTGCATCGGCAACTCCGGCCCGCTGCCGCCGCCGATCGAGGCGGCCGTCGACGAGGGCAACCTCGCCGTCGCCGCGGTGCTGTCCGGCAACCGCAACTTCGAGGCGCGCGTCCACAACAAGGTGCGTTCGAACTACCTCGCGTCGCCGCCGCTCGTCGTCGCGTACGCGCTGGCGGGGACGACGGACATCGACCTCTACGCCCAGCCGATCGGCGAGGGCAAGAACGGCCCGGTGTTCCTCAAGGACATCTGGCCGAGCCAGCAGGAGATCGCGGACACGATCAACCGCGCCGTGAAGCGCGACTTCTTCGAGCGGGAGTACGCGGACGTCTTCAAGGGTGACGAGCGCTGGCAGGCGCTGGCCGCTCCGACCGGCGACCGTTTCATCTGGGACGAGAACTCCACCTACGTCCGCCGGCCCCCGTTCTTCGACAACCTCCCGCGCACCCCGGAGCCGGTGAAGGACATCCAGGACGCCCGCGTCCTCGCCGTCCTCGGCGACTCGGTGACGACGGACCACATCTCGCCCGCGGGCGCGATCGCGGTCTCGTCGCCGGCGGCGAAGTACCTGATGGAGCACGAGGTCAACCGCGAGGACTTCAACCAGTACGGCTCGCGCCGCGGCAACCACGAGGTGATGATGCGCGGCACGTTCGCGAACGTGCGTGTGAAGAACGCCCTGGTCGACCGTGACGGCGGATACACGAAGCACCTGCCGGACGGCGAAGAGATGAGCATCTGGGACGCCGCGGAGAAGTACCGCGACGAGGGCGTCCCGCTGATCATCCTCGCCGGCAAGGAGTACGGCACCGGCTCGTCACGCGACTGGGCGGCGAAGGGACCGAACCTGCAGGGCGTCCGGGCCGCCATCGCCGAGTCGTTCGAGCGCATCCACCGCTCGAACCTCGTGGGCATGGGCATCCTGCCGCTGGAGTTCACGAACGGCGAGTCGGTGAAGACGCTGGGCCTCACGGGCCTGGAGCGCTTCTACATCCAGGGCATCGAGGCGGGGCTGACGCCGCGCCAGACGCTGACGGTGAGGGCACTCGCGGACGACGGCTCCGAGAAGGAGTTCACCGTCCGCTCTCGCATCGACACCCCGGTGGAGGTCGAGTACTACGAGAACGGCGGCATCCTGCAGTACGTGCTGCGTCAGCTGCTGGACTCCTAGCCTTCGAGGTCTAGCCTTCGAGGTCCCCTCGAGATCACGAGGGCCCCGCGCGAGCGGGGCCCTCTGTTTCGCCCGACGTCACGCTGCCTCGCTTGAGGCAGACCCCGAGTCACAAGGAACGACCGCGCGTGCAGCTTCCCGCCGAACAGATCGAGCTCATCCAGGACTGGATCCTCGAGGGCCGTAGCGACGAAGAGATCGCGTTCGTCCTCACGATCTCCGTGAAGCTGATCCGCCCCATCCGCGCCGAGCTCGAGGAGTCGATGCGGCCGCGCTGAGCGCTTGCCGCGGCGTGCTCGCTCAGCGCTACGCGCCGCCGTAGGCGTCGGGCAGCGGGGTGTCCATCGAGCGCGGCAGGCTGGGTGGCTTCGGGCGCCACGAGAGCATGAAGAACACCGAGCCGGCGGCGGCGATGAACGCGATGATCGTGAACGCGAGCTCGTAGGAGCCGTACTTGTCGTAGAGGACGCCGGCCATGAACGGGCCGGCCGTGGTGCCGATCATCACGATCATGCTCGAGAAGCCCATGATCGTCCCGAACGACGACCGGCCGAAGTAGTCCGCGCGGATCGCCTGCATCAGCGGACCGCGCGTGCCCCACGCGGTGCCGTGGAGCACACAGAACGCGACGACTGCCCACTCCGCGTTGATGTGCGCGACGAGCAGCAGGCCCACGGCGTGCATCCCCATGCAGGCGATGACGATGAGCCGCTTGCTGATGAAGTCGCCCAGCGACGCTCCCCCGACCTGGCCGACGATCTGGAATGCCGTCATGAGCCCGATGAAGAACGCGGCCTTCGCGTCGCTGTAGCCGAAGGACTCGGTGAGGTGCAGGAAGAGGTGCACCATCACCGCGCCGACGACGAAGAGCGCCGACGAGTGGCCGAGCGAGATCGTCCAGAACGAGAGCGTGCGCATCGCCTGGCCGGCGGTGAAGTCCACCTCGGTGCTCGTCGAGACGCGGCCCTTCTCGGCGTCGGCGGCACGGGCGGCCGCGCGCTGCTCCTCGTCCATGCCGTCGACGTGGAGCCCGATCTCCTCGGGCTTCCGGACCATGATCGTCGTCAGCGGAAGGCCGATCACGGCGACGAGGATGCCCGACACGAACGCGGTCTCGCGCCAGCCGACCTGCGTGATCGCGAGGATGGTGCCCGAGGCGACGAGGCCTCCAGCCGCGAATCCGAGCTGGGAGATCCCGAGCGCCCTCGAGCGTGCCCGGTCGAACCAGCCGACGACGGCGACGGTGATCGAGAGGAACCCGCCGAGCGAGGCGCCCACGGCCATGAGCGCGAAGAACGCGTAGAACGTCAGCAGGTTCTGCGTCTGACTGAAGAGGATGAAGCCGATCGCGAACATGCTCAGCCCGAAGCGCATGACGGCGCGCGGTCCGAACTTGTCGATCATCCACCCTTGCAGCGGCCCGAGGATCCCGGACTCGACGCGAGACAGGGAGAAGGCTCCCGAGATGGCGCCGCGGCTCCAGCCGAAGTGGTCCGTGAGCGCAGCGGCGTAGCCGCCGAACGCCTGGTTCATCAGCGCGCCGACGAGGAACTGGATCACCGAGCCGGCGCCGACGATGTACCAGCCGAAGAAGAACCGGCCGCGCGTGGGCGCGCCGAGGATCCGCTCCGGGTACTCCGGCGACGATGCCTCGGCGCTGTCGTCCGTCTTCGAGGCGGTCGCCATCAGGAGGCCGCGAACTCGCGGCAGGCGATGGCTCGCTTGAGGTCGTCGATGGCTTCCATCAGCTGGCGCCGCAGCGTCGGCAGGCGGTCACCGTTCGCGTCGAGGACGGCCTGCGCCTTGTCCAGCGTCGACTGCTCCACGCGGTAGCCGGGGAACAGGTTGCCGAAGAAGCGCTGGGCGAACTCGTTGTCGCGGTGCTCGAAGATCTCCGGGAGGCGGGCGAAGTAGCGGTCCACGTACGGCTCCAGGATGTCGTCCTGGATCCACCACTGGAAGCCGCCCATGGCGGCGGCGGTCAGGTGGAGCGAGCCGTAGCCCTTCTCGTCGTTGAACTTCTGCCAGGCGTCGGCCTTCACGTTCTCGTCCGGACGCGAGGTCTCGCAGCGGATGTACGCGCGCTGACCGCGGTCCGAGCGGTCGCGCTGGCGCTCACGCTCGACGCGATCCCACGCGCCTTCGAGGTCGTGCGCGACGGCCGACGCGGCGGCGCTCCAGCGCATGTCCTGGTCCACGGTGAGCCCCTCGACGGTGCGAACGCCGTCGGCGAGCTCGCAGGCGTGGAGGACGTCGTCCGGGTTGATCGCCACCCCGAACAGGGTGCGCGCCCAGATGATCTTGAGGTCGGGGTCGGTGACCTGCTCCAGGGCGCCCCACGCCGTCGCGAAGAGACGGTGGGCGGCCTCGGCCTTGTCGTTCTCGGGGACGTAGCGGCTCACCGCAGCGAGCATGCGCCCGAGGATGGACTCCACGAGGCCGTGGTTGGTCTCAGCGACGACGTTCGCGGCCGCCAGCTCGAGGAAGTCAGTCGACTTCAGTTGCTGGTCGCGGACCATCGTCCAGAGCGTGTGCCAGATGAGCTGGCGGAGCAGCGGGTCATCGATGCGGCCGAGGTTGTCGCGGATGAACGCGATCGACGCCTCGTCCAGCGCGACCTTCACGAAACCGTGGTCGTTGTGGTTCGGGAACACGAGGCCGGGGAACGGCCGTCCGGCCGCCTCGCCGATGTGCTCCGAGGCGGAGTCGATCACGGCGGGGACGGAGTCGATGACGATCGAGCCGCCCTCGTTGCGCACGAGCGCGACGTCGAGCGTGTGCGGGCGCAGCGTGGGGTGGTCGGCGGGAGCGGTCTGCCGCAGCTCGAGGGTCTCGATCCAGTCGCCGGCGCGCTCGACGTGCGCGGCGATCGTGTTCAGCGAGGCGGTCTCGAGCCAGGCCTGCGCCCACGGGTGCAGGTCGCGGCCCGCGCCGGTCCCGAGGTCGTCGAGCCAATCGGCGAGCGTGGTGTTGCCGTACTCGTGGCGACGGAAGTAGCGCCGCATGCCCTCGCGGAAGCCGTCGATGCCGATGGCCGCGACGAGCTGCTTGATCGCGGACGCGCCCTTGCCGTAGGTGATGCCGTCGAAGTTCAGGAACGTCTCATCGGTGTCACGGACGACGCCCGAGATCGGGTGCGTGGTGACGCGTTCGTCCTGGGTGTACGCCCAGTTCTTCATCCCGGCGTTGAACACCTGCCACGCGCTCTTGAAGCGCGTCGCCTCGACGAGGCAGAGGTACGACATGTAGGTGGCGAACGACTCGTTCAGCCAGAGGTCGTTCCACCAGCGCATGGTGACGAGGTCGCCGAACCACATGTGCGCCATCTCGTGGAGGATGACCTCGGCGCGGTCGAGCCGGTCGGTGTCCGTCGGCGGGTCGCGGAAGACCATGCGCTCCGAGTGGGTGACCGCGGCGACGTTCTCCATGGCCCCGGCGTTGAACTCCGGCACGAAGACCTGGTCGTACTTCTCGAACGGGTAGGCGTAGTCGAAGAAGCTGGAGTAGAACTCCATGCCCTGCTCGGTGACCTTCACGAGCTCGTCGATGTCGACGTGGGGCGCGAGCGACTTCCGGGCGTAGAACGCCAGCGGGATGTTCTCCCACTGGTCGCGGAACACCTCGTACGGCCCCGCGATGAGGGCGAACAGGTACGTCGAGAAGGGCTTCGTCCGCGCGAACGCGACGCGGCGGCGGCCGTCGGCGACGTAGTCGACGTTCGCCTCGCGGCCGTTGGCGATGAGCTTCCACGACGCCGGGGCGGTGACCGTCAGCTCGTAGCGGCCCTTGATGTCCGGCTGGTCAAAGCACGGGAAGAGCCAGTGGGCGTTGTACGGCTCGAAGTTGGTGTAGAGGTACTCCTCGCCGTCCTCCGGGTCGATGAACTGATGGAACCCGTCACCACCGTGGTTGTACTCGTTCTCGTACGCGATCCGGACGGTGTTCTCACCCTGCTTCAGGCCATGCAGCGTGAGGCGGTACGCGTTCCAGTCCGGCGCGTCGACGACGCTGCCGTTGACCTCGACGGTTTCGAGCCGGGCGGCGGTGCAGTCGAGGAACGTGGAGCCCGCCTGCGCCATCTGGAAGGTGATGCTGACCTCGCCGCGGTAGCGCTCAACGCGCTGCTGGAGGTCGAGGGTGAGGGTGTACTCCGGTTCGGACACCCATTCCGCGCGTCGCCGCGCTTCCTCCTGGGTGAGCACGTCGCGGGTGGTGGGAACAGGTGCGTCCATGGGGTCCCGTTCTGGCGTCTGCGGGAAGGTCGAGGGCGCCGGACCGGGTGCGCGACGGCGCAGAGGCGGCGCGTGGGCATGGTACCCGACGTATTCCGCACGCCACAGGGCTTATCAGGCTCCTGATGGGTGAGTTGCGCGGGCCGTCTACAGTACGGTCGATTTCGCCTGTGATACACGCTGCGATGCGCCGATGCCGTCCGCGCGAGCGACGGGCAGCCGGCTAGCGAGGGGAACCGAATGGCCACCGCCGACGAACTCAGGAACCAGATCAAGCAGAACCGCGACGCGCTGCGCGAGGCGCTCCAGGGTGTGAAGTCCTGGGAGGACGGCAGCGACGACTCCTGGGGCGCGAAGCGCATTGCCCAGCACGTCGTCCGGTCCGAGGTCGGCTACGCCAACCGCGTCTCGAAGGCGATGGAGGGCAAGCCGCAGGACTGGGGTGACGTCGAGTTCGGCTCTTCCGCCGAGGCCCTCACCAAGGAGGAAGAGGCGGCGGCGATGATGGACAAGGCCCTCCGCTACGTGGAGGACCGCGACCTCAAGAAGCGCGCCGAGGTGCCGGGCTCGTACTCGCAGGACGTCGAGGGTGCGATGACGGCGCTCTCCGCCCACCTCGCCGAGCACGCGACCGAGCTCAAGAAGATGTAGGAGGCGAGTCGCCTCCGCCGCCGGGAGCGGGAGGACGCGCCTGCGCCTCCCGCCTCGGCGCGATCACCAGCCGGAAGACCGCGATCGCGACGAGCGCCGCCGCGATGCCGAACCACGTCAGCGCGTACTCCATGTGCGGCGTGGTGTTGTGGAAGCGCTGCCACCCATCCACCGGCAGCGGGTCGTTCGGGTTCGGATCGCTGGTGCGCTCCGGGCCGGCGAGCACGAACCAGCTCACGAGGTTGTAGCCCAGCGCCTCGCCCATCGTGTCCGTGTCGATGTTCGACCACGAGCCGCTGGGGATCCGCCTGCCGTTCCGCCCGGTCGCGTCCACGCCCAGTCCGTCGATCGGTTCCCCGGCACGCTCGGCGAGTTGCGCCATCACGTCGGCGCGCGCGCCGTCCGGGATCCAGCCGAGGTTGACCAGCACCGCCGGCCCCTCGGCCGGCTGGACGGGCAGGAGGATCTCCTCGCCGCGCACGGAGTAGCGCGCCCGGTTCGCCAGGAACATCACGTCGTCGAGGCGCCACTCGCCCTCGAGGTGGATGCGGCGATACGCCATGTCGTCGGCGGCCAGGCCGGTCGCGTCGGTCACGTCCAGCGGGGGCGCGTCCGTGCGGGCGTGGCTCTCGGCGACGAGGTTCTGCTTCCAGTCGTTGCGCTGGAGCTGCCAGATGCCGAGCCCCATGAGTGTGACGAAGGCCGCACCGAGGAGCACGACCAGGACCGGGGTCGGGAGGCGCATGGGCGAGCTTTCCGGGGAGCGCTCCCAGTGTCCGCTGCGGCCGGGTGTAGCGCCAACGGCGCCGCGTGCCGCGCGACGGAGCGACGGATGGCGCAGCGGCGGGCGGGGTTACGTGAAATACGGCTGAAACGTATCGTGCATATCTTCCCCGGCATTGGTACGGAGGGATCACCCCGTGCTCGCAGCCCCACCGGGGCGCAGGACGACGAGACGGGCACACGCGCTGAAGGGCGGAGACTGACTCATGGCGTACAAGGCCGAGTACATCTGGATCGACGGTGCGGAGCCGACTCACAAGCTCCGCTCGAAGACCAAGATCCTCGCTGACGGTGAAGAGCCCGGCATCTGGGGCTTCGACGGTTCGAGCACGAACCAGGCGGAGGGTGAGAGCTCCGACTGTGTGCTGCGCCCGGTCTTCGTCTGCCCGGACCCGATCCGCGGCGGTTCGAACAAGCTCGTGATGTGCGACGTGCTGCTGCCCGGCACGAACAAGCCGCACTCCACCAACACCCGTGCCGCCCTCGCCACCGTCGCGAAGAAGTACGCGAAGCACGAGGTCTGGTTCGGCATCGAGCAGGAGTACACCTTCTTCGAGGGCGCTCGCCCGCTCGGCTGGCCGGAGCACGGCTTCCCGGCCCCGCAGTTCGGCTACTACTGCGGCGTGGGCGCGGACGAAATCTTCGGCCGCGAGATCGTCGAGGCGCACTCGGACGCCTGCATCGCCGCCGGCCTGCAGATCTCGGGCACGAACGCCGAGGTCATGCCCGCGCAGTGGGAGTTCCAGATCGGCCCGCTGGGCCCGCTGGAAGTCGCCGACCAGATGTGGGTCGCCCGCTGGCTGCTCTACCGCATTGCCGAGGACTTCGGCGTGACCGCCACCCTGAACCCGAAGCCGGTCCCCGGCGACTGGAACGGCGCCGGCGCGCACACGAACTTCTCCACCGTCGAGATGCGCGAGGCGGACAACGCCTGGGACTACATCGACGGCGCCTGCAAGGCCCTCGGTGAGAAGTACCTCGAGCACGTCGAGAACTACGGCTACGGCATCGAGCAGCGCCTCACCGGCCGCCACGAGACCGCTCCGTGGAACAAGTTCTCGTACGGCGTCTCGAACCGCGCCGCCTCGATCCGCATCCCGTGGCAGGTGGGCGTCGACAAGAAGGGCTACATCGAGGACCGCCGCCCGAACGCGAACATGGACCCGTACGTGGTGACGCGACTCATCACCGACACGGTCTGCTCGGCGTTCGCCAAGGGCGTCTCGAAGGCCCCGGCTCCGAAGGCCTCCCGCGCCCGCAAGTAGCGCGGACCTCAGCCACTGATGAGGGGGCGGCCGCAAGGCCGCCCTCTCTGTATCCCGCGCGTCGGTGCTGTACGTGAGGCGTTGTGCTGCGCGGGCACTGAGTGTGCCCGCCGGCCGGTCGCGCTAGACGTCGTAGAGCTCGGAGCTCGCCTCGCCGCCGATGATCAGCGGAATCCGCATCTCCGCCGGGGACAGCCCCGAGTGGCCCGAACGCATGCGGCGGTAGCCGTTCGATCCGGGGATCCCGGCGTACCGCAGCGCGGCGCGCCCTCGGGAGATGCTCACGAAGTCCCCGGACCGAGCGCGCATCTGCTCGCTCCACGCGCCGGGGCCGAACAGCTCGAGCTCCTCGGCCACGCGGGCGCTGAGGAGGTAGAACGACTCGCCGAAGCGCGACCGGAACGCCGAGGCGAACCGCTCCGCGCTGCCGTCGCGGACGTGCCAGAACTGCACGCGCATGTCGCCGGACGGGGGGAAGCGGAGCAGCTCCAGCAGCGGGTCGTTCGTCGCGAGCTCGAGGTGCGGTCCGAGGTCCAGGTGACCGTGGTCCGCGGTCCCCACGAGGCGCCACGTCTGCCCGGTGTCCGAGAGCTCGTCTGCGAGCTCCTCCAGCGTGCTGCTGAGTGCCTCCACGGCGTGGAAGACGCGCTCGCCGCCCGAACCTTCATCGTGCGCCTCGGAGTCCGGCGAGGGCGTGTACCAGTAGGTGAACGTGGGGCCCTCGGCCTGCTCGACGCGCTCGACGATCGTGCGGATCGCCTCGCCGTAGGTGCGATAGGTGCGCCGCGGGCGTCCGCCGGACATGTGTGCCGTGAAGGGCGAGTCCGCGATCCCGGCCGGCACGAGGAGCTCGGCGTCCCGGGTCATCTGGCGCAGGATCGGCGGCATCTCGCAGATCGCCTCGACACCCAGGCCGAGGTCGGAGAGCGACTTGCCATCCTGCGCCCGGTCGTGTGCGAAGACGGTCGCCGGGCCGTGCAGTGCGTCGATGTGGACCCACCACCCGGAGACGGCGTGCTGTGCGGTATGCGCCGCCGTCGCGAAGGATGTCACCGCCGAGGTTGTCGTGGTGGGGAAGGGGGCCTGGATCGCGCGCCGGGTGTGGCGCCGGATCCACGCGTTCCTCGGCAGGCGGTCGACCAGGTCGATCCCCATGCCGTCCGCGAGCAGAAAGATGAGGTGCTCGGCATCTCGGAGCTGGTTCGAGAGCTCGCGTGCGTGCTCACTCAGGTCGCAGTCCACGCCCGAAGCGTGCGCCACGGCGCGGACGACGTCGACGTAGCCCATCTGCTCCGACGTTGGGCGCACGAGTGCGCCGCGGTCGAAAGCGTCGAGCAAGGCGGCGCGATCTGGCACTGAGTGCCTGCCTCTCCAGTATGTCGCTCACTCTACCGAGTTCAGGATGAGCGTGTGTCACGGATCAGGCGGTCACTTTTCGCTTCGTTTAAGTTGCCGTTTCTGACGTTCTCCGCGTGCAAGCCTGCGCGCGGGCGTCGGACTTCGTCGCGCGCCGGTTCCGGTGCGATTGTGGTCGGGGCTGCGTGGGGACGGAGCGGCGGCGTCGGGCCGCCGCTAGGGGTAGCGGTACTCGCGGATCGGGCGCCAGACGCGCCAGACGGTGAGCGTCGCGAGGATCGCGATGACGCCGCCCATGATCATCGTGTTGCCCGGGCCGATCGCGGCGGCCCAGAAGCCCACCCAGATCGTGCCGATGTTGTTGGCCGTCTGGGCGGCGAGGATCATGAACGAGAAGGCGCGCCCGCGCATGTGGTCGGGCGTCGTGAGCTGCACCGTCGTCTGGCGCACCGCGACCGTGATCGCGTCGGCGCCGCCGAGGATGGCGATCATCACCATCCCCATCCAGAGCGTGTTCACGCTTCCGAAGCCGAAGAGCGCGATCGCGTAGACGAGCGTCGCGTACAGGACCAGCATCCCCTTCGCGCGATAGCCGGCGAAGAAGAGCGCACCGATCGCCCCGAAGACCGCGCCCGCCGAGTTCGCCGCGCCGAGGAGGCCCGTGCCCGCCGCGTCGGAGCGGAAGAGCCCGCGCGCGAGCGCCGGGAGGATCTCGCGGTAGAACGAGACGACCGTGTTTCCGGTGTCGAGCAGGAACAGGCCCGGCAGGATCGGATGACGGACGACGAACCAGAAGCCCTCGCGGATGCGCGCGATCGTCGAGCCGTCCGAACCGCCCTCGGCGCGGCCGACGGCGCGGATGAAGAGCGGCGCGACCATCGCGAGCGCGGAGACGACGGAGCCGACGAGGAACACCGTGGTCAGCCCGAACGCCGAGGCCACGTACGCGAAGATCAACGGCCCGACGATCATCGCGACGCTCTGGCTGGCGGTGTCGGTGGTGACGCCGAGCATGATGTGCGTCCGCGGAACCGTCGCCGGCATCAGGGCGGAGCGTGCTGGGTTCACCATCATCTGCGCGGCGGCGGTGATCCCGATGGCCGCGTAGACCATCCAGAGTTGCAGGATGCCGCCGGCATCGAGCAAACCGAGGCCGAGCAGGACCAGTAGCGAGACGGCGTTCGCGGCGGACATCAGCCGCTTGCGGTCGATCTTGTCCGAGAGTGCGCCGCCGTAGAGCAGCGACGGGATCTGCACGAAGAGCTGGATGATGCCGACGATGGCGAGGGCGGCCGCCGTTCCGGTGTCGTCCTCGATCCACTGGGTGGTGCCGAGGATGCGGATCCACATCGCGATCGTGGAGGCGAAGGCGGCGAGCCACAAAAAGCGGTAGTCCCGGAAGCGGAACGCATCCCAGGGGCGAAGCTTGGGCTGTCCTCCCGGTTCGGAGGAGGTGTTAGCGGTCGAGCTGCTCAACGAACGCGCTCACGCTCGTCGATGGAAGATCGCACACCATGTTCTCGCAGACGTAGGCGGTTGCTCCGTCACCTGCGGAGCGCCCCTCGAGGAGTGGCAGTCCCTCGCCCGATCCG
>JACKCJ010000021.1 GCA_020634075.1 Dehalococcoidia bacterium | reverse complement strand
GCCTGGACCTGCGCCTGCAGGCCGTGGAGGCGGATGAAGCCCTGGGCGTGCGACTGGTCGAAGAGGTCGCCGTCCTTGTTGTAGGTGGCGAGGCCCTGCGAGTAGAGGCTGCGGTCGGCCTTGCGGCCGATGACGGTCGTGGTGCCGTGCCAGAGGCGCACGCGGACGTCGCCGGTGACGTGGCGCTGGGTGCTGACCACGTACTGCGCGAGGTCGCGGTGGTGCGAGGAGAACCAGAGGCCGTTGTAGACCAGGTCCGAGTACTCCTGCGCCACGGTGTTCTTGAAGCGCATCTGCGGCTTGGTGAGCGTGAGCTGTTCCAGCGACTGGTGCGCCTCGAGGAGGATGACCGCAGCGGGCGACTCGTAGATCTCGCGCGACTTAATGCCGACGAGGCGGTTCTCCACCATGTCGATGCGACCGATGCCGTGCTCGCCGCCGAGGTCGGAGAGGCGCTGCACCAGCGGCACCGGGTCCATCGCCTCGCCGTCGAGGGCGACCGGGATGCCCTCCTCGAAGCGGATCTCGACGATCGTCGGCTGGGCGGGGGTGTCCTCCATCGCCTTCGTCCAGAGGTAGACGTCGGCGGGCGGCTCGTTCCACGGGTCCTCGAGGATGCCCGCCTCGATGGAGCGCCCCCAGAGGTTCTCGTCGGTGGAGTACGAGTGCTCCTTCGTCTGGCGGACGGTGATGCCGTGCTCGGCGGCGTAGGCGAGCGCCTCGTCTCGGGAGACGGAGTGCTCACGCGTCGTGCCGACGATCTTCAGGTCCGGCGCCAGCGTCTGCACGCCGACGTCGAGGCGGACCTGGTCGTTGCCCTTGCCGGTGCAGCCGTGGGCGACGGCGGTCGCGCCGATCTGGCGCGCCTTGTCGACGAGCAGCTTCGCGATGAGCGGGCGGCCGAGGGCGGTGGCGAGCGGGTAGCGCCCCTCGTACATCACCCCGGCCTGCAGGGCGGGGAAGACGAAGTAGCGGAGGAAGTCGTCCTTCGCGTCGACGATGTCGACCTCGGCGGCGCCGGCCTGCGCGCCGCGCTCGCGGATGCCGTCGGTGTCCCCGAGGTTTCCGAGGTCGATCGTGAGGCAGTGGACCTCGTAGCCGCGCTGCGCGCGCAGCCAGTGTGCGGCAACGGAGGTGTCGAGGCCGCCGGAGTAGGCAAGGACGATCTTCTCGGGCATGGGTCCGCTTTCGAGGTCAGCTCGGGCCGTGGGGAACACCGATCATATCGGTCGTACCGGTAGCGTGAAGGCGAAGGTCGTCCCGCTGCGTCCGTCCGACTCCACCCAGATGCGCCCGCCGTGGAGGTCGATGAGCGAGCGGGCGATCGCGAGGCCGAGGCCGGTGCCGCCGGTGGTCCTCCGCCCCGAGGTGGTGCGGAAGAACTTCTCGAACAGCTGAGCCTGCTCGTTCGGCGGGATGCCGATGCCGTTGTCCGTGACGCGCACCTCCACCCACGGGTCGCGGAGGGCCACGGAGACCTCGATGTTTCCGCCCGGCGGGGTGTACTTCACGGCGTTGCCGACGAGGTTCGAGAGCACCTGCAGCACGCGCTTCCGGTCGGCATGGACCGGGAGGTAGTCCGGCGTGCGTGCGGTGAGGCGATGCTCCTTCGCCTGCGCGGCCGGTTGCGCCTCGGCCACCGCTTCCTGCACGACCGCGGCGATGTCGATCTGCTCGGGTTGGATCTGCATCCGGCCGGAGTCGAGGGCGGACATGTCGAGCAGGTCGCTGATGAGCGCCATGAGGCGGTCGGTGTTCGCGTGGAGCACCTCGACGATGCGCTGCTGCGTCTCGTTCAGCGCCCCGGCGTCGCCCTCGTTGAGCAGGTCGATCGTCGTGCGGATCAGCGTGAGGGGCGTGCGCAGCTCGTGGCCCACCATCGACACGAAGTCCTGCTTCACCCGCTCGGCCTCGGCCTCGGCGGACAGGTCGTGCAGCAGCACCATCATGCCGGCGCGGTCCGGCTCGGCCTCGGAGTCGACGAAGGGGCCGGCGGAGATCGCGAGGCGGCGGCCCCTCGATTCGGCGAGGAGCGGGGCGACGGGCGAGCGCGCGGGGTCGGCCGCCCGCCGGCGCAGCGTGTCGATCGCCTCGTGGCTCATCGGGAGGATGTCCTCGGGCTCCTCGCCGATCAGGTCGGGGCGCTGCCGGCCGAGGAGTCGCGCGGCAGCCGGGTTCACGACGACGCAGCGGTTCGTGTGGTCGATGACGAGGACGCCGTCCGACATCTCGCGCAGCACGGCCTCGGCGATGCGGCGGTTCTCCTCCACCTCGCCGGCGAGCTCGGTGCGTTCGAGCATGGCCGCCACCTCGCGCGAGACCGAACGCAGGAGCTCGGTCCGCGAGGGGGTGAGGCGCAGCGCGCGCCGGGTCGTGACGGCGACGATGCCGGCGACGCCGTCCGGCTCCACCATCGGCTGCGCGGCGAAGCCGCCGATCTCGTACATGCGGAGGCTGTCGGGGAGGTCGCCCGTGTCCGCGACGACGATGCCGGACTCGATGCGCTGACCTCGGACGCCGCGCTCGATGAGCGAGATCAGGGCCTCCCGCGCGACCGGGGTCATGCCAGCCGAGGCTGCCGAGGAGAGGCGTCCTTCCTCGTTCGCGAGGGCAATTAGCGCACCGTCCGCCCAGTCCAGCTCGATCAGCGTCTCGACGACGCCTCCGAGGCCGCCCGGGGCGTCGGATGAGAGCGCGCCGAGGACGCCGTGCATGACGGCGAGTTCCTGCGTCGCGTCCGTGAGTGAGGCGGTGGACTGGTCCATCTTCGACGCCAGGTCGCGGTTCACGCTGATCATCGCCTCGCGGCTCTGCCTGACGGCGAGCCGGAGGTCGTCGAGCGCGTCCGCGAGTTCGAGCACCTCGGTGGGGCCGCCGGTGCCGATCGGCGTGTCGAGGTCATTCGCCTGGATGCGGCGGGCGGCGTCGACGAGCTCGCGGAGCGGCCTCACCGCGACGAAGGCGAGTCCACCGGTGAGGATGACCGCCAGCGCCGCGCCGATCGCCGTCGCGCGCATCGCGGCCCAGCGGACCTCGCTCACCCCCTCGAGGATCACCGACTCGTCGATGCCGAGGTAGAGGTCGGCGACCCAGTCCTCGTCGAACGATCGCAGCGGGAGGATCGTGGAGAGGTAGCTCCCGTCGCCGAGGTCGAGCATCACCGTGCCGTGGAGGAAGGCCTCCTGCCGGTCTGCCTCGGTGATGTCCCCGCGCTCGACGCCCACGTCCGAGTCCGCCTGGACGACGCCATCCTCGGTCAGTAGGGCCATCTCGACGCCGAGGATGCGCGAGCGCTCCCGCAGGTACGACTGGTCGAGCGCCGTGAGCACCTCGATCGCGCCGACGACGTTCTCGTTGTCGTCGAACACGGGGGCGATGCCGACCACCGACGGCCCGAGGAGTTCGTCGATGCGGATCACGCCGAGCGCCGTGCGCGTGCTGATGACCTGCCGGACTTCCTTCGGGACCACGCGCTGGCGGCCGCGGAGAGGGTCGTGCGCGCGGACGATCAGCTCGCCTTCGGCGTCGTAGACCTGCAGACCGGGCGTGCCGGGCAGGGGCGAGCTGGTGCGCTGGTAGTACTCGCTGGCGAACTGCAGGATCGAGACGACCTCGCCGTCCTCGATCGCGGCGCGCATGTCCGCCTGGTTCGCGAGCACGATGGCGCCCGTCGTGGAGAGCTCGCGGTCCGTCGCGATCTGCTGGGAGAGCTGGTCTCGCGACGCGATGATCTCGTCGGTGTAGCGGTCCATCTCGTTCTGGCGAAGGAGCCCGCCCACCTGCCAGACGACGAGCGCGCTCACGCCGATGATGAGCGTGCTCATCGCCAGCGCGATCTGGAACCCCAGAGTTCGGAAGATTCCGCCGAAACGCATGACGGGTATTGTGCCGTCCCGCGTCGCAGTGCGCCCGGGACTCGTCCCGTGACCTCCGGCGCCGTCGCCCGACGCCGGAGGTCCGGGGTTCAGGCGCTAGCCGGTGACGTCTGCGATCACGGCCTCGAGGATGCTGGCGGCGCGGTCGATCTCCTCCTGCGTGACGGTCAGCGGGGGCATGAACCGCACCGCGTTCGGGCGCACGGCGTTCAGGATCAGGCCGGCCTGCAGCGCCTTGCCGACGATCTCGCCCGCGACGTCCTCGTGGAACACGAGCGCGCGGAGGAGTCCCTGGCCGCGGTGCCCGGCGACCGACTCGAAGCGGTCCTCGAACGACGCGAAGTGCCGCGCGAGCTGCTCGCCCCGCTCCTGGCTGTTCTTGGTGACACCGCCGTCGATGACCTGCTGCATCACGTAGAGCGCCGCGGCCGTCGCCAGCGGGTTGCCGCCGAACGTCGAACCGTGGTCGCCCGGCTCGAAGACCGCCGCGTGGTTCTTCGCCAGCACCGCGCCAACCGGCACGCCGCCGCCGAGCCCCTTCGCGAGCGTCATGATGTCCGGCTCGACGCCGGCCTGCTCGTACGCCCAGAGGGTGCCCGTCCGGCCGCAACCGGTCTGCACCTCGTCCAGGATGAGCAGGATGCCCTGCTCATCGCACCACTGGCGGATGGCCTTGAGGTACCCGTCGGGCGGGACGTTCACGCCGCCCTCGCCCTGCACCGGCTCGATGAGCACCGCGCAGGTGCGCTCGTTGGTCGCGGCCTTCAGTGCCTCGAGGTCGCCGTAGTCGACGAACGTGAAGCCGGGAAGCTGCGGCCCGAACGGCTCGCGGTACCTCGCCGTCCCGGTCGCGGCGACCGTCGCGAGCGTGCGGCCGTGGAAGCCGTTGTTCGTCGCGATGATCTCGTACGCGCCGTTGCGGTTGTTAATGCCCCACTTGCGCGCGAGCTTGATGGCGCCCTCGTTCGCCTCCGCGCCGGAGTTCACGAAGAACACCTGGTCCAGCGCCGAGTTCTCGACGAGCAGCTTCGCCAGCTCCACCTGCGGCTCGCTGTAGAAGATGTTCGAGACGTGGATCAGGGTCCGCGCCTGCTTCGAGATCACGTCGGCAAGGCCGGGGTGCGCGTGGCCGAGCGTGTCGACGGCGATACCGGCCACGAAGTCCAGGTACTCCTTCCCGGTGTCGTCCCACACACGCGTGCCCTCGCCACGGACGAGGGTGACCGGCATACGCCGGAACATCTGCATGTGGTAGCGCGACTCCAGTTCGGGTACGTCGGACACGTCGTTGCCTCTCCTGCGTCCCTCGATGGGGACGTCTGCTGACTACTGCGCTGCGCGCTTCGTGCGCCGTCGCCTACGGCGCTTGCTGCCGCTCGAGCTCGGCCTGGAGGGCCTCCAGGACCTGCCGCAGCCGGTCGAGTTCCGCCTGCGACGCGTCGGCGGCGTCGTTCGCCTGCTGGAGGAGCTCCTCGAGTGTCCCGAGGGGGATCGAAGGAGTCGCGGTCTCCGTGGGCGTCGGCGTCGGGCCGGCCGGTGTGGGCGTCGGGGTGGGCGGGTTCGGCACCTCGGTCCCCGGGGTGTCCTCGAGCGCGCCGGGCTGGGTCGGCGCTCGCCGGCCGGCGAGCACGTCGAGCGAGCGCTGGAGCGTGGGCTCCATCGCGATCTCGTTGCCGTTCGCGACCACGACCCGCGCGAGCTCGGGCAGGCTCGAGGACTGCGCCTGGAGGTAGATCGGCTCGACGTAGAGGAACGAGGAGCCGACCGGGATCATCAGCAGGTTGCCGCGGATGACCTCGGAGCCCCCGCGGTCCCACAGCGAGAGCTGCTGCGAGATCAGCGGATCCTGGTCGATGCGGGCCTCGATCTGCGCGGGGCCGAAGACGGTCGTGTCGGTCGGGAACCGGTACGCGCGCAGCGTGCCGAAGTTCTCACCGTCCGATCGTCCGGCAAGCCAGGCCACCGTGTTCTTGCGTTCGCCCGCGGGCGTGAACGGCATGATCAGCACGAACTCGACCTGGTCCAGGACCGCCTCGGTGTCGCCGCCGCGCGGGAGGCGCATGACGACGTAGTACGGCTCCACCGGCTGCTCGTCGTTCTGGAACCGCTCGGTCGGGATGTTCCAGACATCCTCGGCGGTGAAGAACGCGTCGGCCTCAGTGATGTGGTAGCGGAGGTACTGCACGGACTGCACCGCGAACATGTCGAGCGGGTAGCGCAGGTGCTCGAAGATCTCCTGCGGCATCTCGTCCCGCGGGGTGAACAGGTCCGGGAAGATGTTCGACCACGTCGCCGCGACCGGGTCGCTCGGGTCGATGAGGTAGAACGTCATGTCGCCGGTCTGCGCGTCCACGGTGACCGTGACCGAGTGTCGGATGTAGTTGATGCCGCCCTGCGGCTGCGAGTACGGGACGTTCGAGGCGACCGTGTACGCGGGCTGGATCCACATCAGCTCGCCCTCGTGGATCACCACGTAGGGGTCGGAGTCGAGCCGCAGGAACGGCGCGACCTCGCGGATGCGGTCCTGGATGTTCCGGTTCATCAGCAGCCGCGAGTTGTCGTTGATCTGTCCCGAGATCAGCAGGTTCTGGTCGCCGAGGTCCCACGCGAGCGCGAACCGGCGGAGGAACGAGTTGAGCTGGATGCCCCGGTCATACGGGTAGCTCGTGGACTCGTTGCCGTCGCCCAGCGGGTAGTCGAACTCCGGCTCCTGTGAGTTGCCGACGATGTACTGGTCAGTCAGCTCACCGAAGTAGATGCGGGAGCCCTCGATCGTCAGGGGAATGCTCTCCGAGACCGGCGGGATGTCGGCCGTGATCAGGCGCGGAAGACCCTCCGGCCCCACCTCGTTCACCGGCGACACCACGGCGCCGAAGCCGTGCGTCAGCTGCAGGCGGTCACGGGTCCAGTTGCGATCCTCGGCGCGGTTGATGTCCAGCTCGCGCGCGGAGGCCATCACCTGCTGCATGTCGCCATCGATCGTGTAGCGGTCCACGTCGATGTCCCAGAACTGGTAGAAGCGGCGCAGCGCCTGGATCTGGTTGAACGTGCTGCGGAGCGGGATCGGGTCCAGCAGCCGGATGTTGTCGATGGTCTCCGGGTTCTCGGCGATCTCCTCCTCGGACACGCTCGGGTTCGCGGGGTACGAGCGCTCCTCGATGTCGCCGAGGCCGAACGCGAAGCGGGTGAGCTCGATGTTCCGCGCGATGTAGGGGCGCTCGCGCTGGAGCTCGTTCGGGTCCACCTGGAACTGCTGGACGAACGACGGGTAGATCACACCGCCGACGAACGTCGAGAGCAGCCACAGGCCCGCGATGAAGATCGGCAGGCGGTACGAGTCCGGCGAGAGGAACGCGTTCGCGATCACGACGAGGCCGGTGGCCGCGGCGAGGCCGGCGATCACGTACTGCGCGGGGAGCCGCGCGTGCAGGTCGGCGTACGCGCCGCCGTACACGATCCCGCCGGGCGAGTTCACGAGGTCGAAGATGCCGAGGTAGCTCTGCACGGCGATCAGCAGGAGCGCGATGCCGGCGAGGATCGAGAGGTGGATGCGCATCGCGCGGGTGATCCGCCACTCGAACCGCTGCAGTGAGAGCGCGAGCCCGTACACGGCGCCGGCAGCGAGGGCGGACACGATCGTGAGTCCCAGCAGCCAGGACTGGATCACGCCGTAGGCGGGGAGCGAGAAGACGTAGAAGGAGAGGTCGCGCCCGAACTGCGGATCCTCGCGACCGAAGTCGACGCTGTTCAGCCACGACAGCAGCGTCTCCCACGAGCCGCCGGCGACGGTGCCGAAGATCACGGCCATGAAGAGCGTCGCGGTGACGAGGAGGACCGCGACGACGCGCCGGATCGAGTCGACGTCCACCTCTTCGATGAACGATTCCTCGAAGCCGCGGGGCGCGAAGCGACGCGCGATGAGGATGTTCCCGCCGATCACCGCGGCGGAGATCGCCGCGCCAGCCAGGAACAACACGACCTTCCACAGGATGACTGTGTGGTAGACGCTCCCGTAGTCGACGGAGTCGAACCACATCAGATCGACGTAGATCGACTTCAGGACGTTCAGGACGATGTAGAGCAGGAGAAGCGCCGCCGCGACGCCGATCCAGCGCAGGGGGACCGGGGACCGCAGCTCACTGCCGCCCCCACCGCCGCCGCCCCGCCCGAACCGGAATGGCTCGGGCGGCGGCCCCAGGTCGCCTCGGTCGTCGAAATAGGACATGGCGCTCCCGTCTCCGCGGACGCCCTCGAGGGGTTCCCCCCGCGAGGGTTACTCGGTGATGCGGGTGCCGACCGCTTCCCCGCCTGCAATTCGTCGCAGCGTAGCGGGCTGGGTGCCGTTTGCGATGAACGCGCGCACACCGACCTCGGCGGCTCGGAAGCAGGCGTCGAGCTTCGGAATCATACCGCCGGAGAGCACGCCCTCGGCCCGCAGCTCCTTCACGCGCGCCGGGCCCACCTCGGGAATGAGGTGCTTCGCGCCGTCGAGGAGCCCATCGACATCGGTGAGGAAGACGAGCGAGTCCGCCTTCAGCGCCCGGGCGACCTCGCCCGCGACGGTGTCGGCGTTGATGTTCAGCGGCTGCGAGGGCGGCTCGAGGCCGATTGGAGCGATCACCGGGATCACGCCCGCGTCGAGGAGCGACTGGATGAACGTGCCGTCGACCCCGGTCACCTCGCCCACGTAACCGAGCCGCTCGTCGTACCGGCGCGCCTTCACGGCGCCACCGTCGACGCCGGACAGGCCGACGGCGTTCCCGCCGAGGCCGACGATCTCACCGACCAGCTGCGCGTTCACGACGCCACGGAGGACACCGACCACGACCTTGAGCGCTTCCTCCGAGGTCGATCGCAGTCCGTCGACGAACGTCGACTCGATGTTCATCTTGCCGAGCCAGTCCGTGATCATCGCGCCGCCGCCATGGACGACGACCGGACGCGCGCCCTCGCGGTGCAGGGCGACGACGTCCTGCAGCGACGTGTCCTGGGAACCGAGGGTCGAGCCCCCGATCTTCACGACGGTGGTGGTGTTGGGCATCTGGTCCTCCGGTCGGTCGGGCCGTGCTACGAGGGCCGCGCGGTGCTAGGTCGTGTAGTCGGCGTTGATGCTGACGTACTCGTGCGTCAGGTTGCAGCCCCACGCCGTCGCCGAGGCGTCACCGACGCCGAGGTCGACGCGGATCGTGACGAGCTCGCCGCCCATCGCGTCCGAGACTGCCTTCAGGTCCACCTCGGCGGGCTGGCCGTGGTCGAGCACGCAGTGCGGCCCGATCCAGACGCTCGCGTTGTCCTGGTCGACCTTCGCGCCGGAGCGCCCGGCGGCCATCATCACGCGACCCCAGTTCGGGTCGCGGCCGGTAACCGCCGTCTTCATCAGTGGCGAGGAGGTCACGGTCCGTGCGGCGATTCGCGCGTCCTCGATCGTCGCGGCGCCCGAGGCGGTGACCTCGATGAGGCACGTCGCGCCCTCGCCGTCGCGGGCGATCGCCTTCGCGAGCCGCATCGAGACCTCGCCGAGCGCCGTCGTCAGCGCCTCGGCGGCCGGGTGGCCGGCGTCGATCGGGTCGCCACCCGCCGCGCCCGACGCGAGCACGATGCCCATGTCGGACGTCGACGTGTCCATGTCCACGTCGATCATGTTGAACGAGACGTCGACGACCGACTTCCACGCCTGCTTCAGCCAGGCGGGGTCGACCGGTGCGTCAGTGGTGATGAAGCCATACATGGTCGCCATGTCCGGGTGGATCATCCCGGAACCCTTGGCGCACCCGCCGACGTGGTAGGTGCGGCCCTCGACGGTGAACCGGAGGGCGTACTGCTTCTCGTGCGTGTCGGTGGTCATGATCGCGCGAGAGAACGCGTAGCCACCCTCGCGGCTGAGCTCGATCCCCTCGATCGCTGCGGCGAGCTTGTCCATCGGGAGCATCCGGCCGATGACGCCGGTCGAACCGACGAGCACGTTTCCGGCGTCGCCGCCGATGCGCGCGCCGGCCAGCTCGGCCATGCGTGCGCAGTCCTCGGCGCCCTGCGTGCCGGTCGCGGTGTTCGCGTTGCCGGAGTTGCAGACGACGCCTCGCACCTCGGAGGTGGAGGCGAGGAGCTTCCGGTCGTGGGTCACAGGGTGGCCGGTCACGGCGTTCTTCGTGAACACGCCGGCGGCGACGAGGGGCGTCTCGCCCTCGGCGGCAATGATGCCGACGTCGAGGCGTGGCTCCGAGCCGTAGGTCTTGATGCCGGCGTAGATGCCGCCGGCTACGAAGCCGGCGGGCGTCGTGACGCCGCCTCCGTCGATCCAGTCGAAGGTGATCCCGCCGTCCGCGGTGAGGGGTGAGGTCATCAGAGTCTCCGTTACGCGATTACGGTGTGGCCGAACGATCGCGGACGACGACGGCGCACGTCCGCCCGGGAGCGCGGAGAGCGCAGGGCAGTGCGGCCGGTGAACGTCGTCATGGAGTGCCTGTTCCTTCCTCGAAGAAGCGCGAGTATAGGGCCGAGCGCAGCCGCGCGATATCGTCCCGGCGAACCGTGCGCGCAGGTGTGCGCGAGGAGGTCACCGTGAGCTTCCCCATGGTCAGGCACGCCACTGAGGCGGACCTCGAGGCGATGAACCGCATCTACAACCGCGAGGTGCGCGAGGGCGTCGCGACCTGGGAGCTGGACGAGTGGTCGGACGAGCGCCGGCTGGAGTGGTTCCAGGCGCGGAACCCGGATGAAGAGCCGGTCCTCGTGGTCACCTTCGGCGGTGAGATCGCCGGCTTCGCCTACCTCACAAAGTACCGGGGACGGCGGGGCTACCAGTACACGCGCGAGAACACGGTGTTCATCGATCCTGCGTTCCAGCGACAGGGGCTCGGGCGGCTCGTGCTGAGCGAGCTCATCGAGCGCGGACGCTGGATGGGGCTCCGCTCGATCCTCGCGTTCATCGACACCGAGAACGTCGGCAGCATCGAGCTGCATCGCGCGCTTGGGTACACGCAGGTGGGCGCGGAGCAGGAGACGGGCCGGAAGTTCGGCACCTGGCGCTCGTCCGTCGAGCTGCAGTTGCTCCTCGACCGTCCCGACGTCGAGTAGCTGCGTCGAGTAGCCGCGTCGAGGAGCTAGGCGTTCACGCCGACCTTCGGGCACTTCGGTTCGAGGACGCACGAGTCGCACTTCGGGCCGCGTGCGTGGCAGGTGCGCCGCCCGTGCTGGATGAGGTCGACGTGGAACGCGTAGACCTGCTCCGGTTTCACCATCGCCTCGAGCGCATCGTGCGCCTTGTCCGCCGGCATCTTCGCCGGGACGAGTCCGAGACGCTTCGAGACCCGCTCGACGTGCGTGTCCACCGGCAGGGCGGGGCGTCCGAGCGCGAAGAGCAGCACACAGGCCGCCGTCTTTGGCCCCACGCCCTTGAGCGACGTCAGCCATTCCTTCGCCTCCTCGAGGTCGAGGTCGGCGAGGAACTCGAGGTCCCAGTCAGGTCGTCGCTCTTTCACCTCGGCCAGGAGGGCGACGAGTCGCTTCGACTTCGTCGGAGCGAGCCCGCCGGGCCGGATCGCGTCCTCCACCTCTGACACGGGCGCGTCGAGGATCTCGTCCCATGTCGGGAACCGCTCGATCAGTCGGTGCATCGCCTCGCCCGAGTTCAGGTCCGAGGTGTGCTGGGAGAGCAGGGTGAGCACCAGCTCGAACAGCGGATCGTCCGACGTCTGCTGCGGCGCGCGGCCGTACGCCTCATCGAGCAGTTCGATGATCTCGTCGGGCGACCAGAGGGCAGGCTTCGTCTTCGCTCGGGCCATGGCCCCATCGTAGCCATCGACGAGGTCGTGATCGGCTTCGAGCGACGTTCTGCGGATGACGGCACGCTGTGCGACGATCGCGCGAGGAATCGTTCGGAGGTCCCATGCGCCGACTCACCTCGCTCGCCCTTGGCTGCGCGCTGCTCGGCGCGCTCGTGGTCGCGGGGTGCAGTGGCGACGACTCGGGCGGCGGTGACTTCTCGGACGTCGACGCCGGCGACCTCCTCGAGCGCTCCGCCGCGAAGATGGAGGAAGTGGACACCTTCCACTTCGTCGTCGAGCACGAGAATGGCTCCACGCAGATCGTCGCCGGCCTCGGGATGACTCGTGCCGAGGGCGATGTGCAGGGCACCGACCGCATGCAGCTCGAGGTCGACGCCCGGTTCGCGGGGACGAACATCAAGAGCGGCATCGTCATCCTCCCGGGCGAGTCCTACCTGCAGAACCCGCTCACCGGGAACTGGATGTCGCAGGACATCGACATCTCTCAGCTCTTCGACCCGGCCACGGGCGTCACCGGCCTGATGCGCGAGGTCACGGATGCCGACGTCATCGCGCGCGAGGAGGTCGACGGCGTCGACTCGTACGTGCTCGAGACGCAGGTGGACTCGGGCAACCTCAAGGCGTTCGTTGGGAACGCCGAGGCCGGGACCGAGGTGACGGCGCGCGTATGGATCGGGGTCGACGACCTGCTCGTCCGACGGGTCGAGATCGATGGCCCCGTCGCCCCCAACGACGCCGAGGACATCGTGCGTCGGCTGAGCCTGAGCGCCTTCGGCGAGCCCGTCGAGATCACGGCGCCCAGCTGACGTGACGAGCTGAGACCAGGCCCCGTGCAGGCGACCCGCTCCGCGACACGTCAGCAGCGCTGGCTGCTGATCACCGTCGCGCTCGGCGTCTTCGTCGCGGCGGACGATCAGACGAGCATCGTCACGGTCCTCCCGCCGATCGTGAACGACATCGGCCTGACCGTGGACGACTTCTACCGCGCGTCCTGGGTCGTGAACGGCTACCTCCTCGGCTACCTCGTCGCGCTGCCGATCGTCGGACGCATCGCCGACGTATACGGGCACGCGCGGATCTTCGCGGCATGCCTCGCGCTGTTCATGCTCGGCAGCGCGCTCGTCGCTCTCAGTCCGTCGTTCACGCCGCTCGTGCTGGCGCGCGCGCTCCAGGCGGTGGGTGGCGGCGGCGTCGTCCCCGTCGCGATGGCGATCGTCGTGGGCGAGCTGCCGAAGGAGCGCCGGCTCATGGGCCTTGGCGCCATCGCCGCGGCCTCCGAGGCGGGCGCGTTGCTCGGCCCGCTCTGGGGCGGCGGCATCGCCGAGCTATGGGGCTGGCGCTGGGTGTTCTGGATCAACCTCCCGATGACCCTCCCGATCGCCCTTGCCGCGTACCGCCTCGCCGGTTCCGAGCGCCGCGGCGGCCGCATCGACTGGCGCGGCGCGGCGCTGATGGGCGGTGCGCTCGCCGTGCTCACGTTCGCGCTGGTCGACAACCCGAACGAGCCGCGCCCCTTCCTCGCGACGCTCGGTTTCCTCGTGATCGCGGGCGGGCTGGCCGGCTGGTTCTTCGCGCACGAGCGCTCGACCCCGGAACCGATGGCGCCGACTGCCGACCTCGCGAAGACGCCGGTGCTCGCCGCGAACGTCGCGCACTTCCTCGTGGGCGTGGGCCTGATCGGCGTCCTGATCGGCGTCCCGTTGTTCGTGAACCTCGTGCTGGTGGAGGGGGCGCTCGACGGCGGGCTCACGCTGATGCGACTCACCGTCGCGGTCCCCGTCGGTGCGCTCGCGGGCGGCTGGCTCGGCGGTCGCGTGGGGCTGAGGCTCACCGCGGTCGTCGGGTGCCTGCTCGCGGCCACGTGCTTCCTCGGACTGCAGGCGTGGGACCGCGACCTCTCCGAGTTGCTCCGCTCCGGGCCGCAGGTCGTCGGCGGCTTCGGCTTCGGGCTCGTCATCGCGCCCCTCACCGCTGCCGTCCTCCAACGCGTCGACGAAGACCACCGCGCGGCGGCGTCGGCATGGCTCACGCTCTCGCGCGTCACCGGGATGCTCGTCGGCGCCGCGCTGCTTACCTCCAGCGGCCTGGGGCGCTTCTACGCCCGAGCCGGCTCGATCTCGTTCGATTCGCCCGAGTTCGCCGACCTCGTCGCAGCCGCGCAGGTCGAGACCTTCCGCGAGGTGTTCCTCGCGGGCGCCGTCGTCATGCTCTCGGCGGCGGCCGTCGCGTGGTTCATCGGGCGCGGCGAACGCGACGCCGAAGTCGAGCCGTGGTGGACGGCGTCCTGAGCCCCGCGCTCTCCTGACTCCCTGTTTCCGAAGCTCACAGAATCTCCCGGCCAGCCGCATTATTTAACTTGACGGCTAATTAACTGATTGGTTAGATACGGCCATCGAGCAAGGAGTGCCGGGGCATCCGGCGGCAGCGGTGGGGGATTGCAATGACCGAGGAAGAGACGAACGGCCGGAAGCTCTTCGCCCTGGAGTTCATCTCCATGGACGGGGTGATCGAGGCTCCGCACGAGTGGCATTTCCCGTACGTGGGCGAGGACATGGTGCAGCTGATTGGCGAGGCGCAGGGTGACTTCGATGCCCTGCTCCTCGGCCGTGTGACGTACGACGGCTTCGCGGCCGCGTGGCCGAACATGCCCGACGCGCCCGGCGCCGAGCAGATGAACGGCGCGCACCACTACGTCGTGTCGAACACGCTCGGCACCGGGACGTGGGACCCGACGACGGTCATCTCGGGCGACCGGGATGCCATCGCGCGGCAGATTGCCGCGATCAAGGCACAGCCGGGCGGCCCGATCGTGACGTGGGGAAGCTCCAAGCTGGTCCCCTTCCTCCTGGAGGAAGGCCTCCTGGACGAGCTCCGGCTGTTCGTCCATCCCGTGGCGCTCGGCTCCGGGCAGCGGCTGTTCGAAGACACCGCGAAGTTCCCGCTCCGGGTCGCGGAGTCGAGGGCGCTGAGCACGGGGACGATGTACATGCGGTACGCACCGGCGGAGACGCCGGAGACGCCCGAGGTCGCGCGCGGCATGGAGTCGAGGACGGCGGAAGGCTAGCTGCCGATGCCCGTCGACGAACTCAGCACGCTCTTCGGCGCCCTCGCCGACCCAACCCGCCGCGCGATCCTCGCGCGCCTGGCCTCGGGCGAGGCGTCCGTGACGGAGCTGGCTGAGCCGTTTGATATGAGCCTGCCCGCGATCTCGAAGCACCTCAAGGTGCTGGAGCGCGCTGGGCTGATCGAGCGAGGACGGAACGCGCAGTACCGCCCGTGCCGCATCCGCCCGGAGGGTCTGCGGACTGCGTCGGACTGGCTCGATGACTACCGGCAGCTGTGGGAGGACCGCTTCAGCCGGCTGGACGACTACCTGAAGACCCTGCAGGAGCAGGTCAACGACGAAGAGGACCGAAGCTAGATGGCGAACGAATTGGTGGTCGAGGTCGCGGATCGCGAGATCCGGATGTCGCGCACGTTCTCCGCGCCGCGCGAGGTCGTGTGGGAGGCCTTCACCGTCGAGGAGCACCTGGTGCAGTGGTGGGGCCCGCCTGAGTTTCCCGTCGGCTACAGCGAGCACGACTTTCGGGAGGGTGGCTCGTGGTACTTCGAGCTCCACGGGCCCGACGGAATGAAGTCATGCAACCTCTGCCGCTTCGACGTGATCGAGCCGCCCTCCCGCCTGGTCGTGCAGAACCAGTTCGTCGATGAACAGCGGCAGAGCCTCGCTCCGGCGGTGGGGATCACGATGACCTTCGATGAGGTCGGTGCGAGCGCGACGGCGTTCGAGATGCGCTCGCGCTTCGACAGCAACGAGGCGCGTGATCAGCAGCTTGCGATGGGTGTCGCGGAGGGCTTTGGCGAGACGTTTGACCGGCTCGCCGAGCACCTGGCTGCGCACGCCCGGTAGGTCAGAACACACACGCCGGCTGTGACCGGCGCATCGAAGGGAACGAACGACGATGACGAACAAGCTCTCAGTCGAAGTGGCCGACAAGTCCCTGCTGATGGTCCGCGAGGTCGACGCGCCGCGCGAGCTGGTCTTCCAGGCATACGCCTCCTGCGAGGCGATCAAGCAGTGGTTCGGACCGCAGCCGTGGCCGGTGACGCACTGCGAGATGGACTTCCGCGCCGGCGGCCAGTGGCACTTCAAGATGACCGGCCCGAATGGCGAGGAGGGCTGGAGCCTCGCCCGCTACGAGGAGATCCAGGCGCCCGAGCGGATCGTCTACGTCGACTCGTTCTCGGATGCCGACCGGAACATCGTGCCGCCCGAGTCCCGCGTCACGGTCGAGTTCGTGGACCGTGGTCCGAAGAAGACGCTGCTGCGGATGCAGTCGGTCTACGCCTCGAACGATGCGCGCGACCAGGTGATCGCGATGGGCGTCGAGCAGGGGGTTGGCATCTCGTTCGACCAGCTCGAGGCCTACCTGGCGACGCAGCAGTAGCCGACCGCTAGCGCTTGCTCCGGGACCAGAGCGTCTCGAACCCCTCGGCGCCCGTGACGGCGCTGCGGGTGTCGAGGCGCTCTCGGCGTCGCAGCTCGCGGAGGATCCCGTCGAGGTCATCGGACGCGTCGACGCCCTGCTCGTTCTTCAGGCGCCGCGCGATCACGTCGAGCAGCGCGGCATCGCCGAGGAACTGCGCGGTGTGTGGCCAGCCCATGAAGATGAAGCGCTCCGGCGGGGCGACGTCGGGCCGGCGCTCCTGGAGCCACAGCGTGCGCTCGGTCGCGGAGCCGAGCGGCTCGACGAGCTCGACGAGGGGCGGCGTGAGCCCACCCGGGTCGGAGCGCAGGTCGATGAGCATCCGGTCCTGGGTGAAGTCGAAGCCGATGACGAGGACCTCCGCCTCCGCGATCGCGTCGGCGGCACTATCGAGGTCGATGACGGGTCCGTTGTCTCCGAACACGCGGCCTCCCTGGGATCCCTCGTACGGCGCTGAGCACCATGTTGGCGCACGCCTGCTTCACTTCTATTAACGGCCGCCGACCGAGCAGCGTGATGGGACGTTGGTCCACGCGTTCTGCGCGCCCGTGCCGGAATCTCCGGAAATGGAACGGGGGCGGTTGCCCGCCCCCGTGTCCCGAGTCCGGAGGGGTGGCCTCGGGCTAGTACATCCCCATGTCGGCGGTGACGCCGGCGTTGGGGCGGTTGTCATCCGGCGCGTCCGTGACCAGCACGTTGGTGGTCAGGACCATGCCGGCGATCGACACGGCGTTCTCGAGGGCGGCCTTCGTCACCTTCGCCGGGTCGATGATGCCGAGGGCGATCATGTCCCCGTACGAGTCGGTGGCGGCGTCGTAGCCCTGGCCCTTCTTGAGGGACATGACCTTCTGCACGACGACCGAGCCGTCCTGGCCGGCGTTGGTGGCGATGCGGCGGAGCGGCTCCTCCAGCGCGCGGCGGAGGATGCGGACGCCGGTCTGCTCGTCACCGTTGGCGAGCTCGACCTTCTCGAGCCCCGGCAGGGCGTTCAGGAACGCGACACCACCACCCGGGACGATGCCCTCTTCGACGGCCGCGCGGGTGGCGGACAGGGCGTCCTCCACGCGGTGCTTCTTCTCGGTGAGCTCGACCTCGGTGGCCGCGCCGACCTTGATGATGGCGACGGAGCCGGAGAGCTTGCCCAGGCGCTCCTGCAGCTTCTCGCGGTCCCAGTCCGAGGTGGCGCGGTCGAGCGACGCGCGGATCATCTTGATGCGCTCGTCGATGGACTTCTTGGTGCCCTTGCCCTCGATGATCGCGGTCTCCTCCTTGGAGACGACGATGGAGCGGGCGCGGCCGAAGTCAGCCGTGGTCACGCTGTCCAGCGAGCGGTTCAGCTCCTGCGAGATGAGCTGCGCGCCGGTGAACGCGGCGATGTCGCCGAGGTTTTCCTTGCGGCGGTCGCCGAAGCCCGGGGCCTTCACGGCGACGACGTTGATCGTGCCGCGGAGCTTGTTCACCGCCAGGGTGGCCAGCGCCTCGCCGTCCACGTCCTCCGCGATGATCAGCAGGTTCTTCGAGATCTGGAGCTGCTTCTCCAGCCACGGCAGCACGTCGTTCACGGAGGAGAGCTTGCGGTCCGTGACGAGGATGTACGGGTCCTCGATGACGGCTTCCATGCGCTCCGGGTTGGTGACGAAGTACGGCGAGATGAAGCCACGGTCGAAGGACATGCCCTCGACGTACTCGATCTCGGTGTCGACGCCGCGGCCTTCCTCGATGGTGATGACGCCGTCCTTGCCGGCCTGCTCCATCACCTCGCCGATGAGCTCACCGATCTCCTTGGAGGCCGCGGAGATCGAGGCGACCTGCGCCATCTGCTCGCGGGTGGTGACCTTCGTGGCGTTCTTGCCGACGGCGTCGCGGATCACGCGGGAGGCGTGCTCGATGCCGCGCTTGAGGGCCATCGGGTCCGCGCCGGCGGCGACGTTCTTCATGCCCTCGTGGACGATCGCCTGGCCCAGCACGGTGGCCGTGGTGGTGCCGTCACCGGCGATGTCGTTGGTCTTGGAGGCGATCTCCTTGGCCAGCTGGGCGCCGATGTTCTCGAACTTGTCGCCAAGCTCGATGTCCTTGGCGATGGTGACGCCGTCGTTGGTGATGGTCGGAGCGCCGAATCGCTTGTCCAGCACCACGTTTCGACCGCGCGGCCCGAGGGTCATCTTGACCGCGTCGGCCAGGGCGTCGATGCCGGAGCGCAGCGCCTGCCGCGCCTCTTCGTCGAAGAGCAACTGCTTGGCCATGGCTCGTCCTTCTTGTGTTCGCGCGTCGAGGGAGGGCTTCCGCCCGACGCTCCGATCTGGTTCGTCTCGAGTGTTGGACTCGGTGGTGGCCCGGAGGCACTTTAGCAGTCTGCCGGGCTGAGTGCTAAACGTTCTACCGAATCGCGCGACGAGGTGCAAGAGGGCGCACGTCAACGAGGGCGAAATCGTGCTGCCGACCGCCTCGCCGCGGGGCGAACGGACACCATAGTTGACGTAACGAACGAGGTTGAGGGAGCTACCCGAGCGTGGCGGCGATGAAGGCGTCCGCCCGCTCGAGGATGCGGTCCATGCCGCCCTCGCGTTCGAGCGAGTACGTGAACTGCGATCCGGCCCACTCGGCGTCGGGTGCCGGGTCGGGCCGCTCGCGCAGTCCGTCCGAGAGCCCGTAGGAGCGCGCGAAGATCCTCGCCCGCATCACGAGTGCGGCGAGCGACTCCGGTGGGGGCGTCGCGTCGAGGCTGGCGTGGCTGCGCACGGCCTCCGCGAGCTCCTCCGGGAAGTTCCAGTGCAGCGCGAGCGCGCCGCCGAGGTCAGCGTCCGTGTATCCGAGGAGTCCGCGCTCCGCCTGGTGCAGCGTCTCGTGCTGCTGGCGGGCGCGCGTGAGCACCTCGGTCAGGACGTGCGGGCGCTGCTGGTCCAGCGTGAGCAGGCCGATGTTGTGGATCACGCCGGCCGTGAACGCCGCGTCCTGGTGGCGCCCCTCGGTGCGCGCGAGGATCTCCGAGAGGAGGCCCGTCGCGATCGAGAACTGCCAGAACTCGAGGTACTCGAGGTTGGCGAGGGGCCGCGGGTTGCCGACCAGGCACGAGGCGAGTGCGACCTGCTGGACGGTGCGGAAGCCGAGCAGCACGACTGCGTCTCGGACCGTGCCGATGCGGCGGGCGGCGCCGTAGTAGGCGGAGTTCGCGAGCCGCAGCAGACGCGCGGTGAGCACCTGGTCGCTCGCGATGATCGTCGCGAGCTCGTGCGCGGAGAACTGCTGGTTCTCGCCGAGCTGGAGGATCTTCGTGGCAACGGCGGGCAGCGGCTGCAGCTCCGCGACCTCGGCGAGCAGCTCATCCAGCTGTGGCAGGTCCGGGCGGGGCGATCGCTCGCGTGCGAGCCGCGCGGCGAGGCGCGCCCGGGCGAGGGCGAACGGATCGTCCATCCCGGCATTCCCCATGCCAGCGGGGAGCGGGTCGTGCCCGGTTCCGCGGTTCCCGGCAGCAGTCACGGGATTCCCTCGCGTCGTGTGTTCCTCGGCCGCTTGTCGGGGCGTGTGGCCCCAGCAGGAATCATCGCCGTGGAGGGCGGACGACGTGATCGGGGAATCCCCGCAGTCGCTGGAGGCGGACGGGAAGCTGACGCGCTCTGTCAGCGCGTCAGCCGCTCGCGGGCCGCTCGACCCAGGGGAGCGGGTGCGTCGTCGGGCCGGCGGGTTCGCTCACGCCGAGGAACCGGCGCGGCACCGCCCGGATGCGGGTGGCTCGGGCGCGCGGCCAGTAGCGGAGGACGGCGGTCCCGATGATGTCGTCGGCGCGGACGGGGCCGAAGTCGCGGCTGTCCGTCGATGCGCCGCGGTTGTCGCCCATGACGAAGAACTCGTCCTCGGCGAGGCGGTTGATGCCTCGGTGCTGCTCCTGCGGCGTCGAGCCATGCGCGTACGGCTCGTCCAGCACGCGACCGTTCACCTGCACCCCGCCACCGACGCGCAGCGCCTCGCCCGGCAGGCCGATGACGCGCTTCAGGAGTAGCCGTCCATCGCCCTCGGGTCGCGGATCATGCACCGCGACGACCTGGCCGTAGGCCTCGCCGGGTGGAGGCGCACCGCGTCGCAGGACGAGGAAGTCGTCGGGCTGAAGGGCGGGCGTCATGCTTTCGCCGGCCACGGCGACGCGCAGGTAGCGCCGCGAGAGCAGCGCGCCGACCACCCCACCGGCGATGGCGAGGCCGGAGGCGGTGGCTGCCGCGAGGCGCAGGAGCGGGAGGCGTCGTCGTCGAGACGTGGGGAAGCTCCTCACGAAGAACGGCCGGGGTTTCCCCCGGCCGTTCGCATCGTAGCCCGATGAGGCGTTACGCCTTCTTGGTCTCCCAGAAGATGTCGCTGATCTGGCTGATCAGGTCGAGGAGCTTCTGGCCCTGGGCCGGGTCCTGCGACTTCTTCGCGAGGCCCGCCTCCTTGGTGGCGTTCCAGAAGAGCTCGTGCAGCTGCGGGTACTTCTCCAGGTGCGGCGGCTTGAAGTAGTCGGTCCACAGCACCCACAGGTGCTCCTTGACCAGGTCGGCGCGCGCCTCCTTGATGGAGAGGCAGCGCGACTTGTAGTCCTCCACGGACTCCGGCGCCGACTTCATGTCGCCGGCCTTCTGGTAGCGCTCCTGGATCGCCTTCACGGACTCCGCCTCAATGCGGGCCTGCGCGGGGTCGTAGACGCCGCAGGGCAGGTCGCAGTGGGCGTGCGCGGTCTGCGACGGGCGGACGAGCCGCTCAATCACACTTCGAATCATGCCGATGCTCCTCACCGTCTGTGCTGGACCGCTGCCTCGTGCCGGCACGCGCTCGCGGTCATCACTCTCGTCGAGTGCTCCTGAGATTAGGAAGTGGCCGCTGGGCCGCCCTGATGCTCCGCCTTGCCTCGGACGCGTGTCAACCAACGTGGGGCTAACGAAGCCATTGCGACGCCGTTGCGATGACGGAAATGCTGGTGGCTGCGTGGTCGGTTAGCGCGGCACGACCTGCGCGCTCATCCCGGCGTCGTAGTCGCCCGGGAGGGACGAGAGCACCACGTAGGCGAACTCCTCCTCCAGCTCCACCTCGAGCATCTGGGTGTCGCCCGGGGGGATCGGCGGGAGGCGATCCATCACGACCAGCGCGTCGAGGAGCACGTCGCCGTTCTCGTCCACGGGCAGGGCCGTGGGATCCCCGCGCCACTGGAGCACCACGAAGTCGTGCTCCGAGGGGCCGATGTTCTGGACGTTGAACGTCACGATGCCCGCGTTCACCGTCCGCTGGTGGAGGAAGATCGCGTCGTCCACGAGGTAGGCGTTGATCGTCTCGCTGTCGTCGGGCGGCGGCGTCGCGATCGGCTCGGCGCGCCCGCCGGCCACGCCGCCGACCGTGACGACCGATGCCATCCCTAGCCCGAAGTCACGCCCCTGGCTCGAGAGCACGACGTAGGTGCCGGGCTGGTTGAGGTTCGCGAGCATCGTCGTGGACTGCTCGGGCTGGAGGATCGGGGAGCGCGCGACGACCTGCTGGTCGTGGAGCAGGGCCCGATCGCTGCGCACCGGGATCGCCTCGATGCTGCGGGCGTACACGATGATGAAGTCGTGGTTCTGCTCGCCGACGTTCTCGATCTCGAAGGCGTATGTCCCCGTCGAGGTGACCTCCGGTGACCACAGCAGGATCCCGTGCTCGCTGAGCCACACGGGGATCGTCCCCAGCGTCGGCCCGCTTGGAACCACCGTGGGTGCGCCCGAGCTGTCGACCGGATCGGGGGTGCCGAAGTCGGTCGTGGCCGGCGCCTGGGCGCACGCGGCGATCAGCAGCGCGCCGGTCAGCGCGAGGATCGGAGCGGCGAACGACCAGGGACGGCGCATGGCGCCAGTATCCCGGGGTCGGGCGCTCCGGTCAGTCCTCGCTCGGTGAGGGATCGGTAGAGGGCGCTAGCGGTTCGCGAGCGGCACGCCACCCGAGAGCCGGTCCGGGTCGTCCAGGCCGGGGAACGGGTAGAACAGCGACTCCAGCTCGCGGCGGATCGGGTCGCCGTCCGGCAGGTACGGCGAGAAGTCGCCGTCCGGCTCGGGGCGCTCGCGCTGGCCGGTGATCTCGTGGTGCTTGATCTTCTCCTGGAGCATGATCAGCGCCTGCAGCAGGGACTCCGGCCGCGGCGGGCAGCCCGGCACGTAGACGTCCACGGGGACCACGAGGTTCACGCCCGGCAGCACCGAGTAGGCGTAGGCGAACGGGCCGCCCATGGTGGCGCAGCCGCCCATGGAGATGACCCACTTCGGCTCCGCCATCTGGAGGTAGATGCGGCGCACGACCGGCGCCATCTTCCAGGTCACGGTGCCGGCCACGATCATCAGGTCCGCCTGGCGGGGCGAGGCGCGGAACACCTCGGAGCCGAAGCGCGCGATGTCGTAGCGGGAGGACGCGGACGCGATCATCTCGATCGCGCAGCACGCGAGTCCGAACATCGCCGGCCACAGCGAGTGCGCGCGCGACCAGTTCAGCAGCCCGTCCACCGAGGTGACGAGGATGTTCTTGCGAACTTCCTCCTCGATGGCGGCGGCTTCCTCGGCCCCGCGGATGCCCGGGTGCGGCAGGGCGATCTCGCCGCCGGGCTGCTGCCCCTGGCGGATCGCGCCGCTGGCCGGGTCGCTGTTGAAGATCGGGATGTTGCTCACACGGTCCCCCGCTTCGGGTGCGTCAGCGCGAATGCTATCGCTCGCGGCACCAGAGCGGCAATGCGGCGCCGGATCTCGGGAACGGCCCGCCCAATCGGGCGGGCCGTCCCATCGCAGTCCGCGGGCACGATCGTCGTCACTCGACCGTGGCACCGCCGCACACCCTGCGCGGCGTGCGACCGCGACTGGCGCACGCTAGGAAGAGATGCAGACAGATCGCGTAGTCCACAGGACGGTGCAAGCGTCAGAAGCCTTGCAAGCGCCCTACACCCGCTGAATCAGCTCGATGCGGACGTTGTCCGGCGCTTTCAGGAAGCAGATGCGGATCGCGCCCATCTCGGTCGGGCCCTGCATCAGCTCGGCGCCGAGCCCGGTCAGGCGCTCGATGTCCGCCTCGAGGTTCTCGGAGTCGAGGCCAAAGTGCTCGAGCCCCTCGTGCACCTCGGCGCTGCCGGGCGCGAGCGGACCGGCACCGGGGAGCGCCTCGGAGATGTTCACGCGGACGCCGTTCTGGCTGTCCATCGCGATGAAGCGGTCACCGACGGGACGGACGGTGTCGCTCGCGATCGTGAAGCCGAACGCCTGCACCCACCAGTCGGCGGAGGTCTTGGGGTCGCTGGACTTCAGGTGGATGTGGTTGATCGCGTAGGGCATGAAGGCTCCGTCCGGCTGCGGCTGTCGAGGGGAGAGCAGCGAGGATAGCGATCGCGGGACCGGCGCCGGGCTAGTCCAGCCAGGGCGCCCACGCGGCAGGGGCCTCGGTGGCCGGGATCGGGGAGAGCGCGCGGAGGCGCTGCACGATCCCCGGGAGCACCTCCAGCAGGCGGTCCACGTCGGCCTCGGTGTTCATCCGCCCCAGCGTGAACCGCAGCGAGCCGCGCGCGAGTTCCTCCGGCACGCCCATCGCGACGAGGACGTGCGAAGGCTCGACGGATCCCGTGGTGCACGCTGATCCGGAGGAGGCCGCGATGCCGGCGAGGTCGAGCGCGAGGAGCACCGATTCGCCCTCCACGAAGCCGACGGCGCACGAGACGTTGCCGGGCAGGCGTCGCTCGACGTCGCGGGGGCCGGTGATGGCGAGCATCGGCACGCGCCGGGGGAGCTCCGCGATCAGGCGTTCCTGCAGGGACCGCTCGTGCGAGATGTCCGCCTCGCGACGCTCCGCGGCGATCTCCATCGCACGGGCGAAGCCGACGATGGCGGCGGTGTTCTCGGTGCCGGCGCGGATGCGCCGCTCCTGTCCGCCGCCGAGGATCTGGCCCTGGAGCGGCGTGCCGTGGCGCACGTACAGCGCGCCGGCTCCCCTCGGGCCGTACATCTTGTGCGCGGTGAAGGTCATGAGGTCGACGCCGAGCCGGTCGACGTTGACGCCGAGGTGGGCGGCGGACTGGACGGCATCCGTATGCACCACGGTCCGCGCGTTCTTCGCCTTCACGCGCCGCGCGATCTCCGCGATGTCGTTGAGCGCGCCCACCTCGTTGTTCGCGTGCATCACTGAGACCAGGACGGTGTCCTCGCGGACCGCGTCCTCCACGGCCTGGGGGTCCACGGATCCGTCGGGGCGGACGGGCAGCACCGTGACCTCGGCCACGCCCTCGCGCTCCATCTGCTCGAGCGGGTCGAGGATCGCGTGGTGCTCGACGCCGGACGTGATGACGTGCTTCCCACGCCGCGTCGAGGCGGCCACCACGCCGCGCAGGGCGAGGTTGTCCGACTCCGATCCGCCCGAGGTGAACACGACCTCCTCGGCGTCGGCGGCGCCGATCAGCTGCGCGATGCGTGCGCGAGCACGGTCGATCGCCTTCGCGGCCTCCTGCGCCTCGACGTAGATCGATGACGGGTTGTGCCAGATCTCGGTGAGGTAGGGCAGCATCGCCTCGACGACGGCCGGATCGGGCGGCGTGGTGGCGGCGTGATCGAGGTAGACGCGGGGGCCTTCAGGCATGGCGCGAGGATACGCCTCGGACGTGCCGTCGCCGGTTTTGCGCATTCTTTGCACCAAAAGGGTCCAAACATCGGTACCCTGCGGGCATGGCCACCGGCGTCCGCAAGCCCGACGGCACACGCGAGGAGATCCTCGCCCTCCTGCGGCGGCACACCTCGATGTCCGTCGAGGAGTTGGCCCGCGCGATTGGCCTCGCGCCCGCGACCGTGCGCCGGCACCTCGATGTCCTGCTTCGCGACGACTACGTCGAGGTCTCCCAGGTCCGAGGTGGTACCGGACGCCCGAAGCACGTCTTCACGCTCACCGAGGCGGGCGCGGACATGTTCCCGCACCACTACGTGCGGATGACGCAGCGTCTCCTCGGCGAGATCGTTTCGCTCGGACAGGGCGAGACCGCCGGCCGGAGCGGTCGCCAGATCGCGGACGTGGTCTTCGAGCGGATGGCGGAGCGCATCGCCGCGGAGTACGGGCCGCGCGTGCAGGGGAGCACCCTCGAGGCGCGCGCCCGCTCCGCCGCGGAACTCATCGCGGAGGAAGGCATCGACTTCGAGGTGAGCGTCGAGGATGCCCCCTCGGCGGAAGCCGGCCGCGAGGTGTGGCTGCTTGGTCGCGGGTGTCTCTGCACCAGGCTGGACGATCCGGCGGCGCCCGTGAAGCCCTGCGCGCATGACCAGCAGATGCTCAGCGAGCTCATCGGCGCCGAGGTCGTGCCGCTGCCCGAGGAGCGTGTGCCGCACGACTTCCAGTGCGGCTACATCGTCCGTCCCGCGTCCACCGCATAACGCACGTACTGCGGCTCCGCTTCCGTCGCTGATTCCGGGGTGAACCTTCCTCGCACGTAAGCGTGAGGCGTGTCAAAAAGTGCCCCGTGGCGCTTTCAGACCTGAGACCCGCCCCCAAGTCCGGCCTCTACGAGGGCTGGATCGTCGTGATCGCGGCGGGGTTCATCGTGTTCCTGATCTCGTCGTCGTTCCTCTACGGGTTCGGCGCGATCTTCACGAATGTCCGCGACGAGTTCGGCTGGAGCGCGGCGGCGACGTCGCTCGCCTTCTCCGTCCGCTCCGAGGTCGGCGGGGTGGCGTCACCCCTTGTCGGCTACTGGATCGACCGCTTCGGGCCGCGACGCACGCTCTTCACCGGCATCATCCTGATGGTGATCGGCGTGCTGCTGATCACGGTGATGCAGACGCTGCTCCACTTCTACATCGCGATGTTCGTCATCGCGATCGGCACCACGGCGGCGGGTGGGCAGGTCGGCCAGTCGGCGATCTCGACGTGGTTCCGGCGTCGCCGGGCGCGCGCGATGTCGTTCATGACGGTCGGCGCCGGCCTCGGCGGGACGATGGTCGTCGTGTTCTCGTTCCTCGTGGACGAGCTCGGCTGGCGCACCGCGCTGAGGATCATCGCGTTCATCATCCTGGTCGTCGGCCTGGGCGCGTCGAACTTCGTCCGCTCGCGCCCGCGCGATCACCATCAGCCGATGGACGGCATCGCCCTTCCCGCGGGCGAGATCGCCCGCCACGACGACTGGGGCATCCCGCCGATGCGCGCGATCCGCACGCGGGCATTCGCGTTCTTCTCGATCGCGATCGTGCTCGCGCAACTCGGCTCGGCCGGGTTCATCGTGCACCAGATCCCGTACATGGAGATCACGATCGGCCTGTCGAAGACGGCAGCCGGCGCGACGGTGATGGTCTTCACGCTCGTGTCGATCGTCGGGCGACTCGGCTTCGGCTACCTCGGCGACCGCATCGACAAGCGGTACTGCCTCGCGGGAGCGCTGGCGCTGATGGGCGTCGGAGAGCTGATGCTCGTCTTCGCGACGAACGCCTGGCAGGCGATCGGGGCGGTCGCCCTCATCGCGCCCGGCTTTGGCGGCATCGTCCCGGTGCGACCGGCGCTCCTCGCGGACTACTTCGGCACGAAGCACTTCGGGCAGATCAACGGCTGGGGCCGGCTGATGTTCACCACCGGTGGCGCCGTCGGCGCATGGCTCGTCGGCCGGATCTTCGACGTCACGGACGGCTACACGGTCGCGTGGCTGGTCGCGAGCCTGACGGTCCTCGCGGGCGTGCCGATCATGCTCCTCGCCACGCCGCCGACGGACCTCATGCGCCAGTACCAGGACGAGGCCGACGTCGCATGGGAGGCCGAGCAGGCCGCGGCGCGACGGGCGGCCGCCCCACCGGAGGGCGACGTCGACGGCCAACCGGCCGCGCAGTCGTAGCGCGACTCGCCCCGAGGCCGATCACACTTCCGATACGCCGATCCTGCGACGATCCTCCGGAGGGCGCACGCAGCCCTCGCGCTGGAGGTGCTCCATGACGACCACCGAGACCATCACCTCGATCAACCCGGCGACCGGGCGCCCGATCGCCGAGTACGAGCCGGACGAAGCCCGCGTCGATGCCGCCCTCGACCGCTCCGTCGCCGCGTTCCGTGACTGGCGACGCCAGTCGTCCGCCACCCGCGCGAGTGTCCTCACCGCCGCTGCGCACATCCTGCGCGACCGGCAGGAGGAGTTCGCGCGGCTGATGACCTCGGAGATGGGGAAGCCGATCGGCGAAGCTCGCTCCGAGGTGGAGAAGTGCGCCTGGGCGTGCGACTACTTCGCCGAGAACGGGGAGCATCTCCTCGCGCCGGAGCCCGCCCCGTCGGACGCCAGCGAGTCGTTCGTGCGCTTCGATCCCCTCGGGACGGTGCTGGCGGTGATGCCGTGGAACTTCCCGTTCTGGCAGGTCTTCCGCTTCGCCGCTCCGGCGCTCATGGCCGGGAACGCCGGCATCCTGAAGCACGCCTCGAACGTGCCGGGCTGCTCTCGAGCGATCGAGGAGATCTTCCGCGAGGCGGGGGCACCCGAGGGGGTGTTCCAGAGCCTGCTGATTGGCGCGCAGACCGCGACGTCGCTCGTGGCGGACGACCGGATCGCCGCGGTGACGCTCACCGGATCCGAGGCGGCCGGCATTGCGATCGGACGCGCGGCCGGGGAGGCGATCAAGCCGTCGGTGCTCGAACTGGGGGGCTCCGATCCGTTCATCATCCTCGCCGACGCCGACCTCGATGCCGCGATGGACGCAGCCGTGAAGGCGCGCGTCATCAATTCCGGCCAGTCCTGCATCGCCGCGAAGCGGTTCATCGTCGAGGCGCCGGTGTACCAGCAGGTCGTCGACGGCATGCGCGAGCGGATGCAGGCGCTCCGCGTCGGGGACCCGATGGACGACGAGACCGATGTCGGCCCCCTCGCGCGTCGCGACCTGGTCGATGACCTGGAGGATCAGCTCAAGGCGAGCGTCCACGAAGGCGCTCGGCTCGCTGCCGGGGGCAATCCCGTCGACGGCGCCGGGTTCTTCTTCCAGCCGACGCTCCTCGCGGAGTGTCGGCCCGAGCACACGGCGATGCGCGAGGAGACCTTCGGCCCGCTCGCGGCGATCGCGAAGGTCGCCGACGCCGACGAGGCGATCCGCGTGGCGAACGACTCCCGGTACGGCCTCGGTGCGGCGATCTTCACGGAGCGGGCTCGTGGCAAGACCCTCGCGCGGGAGATCGAGTCGGGGCACGTCGCGGTCAATGGCATCGTGAAGAGCGATCCGCGGCTGCCGTTCGGCGGGATCAAGCGCTCGGGCTACGGCCGCGAGCTGGCCGAGCCGGGCATTCGGTCCTTCGTGAACGTGAAGACCGTGTGGATTGCCTGACGGTCTGGACGGAAATCGCTCACGAAGGTGACCGGAACACCTGAATTCTTACTGCGCGGCTGCTAAACTATGGCCGCACCCGAAAGGGACGAAGAATGACCACTGCTCCGCTGCCCGGCATGGGCGCGACGATTTCCACCCAGCCCACCATCGAGGCTCCCGTCTACGACGGTCCGCTGGTCACCATCACTGACCGCGCCGCCGTGAAGGCGAAGGGCATCCTCGAGTCCAAGGGCCAGAACGACAGCCTCCTCCGCGTATTCGTGGTGGGCGGCGGTTGCTCCGGCTACCAGTACGGCATGTCCATCGCCCCGTCCGTCGAGGACGGCGACGAGGTGGTCGAGCTGGAGGACGGCGTGCGCGTCGTCATCGACCAGGAGTCGAAGCCGATGATCGCCGGCGCCGAGATCGACTACGTCGAGGACCTCATGAAGTCCGGGTTCACGATCTACAACCCGAACGCCGTGTCCTCCTGCGCCTGCGGCTCGTCCTTCCAGGCGGCCGGCGGCGGCGGGACGCCGCGCCCCTGCCACTAGGCGGCACCTCAGACCGAGCGACAGAAGCCCCGCAATCGCGGGGCTTCTTCGTGTCTCCGCTATCCTGCAAGCGCAGCGGAGGTAGTCGCATGTCGCAGGCCTGGATCACCGTCGGGAGCCCCGAGAACTTCGAGGTCCTCCGCAAGCGGAAGTTCGACGTGACGGCGTTCAAGTCCAGCCGCCAGAAGCAGTCCTCCGAGATGCAGCCCGGCGACCGCATCGTGTTCTACCTCACCGGCGAGGTCGCGTTCGGCGGCGTCGTCGAGGTGACCGGCGAGGCGTTCGAGGACCACAGCGACATCGGCCTCGAGAGCGAGGGGAAGCCGGACGAGGACTTCCCGTACCGCATCAAGACGAAGCCGGTGGTGATCGCGAAGCAGGGCAACGCGATCGACGTGCGCGAAATCACCGACCTGCTCGACAAGACCCGCAAGTTCGGGCCCAAGAAGCTCGGCATGTGCTTCCGCGGCAACCTCCACAAGATCTCGGACGCCGACCTCGAGGTCATCGAGGGTCTGCTGGCGGAGCGGAAGTAGATGAGCCAGGAGCCCCCGACCAGCGGCCCCAAGCGCCTGCGCAAGAGCCACGACAAGAAGATCGGCGGCGTCGCGGGTGGCCTCGCCGACTACTTCGACACCGACCCGACACTCATCCGGGTCCTCTTCGTCATCGGTCTGTTCATCGGGCCGTTCGGCGGCGCGGTGCTCATCGGCTACATCGCGATGTGGATCATCATGCCCGACCCTGAGGGCGAGGCCCCGGCGCGGCCGGCGGCCGGGAGCGGCACCACCGACACGACGCTGATCCTCGGGATCGTCATCCTGGCGATCGGCATGCTCATGCTGCTGCGCACGTCGTGGGTGTGGACGTCATGGTTCGGGTGGGCGGCGGCCGGCTTCGTCTGGCCGGCGCTGCTGATCGCGCTCGGCGCGTACATCATCTTTCGCGCCCAGAACCGCGCCTGACCGGGGCGTCCCTGACAGACGCGCCGACGCTGGAGGCTCGCCGTGACCATTGACCTCGCCGAGCAGCTCGGGCTGCACCTCGACCGCCTGCTCGAGAACTGCCGGCGCAGCGTCGAGGACCTGACCGCCGACGAGCTGAACCACCAGCCGTCGGAGCGCGCGCACTCCATCGGGTTCGACATCTGGCACGTCGTGCGGACCGTCGACAACATCGTCTTCTTCGTCTTCGACCGGCAGAAGCCCGTCTGGCTCACCGGCGGCTTCGACGAGCGCTTTGGGCTGCCTCGCGTCGCACAGGGCACGGGCATGACCGACGAGGAAGCGCGTGCGCTCCGCTTCCCGGAGCCCTCGGCGTTCGTGGGCTACATCGACGCCGTCCGCGCGGCGTCCGTCGAGCGCGTGCGCTCGATGTCGGACGATGAGCTCGCCGAGGTCACGAAGGTGAACCCGTGGGGCGACCGCTCCAAGGCCGAGCACATCCTGCAGGTGCTCATCGCGCACGGGAACGGGCACATCGGCCGCTGCTCGCTCGCCCGGGCCCTCCTCGGCAAGGACGACCTCGGGATCTAGTCCCCGCCGGAGTGACGATGGAAGTCCGCCGCATCCGGCCGGGCGAGTTCGAGGCATACCGCGAGGTGCGCCTCCGTGCGCTACGTCTCGCGCCCTACGCCTTCGGCACGACGCTCGAGGAGGCGGCTTCGCGCAGCGACGACGAGTGGCGCGCGTTCAGCGACCGGCTCGCCACCAGTACGGAGACGGCGGGGTTCATCGTCGACCGCGGCGAGGGTGTCCCCGGGGGCCTCGTCTCGGTGCGCCTGCTTGTTGAGCCGGGCGACGTCCCGAGCGACGCCGAGGTCAATCAGATGTGGGTGGACGAGGACCTGCGGGGCGGGCGGTGGGCCGGCGCGCTCCTCGACGCCGTGGAGGGCTTCGCACGCGCGATCGGCGTGCGCCGACTCACGCTCTGGGTCACCGAGGGCAACCCTCGTGCGTTCCGTGTCTACGAGCGGCACGGCTACACCCCAACCGGGGTCATCGAGCCGTTCCCGCGCGGGGGGATCGAGAGGCAGCTCGGCAAGGCCCTGACGTAGCCCGGCGCATGCGCGGCGCTGTCACGGTTTCGTGCGGCCTCGGTGATACGCTCGATCGTGACCGCCGGGGCTGCCGGCGGGCGTAGCGGCGGGGGTGTCCATGTCCCCGGTTTCGATGACGGCGGAGGGCGCGTTCCCGTTCTCGCCCCGCACGAACCGCGCGCGTGAGATCGCCTGGCGCGAGTGGGGCGATCGCCCCTTCGACGAGGCACGCCGCAGCGACAAGCCGATCCTCCTGAGCATCGTCACCTTCTGGTCGACGTCTTCGTATGCGATGGACGAGGGCGCCTTCTCCGACCAGCGCGTCATCGACCTCCTCGGCGAGCAGTTCGTCGCCGTCCGCGTCGACGCCGATGAACGGCCCGACGTGGCGGAGCGGTACCTGCTGGCGTCGCCGGAGGCGCTGCCGACCGTCGCGTTCCTGACGCCCGAGGGCGACCCGATCGAGACCCACGGGCCACTCGACGCCGACGCACTCGTGCATGCAGCGCACGAGGTGCTGGGAGAGTGGTTCCGCGAGCGCGATGCCGTGGCCCAGCGCGTCGACGCCGCCCGCGCGATGCGCGCCGCCGAGCGCGCCGCAGCTCGCGCGACCCGGGCGCCGGGCATCCTCACGCCGTCGATCCTCGACACCGCACTCGACGTGGTGCAGAACCACTGGGTGGAGGATCCCCCGGGGCTCGACGAAGACCACGGGACGGTCGGCCTCCGACCGCATCCGGAGGTGCTCCGGCTGCTCCGCTACGCCTACCACCGCCGCTGGCTCGCTCCCGAGTTCAACCGCGCCTTCGCCCTCGCCGAGACGCTCGTGGACGGGGCGCTCTTCGACCGCATCGAGGGCGGCTTCTTCCGGGCCGCCTCCACCGGCTGGGCGGAGGCCGTGCCGGAGAAACTCGCCCGGACGCAGGGCGCGATGCTGCTGGCGCTCGCCGAGCTCGCGCGCTCCGACGAGGAGGCCGAGGCGGCGCTGCACGAACCGATCGAGGGCACCGCGACGTACCTCGTCGAGTCCCTGGGCGACGCGACCGGCGCGATCGTCTCGTCCGAGGTCACGGAGCCCGGCGCGATCGACATCGACCGCCGCGTGTTCACCGGGAGCGCAGCCGTGGTGGCGCGGGGATTGCTCCGTGCCGGCGCGTTGCTCGACCGCCGCGACTGGATTGAGCGTGGTCGACGGGTGGTGGACTTCCTCCTGAGTCGAGCTCGGGCCGGCGAAGCAGGGATGTACCACGCCTGGGACGGCAGCCCGCGGACCCTGGGCATCCTCGACGACCAGGCGCAGATGCTTCTCGCGCTCCTCGAGGCGTACGAGGTGTCCGGCCAGGGCCACTACTTCGAGCAGGCACGGCAGATCGCGCGGGTCGTGGACCGTGACTGGCACGAGCCGGGGATCGGCTTCCGTGACCTCGCAGACGGCAGCGAGGACCTCGGCCTGCTCGCTGAGCCGCGCTACCCGTTGGCTGAGAACACTGACATGGCCGAGGCCCTGATCTGGCTCGCCCGCCTGACCCACGACGAGCGTCACCTCTCGACAGCACAGGAGACGCTCGGCGCGTTCGCACATGGCCTCGAGGGCCGCGGGCTCGCGGTCGCGAGCTACGCCCGCGTCGTGGACCGGCTCCTGTCGGCGGAGCCGGAGTTCAAGATCGTCGCGGAGTACCCGGCGGGCGAGCCGGACGCCGTGGCCGACCCACTGCACGCGGCTGCGCTGCGGCTGCGGCTCGCCGACCGCACGGTGCAGCGTCTCGACCGCGTTGGCGATGCGGAGTTGATCCGGCAGCTTGGCCTGCCCGACGTCGCCAAGGTCGCCTACGTCTGCTCCGGTTCGACCTGCCTCGGCCCGCTGACGGACGCCGAGCAGTACCTCCCCACCGTCGAGGAGCTCCTCGGCGCCCCCGCCTCGTAGCTCGTCCGCTCACTGACCGTCGGTGTTCGGGTGGTAGCCTGCCCGCGCGTCGAGGGCGCGCGTCAGGAGGCAGCCGTGGACGCCTACGAAGCGATCATCACGAAGCGAGACACCCGCGAGTACGACGGCCGGCCGGTCGCTGAGGAACACCTCCAGCGCCTGCTCCGTGCGGCGCGCATGGCCGGCTCTTCGAAGAACGAGCAGCCAATCCGGGTGATCGTGATCACCTCGCAAGCCCAGAAGGATGCGCTCGCCGAGTGCGGGGACTTCACGACGCACCTCCCGGCGAGCCCGCTGGTGATCGTGGTGGTGCGCGTCGAGGGGTCGCGCCCGTTCGACGCGGGGCGAGCGGCGCAGAACATGATGGTCGCCGCGAACGCGCTCGGGATTGCCTCGTGCCCCGTCGGCATTCAGCACGATGACGCCGCGCGGAAGGTGCTCGACCTGCCGCCGAACCAGATCGTCGCGATGGCGATCACCTTCGGCTACCCAAAGGGTGGAGGTCGCCCGCAGGGGCGTGGCGACCGGCGGCTGCCGCTTGCGGACTTCGTCTCGTTCGAGCGCTGGGGAGCCGGGCGGTAGCTCGCTAGATGTCGGCGGCGCCGATGACCTGCGCCGCGCCCGGGGGACGGTGCTCGTCGCGGGCGCGCTGGATGCGCCACATGCAGTCGAGGTCCCGCTCGTTCATCTCCATGACGTACTGCTGGAGCTCGACCTCGCCGCGGTAGGGGTGCATCCCCACGTTGTGCCAGGCGCTGCCGGCGCTCTGCAGCAACCAGACCGTCTCCTCGCGCTGCGTGAGGAAGTCCCACAGAAGGTCCGACACGTCGTCGGCGTGGTAGCCCTCCTCCTGTGGTCCGTGCATGGCGCGGCGGTCCTCGATCGGGGATCCGTCGACGCGGACCATCGTCGCGAGGTTGTCGTAGTCCTCGCGCTCGGAGTCGCGGAGGAAGCCGATGATCTGGGCGACGGACCATTCGTCGCCGCTGGCTCGGCTGTCCAGCATCTCGTCGTCCATCGTCTGGACCAGCCGGCCGATGCGACGGGACACCTCGTGGAGCGCCTTCACGAGGTAGCGGCGCCGGTCACCGTGCTGGGCGACGATGTATTGCGGCATGCCTCGATGGTGACATAGCCGGGCCTCCCGCGCCTACCATCGACTCGCACCGAACCGACGCAAAACGTCACGCTCTCGCGCGATTGGGAGACGCCGTGGGACTGCTGGGCTCGCTGGACCACCTCAGGCTCCCTGCCGCCGACGTCGAGGCGCTCGCCGCGAGCTACCGCGAGACGCTCGATGCCGTCGTGGTCGAGGAGGCGCTCCCGGAGCGCGTCCGCCTGCGCCTCGCGAACATCGACGTGGTCATCGAGCGTGGCGAGGCCGGGCCGGACGTGGTCGCGTCGTTCCGCATCCAGGATGCCGAGGCGTTCCGCGCACTCCTCGCGGCGTCGCCGTTCGAACTCCAGGGTGTCGAGGAAGTACCGGGTGCGGTCGTGCTGACGTTCCGCGATCCCGCGGGCAACCGCCTCCAGGCCGTGCGCTGGGGTGGACGCGTCGAGGACCTCGTCGAGCGGCGATGAAGCGTTCCGCCTCGTTCTCACGCGACCGGCGCTATCGCTACGAACTCGGGCGGCGGTGGGGCCTCGGTCCCGCGGTCACGTGGGTGATGCTCAACCCGTCGACGGCTGACGCCACCGTCGATGACCCGACGATCCGCCGGTGCATCGACTTCTCACGGAGTTGGGGTTTCGGCGCGTTGCGTGTCGTGAACCTCTTCGCGCTGCGCACACCGGAGCCGTCGGCACTGCTGCACGTCGACGATCTGCTCGGGCCCGGGGGCGACCGGCGGCTGCGCGAGGTGCTTCGCGCGGTGCTTCGCGCGGCGGACGAGGTCGTGGTGGCGTGGGGGAATGTGCACCCTCGCCTCGGCGCGCGGGTGGAGGCCATCGCGTCGCTGCTGCCGGCTGAGACGTCCTGCCTCGGGCTGACCGCGCGAGGTGAGCCGCGGCATCCGCTCTACGTCCGCGGCGACACCCGCCGAGTGCCATTCGGGGAGGCGTTGAGCGTATTCCGGGCTACCCGGACGATGGCGGCGTGAGCGCCGCATCCCTCCCGTACACGCTCCTGCTGTTGCTGGCCGAACTTGCCGTCGGCTCGCTCGTCATGGTCGTCGCCTTCGACCGCCGCGGGCAGGTGACCGCCGGCTACGTGAAGGCCGGCGCCCTCACGCTCGTCCCGCTGGCGATCTTCGCGATGTGGACCTTCCTCGCGATCAGCCCGAGCGCCGACGTCGAGGGCTACCGGCTCGAGGAGGCGTGGTACCGCCCGTTCGGCGTCCTCTTCGCGCTGTTCCTCGCGGGCAGCGTTGGGCACATGGCCTTCGCGATGGCGGGGGAGCGGAAGCGCTCGATCCAGGTCGGGATCGCCGGGAGCGTTGCCGGCGTCGTCGCGATGGTCCTCCTCGGGCTCTTCGTCGCGCCGCCGGTGTGGAACCCCGTACTGGCAGTGCTCTCCGTGCTGGCCTCCACGGCCGTCCTCGGCGGCGCGCTCATGGCGATGATGTGGGGCCACTGGTACCTGACGTCGGGGCGACTGCCGAAGGAACCGATGGAGCAGATGTCCCTCGTGGTCCTCGCGGCGCTGCTGCTGCAGGTCGTGCTCGTGCTGATCGGGACGTTCACCCCGGCGCGCGAGGTGCCGCTGTCCGACGGCCTCGGCGTGAGCCTCGGCGCGAACCCGGCGTTCTGGCTGCGGATCGGCGTGGGGCTGTTCTTCCCGATCGGCGTGACCTGGCTGGCGTTCCGGGCGGCCCAGATCCGGGGAATGATGTCCGCCACGGGCCTCCTCTACATCGCGCTGGGCGCCGTCCTCGCGGGGGAGGTGCTCGCGCGGGGCCTGCTGTTCAGCACCGGCCACGCTGTCTGACCACCCGTCTGCGCATCTGTCTGACGAAGCTGTTTCCTCGTGCTCCTCGGGGCTCGTTGGGCGTTGGCGGCCTGTCCCGTCCGTTATGATCCTCGAGCACATTGGGTTCCCACCCCACGATTGCTCCCCCGCACGGGAGGTCCCGTGACAGACCCGGCGCCTCGGCGGCAGCGCCCGGAGATCCGGACGCACCTGCGCGACGTAACCTCTGGTGACGGCGATTCGACGCGTGCCCGGACGTCCCGTACGACGGGGCCGGACCGAGCCGCGGACGACGCGGTCCTGATGGAGGCCCTGGGCCGAGGCGACATCCAGGCGCTGGAGCAGCTGTACGACCGCTACTCCGCGCTGGTCTTCTCGGTCAGTCTCCGGGTCCTCCACGATCCTCAGCTCGCTGAGGACGTGGTGCAGGAGGTCTTCCTCCGCCTCTGGCGGCAGCCGGCCTCCTTCGATCCCGGGCGCGGGCGGTTCATCTCCTGGCTGATGTCGGTGACGCGGAATCGCGCCCTGGACGAACTCCGGCGCGTCTCCCGCAGGAACCGGTCGGAGGACCAGGAGGACGATGAGTCCAACCCGCTGGACGCGGTGGCGACCTCGGATCGGATGGACGATCCGGCGCTGGGCGCGGAGCTGCGAGAGCAGCGCGAGGCGGTGCGGACGGCGATGACGAGGCTGCCCCCGGAGCAGCGTCGAGCGATTGAGCTCGCGTACTTCTCCGGGCTGACGCAGGCGGAGATCTCGGACGTGACCGGGGATCCGCTGGGCACGGTGAAGACGAGGATCCGGCTCGGGATGCGCAAGCTCCGCGATGCGCTGAACGGGTTCGTGGACGGCGACGAGGACGAAGGGGCTGGCGAACCGTGACACCGGAAGAACGGGAAGCCCTGCTCGCCGGCTACGCGCTGGGGTCGCTCAGCGACCCGGACGCTCGCGACGCCGAGCGCCTGATCCGCAACGACGAGTCGGCCCAGCGCGAGTACGAGGCCTACCTCGACCTCACCGACATGATCGCCCTCTCGGTGCCGCTCCGTCGCGCCGACCCGAGCCTGCGCACGCGCGTCCTCGAGGCGGCGCGGCGCAACCCGAGCCCGTGGCGCGCCCGCCAGAACTGGCGACGCTTCATGCCCGCGGCCGGCCTGGCCGCGGCGCTCGCCCTCGTGACGGTCTGGGCCGTCACCCTGCAGAACACCATCGGCGACCTGCGCGAGGAGCAGTCCGCCCTCGCGGCGGTCGTCGAGGCGAGCGCGAAGCGCCTCGATACGCTCGACCAGACGACGGTGAACGCGCAGCAGGCGGAGACGCTCGGCCTGCGCCTCGAGACCGCGATCCGCGACCAGCAGACGCTGCTGGCCGTGCAGGCCGCGGACGACGTACACATCGTCACCCTCGCCACCACCTCGGCCGCGCATGGTGGACACGGGCAGTACGTCTACAGCCCGGAGCAGTCCGCCGGCGTGCTGCTGGTCTATGACCTGCCGCCGCTGCCGGTGGGCGCCTCCTACAAGGTCTGGCTGGAGGACGAGCACTCTGAGCTCGTCCTGGCCAACACGTTCCTCCCCACGGCGAGCGGCGACTCCACGGTCGTCCTGTCGTTCGAGGGAGACCGGATCCCTGTCCGGCTGTTCGTCGTCGCGAGCAGCGCCGGGGGCTCCGATGGGCCCGTCGTCCTGAGAGGGTCGATGAGCAACTAGTGCGCCTGCACCCGTGATGCGTCCGGCGGTTCGGAGGGGCCCGCCGGGCGCATCACTCCCACTCACCCACTCACACGACGGGGATCAGCGCCATCACGGCGCGATCGGGCCGATCAGCGCGCGTCGGCGGTCCGGGACTCGCGAACAGCACTGACCGACGAG
>JACKCJ010000020.1:37500-40688 GCA_020634075.1 Dehalococcoidia bacterium | reverse complement strand
ACCACGCGCGAGGTAGCCCTCCTCGAGGGCGCCGATGCGCTCGGTGACGAGCCGGTTGAACGAGCGGACCTGGCGGATCGCCTCGGACGAGGCAGGACGAGACTGAGCGACCATTATCTGATGTTAGTCAGAGGTTCTGGGAGGTCAAGCGTCGAAGCTTGGCGCCGCGGGGAGGCCGCCCGCCGGCGGACCACCCTGGGGGATCCTCGATCCTCCGCGGAGCGCATCGGAGCCGGCGGGACGCCGGCAGGGGACGTCGGAAAAGCAGAACGGCGAGGCCTGGGGCCTCGCCGTTCATTCGTTCTTGGTAGCGGGAGAGGGATTCGAACCCCCGACCTTCGGGTTATGAGCCCGACGAGCTACCGCTGCTCCATCCCGCGCCGTGTCTACAGGCTACGCGCGATGTAAAGGCGGTGGCAAGACCGACCGGCGGAGCCGGCCACGAACCTGCACGAACCTGAACGGGGCACGAAGCCGAGTAGGAGTGGCACTTCCAACAGAATATGCAAGGAGAGTGAGGATTCCTGCGAGCGCTTGCCCGTTCCGCCAGGACGACGGATGGGCAGCATGCTCGAGGGACGAGCACATCACGAGATGTGCTTGAAGGAAGGTCAAGTCCTCGACCATTAGTACCGGTCAGCTGAGCGCATTGCTGCGCTTACACCTCCGGCCTATCAAGCGGGTAGTCTTCCCGCGGTCTTACCCGGTTAACCCGGTGAGTGGCCTCATCTTGGAGTTGGCTTCCCGCTTAGATGCTTTCAGCGGTTATCCATTCCGGACATGGCTACCCGGCGATGCTCCTGGCGGAACAACCGGCACACCAGAGGTCCGTCCACCCCGGTCCTCTCGTACTAGGGGCAGATCTCCTCAAGCCACTTACGCCCACAGCGGATAGAGACCGAACTGTCTCACGACGTTCTGAACCCAGCTCGCGTACCGCTTTAATGGGCGAACAGCCCAACCCTTGGGACCTGATTCAGCCCCAGGATGCGACGAGCCGACATCGAGGTGCCAAACCCTGCCGTCGATGTGAACTCTTGGGCAGGATCAGCCTGTTATCCCCGGGGTAGCTTTTATCCGATAAGCCATGGCCCTTCCACACGGGACCATAGGATCACTTTGGCCGACTTTCGTCCCTGCTCGACATGTCCGTCTTGCAGTCAAGCTCCCTTATGCCAATGCACTCAACGGGTGATTACCATCCACCCTGAGGGAACCATTGCGCGCCTCCGTTACGTTTTGGGAGGCGACCGCCCCAGTCAAACTGCCCACCAGACGCTGTTCTCGTGCTTGCTCACGAGTTAGGAGTACAAACCAAAAAGAGTGGTATTTCACCGTTGCCTCACCGGCCCCCGGAAGGACCGGATCACAGGCTCCCACCTATCCTACGCATTCTGGCCCGGACGCCAGCGCCAAGCTGCAGTAAAGCTCCACGGGGTCTTTTTGTCCTGCTGCGGGTAGGCCGCGTCTTCACGGCCAGCTCAATTTCGCCGAGTCCTTCGTCGAGACAGCGCCCAGATCGTTACGCCATTCGTGCGGGTCGGAACTTACCCGACAAGGAATTTCGCTACCTTAGGACCGTTATAGTTACGGCCGCCGTTCACCGGGGCTTCGGTTCAAGCCTCTCAGCTCTCCCCTTAACCTTCCGGCACTGGGCAGGCGTCAGCCCCTATACATCCCGTTACCGGTTAGCAGAGACCTGTGTTTTTGTTAAACAGTCGCCTGGGCCAGCTCACTGCGGCCCCCGAGCGCTCAGGACGCGAAGTCCTTCACCCTCAGGGGCGCTCCTTCTCCCGAAGTTACGGAGCCAAATTGCAGAGTTCCTTAACGAAGGTTCTCTCGAACGCCTTACGGTACTTACCGTCGCCCACCAGTGTCGGTTTGCGGTACGGGCGCCACATGTACTCGATGACGACGCTTTTCTAGCCGGCATGGACTCAGCAGAATCGCTTTGACTGTCGTCGCTGCTTCCCCCACACCCTCCGCTTAGCCTGGCAACGGATTTGCCTATCGCCAGATGCCTACGGTGCAGGGACGGACCATGTCCACAGGGTCCGCTCCACCTATCCTCCCGGGTCACGCCTCTCATCTCAAACGCACACGCAGCGGGGCAGGAATACTAACCTGCTGTCCATCGCCTACGGCTCTCGCCCTCGGCTTAGGCCCGCCTAACCCTACGCGGAATAACCTTGCGTAGGAACCCTCAGGCTTACGGCGTCCAGGTTTCTCACCTGAATTACGCTACTCATGCCGACATTCTCACTTCTGCCCGCTCCACGGGTGGTCACCCATCCCGCTTCACTGCTGGCAGAACGCTCCCCTACCGATCGTCAAAGACGATCCCCAAGCTTCGGTACCACGCTTGAGCCCCGATACATTGTCGGCGCCCGGCTACTCGACCAGTGAGCTGTTACGCACTCTTTCAATGGTGGCTGCTTCTAAGCCAACATCCTGGCTGTCTGTGCGGCCAGACATCCTTTAACACTGAGCGTGGATTTAGGGACCTTAGCTGTGGGTCTGGGCTGTTTCCCTTTTGACTACGGATCTTAGTACCCGCAGTCTCACTCCCAGGCTCTCATCCGATGGTATTCGCAGTTTGAGAGGGTTTGGTAAGCGCTATGCCCCCTAGCCCTATCAGAGCTCTACCCCCACCGGAAAACACCTGAGGCTGCACCTAGATGCATTTCGGGGAGAACCAGCTATCTCCGAGTTCGATTAGCATTTCACCGCTACCCACAGGTCATCCAACTGCTTTGCAACGCAGGAAGGTTCGCGCCTCCACGTGGTTTTACCCCCGCTTCACGCTGCCCATGGGTAGATCACTCGGTTTCGGGTCTACGTCCAGCGACTGAATGCCCTATTCAGACTCGCTTTCGCTCCGGCTCCGCGACTCACATCGCTTAACCTTGCCACTGAACGTAACTCGTCGGCTCATTCTTCAATAGGCACGCCATCACCGCTCGAGGCGGCTCTGACTGCTTGTAAGCGCAGGGTTTCAGGTCTATTTCACTCCCCTCCCGGGGTGCTTTTCACCTTTCCCTCGCGGTACTGGTTCACTATCGGTCACCAGGGGTATTTAGCCTTGGAGAGTGGTCTCCCCAGCTTCCCAGCGAATTTCACGTGTTCGCTGGTACTCAGGATCCGGCCGGAGTCGACGCCGATTTCGCTTACGGGACTCTCACCCGCTG
>JACKCJ010000020.1:0-35000 GCA_020634075.1 Dehalococcoidia bacterium | reverse complement strand
CCGTAGACCGTATGCGGTATTAGCTCCTCTTTCGAGGAGTTATCCCCCACTTCCGGGCAGGTTCCTACGTGTTACTCACCCGTCCGCCACTGAGCCGAAGCTCCGTGCGACTTGCATGCATTAGGCACGCCGCCAACGTTTATCCTGAGCCAGGATCAAACTCTCCACACATTGAAATCCGGTCACCCGAGGGTGATCGGCTTAGTTCCGCTGTGCGGTTACACATCTGCCGGGCACGAGTTCATCCAGGCGTCACACGCACATCCGAAGATGCACGAGCCACACCTGAATCCTCCGTGTGGGTCCCGGCTGACGGGGATCCCTTACTTATGGATTCTGTCTGCTATCCAGATGTTAATGTGCGGTGCCGCCCAACGAGCGACGCGAAAAGGAATGCTACGTCTTCTGTCTGACCCTGTCAATCGGGGGCCGAAAGAATCTCAGGCCGCCTTGGCGGCGTGTGAAGCGTTCGTCCCGTGATTCAGAGGGTCAGTCCGTCCCAGATGGTGACGGCCGAGTCCGAAGCTCCAGTAGGCTACCCGATGTCCGACTATGCGCTAGGGGCAGATCGACCGATCGGCCGCTTTTTTCCAGACTGGCCAGGATCGCCTCCAGGTGCGCGCTCTCGAGGTGCACCCCGAGCCGCTGCGAGGACTCCCGGAGCACGCGCACCGCGACCGCCGACGGCAACGCGCGAAGCTCTCGCCGGCTCATCGTGACCACTCCCCGGCCGATGTTCGCGTGCGCTTCCACCCAGGCGCGGGCCTGCGCGGTCAACGCCCGGTCGTCCTCGCGCTGCGCGTCGGCGAAGCCGGCGAGGTGCTCCGTGGCGCGTTCGTTGATGGCGCGGAGCACCGGCAGTACCTCGAGCCGGACGCGGTTACGCGCGTAGTCCAGCGCGTCGTTCGAGGCATCCCAGCTCGGCTCGACGCCGAGGGCGGCGAGGTACGCCTCCACCTCCACTCGGGTCACGCCGAGCAGCGGACGCACCAGGCGGAGACCTCGTGAGCCCCGGGCCGGCACCGGCCAATCGGATTCGCCGCGCATCCCGGCAGCGCCGAGCGCTCCCGAGCCACGCGTGAGCCGCAGGAGGACCGTCTCGGCCTGGTCGTCGAGCGTGTGCCCCGTGACGCAGACATCGGCGCCGGCCTGGCGACAGGCGCGCGCCAGCCAGCGGTATCGCGCCTCGCGGGCGGATGCCTCGGAGCGCTCACCGGGCGCGCCGGGGCGCCGAGCTGCCCTTCCCGCCGCCACGAGCACGTCGAGTCGCTGGGCGACGTCGCGGACGGCGTCGAAGTCACGCGCCGCCTCGGCCGGGGTGCGCAGGCGGTGGTCGAAGTGGGCCGCGGTGACGCGCTCCGCGCCGAGGACGCGTGCGACGGCGATCAGGGTCGCGGTGGAATCGGCGCCGCCGGAGGCAGCGACGAGCACGCGCCCCTCGATCGGCCCGAGGGCGCGCGCCACGCGGCGCTCGAACGCAGACGTACGGCGGTTGCTGGGAAGCGAGTCAGTCACGGGGGCAGAGTAGCGAACGCCCTCGCCCGGCCGGGCTCGAGTCGGAGCTAGGGGTCGCCGGCCGTCCCATCGGCGGGCGGTCCGGAAGCATCCGCAGGCAGCGTCAGCGGGGCGTCTTTCAGGTCCTCGGGGGACGCGCCCGGCGTGGGCGTCAGCGGCGCTGCCGTGTCGAACAGCGCCTCCCACCAGCGTTCACCGGGACGGCGTACCGGCCCCGACGTCGTGGGCGCATCCACGACGACGAGCGTCTCGCCGGGCTTCACGAGCCCGAACTGCTGGCGTGCAAACGCCTCGACGTACTCGTCGGACTCGAGGTAGGCGGCGAGGCCTTCGAGCTCGGCGCGTTGCTCCCGGAGGCCGTGGACCTCGTCGAACATCGTGCGCTCGGTCTCGCGCAGCCGGTACGCCTGAGCGGCGGTCTGGAGGAAGGCGTAGGCGAACAGACCCAGCAGCAGGATCGCCAGGGTCAGCACCATCTGGGCCGGGCCGAATGCAGGGAGGCGGAAGCGCACGACTGGGGATCGTCCGTCCAGAGGTCCCCCGTGTGGGACCGTCCCGCCTGCAGGCACTCTAGCAGTGGACTTATGTCAGCACAATCGACCGCGTGAGGTCAGACCGGCCGCGGCAGGCTCAGGCCAGGTGGCACGCGTCGTTGATGCGGTTGACCGTCCACGGCGCGTCCGTCCGCACCTCGACCTCGGCGATCGAACCGGGCTCCAGCGCCAGCCGTTCCGGGGGCACGGGTGCGTCGAGCGCGTGCACGATGACCTCGCGGACGACCGAGGGCGCAGCCACGATCGCGACCGTCCCCTCCTCGTGCTCAGCGAGCCCACGGACGACATCGATGGCCGTCGCGCCGGCGTAGAGCTGGTCGCTGGGAGTCGCGCGCATCGTGTGACGATCGGCGATCGCCTGGGCGGCGGGCATCATCGAGCGCGGCATGTAGACCGCGGTCAGCGGCGTGCTCGCCAGTGCCTCGGCGACGGTCTCGAGCTGATCGTCCTGCGGGCCCGCCACGAGGATGACCCGCAGCATGGCTGCCTACCGGCCCGCCCACTCGCGGCGGACGGCCACCAGGAGCTCCTCAGCGGCGCTCCTCGGGTCGCGGGTGCGGTCGGCGACCACTGAGACCAGATCCTGCAGCGCACCGGACTGTGAGGCCGCACTGAGCGCCTCGCGGTGGAGGATCGCGCGGGCGATCGCGACGAGCTGGCGCTCGGCGTGCTTGCGCCGTTCCTCCTCCGCGTGCTCGGAGGTCTTGATGAACTCCTGGTGACTGTCGATCGCGTCGATGAGCTCGGGGACGCCCTCCCCGGTGCGCGCCGTCGCCTTCAGGATCGGCGGGCGCCAGGCGCCGAGGTCGGCGATGGCCAGGAGCGCACGGAGCTGCGTGACGGCCGTGTCCGCGCCGGCCAGGTCGGCCTTGTTCACGACCATGACCTGCGCGACCTCCATGAGGCCGGCCTTCATCGACTGCACCTCGTCGCCGCCGCCGGGGTTCGCGACCAGCACCGTGGTTCCGGCCGCGTTCGCGACCTCCACCTCGTCCTGGCCTGCGCCCACGGTCTCGATCAGCACGACGTCGAAGCCGGCCGCGTCGAGGAGATCCGCGACGCCTGTCGCGGACTCGGAGAGGCCGCCGAGGTTGCCGCGTGACGCCATCGAACGGAGGAACACGCCGCCGTCGGCGGTGAGGTCCTGCATGCGGATGCGGTCGCCGAGGATGGCGCCGTGCGAGAACGGCGACGACGGGTCGACCGCGACGATCCCAACCGTGCGTCCTCGCTTGCGCTGCTCACGGGCGATCGCCCCGACGAGCGTGGACTTCCCGGCGCCGGCGGAGCCGGTGATGCCGATGACCTGCGCGTGACCCGTGCGCGGGTAGAGGCGCGCGAGGAGCTCGCGGCCCGCAGGCGTGTCCGCCTCGACGTGCGAGATCGCACGCGAGAGCGAGCGCCGGTTGCCGTCGAGGATGCCCTGGACGAGTGCGTCGGTATCGACGGTGGGGGCGTTACTCACTCGGCGCGAGACTAGGTGCGAGCCGGCGCGTTGTTGCGCACGAACTCGATGATGTCGTTGGTGTCGGTGCCGGGGCCGAAGACGCCCTTGAAGCCGATCTCGTTGATCTTCGGGATGTCCTCGTTCGGGATGATGCCGCCGGCGAACAGCAGCACGTCGTCGATGCCGCGGGACTTCAGCTCCTCGACCACGCGCGGGAAGAGCTCGAGGTGCGCGCCGGACAGGATCGACAGGCCGACGACCTGCACGTCCTCCTGCAGCGCCGCTTCGGCGATCATCTGGGGCGTCTGGCGGATGCCCGTGTAGATGACCTCCATGCCGGCGTCGCGCAGGGCGCGCGCCACCACCTTGGCACCGCGATCGTGGCCGTCGAGGCCGGGCTTCGCGATGAGGACTCGGATGGGGGCTCCCGTTGTCACCATGGTTCTCCCGTTCCCTGCTGTCGGTCTCTGCGGGCGATCGGCACCCGTCAGCGCGTGCCCAGTCTCTCCGAGCACGCGGTTGCTCGCCACTAGGAGGAGTCTCGCGACTCACCGACGCGACGGCGTTCGCTCCATCGTACCGGCGGACTCAACGCCCCACGGGGGAAGGCCCGACCGGGGTCTGAGGCACGGCTCCACAACGCCCCGGCGAGCGGAGCGCGCCTAGCCTAGCGGTGGAGGGTCGGCACGGGAATCGATGAACCATGCCTCCCCTCGCCCCCGACTGGGCCGATGTGTTCGCCCCCAGCACGCCGATCCTCGAGACGTTCATCCGCGGCACGCTGACGTACCTGTTCCTGTTCGGGCTGCTGCGCTTCGCACACAAGCGCCAGGCCGGAGCGCTCGGAATGACGGACATCCTCGTGCTGGTGCTCCTCGCCGATGCCGCCCAGAACGCGATGGCGGACGACTACCGGTCGGTGACGGACGGCGCGCTCCTGGTCACCACGATCGTCGGCTGGAGCGTGGCGCTGGAGTGGCTGGGGTACCACGTCCCGTGGGTCGAGCAGTTCGTCCACCCTGCCCCGCTCACGCTGATCGAGGACGGACGGATGATTCGCGCCCACATGCGCAAGGAGCTCGTCACCTACGACGAACTCATGACGCTGCTCCGCGAGCAGGGCGTGGAGGACGTTCGCGACGTGAAGCACGCGCTCATGGAAGGCGACGGCCAGCTGAGCGTGGTGCGGATGGACCAGGAGTCGACCGTCCACCGCCGCCGGCGTCGAGGCGACACCGGCTAGCGGCGGAGCGTGATCGCTAGTCGAACTGGATGAGCTGGATCGCGAGGCCGAACGCCTGCTCGGCACTGATCGTGCTCGTGCGGCTGTTCGGGAGGGCACCCGCCGCCGGATCCGGAAGCTCCAGCCCCTTGCCGCGGTACTTCGCCACCTCGGCGTCGATGTCCTGCACCTCGATCGCGACCATCGAGGAGGCGCGCTCACCCTGCTCCTCGATGCGCTTCGCCATCGGGGAATCGGGGCCGAGAGGCGTGATCAGCTCGATCATGCACTGGCCGGACGGCATCTGGCCGATCAGCATCCCGCGATCCTCGACGCGAATCTCGTTCGTGACGTCGAGGCCGATGTTCGCCTTCCACGTCTGCCGGGCAGCGGCGTAGTCGGCGACGGTCACCGCGAGGTGGTCGAAGCCCTTGTCGTGCGAGACGTGCGCGCCCGCGGGCGGCGTCGCCAGCTCGACGAGCACGCCGTGCATCGACTTCGGGTGGAGGAACCCGATCTTCCCGGCGAGGCCGTCGCGCGGCGTCTCATCGATCAGCTCGACACCGGCCGCCTTCAGGCGGTTCAGCTCGCCCGCCACGTCGTCTGTGTTGAAGCAGATGTGGTGCAGCGTCTGCCCGCGGGACTGGAGGAATCGCGCGACGCCGGTGTCGTCCCGCGTCGGCTCGAGGAGCTCGATCTCGTTCTCACCGAGCGCGAGGAGCACGCCGCGCACGCCCTGCTCCTCGACGACGCGGTCCTCGGTGACGGTCAGGCCGAGCGTGTCGCGGAAGAAGCCGAGCGCGTCGTCCGCGCTGTGGACGACGATGCCGACGTGGTGGATGCGGTCGATCACGGGGGTTCCTCGCTTCGTTCGGGTCGCTCTGTTCGGGTCGCTCAGCCAGCTCTCGCCGGCGGTGATGCTAGATCTGTTGCTCGCGCCGCCACTGGAGGATCGGCTCGATGTGCTCACGGTCGTGGCCGGCGGTGTCCGAGAGGTTCCGCGCCGTGCGGCCTTCCTCGAATCGCTCCGCCGGGAGTCGGCCCACCAGGTTCTTCACCGCCGCCTCGTGCCGCTCGCGGGCGGCGCGGAGGTGCGCCATCAGCTCCTCCCACGGGAGGTGACGGTTTCGCTCCGAGGCGAGGGCGTTGAAGGCGTCGTCGCCACCCTGCGGGTCGTAGTCCGGGATCTCCGGGCGTTCACCTCGCGCCATCCGCTCGAGGGCGTGGGCGTAGCCGTTCTGCCACTCGTAGAGGTGCGCGATCACGTCGTGGATCGACCACTCCCCGAACCAGCGCTCCTGCCGCCGCTCGGGCGACAGGGCGTCAACCGCCTCCATCAGTTCCGCACGCGCGGCCTGGTTGGCCTCGATGATGCGCGGAACCGCCTCGGCGACCGGATCGGGATCGGGCATTAGATCGTCACGATCTCCTGGTACTCGCCCCACTCCTCGCGGAGGACGCCACACATCTCACCGATGGTGACGTAGAGCTCGGCGGCCTCGATGAAGAGCGGCATCATGTTCTCGGTGGTGTGCGCGGCGGCACGGATGCGGCCCAGGACGTCGTCCACCTTCGCCTGGTCGCGGCCGGCACGGAGCTCCGCGAGGTGCTTCGCGCGGCGCTGCGAGACGGCCGGGTCGACGCGCATGATCTCCGCGTCCATCTCGTCCTCGGTGATGTACTGGTTCACGCCGACGACGATGCGGTCCTTCGTCTCCGCCTTGCGCTGGAGCTGGAACGCGCTCTCCTGGATCTCGCGCTGCTGGAAGCCCTGCTCGATCCCGACGAGCGCCCCGCCGATGTCCTCGATGCGGTCGAGGTACGCCCAGACCTCGGCCTCGAGCTGGTCGGTCAGCGCCTCGACGTAGTACGAGCCCGCGAGCGGGTCGATCGTGTCGGCGACGCCCGACTCGTACCCGATGATCTGCTGCGTCCGCAGCGCGATCTCGACGGACTTCTCCGTCGGCAGCGCGAGCGCCTCGTCGTACGAGTTCGTGTGCAGCGACTGCGTGCCGCCGAGCACGGCGGACATCGCCTGCAGGGTCGTGCGGATGATGTTGTTCAGCGGCTGCTGCGCGGTCAGCGTCGCGCCGCCCGTCTGCGTGTGGAAGCGCACCATCTGCGCGCGCGGGTCGGTCGAGCCGTACTTCTCCGTCGCGATCTTGGCCCAGATGCGGCGAGAGACACGGAACTTGGCGACCTCCTCGAGGAAGTTCGAGTGGCACGCCCAGAAGAAGGCGAGGCGGCCGCCGAACTCATCGAACTTGAGGCCGGCCTCCAGCGCCGCGTCCACGTACTGGATCGCGTCGGCGAAGGTGAACGCGAGCTCCTGGGCCGCGGTGCAGCCCGCCTCGCGCATGTGGTAGCCGGAGATGGAGATCGTGTTCCAGTCCGGCACGTTGTCCTTGCACCAGGCGAAGACGTCCGTGATCAGGCGGAGCGATGGGCGCGGCGGGAAGATGTAGGTCCCGCGCGCGATGTACTCCTTCAGGATGTCGTTCTGGATCGTCCCGCCGATCTTCGTCAGGTCCGCGCCCTGCTTCTTGGCGGCGGCGACGTAGAACGCGAGCAGGATCGGCGCCGTGGCGTTGATCGTCATCGACGTCGTGATCTGCTCCAGCGGGATGCCGTCGGTCAGCGTCTCCATGTCCGCGAGCGAGGAGATCGCGACGCCGACCTTGCCGACCTCGCCCTCCGCCATCATGTGGTCGGAGTCGTAGCCAATCTGGGTCGGCAGGTCGAAGGCGACGGAGAGGCCGGTCTGGCCCTGCTCCAGGAGGAACTTGTAGCGGCGGTTCGACTCCTCGGCGTCCGAGAAGCCGGCGTACTGGCGCATCGTCCAGAGGCGCCCTCGATACATCGTGGGCTGCACGCCACGCGTGAACGGGAACTCACCGGGGTAGCCGAGCTTCTCGTGGTAGTTCCACTCGGCGAGGTCCTCGGGACCGTAGAGCGGGCGGATCTCCGCGCCGGACTGCGTCTCGAAGGTCTCCTTGCGCTCCTTGAACCGCGACGTCGCCTTCGCGTGCGTCGTCTCGCGCCACTCCTGGATGCTCTTGCTCAAGACACACCTGCCCCGCGATGCGCGTACGTCCGTGGGTGGAGAGAGGAGTCGCCGGGCGACCGAACGCGTCGGGCCGCACGGCGGACGGGTGACGTCGCGAGCGAAGTGTAGGCAGCGGCCAGAAACAGCGGCAAGGTTCCGAGCCTCGACGGGGCCGCGATCGCGCGCCCCTTCCCCGGCGGTCGGGTAGCCTGTGGCGCGCACGAGGGACTGCGAAGCCACAGCGGGGTAGCCACGATGGACGCCGTCGAGATCCAGCCGGTCACAGGCCCGTTCGACGCCGTGGTCCAGCTGCCCGGCTCCAAGTCCTACACGAACCGTGCCCTGCTCGTTGCCGCCCTCGCCGAGGGCGAATCCACGATCACCGACGCGCTTGCCTCGGACGACACGCACTACATGCTCGAGGCGCTCCGCTCGCTCGGCGTCACCATCGAGGAGCGCGACGCCCACACCTACGTCGTCACCGGCGCCGGCGGCCCGTTCCCGGCCGATGCCGCCGAGCTCTACATCGGCAACGCCGGTACCGCCGCCCGCTTCCTGACCGCCGCCGTCACCCTCGGGCGTGGCGCGTTCACGGTCGATGGCTCCGAGGCGATGCGGAAGCGCCCCATCGATCCCCTGATCGATGGCCTGCGCCAGCTGGGCGTGGACATCGGCAGCCGCTTCGACAACGGCTGCCCGCCCGTCGACGTGCGCGCCGACGGCCTCGCGGGAGGCCGCGCGACCATGCGCGGCGACATCTCCAGCCAGTACTTCAGCGCGCTGCTCATGGCCGCGCCGTATGCGACCGCCGACGTCGAGGTGGCCGTCGACGGCGACCTCGTGTCCGCCCCCTACGTCACGATGACGCTCTCGACGATGGCGGAGTTCGGCGTCCGCGCCGAGCGCGACGGCAACCGCACATTCCACGTGCCGGCGCCCCAGCGCTACCGAGGACGCACGTACGCGGTGGAGCCGGACGCCTCGGCGGCGTCGTACTTCTTCTGCGCCGCCGCGGTCACCGGCAGCCGCGTGGTCGTGCCGCGCCTCGGGAAGCGTTCGGCCCAGGGCGATCTCGGCCTGCTCGAAGTCCTCGCGCGCATGGGCTGTGCGGTCGATGTCGGCGCCGATGCGATCGAGGTCCGAGGCCCGTCGCAGCTCCGCGCGGTGGACGCCGACTTCTCGCAGATGGGCGACGTCGCCACGTCACTCATGGCTATCGCGCCGTTCGCGGACGGCCCGACGACGGTGCGCGGCGTGGCTCAGACGCACTACGAGGAGAGCGACCGCCCCGTCGCGGCAGCGACGGAGCTCCGTCGCATGGGCATCGAGGTCGAGGACGACTGGGACTCGGTGACGATTCATCCCGGGCAGCCTCGGCCCGCCGACATCGAGACCTACGAGGACCACCGCATCGCGATGTCATTCGCGGTCACGGGACTGCGCGCGCCGGGGATCCGCATCACGAACCCCGGCACGACGGCCAAGACGTTCCCGGAGTACTTCGAGGTGCTGGCGGAAGTCACCGGCGCAGAGGTCGTGCGCAGCTAGAGGTGCGTCGCGACACGAGGGAGCGTGGTGGGCGATAGAGGGTTCGAACCTCTGACCTTCCGGGTGTAAACCGGGCGCTCTACCACTGAGCTAATCGCCCCCGCCGAACCTCGATGTTCGCACGGCGCGCGCGCTGGTCGCTACTCACGGGCTGCGAGATACGCCTACTGCCCCTCGGTCTCGTCCTTCTTACGGCGCCACGGCAGCGGCGCGGTGATGCCGAGGATGAGCACCATGTAGCCGAGGATCAGCACGAGTTCGAAGGCGGCACGCGCCGCGTGGCCGAACCACACCTCGATGAAGTCGCCGCCGACCCAGAGGTTGATGACCAGCGCGGTGAGGATCACCGCGTGCTTGCCGATGCCGATGTCGTTCACGCCTCTAGGATAGGGGCCGATGACGCGCGAACCGAGCCCGACATTCGACCTCAGCGCCTTCGACGAGCTGCCCCTCGAGACCGTCGAGGAGGCCTCGGGCGAGCTGATCCGACGGATCACCGTCGCGCTTCACGACGTCGGTGAGGCGCGCGCCGACAGCTCCGCCAACGGCACGTCAGAGACGGAACGACGCTCGCCGCGGCAGCGCGTCGCGGCGCTGGCCGTCCTCACCGAGCTCGCGTGCTCGACGTTCGCCGCGGCCGCAGCCGGCATCGCGCCGCCCTCGGGACGGCTCGACCGGCATCCTGCCGCCGTGGCCGCGGTGATGTACGGCGCTCCGACGGTCCCGGCGCTCCTCCAGCGGCTCGAGCAGGACCGGCGCATGCTCGCCTCGCACGTGCGCGGGCTGGCGCATCGCCTTGACGACGCAGCCGGTGGTGCATGGCCGGAGGCCTCGCTGCGCTCCGTGCTGTCGGAGGTCGCGCTGGCCGCGCCGGCCGAGTGCGCCCAGGCGCTCGACGCGCTGCTCACGAAGTGGGACGCCGAGGAGCGCGCCGCGCTCGAGCGAGCAATCGCCCGCGACCAGGGTGCGGCTGACGTCTAGGCGCCTCGGTCGGAGCTAGTTGTCCTCGACGTCGGGATTGTCGACGACCTGCTCGTCGCGGAGGACGAAGGCGTTGTCCTCCCATTCGTACGTCGACTCGCGGAGGTTCGAGGGGCAGCACTCCGCGTCGCCGGGCTCCCAGACGCCCTCGGTGGTGACGACGATGCCGCCGCCGACCTCCGGGAAGCGCACGTCGATCCGCCCGCCCGACTCGATGTAGCCCGCGACGTGCGGCTGTCCATCCTCGATCGTGAGGAGTGCCGCGCCGGAGTCGCCGGCGGTGCCGCCGGACTCGACGATCACGAACGCGTCGTCGGTGCCGTCGTGCGTGAGGTCCACGTACTGGACGCGGTTCGGATCGACCTCCCCGCCGCCGAAGTGGTCGATCAGCGGCCCGATGATGGCGACGTCGGTGAAGTCGATCTGCTCGACCGTTGTCAGGGCGGCCGTCGCGGAGGCGGTCGTGGTCGGAGTGGCGGTGGGTGTCGCCGTCGGTGTCGCGGTCGGCGTGGTCGTCGCCTCTTCGCTGCTGTTGCAGCCGACGAGGAGGACGGCAGCGAGGACCGCGCTCACGAGCCCAGGAGAGAGCGACCGAGATCGCATGTCGCGCCTTTCGCCCCGCCGGCCGGCTGATGTTCGCCGTCGCGCCAGCCGCCGGTCAACGCTAGCCGACGAGCGCGATACGATGAGGATCCCCAGCCACAACCGGTGACGATCTTCCGGAGCGCGTGTGACGCGAGACGTGGCGGTACGGTGCGCGGACTGCGGCGAGCCCCTCGCCGAGGGCGCGCCGTGGTGCGAGGCCTGCGGGGCGCTCGCGGACGTCCCTCCGCCGGAGGCGCCCTCGTCGGGCGCGCCCCGCACGGCACCCGGTGCGCCGCTGCCCCACTCCCTGGACCACTACCGCGCCCGGCTGCGTGAGACCTTCGGCTACCCGGACTTCCGAGGCGGCCAGTCGCGCGTCCTCGAGTCGCTGGCCGACCGTGATGTCGTCGCGGTCATGCCCACCGGCTCCGGCAAGAGCCTCTGTTATGTCCTCCCGGCCCTCGAGGTGGGGCGCACAGTGGTCGTCTCGCCGCTGATCGCGCTCATGCAGGACCAGGTCGAGGGGCTGCAGGCTTCCGGTGTCCCGGCCGCGTTCATCAACTCGAACCTCAACCGCGACGAGCAGAACAAGCGCTACCTCGACTTCATCCAGGGGCGGACGCCCCTGCTCTACGTCGCGCCGGAGCGGTTCCAGAACCAGCGCTTCGTCGCGGGACTCCGCGAGGCGGGCGTGAACCTCCTCGCGATCGACGAGGCGCACTGCATCTCCGAGTGGGGCCACAACTTCCGCCCGGACTACCTCCAGCTCGGCACCGTCCGCGAACGGCTCGGCATGCCGCGCACGCTCGCCCTCACCGCGACCGCGAACCCGCAGGTGCGCCGTGACATCGCCGCCCGCCTCGGCCTCGACGGAGCCGCCGAGGTGGTCACGACGGTTGACCGCCCCAACCTCACGCTCGCCGTCGAGCGGATCGACCGCGTCGAGGACCGGGTGCAGTGGGTCATCGACTACGCGAAGCGCCGGCCGGGACTCGCCGGGATCGTCTACGCGCGGACGCGGCGCTCGGTGGAGGACATCGCGCAGGCGATGCGTGATGCCGGCGTGAAGGCGCAGGCGTACCACGCGGGCCTCGAGCGCGAGGTGCGCTCGGCGGTCCAGCGTCGCTTCACCGTCGGCGAGGTGCCGGTGATCGTCGCGACGAACGCCTTCGGCATGGGCATCGACAAGCCCGATGTGCGTTATGTCATCCACGTGAATATGCCCGGCCGCCTGGAGGCGTACACGCAGGAGGCCGGCCGCGCCGGCCGCGACGGCGATCCGTCCGAGTGCACCCTGCTCTACGCACGTAGCGACCGACGCTTCCAGCAGGGCTTCATCGACGAAGCGCACCCCTCGGACGAACAGGTGCGGCAGACGTGGCAGCGCTGGGTGCAGATCGCCGATCCGAACACCGGCCGCCTCCCCTTCGCCGTGGCGGACGACGATCCCGGCTACGGGATGATCGTCTCGGCCCTGCGCCAGTCGCGACTCCTCGACCCGATCGCGCTGAGGATCACCTCGGGCCGTGACGACGCGCCGATCGACACGTCCGGTATCGCCCGGCATCGCGCGTACGCCGAGGGGCGGCTGCGCGAGATGACCGAGTACGCCGAGACGACGGGCTGCCGGCGCGGCGTCATCCTCCGCTACTTCGGCGAAGAAGCGCCGGAGCGCTGCGAGCGCTGCGACAACTGCCTCGGACGCCACGAGGGCGCGGAGGTCGACGCCGTCGCCGAGGACCTCTACGACCGCCTGCTCGACCTCCGCGAAGCGATCGCGCGGCAGGGCGACCGCGACCCGTACCGCGTGTTCGAGAACCGCACAGCGCGGGAGATCGCCACCTACCGCCCTCGCTCCGTCGATGCCCTCCAGGCGATCTGGGGGATCGGGAGCAAGCGCGCCTCCTGGTTCGGGCGCGACGTGCTCGCGATCGTGGACGAGTGGGAGCGCGAGCATCCGGAGGCGACGCCGGCCCCGGCGCTGCCCGCGCAGACCTCGCTCGGCAGCCGGAGCCGCTCCGCGGCGGACGAGGGGCCCGAGGTGCGCCCGGACGACCCGCTGTTCCAGGCGCTGCGCGCGTGGCGCTCGGAGCGCGCGAAGGCGGAGGGACTCCCCGCCTACACCGTGTTCTCCGACCGCACCCTGCGCGAGCTGGTGACCGTGAAGCCTCGGAACGTGCATGCGCTCCTCGGCGTGTGGGGACTGGGCGAGTCGCGCGTCGAGCGCTTCGGGCCGGAGCTCGTGCGGGTCATCCGCGAGGCGGAAGCGGCCGCAGCCGAGTGAACGACGGCGTTCGAGTGGACGACAGAGTGAGAGAACCTGGGGTTGGCGAAGCAAGAGGTGTTGCAACGCTTACCTTTGGTACGGCATGATGTGGGCCTAGACGAGATTCGTCGCGAACCCTGAGGGGGAACCGTGAACCTGACCATTACCGACGTCGCCCAGCAGCGCCTCGACACCCTCGTGGGCGAGCAGATGCGTGAGCAGGGCAAGGCCATCCGCGTCTTCATGCAGCAGGGCGGCTGCGGCTGCTCCGGCCCGCGCTTCGGCATGGGCCTGGACGATGCTGCCGCCGAGGACTCGATCGTCGAGTTCGGCACGCTGAAGTTCATCGTCGACCCGACGTCCGCGACTCAGCTCGAGGACGCGTCGATCGACTACATCCAGGACGTGATGCAGGAGGGCTTCCAGATCACCGCCCCGAACGCCGAGGCCGGTGGCGCCTGCGGCTGTGGTGGCGGCGCCCACTAGTCACGCCGCGCATCGCGCGAAGCGAACAACGAGAAGCCCGGCCGATTGGCCGGGCTTCTTCGTGTCTCTGCCTGGTCATGGGCCTCGTCGTGAGCCTTGGTGGTGGGCCCCGTCGTGGCTGGCCCGCGCTAGTGCGAGTGGGCGTGCCCGTGGCCGTGCCCGGCCGGCTGCGGCTTGTAGTACGGGTTCGTACCGGAGGCGTGGTCGGTCACGTCCGTGACCTCCTCGATGTCCGGGACGTGCTGACGCAGCGTGGACTCCACGCCGTTCTTCAGCGTCGCGCTCGCCATCCCGCAGCCCTGGCAGCCGCCCGCGAACTCGACGTAGGCCGTGCGGCCGACGACGCCGTGGAGGCGCACCTGGCCGCCGTGGCTGGCGATCTGCGGGTTGAGGTGCTGGTCGAACAGGTCCTGGATCGCGAACTCGCGCGGGTCGGACCAGATCGGGTTCGGGTTCCGGAACTCAAGGCCCTGGTTGCCCTCGCCGTCGTCGAAGAAGTGCACCTCGACGCCGTCGAGGTAGCGCGCGTCCTGCGGCGGTACGAAGACGGAGATGCCGTCCGAGGTGTCGACGCGGACGTCGTTGTCGACCGCGGCGCCCTCCTCGACCATCGAGAGCAGGTGGCGGAACTGACCGCCGGTCCGGTCCGCGATCTCGAGGCGCAGGCCCGCGACGGGGTTGGCGTGGTTGTCCATGACCTCGGCGAGCTTCGCGTGGGCTTCGTCCGTGAAGCTGATCGTCGGGGTCGGGGTTTCGACTTCGCTCATGGCCTCATCCTACCTTGCGGAGCGCCGTACCTACGGTTGGTAAGCGCCGTGCCCTTCGAGGATACCGCGCCTGTCACACCCGATCACGACCGGGCTGAAGGACCAGCGTCAGCCCTCCTGCGCGAGCCGAGCACGGACGCGCGCATCGAGCGCCCGCACCTGCTCGGCGACCAGCTCCGGCGCTTCCATCGGGATGAAGTGCGAGAGTTCCGGCAGCAGGACATCCTCGCCGTCCGCGAACAGCGATGCGAGCCGAGGCGGCGTGGGCGACCGCGAGAACGGAGCCGCCTCTTCGCCGGGGACGGGTTCACGCCCGCGCATCACCGTGACCGGCACGCCGATGTGTGGAATCACCTCGGTCCCCATGGCGGGCCCGTTGCCGCTCGCCGCGTAGGTGCCGCCCTCCATGTCCGGCGTGCAGGCGAGCACGTAGCCCTCACCCGCAGGATTCGGGACGAGGCCCCAGCGGGCGTAGTCGTCGAGGACCTCCGGGCGCCACGAGGAATACGGGAAGCGGTCCTTGAACCGCTCCACCATCTCCTCCGGGCTCGACCATTCGTTGCGCCGCTTGCGGACGAAGTCCGAGACGCCGCCACGCCCCTCGCGAGGAGGGACGCGGTCGAGCGGCATGACGGGATCGACGAGCAGCAGCCCGGCGAACGCCTCGGGCTCCCGCATCGCAGCGATGGTGACCGAGTGCCCGCCCATCGAGTGCCCCACGCCGAGGACGCCGCGCAGGCCGAGCTCACGAGCGATGTTCGCGGTGTCGATGCCGAAGACCTCCCACGACTCCGGCTCACCGGTGTGGTCCGAGCGACCGTGGCCGCGCAGGTCGAGCGCGAGGACGCGGTAGCCGGGGAGCGCGCGGGCGACAGCGTCCCAGGTGCGCCCATGGAACCCGGTGGCGTGAGCCATCAGCACCGTGGGGCCATCGCCTGACCACTCCCAGTAGGTGAAGGCGACACCATCGACGGTGACACGACGCTCAGCCGGTTGCTCCGCAGGCGGCCGGCCTGGCAGTGACTCGGGCACGGAAGACCTCTCTACCTCCGGCGGCGTCCACCGAAGCGCGCTACGTCGTCGCTAGGTCGTCAGGGTATCGGGTTTCGAATCGAAACGCAGTGCGCCCGACAGACACACCATCGGACGCGACGACGCCCGCGAGGCTCCGACGGGGACGGAGCGTCACGGGCGTCGTGGCTGGCGCGGCCTGCCCGGAAGAGGGAGGGGGAGGCGGCCGCGCGCTCGTCGGGGAATCCCCGCCGAGCCGACCCATCACTGAGGGACTGGTGGGGCTAGTAGGCGTGCTGTGGCAGACCTCCGAAGCGCTGCTCCAGCACCCGTCGGCGGAAGTCGAAGATCGCCTGGACCCGCGGCTTCACGATCAGCAGGTTCGCGATGTCGCCCAGCGGGCCGAAGCCGACGTCGTAGTGGACGATGTCACGCATCTCGATCCCGCCCGGGATCTCGCGGAAGTGGTGCTGGTGGTGCCAGAACTTGTACGGCCCGAAGCGCTGCTCATCGACGAACAGGTTCGGCTCCACCACGTGGGTGATCTCCGTCACCCACGTCATCGGGACGTTGAAGAGCGGCCGCACCTTGTACTTGATGATCAGCCCGGGGTGCATCCGCGCCGGGAGTTCGTTCTGGATCTCGAACCCCATGTCGGGCGGCGTGATCACCGCGAGGTTGCGCGGGTCAGAGAAGAAGTCCCACGCCTCCTCGACGCTGATGGGGAGTCGCTGGATATCGGCCATTCGATGCAGGCTCATGCCTGACCTCCGAGTAAACCCCTCCGGGGGTGGAGCGCTCCGCGCATATGCCGCGGAACTACCGGCTCACGGCCGGCTGTGGCGATGCGTTCGAGGCCTTCCCCGTGGCCTCGCGGACTGCCGACTCGGCGGTGTCGTACTCCCACCGGAAGCCGGCCTCCGCCAGGCGCGCGGGGATGACGCGCTTGCTGTTCAGCAGCAGCACCTGGGCCATCTCGCCGAGCAGCAGCTTCAGCGCGAAGCCCGGCACCGCGAAGAACGTCGGGCGCTTCAGCACGGAGCCGAGGACCTTCGTGATGCCCGTGTTGGTGACCGTCTCCGGGGCGGCGATGTTCACCGGACCCGAGATGTCCGAGGTCAGCAGGAACTCGATGGCGCGCGCCTCGTCCTCGAGGTGCACCCACGGGAACCACTGCCGGCCGGAGCCGAGCTTCCCGCCGACACCGAACTTGATCGGCATCACCAGGCGCTTGAACGCGGGCGCCTCGCGGTCGATGACGAACGAGGTGCGCGCGATCGCGACACGCGAACCGAGCTCGGAGGCGGCACGGTTGCCCTCGGCCTCCCAGTCGAGGCAGAGCTGGGCGAGGAAGTTGTCGCCCGGCCCCGCGCTCTCGTCGAGGCGCTCCTCGCCGCGGTCGCCGTAGAAGTCGACGCCCGAGCCCTGGACGAACACCGCGGGGCGGATGCCCTGCCGCTTCAGCTCGTCGACGAGGACGCGGGTGGAGTCGATGCGGCTGCTGCGCAACAGCTTCTTCCGCGACGCCGTCCAGCGGCCGCCGCCAATGTTCGCGCCGCCGAGGTTCACGACAGCGTCGACGCCGTCCAGCGCGCCCTCGCGCAGCCAGCCCTCGTCCGGGTTCCACACCGCGCGGGCGTCGCTCTTCGCGCCCCGGTGCATCTCAATCACCTCGTGGCCCGAGGCCCGCAGCCGCTTCGTGAGCGCCGAGCCAATGAGCCCGCTGCTACCAGTAATCGCGACCTTCATCGTGCCGTACCTTCCTGCGGAGGCTTCTCCGCGTAAGTCCTGAACAGGATGGTACGTCCTGTTGCACAAGTTGTGCAAGTACTCCGTGAAGTTGAACAAGAAGTGGTCAGGCGCAGGGCCCAGGCTGGCTCCAGCGGGTGACCGCATCGAGGCTTGCCACCGAGCGCGCTGACCGACAAACTCAGAGGCCCCGGCGGGGTAGCTCAGTGGTAGAGCAGCGGACTCATAAGCCGTTGGTCGGGAGTTCAAATCTCCCCCCCGCTACCAACGACTCATCGCAGCGGCACCGGATCCGGTGCCGCTGCTGCGTTTTCAGCCCTCCCGACGGCTGCTCGACCGCCGGGCGAGCGTCGCCTCCGTAGACTCGACGGATGCCGCTTGCTCCCCTGCCGTCCGCGTTCGACGCGCTCGAGTTGTTCCCGGCGGGAGCACGGCCTGCCGTGTTCCTGGACTACGACGGCACGCTGACCCCGATCGTGTCGCGACCCGAGCTGGCGACGCTGGCGCCTGCCATGCGAGCGGTGATCGTGGCGCTCTCCGAGGTCGCCGAGGTCGCCGTCGTGACCGGGCGTGACCTCGACGACGCGATCGCCCTCGTGGGCGTGCCCGGGATCACGATCGTGGGGAGTCACGGCTTCGAGGTGGAACGCGCGGACGGCGAGCGGCTCGTGCTCGGCGGGGGGGAAACGTACCTCCCGGCGCTGGAGGCAGCCGCGATGCGCGTAGAGCGCGGACTCCGGTCCATCGCGGGGACGCATCTCGAGCGGAAGCGCTTCGCGCTGGCGGTCCACTTCCGGCAGGCGCCGGAACGAGCCGACGAGGTGGTGACCCTCCTCGACGAGGCCGCCCGTGACGAGCCGGGACTGAGGCTGACGCACGGCAAGATGGTGGCCGAGCTACGCCCCGCGGCTGACTGGCACAAGGGGCGGGTGGTCGTCGCGCTCACACGCGAGGCGCCTCAGGACACGCCGATCGCCTACCTCGGTGACGACGTCACCGACGAGGACGCGTTCGAGGCGCTGGGCGAGTTCGGCGATGCGCCCGTCACGGTGATCGTCGGTGAGCGGGCGTCGGCACCCACCGCTGCCCGCTGGGCCCTGCCGGACGTCGATGCCGTGCGGCGCTGGCTCCAGGCGCTGGAGCAGCGGCTGCGAGCCGCCTGATCTGGGCAATTCGCGCGTCCGGCGTTGCGAGTTCATCGCTCTATTACTGCGAGGTGCGTTTTGAAGGCTCCTCGTAACTTCCACGTTATGTCCGCCCTCCTAGGTTCAGGTCGAACCCTCCCACGGGTCACCGAACCACCGGCACACGCGAGGGCCGACCAACCACCGGTCCCCGTTCCCCCGCGAAGGAACGCGGCATCATGTCCAACCGTCTCGTCGTCGTCTCGAACCGAGTCCCCGCCCCGGGCGAGGGCATCAGTCCGGGAGGTCTCGTCTCCGCCCTGCTCCCGTCGCTCGAAGCCTCCGGCACCTCGGTCTGGTTCGGCTGGAGCGGTGACACCACCGCCGGCCCCTGCCAGGACCGACCGCCGCGTCGCGTGCGCGCGAGGGGCGTCGAGTACGCGCTCGTCGACCTGAGCGAGGCCGAGGTCCGCGGGTACTACGAGGAGTACGGGAACCGGGTGCTCTGGCCGCTGATGCACGGCCTCACGGCACACGTGGCGGACGAAGCGGTCGCCGCGTACGTGAGTTACCGGCAGGTCAATGCCCGCTTCGCGCGGGCGCTCCTTCCGCTCCTGCGGCCGGACGACCTCGTCTGGGTCCACGACTACCACCTCATCCCGCTGGGCGAAGAGCTGCGCGCGCTGGGCTGGTCCGGGCGCACCGGCTACTTCCACCACACCCCCGTCCCGCCCGCCGAGGTCTGGTCGTCCCTGCCGCAAGGGGCGCTCCTCGCCGATGCGTTCAGCGCGTACGACCTGATCGGCGTGCAGACAGAGCGAGACCGGAACAACCTCGGCGACATCCTGCTCGACGCCGACGTCGCGGCCCGCGTGGCGGCGTATCCGATCTCGATTGACCCCGAGCGGTTCCGCGAGTTCACCGCGGCTGCGGCCGCTGATACGCCTCCGCTCGGCCTGCCGGACGCCTCGATGCTGTTCTTCGGCGTCGAACGGCTCGACTACACGAAGGGGATCCCGGACCGCCTCGAGGCGTACGAGCATGCGCTGGCGACCTCGCCGGAGATGCGGGACGGCACGCGCTTTGTGCAGTGGGCCGCGCCCTCGAGGACCGGCGTGCCCGAGTACCAGGACGAGCGCGATGCCGTGGAAGCGGCGGCGCAGCGGGTGAACGTCCGCTTCCCGGAGCACCCCCTCACGATCGACTTCGACCCGCATCCCCCGGAGGTCGTCGCGCCTGCCCTCGAACAGGCCGATGTCTGCGTGGTCAGTTCCGTCACGGACGGGATGAACCTCGTGGCGAAGGAGTTCGCCGCCGTCCACTCCGCGGAGAACCCCGGCGTGCTCGTGATGTCGGACATGTGCGGCGCCGCCGAGGAGCTCACCGACGCGCTGATCTTCCCGGCCCGAGACATCCGGGCGATGAGCGCGGCCATGCGCTGGGCCTACTACATGCCCGAGCACGAGCGCCGAGGACGGGCCGCCCGTCTGCGCGCGGTCGTCGACGGGCACACCAGCTGGGACTGGCTGCGCGAGTTCGTCACCGACCTGCGCGAGGTCATGCCGCGCACCCGTGCGCCCGAGCCACGCCTCGTCCATCCTCGGCCGACGCGGCACGAGCGAGGGACGCCGCCCCCGATCGAAGTCGGCCGGCCCTAGCCGCCAGTGGGTTCGGCGTTTCCCCGATGCCGGGGCAGAGCCGGGCTCCGTAGCGTGGAGGAATGACCACCACGGCCAGCGCGGTCTCGCACGACCGTCCGTCCGACTCCGCATCTCGCGCCGAGCGACTCGTCGCGGCCGAGGATGCCTTCACCCGCGGCGACTTCGTCGCGGCGGAGGCGTCGACGCGGGCGATGCTTGCGGACGACCCAGCGGACGGGCGCGCCCTGCTCATCGCCGGGGCGATCGCGCTCGCCCGCCACGCGCACCGTGACGCCCTCGACCTCACCGACCGGGCGATCGCGGCATGGCGCGACGGCGACCCACCGGCCTCGCTCCAGCACAACCGAGGGATCGCACTCGGGGGAATGGGCCGCCTGGACGAGGCGGTCGAGGCGCTCGCCGCCGCAGTCAGCGTCGTCCCCAATCACCGCCAGTACCGCGCGAGCCTCGCGATGCTGCTCCACGCTGCCGGACGGCGCGAGGAGTCATTCGAGGTCGCAGCCGCCGCGTCAGGCGCCCCGGAGAACGTGATCGCCGCAGCGGTGGCGTTCGAGGTCGGCAACCTCGGACTCTGCCGCCAGCTGCTCGACCGCTCGCTGCCCGGATTCGAGCGCGGCGTCCGAGAGCAGCTCGCCGAGAAGCAGTGGCACGAGCTGCGGACGTATCACCGCTACCTCGACGCACTCCTCGCGTACCGACGACGGAACTCGGAACCGCCGTCGAAGTCGCGCGAGCCGTTGTACGTCGTGGGCGACAGCCACTCCCTCAGCCCGGCGCGCTTCCCACTGCGCCTCGCCGGACGCCCCTACGTCGCGACGCCGCGCCTCGTCTTCGGCGTGAAGGCGTGGCACCTCGCCCGTGCGCAGCGCGGTGACGCCAACCTCTACGCCGCGGCGTTCGCGAGGGCGCTCGGATCGCTCCCGTCCGGGGCGACTGCCGCGATGAGTGTCGGCGAGATCGACACGCGGGCCGAAGAGGGCTTCCTCCCGGTGCTGCGGCGGGCCGGCATCGACACAATCGAGGGCCGCCGCGAGCGGATCGCGCCGGCCATGGCGGACGCCCTCGCGTTCGCCGCCCGGGCGGCGCGGGAGGCCGGCGTGACGCTGGCCGCGATCACGGTTCCGGCGCCGCGCGCCGACGTCTCGGATCGCTCCGCGGAGGACGGCCGCGACGTCGCCGAGGTCATCCAGCTCGTGAACGACTCGATGCGCGAGGCGGCGACGGAGCTCGGACTCGGTGTCATCGACATCTACGCGCACACCGTCGGCGCCGACCGCTTCGCGAGGCCCGGCCTGCACCTGGACTCGGTGCACCTGCTGCCGTCCGTGCTCGGGAAGGCCAGCCGCTAGCCGGACGCGGCCGCTGTGCGCCCGTACAGGTCGAACACGCGGAGCCCATCGACGTAGGTCTGTTCCACGCTGATCTCCCGGAGCATCGTCGGGTCGACGGCCGTCGGGTCGTGGGTGAGGACGATGACGTCCGCGCGCTTCCCGACCTCGATGCTCCCGACCTCGGTCTCGCGATGCATCGAGCGCGCCCCGGCGATCGTGTAGAGCTCGACGGCCTCCGCCGCGGAGATCGCCTCCTCGGCCGCGACCGGCTCGAGGCTCCCCCGGGTCTGCCGGCTCACGAGCGACGAGATGCCGGCGAGCGGCGCGAGGGGGCCACACGGGAAGTCCGAGGAGAGCGCGACGCTGAGACCTTCGTCGATCATCCGGCGCAGCGGGGCCGGTGGCGCGTCGATCCCGGACTCGGCGAGCCGTTCCGCCGACTTCTCGCCGCCCTGGTAGAAGAACGACGGCTGCGTGACGACGGTCAGCTCCATGCCGGCGGCGCGATGGATCTGCTCGTACGTCGGGGTCGTGAAGTGCTCGAGGCGGTGACGCTGGTCGGCGGATTCCGACTCGCGGATCGCCTCGCCGATCGCGTCCATGGCGAGGTCGATCGCCCAGGTGCCGAGGCAATGGATCGCCACCTGGAGGCCGCGCGAAGACGCCTCGGCGGCAAGGGCGCCGGCACGCTCCGGCTGGTAGTACGGGCGCCCGAGGCGTTCCTTCGTGCCGTCCGGGTGGACCTGGTACCCGGCGTTCCTCGGGAACACGGGGTCCATGAACATCTTCATCGTCCCGCCGAGGAGTCGCGTCGTCGGTGGCGAGGATTGCAGGAACTCGTGCTGGGCGATGGGGTCGGGCTCGGCGAAGAAGCCGGGACCGGCGCGCATCTCGTGGAGGGTCATCGGGAGCTTGCCCCGCTGGTCGGCCATCCGGTACACGCGGGCGGCCTCGGGCGTCACGGCCGCATCGGCGACGCTCGTGATGCCGAGCGCGAGGTGGCGCTGACTGTTCTGGCGCACGAGCTCGGCGACGGCGTCCTCGCCGTACGCCTCGGTGAGCCCCGTCAGCGACATGCCGTAGATCGTGTCCATCGCCCGCTCCCAGAGCGTGCCGGCGGCTTCGCCGTGGGCGTCGCGGACGTAGTGGCCGCCGTCCGGGTCCGGGGTCTCCTTCGTGAGCCGGGCGAGCCGCATCGCCGCCGAGTTCGCGTACGAGCAGTGGACCGACAGGTCGACGACACAAACGGGGTTCTCGGGGGCGGCGACGTCGAGGTCCTCGCGGAGCAGCTCCATCGGGGTGCGCCCATTCCTCGACGAGTACCCGAGGCCGAGGATCCACTGCCCGACCGGAGCTGCCGAGGCCGCGGCGGCGATCGCGTCGATGACGGCGTGCTTGTCGCGCAGCGGCGGGATGCGACAGTCCACCGCGACCGGCTCGAACGTGGTCATGCCGAAGTGCGTGTGCGGGTCGACGAATCCCGGGAGCAGCGCTCGACCGTGGAGCTGTACGACCTCGGTGCCCGGGCCGATCCACGCGCCGACCTCGTTCGTGGTACCGAGGGCCGCGATGCGCCCATCGACCACGGCGACCGCCTGGGCGCGGCGACCGCCATCGAGCGTGAGCACCTGGCCACCGAGGAAGACGAGGTCGGCCGGGATCGGATCCATGCTCGGACGCTACGTGGCTCGCGTGACCGGAGCGTGACCCCCTGGTTTCTGCCGCGCTTCAGTGCCCCGCCCGGCCGGAGGGGGTGGTATCAAGCAGCGAGAGATTCAGACCTCAGGAAGGGTGACCAATGGGCAAGCTGGACGGCAAGGTCGCGCTGATCACGGGCGCGAGCCGCGGCATCGGCCAGGGGATCGCGGAGCACTTCGCCCGCGAGGGCGCGAAGGTCGTGGTGAGCGCGCGCACGCTGCACGAGGGCGACCACAAGATGCTGGCGGGGTCGCTCGACCGCACGGTGGAGAACATCCGCGCCGCGGGCGGCGAGGCGACGGCGGTCGTGGGCGACGTCTCGCTCGAGGACGACTGCAACCGCATGGTCGAGGAGGCGAAGGCGGCCTACGGCCCCGTCGACGTCCTCGTGAACAACGCCGCGCTGAACTTCTACATCCCGATCGTGGACTACCCGGCGAGCCGGTGGATGCGCGCCTTCGCGGTGAACGTGCACGGCCCGTTCATGCTCTCCAAGGCCGTCCTGCCGGACATGATCGAGCGCAAGAGCGGCGCGATCGTGAACATCTCCTCGGTCGGCGCGATCGGCCCCGGCCGCGGCCCATACCCGGACCAGGGTGGCCTGGGCGCGCGCGGCGGCACGATGTACGGCGCCTCCAAGGCGGCGCTGGAGCGCATGACGCAGGGCCTCGCGCAGGAGGTCTACGAGCACGGCATCACCGTTGCCTGCTACTCGCCGGGCGTGGGCGTCGCCACTGAAGGCACGGTCTACTTCGGCCTGTCGAAGAGCCTCGACGACCCCGACCGCGAGCCGATGGAGATGATGACGAACGCAGCGCTCCTCCTCGCCACCGAGCCGCTGGACAAGGTCACCGGGCGCGTCACCTACAGCCAGGCGATCCTCAAGGAGTTCGGCTGGATCGATGGCGGCACTGGCCTCGGCATCGACCGCAAGGGCTCCGGCTACTCCGAGATCTAGGCACACCCTGCGCCGTCTCCCGCCAGCGAGTCACCTCCGGCGGGAGACGGCGCCGAAGTTCTTCGGAAACGTGATCTTCATGATCGCGAAACGCCACTGACGCCGGACAGGCGCAACCTTCCGACTCACAGAGCGCAGAGGGGCCAGGAACGGCAGCCCTGCTCGGCAGGGTTCTGACCGCGCTTCTGACGGGACGGCGATCCTCGCCGCTCCGCCACACCCCCTGCCTCCGTCGTGGCCCGGCACATCGCCCGCCACGGAATCCGGCCAGAGCGCCGACGGAGGTGGCACGTGAACTCCTTCTCACACAGGCAAGCGCGCGCACCGTCCGACTCCTCCTGACCGGATGAGTTTCGGGCGTCCCCGTGTGCGTTCGGGGACGCCCCCACAGGACTGACGGGCACCACAAGCGATCGCCTCGCGCTCGACGCGCCGAGGACGGCGTGCTGTTGCCCTGCGCGTGCAGGTTTCGTGCGTTTGGAGAGATGGATGACTTCGATGGTGGGCCGGCTCGGGCGGAGCCGGCGATTCTGGCTGGCAGCGTTGCTCCTGGCCGTGGGCCTCGTCCCGCGGGCGGTCGCATTTGCGGACGGCCCCGACCCGACGGGGGCCGCGACCGTGAACCTCGACGGCGACGCGGCCGGCGCGGCGGTGCTGGCCGTGAACTACACGTGGACGCTGATGGCGGCGTTCCTGGTCTTCTTCATGCAGGCCGGCTTCGCCCTGCTGGAGGCCGGCGCGACGCGGACGCGGAACTCGGGCGCGGTGTTCATGAAGAACCTCATGGACTTCTTCATGTGCGGCCTCGCGTTCTGGGCCTTCGGCTTCGGGCTGATGTTCGGCGGATCCGAGCTCGCCTCGGGCCTCGCCGACGGCAACAAGCTCATCGGCACCTCCGGCTGGTTCCTGAGCGGCGACGCCAACGACGTCGGCACGATGGAGCTGTGGTTCTTCCAGATGGTCTTCGCGGCCACCGCCGCGACGATCGTCTCGGGCGCCCTCGCCGAGCGCGCCAAGCTGAACGCGTACATGGCGTACTCGTTCCTCATCAGCGCGGTCATCTACCCCGTCTACGGCCACTGGGTCTGGGGTGGCGGCTGGCTCTCGACGCTCGACTTCGGCGCCGGCGCGAAGGACTTCGCCGGCTCCGGGGTGGTGCACGCCGTCGGCGGCATCGCGGCGCTGGTCGGTGCGCTCGTCGTCGGACCGCGCACCGGGAAGTTCAACGCGGCCGGGAAGTCGATCGCGATCCCCGGCCACAACATGGGCTACGTGGTCCTCGGCACGATGATCCTGTTCTTCGGGTGGTTCGGGTTCAACCCGGGCAGCACGCTCGCCGCGACCGACCTCCGCATCTCGACGATCGCGGTCAACACGTTCCTCGCCGGCATCACCGGCGGCCTCGTCGCCTACTACGTGCAGTTCGTCCGCACGGGCAAGGTGGACATCAGCGCCACCTGTAGCGGCGCGATCGCCGGCCTCGTCGGCATCACCGCCGGCTGCGCCTACGTCGACACGTGGGCGGCGGTCGTCATCGGGGGCGTCGCGGGCATCCTCGTGTTCGTGGTCGCCGAGGGTCTCGAGCGGCTGCTTCACCTCGACGACCCGGTGTGGGCCGTCGGCTGTCACGCGGGTGGCGGCATCTGGGGCCTGCTCGCCGTGGGCATCTTCGCGAACGGCGACTACGGCGGAGTGAGCGGCCTCATCGCGGGCGACAGCGGCCAGATCGTCGCGCAGGCGATCAGCGTGCTGGCACTCGTCGCGTGGACCGGCATCACCTCCGCGGTCATCTTCATCGTGCTCAAGTCCACCATGGGCCTCCGCGTCTCCGCCGAGGACGAGCGGGTGGGCCTGGACGCCAGCGAGTTCGCGCAGCCCGGGTACGTCATCGAGGGCGCGGTCGTCGAAGGCGGCCACTCTCCCGCGATGCCGCTCTCGGCCTAGCGCTCGGTCAATCAGCTAACTGAGACCGGCGGTCGCGCAGCTGCCGACCGCCGGTCAATGAAAGGTTCTTCTCATGGGTCTCGTCGCCGGAGTCGCGTTCCTCGCCCTGTTCATCGCCTTCGTCATCCTCCCGACGCAGGTGCAGAAGCGACGGGAGCGCAACGAGGAGGAGTAGCCCTCGGGCCGGGCTGCCCTGCCAGCCCGGCGGCGCGAGACCGCCCCGGAGCCGAGATCCCCGGCTCCGGGGCATCGTGCCGTCCCGGATCATCCTCCGGTGGTGTGAGCGACGAGCCTCTAGCTCGTGCGTGGCCCCTCGGACCAGGCGTCCTGCTGCCAGGCGCGTCGCGCGTCGAGGTTCGCGAAGCGGCCGTCGCGCCATGCGAGCGCTTCCTTGAGCCCCTGCTCGCGGTTCCGCGTGCGCCAGTCCTCCATCGCCGGCGAGGTGTGCATGCGCGCATCCTGCTCGGCGGCGAACCGCTGCATCGTCCGGGCCCCCATCATCTCGAGGGCCATGTTCACCGAGCGCTTGTTCCCCGACAGGAAGTCCGGGTGGATCATCGCCATCCGGTCTGCGAGCTCCTCGACGGTCTCGGTGAGCTGATCGCCGTCGACGGCCTTCCAGACGAGCCCGATGCGCTCGGCCTGCTCGCCGGAGATGAACTCGCCCGTGAGCAGCATGTACTTCGCCCACTGCGGACCGACGTGGTAGGTCCACATGTGCTGCGGTGGGCCGCCCTGCGCACGAACCGGCGGGAAGCCGATCCGCGCGTCCTTGTCAGCGACGACGATGTCGCAGAGGAAGACGAGGTCCGTCCCGCCCGCCACGACGTAGCCGTGGATCTGACCGATCACCGGCTTGTGCATGTCGAAGATGGTCATGCGATCGCGCTGGGCGTCCTCCATGCGCCACACGTCGTCGTCGAACGTCTGGCTCTGGCGGTAGACCTGCCCGTACTCGTCGGCCTCGCCGGTCTCGCCCTCGAGTCGGCGTTCCGGGGTGAGGTCGTATCCGGCGCAGAACGAGCGACCGGCGCCGCGGAGGATCACGCAGTGGATGCGCGTGTCGCGGTCGGCCTCCCACAGCGCTTCGCGGAGCTCGCGCTGGAGCTGGCGTGAGAGCGCGTTCAGCTTCTCGGGTCGGTTGAGCGTGATGCGCGCCCGGCCGCGCTCCTTCTCGACGATGATCGTTTCGTACTGCGGTTCGTTCGGCACCGTGTCCCCCTCCCCGGCCCCGGCAATGGACTGTCTCTTGCCGACCGGCGAGGCCGGCATCGGGACCGAGCTGATGCCGCCATTCATACCACCTGTGATACCGCCTCGGACGGGCGCTGCTCGACGGGCGGGCGCGCGAGCGCCACGGTGACCACCGCCGCGACCGGCAGGACCGCGAGGATCGCGATGCCGGGACGGAAGCCATCGAACTGGTCCTGCAGCCACGCGAGGGGCAGCGGGCCGAGGGCGGACGCGGTGATGTTCACCATCGTCGCGGAGCCCTGGACGCGGCCCAGTCCTCGACGGCCGTAGAAGTGCGCCCACGTCACGGCAGCGACGATCCGGCTGAAGCCCCCGGAGGCGCCGACGAGGCACGCGTAGACCACCGCGAGCGCGAGCGAATCCATGACGAGCGCGACCATCATCCCCGCGAACAGCGTGGACATCGCGGCGGTGAAGACCACCTTCGGCCCGAAGCGGTCCGCGACATCGCCTGCGACGAGGGACACCCCCGCGGAGGCGAGGGCGTACGGCACGAAGATCGCGGCGGCGACCTGCGCCGAGAGCCCCTGCTCCTCCATCACCGCCGCCTGGTGGAACACGAGGCCCGTCACGACGAGCGCCGAGGTGGAGAGCGGGACCGCGAGGATCCAGAAGCGCACCGACGAGAGCACGGGCAGCCGGGGCTCGGGCGCGCCGGGCTCGAGGCCATGCTCCTCGGGCGGTGGAGCGTCGGCGCCGTCCGGGTGCAGGCCCATGTCCTCCGGCCGCTCCCGCACCACGAAGAGCGCGCCGGGGAGCACGAGCACCCAGACCATCACGCCGAGCGCGATGTACGCCTCGCGCCATCCGATCGTGTCGATGAGGAAGCGCGCGAACGGCGGGATCGTCGCGACGGCGACCGGGAAGCCGAGGCCCATCAGCGCCATTGCACGACCTCGACGGCGCACGAACCACTGCGCGGTCAGGAGCGTGCCGTTGATCGTCATCGAGCCCTGGCCGAGGGCGCGCAGCGCGGAGAACGCGAGGAAGATGACGAACGCCCCTCGCGCCTGCGACATCGCCAGGCATGCGAGCCCGAGGCCGATCGTCGCGCCGATGAGCGTCTTCCGCGCGCCGTGGCGGTCCGCCAGGCGGCTCACGGTGAACACCATGAACGCGCTGACGCCGGTCCCCACCGCGTAGAGGGCGGAGATCGCCGTCCTCGTGAGTGACGTGTCCTCGATGATCGAGTCGATGAAGACGCTGAACGTGAACGACTGGCCCGGCCCGGAGCTGTAGGCGACCAGCGCGCCGACAAGGACCACCCACCAGCCGTAGAACGGCCGACGCAGCATCTGCATCAGGTGTCCTGCCTAGTGAGGCGGGTCATTGGACGCCCGCCAGTTCGCGCCCCCGGACGCTAACACTCATGCGCAACGGCACCGGCCGAGGGATTGTCATGCCCACTGCGGGAGCGTGCGGTACGGTTTCCGTAGGCGGGGCAGGACAGGACCGACCGTGAGGCTGAACCGCCGCGCGTTCCTGCTGCTGTCGGCACAGGTCGCCGCAATCCCGCTGCTCACCCGCTGTGGCGGCTCCGACGCAGGCGTCGACATCCAGACCGCCACCAGCACCGAGACCGGCTCACCCAGCGCTTCCCCCACCGAGACCGCCACCGCGACGCCCGCTTCGACGGTGCCCGAGTACTACAACCCCGATCTGCACCAGCTGGTGAGCAAGAAGTACTCGCTGGCGGCGGACTACGTGCCGCCGAACCTCCAGGCGATCCCCGACAACTGGCTCATGGGAGGCCAGAGCGGGCTGCTGCGCGCCGACGTCATCGACGCGCTGGAGCCAATGATGTCCGACGCCTGGGCGAACGACGGCGTCGACCTGCGGATCCGTTCCGCCTACCGCTCCTACGAAGAACAGGTGCGCACGTTCAACTACTGGGTCTCGCTGCTCGGTGAGGAGCAGGCGAAGCGCGAGAGCGCCGAGGCCGGCCACAGCGAGCACCAGCTCGGCACGACGATGGACTTCGCCGACCCGTACAACGGCTGGGAGCTTCTCGAGTCGTTCGAGGACTCGCCATCCGGCATCTGGCTCGCCGAGCACGCGTGGGAGTACGGCTTCGCCCTCTCCTATCCGAAGGGGATGGAGGACACCACGGGCTACATCTACGAGCCCTGGCACCACCGCTACATCGGCCTCGAGGCGGCCGCCGCGTGGCACGAGTCCGGCCTCACGCTCATCGAGTTCCTCGAGGAGCTGAACGCCAAGGCCGACGCGGACGCGCGCCGGCGCTGGAACGGCGGCTCCTCGGGCGGGTAGAGTGCGCTCGGGCGGCGTATGGGAGACGCGTGATGCGGAGACCAGCGCCGGGCAGGCGAACGTCCGAAGTTCATCCGGGTAGCACCGCCGAGCCCGCACGACCGGGTCGGGCGGGGCTTGCCAACCTCGCCGCCGTCGCCGGCAATCGCGCGCTGCGCGAGGCACTGCGTGAGCCCGACCATCCGGCCGTCGCGCGCTCCGTCGGGGCACCCATCCAGCGGCGCAGCCCGAACCCACTTCCCTCGCCCCGCACCGGGACCGCGGTCCCGGGAGGCGGCATCTACGCTGAGCACCACCTCGTCCCCCACGCGACGCTCGAGACGTTCTGGCGCGTGGCGAACGAGGTCGTCGGCTCCCGTGACCTGATCGGCGCGTCGGCCTCGGTCCTCCAGGACTGGGGCACGGTCACGGTCGGGGCGGTCGTATCCGCTGGCCTGATCAAGGACGAGTGGCTGAACGACGAGGATGTCGTCGCCGAGACCGGCGGCGACGCCGACGCCCTGCGCGGCCAGCTCATGGACGTCGCGTTCTCAGCGGAGCGGGTGGAAGCCATCCAGGCGGCGTGGGGCAGGAACCGCGGAAACGCCGCCCTGCGGAGTCTCGCGCGCGGGCTGCCGACGTTCGCCGGCGCCTGGGAGCACGCTCGGGCAGGCGCCCCGGAACCCGAGGCCGGCGCGGACGAAGAGCCCGATCTCGGGATGGTCATCAACCTCGTCGCGCCGTTCTACGAGTGGATGCCCGGCAACCTCGTCGTCGGGCCGGAGGGCGCCATTCGCGCCCATGATCCGCACGACAACTACGACGTGGAGGCAGCGGGGGCCCTGTCCGCCGAGCACCGCACGGCGATCGAGACGATGCGCGATCAGATGGCCGCCGCCATCGCCGGAGGGGACGGGCAGCTCGTCGCCGTCCGTGCCGCGCTCGACGCGATCCGCGTGCTGGGCACGACGTACAGCGCGAAGACCATCCCCGAGGTGCAGCCGCCGGGCGGCGACGCCCCCGGCACTCCGTACTGGCGGCAGACCGACGCGGGCTGGGAGCTGGTCGTCTAGCGGGCGGCAGCCTCTCGCCCAGACCCAGTGGCTCGCGCCGGGGCCTAGTGGCCGACCTGCATCCCGCCGTCGACGCGGAGCGAGACGCCGGTGATGAACCGCGCCTCGTCCGAGTGCAGGAAGAGCGCGGCATACGCGACGTCCCACGCCGAGCCCATCTGTCCGCCGAGGGGGATGCGCGCATTGCGTTCGGCGAGGACCTCGTCGCGCGGCTGGCCGGCCTCGACGCGTGCCTCGATCGCCATCGGCGTGTTCATGAGGCCGGGAAGGATCGTGTTCACGCGGATGAGGTCCTTCGCGTGGACGCCGGCAAGCTGCTCGGTCAGGCCGATGACGCCCATCTTCGTGACCTTGTAGCCAACGCGCGGGTAGACGTGCATCGCGGCCATCGACGAGATGTTGATGATCGAACCACCGCCCTGCTGCTGCATCTGCGGGATCGCCCACTTGCAGGCGAGCCACATGCCGCGGAGGTTGATGTTGATCACCCGGTCCCAGCCCTCGACGTCGAGCTCAGTGGCCGGCTTGTCGCCGATCGAGAGGCTCGCGCCGACGTTGTTGTGCAGCAGGTCGAGACGCCCGTAGGTGGAGACGGTCGCGTCGATCGCCGCCTTCACCGAGTCCTCCTGCAGGACGTCCACGACCAGCGGCGTCGCGTCGCCGCCCTCCGCGCGGACCGCCTGGACGGTGTCCTCGGCGCGCTCGAGGTCGAGGTCCGCGACGACGACCTTCGCACCCTCGCGGGCGAGGAGGATGGACGTGGCGCGCCCGTTCCCGATCGTGGCGCCGGGCGTCTGCCCGCCACCGACCACCAGCGCGACCTTGCCATCGACCCGTCCGGCCATCGTGACCTCCGTACCTGCTCGACCTGCCTGCTGAGAATGCGAGCGCCGATGGTAGCCGCCAGCGGCACGGCGTGCCGGACACCCCTCGAGCCGCGACGAGCGGGGGACGTTTGCGGAATTGCAAGGGGTGTCTGGTAGGCTCGGGACACGCCGGTCACCTGCGCTTCGGCTGCGGCTGAACTGCCTGCGCTGTCGCGGCGTGACCTCAGTCCCCTCGGTCCGAGGGGTGCACGGACTGCGAAGGAGGGGATATGAGCGGGCCGCTCGACGGCGTGCGCATCCTCGATCTGTCGCAGTGGCAGCAGGGGCCGTACGCCACCACGCTTCTCTCCGACCTCGGCGCCGAGGTCATCAAGGTCGAGCGCCCCTACTACGGGGACGCCGGTCGCCACGGCCTCGGCGGCTACGACGCGACGCACCCCGCGCCGGACTTCTTCGCCCACAACCGCGGGAAGCGCGGCATCACGATCGACCTTCGCCACGAGCAGGGCCGCGAGCTGGTGCTCGACCTCGCCTCGAAGATGGACGTGGTGGTCAGCAACTTCCGCGCCGGGATCCTCGAGAAGTGGGGCCTCGGCTACGAGGAGTTCAGGGCACGCAACCCGCGCGTGATCTACGCGCTCGCCTCCGGCGTCGGCCCGCACGGGCCGAACGCGGGGCGCCCGATGTTCGACATCGTCGCGCAGGCGCTCGGCGGCATCATGAGCGTGAACGGCGAGGAAGGCCGTCCGCCCACCCCGGTCGGCACGTTCATGGGCGACCAGATCGGCGCGATCTGGCTCGCCGTTGCGATCCTCGGGGCAATCGTTGCCCGCGAGAAGACGGGCGTCGGCCAGCGCGTCGACGTCTCGCTCCTCGGCGCGCAGGTGGCCCTCCAGTCGTTCGAGATCACGCACTACCTGTTCGAGCACGAGCTGCCGCGGCGCGCCGGACGGGGACACCCGCACGCGGGCATCCTGTGGAACACGTTCCCGGCGAAGGACGGCTACTTCACGATGGCCGGCGTCCGCGAGGACCGCTGGCCGGCGTTCGCGGAGCTCGTCGGCGAACCCGACCTCGCGACTGATCCGCGGTTCGACACGCCGGAGCACCGCAACGAGCACCGCGGCCCGCTCCTGGAACGCCTCGACGCGATCTTCACGCAACGGACCATCGCGGAGTGGATGGAGATCCTCGCGGAGATCGACCTCGCGCTGGGCCCCGTCCAGAACTACGCCGAGGTCGCCGAGGACCCCGACGTGATCGCCAACGGCTACATCCGCGAGATGGAGCACCCGCACATGGGCACCGTCCGCTACGTGAACACGCCCATCGACTACAGCGAGACGCCCGTCCAGAACCAGGGCCCGGAGCCGGTGCTCGGCCAGCACACCGAGGAGGTGCTGCTGGAGTTCGGGTACGACTGGCCACGCATCACCGAGCTTCGAGACGAAGGCGCGATCTAGGCGCGTCCAGGGTGCCCGCCTCCGGCGGGACGCCCGCAGGGAGGACCACCACATGACCAGCCCGACCAGCACCACCTACACCTACGAGACCCTCGAGGTCTCGATGGTCGACCCCGGCGTCGCCGTACTGACGCTGAACCGGCCGGACAAGCTGAACGCGATCAACCTCAAGATGATGATGGAACTCCGCGAGGCGTTCCGCGCGCTCGACGAGGACAAGGCCGCGAAGGTCATCGTCCTCAAGGGCGCCGGCCGCGCGTTCTGCGCCGGGGCCGACCTCGACTGGTCGGCGGAGCTCGGCGTCGAGGGCCGCGTTGAGTCCAACCGCCTCGGGCAGAAGACCTTCAACGCCATGGAGCAAATGGAGACGCCGATCATCGCGGCGGTGCACGGCTACTGCCTCGGCGGCGGGCTCGAGTTCGCCCTCGCGGCTGACTTCATCCTCTGCTCCGCGAACGCGCAGCTCGGCCTGCCGGAGATCACGCTCTCGGCCGACCCGCCGGTGCGTCCGAAGATCACCGAGGACGGCGACCCCGACCAGCCCGAGTTCGGCGGCCAGGCCCCCGGCTGGGGCGGACCGAAGCGCCTCCCGGAGCGCGTCGGCAAGGCGCACGCCATGCAGATGATCCTCACCGGCGACCGCGTCCGCGCGGAGAAGGCGCTCCGCATCGGCCTCGCCAACGAGGTCTACGAGGACGAGGAGTTCGAGGAGCGCGTCATGGAGATGGCGGACCGGATCGCCCACATGAACCGCTACAACCTGCGCCTCAACAAGGAGCTCCTGCAGGCCGGCTACGACATGCTGGAGCCGCATCCGCGCTGATGCACGCTTCCCCACCCCGACGAGCGAGCACCCGAGAGGGGGCCACCGTGCCCATCGAGTTCACCCGCTTCGACCACATCGCCATGGGCGTCGAGGACGTCGACCGCCAGGCCGAGATCTTCGAAGGCATCTTTGGCTTCCGCCGCGCCGACACCTGGGAACGTGACGGCGAGCGCGGCATCCGCTTCGCGTTCGGCGGCGGCGAGATCGGCTGGGAGGTCGTGCAGCCTACAGGCGACGACTCCCCCCTCCGCGCCTTCCTCGATGGCCCGCGCGGGCCCGGCGTGCACCACGCGGGGATCCAGGTCGCGGACATCGAGGCGACCCGCAAGGCGCTGCAGGCCCTGGGCATCCGCGTCTCGAGCCAGAGCACGGACGAGCAACTGATCGTCAGCGCCGACGGCGCGGGTGAGGGCGTGCAGTTCCGCTTCTTCGTGGGCGACACGACGCCGGAGGCGGGGTCGAGCAGCAGCGAGAAGCCGTCGCTGGGCATCACGAAGCTCGACCACGTCTGCGTGGCCTATCCGGACCGCGACGACCTCTCGAAGCACTACGAGCGCATGCTTGGCATGAAGCAGGTCTGGCGCACACCTGACGGCGCATGGCCGGACTTCGGCGACTGCGTCCTCGAGATCCCCGGCGCGCCGATCAACTGGGAGATCATCCAGCCCGTCGGCGACGACTCGTTCATCCAGACGTTCCTCGACCGCCGCGGCCCCGCCGTCCACCACGTCGCCTTCGAGGTCTCCGACTTCGACGCGGCGAAGCGCGCCTGCGAGTACTACGAACTCCCGACGTTCGACGAGCACGACGACTCGACCGACGGCGCCCGCTGGCGCGACGCGTTCATCCACCCGAAGTTCACGGGGGGCCTGCTGACGCAGATCTTCTGGGAGGAACGCCCCGGCGTGTGGGAGCGCTCGGACAAGGTGCGGCCAGAGGGCTACGCGGGGTAGCGCGTCCGCTTCGCGCGGGATTGCCTCACCCCTTCCCCTCCAGGCGGAGGGGCTGCAAGGCTCGCCTGTTCCGTCGCGACAAACTGAAGCCTGTCGCATCACCTCCGCTCACCCTGAGTCTGTGGAAGGGGGAGCGGTGTGAGCGCTCGGAACGCGCCACCCGCCGAGGGCAGGCAACACGCCCCTCTCCCCAACCCTCCCCCGGAGGGGGAGGAGGTCAGATCGGACGGAAGGGTCGCGGATCGGGCAGAGGGTCAGGCCCGGGGGAGGCCCAGGCCGCGCGTGGCGATGACGTTGCGCTGAATCTCGGATGAGCCCGAGAAGATCGTGTGGGAGACGGAGCCAACGTAGTCGCGCTGGAAGAACGCCTCCATCGGCGCCTGCGCGCGACTCCAGATGCCTCCGTAGAGCCCGAGGGTCTTCGTCCCGGTGCGCGCCAGCGCCTGGTGCACCTCTGAACC
>JACKCJ010000002.1 GCA_020634075.1 Dehalococcoidia bacterium | reverse complement strand
GTCCAGCCGGAGTACTGCGCCTCGATGAGGTTCACGGCCTCGAGGATGGCGATGTCGTCGGGGCCGAGGGTGGCGCGCCACTCGTCGATGACGCGCTTCATCTCGCCGCCAATGTCGCCGATGGCGCGGGTGAGGTCGCGCATGCGCTCCGGCTTGCCGAAGACCTGCGCGCCGATCTTCTTGCGGTCGATGTAGCCGTCCTCGCCGATCACCTCTTCGCCGAACTCGGCGACGATGCGATCGAACCCGGGCTTGCCCGGGTCGTACATGCGGTGGACGACCTTGTCGGCGTCGGCGTGGATCGCGCCGTACTTCTCCACCATGTACTGGCAGAGGTAGGACTTACCGGTTGCGATGGACCCGGTCACTCCGAGGACGAGCGGCATCTAGGTGTTCCTCCCGAACGCGGCCGAAGGCAGCGGTGCGCGGGCAGACTACAAGAGCGCGTAGGCTCGGCCAAGCGCCGAGGCCTCAGTCGGTCGATTTCGGAGGCGCTCGCAGCGTGAACCGCGGGGCCTCCGAGCCTTCCGAGAGCCGGTGAAACCCTCCGAGAGCAGGTGAAACATGGTCGAGAGCGAAGACCGGGAGCGGCTGGCGCGGACGTTCCGACGATTCGCGGAGGCTGAGGCGGTCCCGCAGGGCTCTCCCGTGTACGAGCGACTCTGCGAGGTCGTGGCCACGGATGACGTCCTGCTCGATATCGCCGCCGAGGCCTCCCCCGGCCAGCCGGTCCCGAACCTGCTCTTCGGCGCCGTCCACGCCCTTCTGGATACCCACCGCAAAGATCCCCTCGCCGCGTACTACCCGAGCTGCGGCGGTCATCGACCACCCGATGACGGGCTCGGCCCGGCCTTCCGTGCGTTCGTCCTGGCCCACCGACCGGAGGTCGAGGAGCTCCTGCACACCCGGCTCGTGCAGACCAACGAGGTGCGTCGGTCGGCCCTGCTGCTTCCCGTGTTCGCGACCGTGGCGGAGGACGCGGGCGGCGCCCCGCTCGCGTTGATCGAGATCGGGGCCTCGGCGGGGCTGAACCTGCTCTTCGATCGCTACGCCTACCGCTACCACCGCGGGGCGGCGACCGTGAGTGCCGGCGCCGAGGGGTCGCCGCTCGTCCTGGAGTGCGAGTCTCGGGGTGTCGAGCTCCCGGTCCAGCGGACGCCCGCCGTGGCCTCGCGGCTGGGGCTCGAGCTGAACGCGCTGGACGTGCGCTCCGACGCGGACATGCGCTGGTTGCGCTCGCTCGTGTGGCCCGAGCACGACACGCGCCGCCACGTCCTCGAGGCCGCCATCGCAGTCGCGCGCGAGGAGCCGCCGGAGGTGCGCACTGCGGATGTTTTCGAGGTGCTCCCTGACGCGATCGCGTCGGCGCCCGCGGACGCGCGCGTCCTCGTGTTCGCCACGTTCGTCCTCAACCAGTTCTCAGAGCCGATGCGGGATCGACTGAAAGCGCTGTTGCTCGACGCATCGCGCCGGCGTGAGGTCAGCGTGGTCGTGGTGGGCTTCAGCGGGTGGTTCGGCGCCGAGCGCCGCGACATCGGCTCTGCGCCCGTTGTCCTCGCGACGCTCCGGGACGGACGCGGGGAGTGGCGCCAACTCGCAGTCGCTGACCCGCACGGCTGGTGGATCGACTGGCGTCCCGACGACGCCCGGCCCTGGTAGCACGCCGGACCGAGAGCGGCGGCCTACCAGGTGTGCTCGGACTCGTGGGGCGGGTAGGCCGTGCGCCACGCGGCGTCCCAGCGCGCCAGCACCGATTCGTCCCGCACGCGGTCGACGAGGCCCGCCGCGGCCGCCTCCGTCGCCGAGATCCGTCCGAACGCGAGCTGCGCCAGCGTGTCGACGCCGAGGCGGAGGTCAACGTCGCCCTCGTGACGCTCGACGCTCCCGCCGCCCGGCGACAGGGAGGTCTGGAGCCGCCACTTGCCGTCGTTCCAGTCGCAGAAGCCGTCCACCAGCTCGAACGCGAGCTCGGTCGCAACGGGGTAGGGGCGCAGCGGAAGCGCGTCCTCGACGTTCACGAGGCGCGCCATGATCCCGTCCTGCGTCCTGGCGTTGAGCATCCGCGGCTCCACCAGCATCAGCGGCAGCGGATCGTCCGGGCCGGCGTTTGGACGCCGGATCTCGGCGACGTTGTCGTAGCCGCCGAGGATCGTCCAGAGGGCCTGGTGGGCGGCCGGCGTCATCGCGAAGTAGTCGGTGACCTGCAGGTACTGGCTCGCGCCGGCGCGGTCGCGCTCAACGCCGGGGCCGTGGTGATAGACGACATAACCCAGCGGCTCGCCGTCCTCCTCGTATGCGAGCACGACCTGCCGGTGGCCGGCGGGGGGCTTGCCCGTCGGGCCGGCGTCCCACATCGCGCGCCCGCGGTGGATGAGCGCGTTCCGCTCCTCCCGGTACCGGCGGTACACGTCGACGAGCAGCCCGAACTCGGTCTCGAGGTCCACCTCGCGGACGCGGCCGGGGATCTCAACGGGGTGCCGCCACTGGATGTCGCGGGGCGCGACCGTGTACGTCGTCCGGGTGGTGATGCTCGCGTAGCCGTAGCGCCCGTAGATCGCCATCCACGCGGGGTGGAGAGCGGCGATCGCGGCCTGCCGCCGCTCGCGCATCTGCTCGAAGTGCTTCCGGACCACTGCGCGCAGGTAGCCCTTGCGCCGGTGCGCCGGGTGCGTCGAGACCCAGGTGACGCCTTCGATCGGGACGGCCGGACCGTTGAACCGGATCTGGAGAGGCCACGCGCCGTAGGTCGTCGCGACCTCGCCGTCGACGAAGACGCAGGTCGTCCACTCGGGCGACATGCCGCCGAAGGAGTCCGTGGACATCCCGAGCTGCCGGGAGGCCTGCGCGATGACCGCCGGCATCTCCTCGGCCGTCGCGGAGCGCACCTCGACGCTCGGTGAGGTGGCAGCGGCGGACGGTCGGGACTCGGGGTCGGGCATACGAAATAGCCTCCACGCTTGCGCGTGGAGGCTATCCGATCTCGATCCGGTGCTGCGCCCTAGATGAAGACGCGCGAGCCCTTCGAGCGGACGTTGCCGGAGCGAATGGCCTCGGCGGCGACCGCCTCGGAGACGCGGGTGACCACGTCCTCGTTGAAGACGGACGGGAGGATGTAGTCCTCCGTCAGCAGCTCGTCCGGGATCGTCTCCGCGATGGCGCGGGCGGCGACGATCTTCATCTCCTCGGTGATGTTGACGGCGCCGGAGTCCAGCGCGCCCCGGAACAGGCCCGGGAAGCAGAGGACGTTGTTGATCTGGTTCGGGAAGTCCGAGCGGCCGGTGGCGATGACACGGGCCTTGCCGAGGATGTCGTACGGCATCACCTCGGGCACCGGGTTCGCGAGCGCGAACACGATCGCGTCCTGGGCCATCTTGTCGACCCACTCAGGCTTCAGGAGGTTCGGGCCGGAGAGGCCGAGGAACATGTCCGCGCCCTGGAGGGCCTCTTCGATGGTCCCGTCGAAGCCCTCGGGGTTCGTGTGCTCGGCGAACCACTCCTTGGCCTCGTTCATGTGCTCCTTGCGGCCGGCGAACACGGCGCCCTGCCGGTCGAAGCCGATGACGTTCTTCACGCCGAAGTTCATCATGATCTTCGAGCAGGCCACGCCGGACGCGCCGACGCCGAGGACGCAAACCTTCAGGTCCTCCGGGCGCTTCTTGATGATCTTCAGGCTGTTGATGAGCGCCGCGAGCACGACGACGGCCGTGCCGTGCTGGTCGTCGTGGAACACCGGGATCGGGAGCTCAGCGCGGAGCCGGTCCTCGATCTCGAAGCAGCGCGGGGCGGAGATGTCCTCGAGGAGGATGCCGCCGAAGCCGGGCGAGATCGCCTTCACGATGTTGATGATCTCGTCGGGATCCTTCGTGTTCAGGCAGATCGGCCACGCGTCGATGTCGGCGAAGGACTTGAAGAGCATGGACTTGCCCTCCATGACCGGCATCGCCGCCTCCGGGCCAATGTCACCGAGGCCGAGGACGGCGGTGCCGTCCGTGACGATCGCCACCGCGTTCGGCTTGATCGTCAGCGACCACACCGCGTCGGGGTTGTCGTGGATCGCCATCGAGACGCGGCCGACGCCGGGGGTGTAGACGTGCGACAGCTCGGCGTTGGTGCGGATGTGCACCTTGTTCGCCACCGAGATCTTGCCGCGGCGGTGGAGCTGGAACGTGCGGTCCGAGGCGTGCTGGACTTCGACGCCCTCGATGTCCTGGACCGCGCCGACGATGACGTGGGCCTGGGACTCGTCGTCGCAGAGGATGATGAAGTCACGGACGATGACGTCCGGGTTCACATCCGCGATGTCGATGTCGAGGATCTGGGCGCCGAGGTCACCGAGGACCGTCGCCACCTTGCCGTGCATGCCCGGCTTGTTGTCCATGCGGAGGCGGAGCAGGAGCTGATAGCCGGCGCCGGGGTTCGGACTGGTCCGATCCGGGTACTGCTTCACCAATCGATCGAGGCGATCTGAGATCATTCGCACGGCCCTCCGGAGATAAGTTCTCCGACTATACCGCCGTCCCCCTATGGGAACAGCCCTGACTGCGACCTCGTTTCGGTGCTCCACGGAGCCCGTCCCAGCCGTCCCGGCGCCGGCTCGAAACACCCGCTCCGCGTGACCAACGAGGCCGTTACCCCTCTGTAACGCTCTCTGTGGACAATTGCCAAAAGGCTCCTTTGAGCCGGTGTTATCGTTGGGTTCCACGACGGGGCCTCTCCCGCGCATCCGCGGGGATGACGCCTGCTCCTCGACCTGATCTCAACGCCTGACAGGTCACACGGAGCGCGGACAAGGCGGTGACTGATGTTTGGACGAAGACAATCGCGTACCGACCGGGTGCGCCACGACGCCAGGTCGCTGGCTCAGCGCGGGATCGAGCGTGGCAAGCACCGCGCCGAGGCGTTGCGCGATGCCCTGCCGGAGCCGTCGGACGTGATCTCCGACCTGCGTGAGCAGGCGGAGCCGGTGATCCGAGCGGCGCGCGAGCAAGTCGACAAGGCGCCCGCCGCGCCGAAGAAGAAGTCGCGGAGCAAGAAGCCGCTCTTCTTCGTCGCGCTCGCTGTCGTCGGGGCCGTGGTCGCGTACCTCGTGTTCTCGAAGCGCGGGAACGAGCCGGCGTACCTGACGCACGAGCCCGATGAACCGGGCGAGTCGCCGGCGGAGCCGTCGTCCCCGGGCGGAGTGAGCCAGAACGGCTCGTCGCCCGACGCGACGCCGAGCCAGCCCTCATCACCGGTGAACGGGGAAGCGGCGCCGGAGCGCGCGAGTGCCTTCATGGCCTCGCAGCCGGCCCAGCCGACGCAGGCGTCGAGTTCCTCGATGCCCGGTTCCTCTCCGGAGGCGCAGGCGACCACGTTCCACGCACCTGAGCCGCAGTCGCCCGTGACGCCTGCTGGCGTTGGCTACGAGCCGAGGGCGCAGGTGGCCGCGTGGGACCTGCCGCCGAGCAGCGTCCCGCCGATGCGCGGTGGGAGCGGCTACGCGCGCTAGAGCGATGATCGCGACCGTGGGAGTTGGTACGCTCAGAGGCGCCGCTCCCATCGTCTAGCGGTCAGGACGGGACCCTTTCAAGGTCCAGACAGGGGTTCGACTCCCCTTGGGAGCACCAGCAACGACTCCTCGAACGGGGCAGGCAGATCGCCTGCCCCGTTCTGCGTCCAAGGTGCTTCGTTCAAGGTGCTTCCCGGGCCGCCGCCTCAACGAGCGTTCAACCGTCCCGGTCGTCCGGGTGCCTAGCCTCAATGGTGGAGGCGCACTCGATGGGACAGCGCAGACTCGCCGGACTGGGAGCGATCGCGATCGGCGCGGTACTCGCCATGGCGGTCGGGCTCGCCGCGCAGGCCCAGGAGTCACCCCTGGTGATGGGCGTGATCCCGACCGAGGGGCTCGGGCTCGTCGCCTGGGAGGGCACCATCGACGACCTCGCGATCGAGGCAGCCGGTGATGGGTGTCGTCTCGAGTCAGTGTGGGCCACCGTCGGCGGACAGTTCATCGGCTACACCGTCGGCGCACCGGACTTCGTGAACGCCAACTTCGAGTCGCGTATCGGCACGACGCTCCGAGCGAGCCGGACGGTCCTGCTCGTGTGCGCCGAGGGGGAGCGCGTCGCGCCGGCTCCGACGGCGACCGCTACGCCATCGCCGACCTCGCAGCCGCCGGGCCCCACGCCGACTGCGTCACCGACGAGGTCGCCGGGTGCGACGCCCGCGCCGCCGTTCTCCACGACTCCGCTCTACGACCCCTTCGGGCCGGACCTCTCGTGCAGTGACTTCCCGACGCAGGCGGACGCGCAGATCCTGTTCGAGGCAGCGGGCGGACCCGGGGTGGACCGGCACGGCCTCGACCCCGACGGGGATGGGATTGCGTGCGAGGAGCTGCCGTAGGCGCCCGCGGCGCGATGTGATCCGTTTCGACCGGGACTCGATCGAGAACTGCAATGCCTCAATGGCACCGGGCCGCTATGCTCTGCCGCGGCAACTGGGGGCGGGGATTCTGAAAAGACCCCCAGATGATGACTGACGTCGTTGTGGCGCTCGCGATGCCGCTCATCGCGATGCTCGTCGTCTATCTCACGCTGCATGAGCGCGCCGTCGCGGCCGCCGAGCGATCGGCGGATGGCTTCGACATGGACTCGGACATCGACCTGTCCGAGCCGCGGGCCCGCGACTGGTGTACCTGCGGCCACACGCTCGAGTGGCATCCGTCCTGCGCCCGTGACGTGTGCGGCTGTAGCCGGTTCGTCGCCGCCTGCGCCCCCTTGCAGCAGTCCGAGTCCGACGCGGCCTAGGCCGCGTTCCTCCCTCGGTACTCATGCAGAACGAAGGCGCATCCGGGATCTTCGTGGCCGTCGTCGCGGTCATCCTCGGCTCGATCGTGCTCAGCGGGGCCGGGCTCCTCGTGCTGCGCGACGACGATCCCTCCATCCTCGGCGGCACGCCCAGCGCGACCGCCACCGAGTCCGCGCTGGCCGCGGCGACGCAGGTCGCGACGGCGACCGGTCCGCGTACGGCCACACCAACCCCGACAGCGACGCCAACTCCGGCGGCGACGACTCCGGCGGCGACCACGTCATCCCCGACGTCGACGGGCACGTCGGCACCCGTGCGCTCCGCGTCCCGGACCCCGAGCCCGACGCCCGACGCCGGCGTCCGTTACACGGTGCGACCGGGGGACGCGCTCGAGCTGATCGCGGGGCAGTACGGCGTCTCCTCGGCGGCGATCGTCGAGGAGAACGACCTGGTGCCGCCGTACATCCTCGAGGTGGGCCAGGTGCTGGTGATCCCGACGGAGCAGTAGCCCGCGGGCAGATTCGGGTCGCTAGCGCTGGACCTGCGGCAGCACGTCCTTCGCGATCAGCTCCAGCGTGTCGAAGTCAGCCTGCGCGTGGTGCTGCAGCATGATCCGCTGGATCCCGAGCTCCTCGCGCTGCTTGATCTGCTCCACGACCTCCGACGTCGTGCCGACGAGCCAGCCGCGGTTGCGGACGCCCTCCAGCACCTCGTCCGGGTTGCCCCGCGTCAGCATCGGAAGTGCCTCGCCGATCCGCGCGAGGTGGGCGCGCACGCCGTCCTCGTCGCGTCCGATCACGAAGCCGCACATCATCGAGCGCCGGATCGTCGAGGCGTCGCGGCCGACGGCATCGCAGTGGCCGAGGAGCACCTCGTTCTTGTGCTGGTAGCCCTCGACGGTCTGACCCACGGCGTTCCACTCGTCGGCGTACTTCGCGACGATCCGGAGCGTGCGCTTCTCACCCGAGCCGCCGACGAGGATCGGGGCCGGGGACTGCGCGGGCTTCGGGAAGCACTCGGCGTCCTTGAGCTGGTAGTAGCGGCCGTCGAACGAGACGGGGCCGTCGCCCCAGAGCGCGCGGACGACCTGGATGCCTTCCTCGAGCCGGTCCATGCGCTCGCGGACCGGAGGGAACGGGAGGCCGAACGCCTCGTGCTCGGGGACGTTCCACCCGGCGCCCATACCGAGGATGAAGCGTCCATCCGAGAGCAGGTCGATCTGCGCCGCCATGCGGGCGAGCAACGAGGGGTGGCGGAACGTCATCGACGAGACGAGCGGGCCGAAGCGGATGCGGCTCGACTCCTCCGCCACGAGGACGAACGAGATGAACGTCTCCAGGGCGTCACGGTCGTGCGGGCCGGAGAGCGAGAAGAAGTGGTCGGAGCGGAAGAGCGACTCGAAGCCGAGGTCCTCGGTCGTGCGGATGATCCGGCGCCATCGGTCCCAGTTGAGCCCCTCCTGGCCCTCGATCATCACGCCGAGATCCATCGGTTGCTCCTCTTCCGTGCCCCGGCCGTCCGCGCACCGGTGCCGCGATGCTATCGCAGGACGGTGAGGCGGCGTCGCCGGGTGGTTGGCGGACTTGGCCGGAATCGCGATCTTTCCTAAACTGAGACGCACGGCCCATTCGTCTAGCGGTCTAGGACGCCACCCTCTCACGGTGGAGATCGGGGGTTCGAATCCCCCATGGGTCACCAGGACTTGTAGCGAGCCGCCCCACGGGGCGGCTCGTTCGTTTTGTTCTTCCTTGGGCGTGGTCGTACCTACACTGGAACGCATGACCAGCGAGCCAGATCCGAAGCAGGAGTACCGCGAGGCGTACGACGCCTGGCAGAAGCAGCTCGCCGGCGTCCACGATCTGCTCCTCAATGGGAACCGCATCCCACCCGAGCAGATCAAGGGCCTCCTCAACCGCGAGGCGCGCGCGAAGGAGCGCTACGACGCGGCGCGCCGGCGCCTCCTGGGAATCGACGGCTAGCGTGGCGTCTCCTGCAGCTGCCCCGAACACCTCGGCCTGGCGCCGCGCCGTCGGACGCGGCTACCCGCGGTCCTTCCTCGTGGGCGCGACGTTCTCGATCGCGTGGACGCCCTGCGTCGGCCCGATCCTCGGGGTGGTGCTGACGCTCGCCGCGGCCACCGGTTCGTGGCAGCAGGGCGGCCTCCTGCTCGTGTTCTACTCGCTCGGCCTGGGCGTCTGGTTCATGCTCTTCGGCGCGTTCTTCGGCTGGCTGTCGCCCCGGATGCGGAGGCTGGGCCCGCACCTCCAGAAGTTGATGATCTTCGCGGGCGCGGTGTTCATCGTCGTCGGCGCGTTGATGTTCCTCGGCGAGTTCACGCGGCTGAACGAGTACTTCCAGCGCGCCGGTTTCGTCTTCGACGGCACCGCCTCCGTGGAGGAAGGCCTGACGGAGGGCGTCGACGGCTGGTTCGGGCCGGGGATCGCGTTCTTCGGTGGCGTGATCTCGTTCCTCTCCCCCTGCGTCCTACCGCTCGTGCCGGTCTACCTCGTGAACATCGGTGGCGAGGCGGTCCTCGGGACGGCCGATCCCGGCGCACGCGCGAGGGTGATCGGGAACGCGCTCGCGTTCGTCGTCGGCTTCACCCTCGTCTTCGCCTTCATCGGTGCGTCGGCCGGCTTCGCGGGAAGCCTCGTCACCGAGCAGCTCGACGTGCTCACCCGCGCGGGCGGCGTCGTCCTGATGGTGCTGGGCATGCAGATGACGGGCCTCATCCACATCCCGTTCCTCGACCGCACCTACCAGCTCCCGGCCTAGCGTCCTGCCGTCGCGACGGCCACGAGATTTCCCCGGCCCGCGTCGTCGAGGTCGGGCGATAGACTCGATCCATGTCTGATCCGGAACCTGAAGGCATCGACCTCGCGGCGATCCGCAACGTGATCGAGACCGCGGACGTGTTCGTGGTGCGTTTCGCGCTGGTGGAGCACCGGTTGATGGTGGACTTCCGCCCGGACGCAGAGGGCCACGTCTACATCAAGATCGTGCCCCCGGTGTCCTCGCCGGAGGAGCGGTACCGCTTCCTCCAGCGCGAGCGACCGGGCCTCGCGCCGCCGGACCAGATCACCGTGTTCCAGTGGCCCCGCTCGATCTCCGTCCTCCGCGACTCCGGCCTGTGGGCCGTGATCGAGGAGCGTCTCGCGTCGATCGTGGGCGAGCCGGCGCGCCAGCAGGCGACCGCGGCGTACAAGGAAGGCCGCCGCCTCGAGCGCGCCGACACGGCCGCGCTGATCCGGGGCGGCGAGGGCTACGAGACGATCTGGGAGCGCCAGCGGTAGCCGTGAGCGGTTCCGATGGCGAGAAGAACGTGAGCGGAGCCGATGCTACGCTCGCCGCCGTGAGCACGAAGATCATCGACCTCCGCTCGGACACCGTGACGCGGCCCTCCGCCGAGATGCGCGAGGCGATGCATCGCGCCGAGGTCGGGGACGACCTCATGCGCGAGGACCCGACGGTCCGCGCCCTCGAGGAGGCCTCCGCCGAGGCGATGGGCAAGGAAGCCGCGCTCTTCGTCCCGTCCGGCACGATGGCGAACCTCGTCGCGCTGCTCACGCACTGTGGTCGGGGCGATGAGGCGATCGCCGGCTCCGAGTCGCACATCCTGAACCACGAGGGCATGGGCGCCGTCGTCCTCGGGGGTCTCTCCGTCCGCTCCGTGCAGAACGATGTCCGTGGCCGCATCGAGCCCGACGAGGTGCGCGCGAAGATGCGCACCGAGTGGCCGCGCACTGCCGTCGTTTGCCTCGAGAACACCCAGAACCGCTGCGGCGGCGCCGCCATCCTCGAGAGCGACATGCGCGCCGTGGCCGACGTGGCCCACGCCGGTGGCGCGAAGGTCCACGTGGACGGCGCGCGCATCTTCAACGCAGCGATCGCCCTCGAGACAGACGTGAAGGCGCTCGTCTCCTCCGCTGACACCGTCGACTTCTGCTTCTCCAAGGGCCTCGGCGCTCCCGTCGGCTCGGTCATCACCGGTCCGCGCGAGTTCATCGACCGGGCGTGGTTCAACCGCCGCCTCGTCGGTGGCGGCATGCGCCAGTCAGGCGTGATCGCCGCGGCCGCCCTCTGGGCGCTCCAGCACAACGTCGAACGTCTCGCCGAGGATCACGAGAACGCGCAGCGCCTCGCGGCGGCCGTCGCCGAAATGCCGCACGTCGAGATGGACCCCGCGGGGACTGACTCGAACCTCGTGTTCTTCACGCTGCACGGCGTCGACGGCAACGAGTTCCGCGCGCGGCTCAAGGACGAGGGCGTCCTCTGCAGCGGTACGCACCCCCAGCGCGTGCGCATGGCCTGTCACCTCGACGTGTCGCGCGAGGACATCGACGAAGCGATCACGCGCATCGGGCGCGTGCTGGAAGCGTTGCCGGCCACCGCATGACCCACCGCCGTCCACTCCTGTTCCTCGCCCTGGCCGCGGGTCTGCTGCTCGCGGTCTTCGCGACCGGCTGCGCGACCGAGACCTCCAGCGCCGAGACCTCCGACATCTTCGAGGCTGCCCCGTGGCCGAGCGGCGAGTCGCTGCAGTACCAGGTCGTCAACGGCGATGGTGACCTCCTGGGCCACGGCACGCTGGAGTCGATGGCGGACGCGGGCGTGATCGCCCTCCACCAGCGCTACGTCGAGGCCGAGACGCCCGAGGGCGCGGAGCCGATCACGGACGACATCACCGTCTGGGTGAACGCCTCCACATTCCGGCCGGAGCGAGGCGAGCGCATCGCCGTCGGCCGCGACGAGGACGGGAAGAGCTCGACCGACCGCTGGCAGTGGACCTACGGCGTCGAGGACGGCGATCCCGTCATCACCGTCACCCATGACGATGGCGACGGTGAGCCCTCGACGGACACGCTGCGGCTCCGCGACCACTACTACGACAACGAGTCGTCGCTCTGGCTCTGGCGCTCGGTCGACCTGGGCGAAGAGCACGAGGCCTTCTACGTCTCTGTGAACGCCCTCGAGCGCAGCCAGCAGACGGTGAACCTCCGCGTCCCGCAGACCGAGATGGTCACCGTGCCGGCGGGGGAGTTCGAGGCGTACCGGCTGCTCTTCCGCAATGGTCGAGCCGTGCGCACCGCCTGGATCGAGGCGGCTGAGCCGCACCGCGTCCTGCGCTGGGACAACGGCTCGTCGATCCTCGAACTGCTCCCGTAAGCGCGTGGACGCTGCGGCCTAGTTGCCCCAGAGGCAACCTCGGCCGGCATCGCGTGCGGCGGCCTCGGCGGCCATGATCTCCGCGCGGAATTGCCCGTCGTCGGTCCACGCGTAGCCGAGCCCCTCGGTCACGAGCTCCTCGTCGATCAGCGTGCCGTCCACCGCGTACACGTAGCGCAGCTCACGGCCGAACTGGTCGGTGAGTCGGGCGTCCGGCAGGAGTTGCACCTGGTCGCCCGCGAGGGCGGCGAGACGCGCGGTGGCCTCCTCGTAGCAGGCTTCGCCGCGCTCCGGCGTGTCGACGCCGTAGAGGCGGACGCGAAGCTCCGTCTGGGCCGAGCGCACGTCGAGCGTGTCGCCGTCGATGACCTTCACGACGTCGACGGTGAGGGCGCCCTCCACCGGGACGAGCGCCGGCGTGGGCGTCTCATCGCCGCGGTCGCTCACGAGGTCGGTGAGGAACGGCGAGAGCACGACGAGCAGCGCGAAGATGATCGCGATGCTGACCGAGACGCGGTTCAGGTTCCGACGGCGCGCTCGCTCGGGGCCGAGGTCGATGTCGACGTGGCGCCGGTTCGGATAGCGCCGGCTCACCGCACCACCTCGGCGAAGGACTCCACCACGTGCGCGCGCATGTCGCCCCACCCGGTGCGGGTCGCGTCGAGGGCTTCGTGGAACGCTGCGAGGTCGGCCGCACGGACGCAGGCGACGCCACCGGCGCGGTAGCGGTCGCGCTCCTCGAACGTCGGCCCGGCGGCGACCACCGCGGGGAGCGCGTCGAGCGACGCGAGCACGTCGCGCACCTGCCACTCGAACGCCGTCTCGGCGGTGCGGACGGCGAGCGCCCAGAGCGTGTCGCCCGGTGCGAGGGCGGGCGCTTCGACGCGCGTCTCGAAGCCGGCGCTCCACATGCTGGAGATGCTCGGCGCGAGGCCGCGCATGACGAACTCCATGTGGGGCGCGGACGCGGCGAACGGCTCGAGTCCGCCCCGGCCATCGAGCCACGTCGCGACGATCACCGAGAGGCCGGACCGCGCGACGACACCGGCCTGCGCGCCGGGCGCCGTGCGAAGCGCGGTCGCCTTCGCGAGCGTGGACGCAAGGAGGTCGTCCGGGACATCCGGGCGGAACGAGGCAGCGATCACGTGGACGACTGAGGTGGTGCCGGTGCTCACCTCGGAGATGGTCGCGCAGGCGGGACATCCGCGCGACCCGACCCGGCCGAGTTCATCGTCGCCGAGGGGGCGGATCGCTTCGTGACGTGCTGCGACACGATCAGCCCCTCGCCCTCGGGGAGCAGGCGCCCGTCGGACATCTCCAGCACGCGGTCGACGTGCTCCATCACGAACGGGTCGTGCGTCGCGGCGATCACGGTGACGCCGGCGGCGGCGACATCGCGCAGGAGCGCGAAGATCTGAGCGCCGGTCGTGGAGTCGAGCTCACCCGTCGGCTCGTCGGCGATGACGAGCGCCGGCTGGTTCGCGAGCGCGCGAGCCACGGCGACGCGCTGCTGCTCGCCACCGGAGAGCTCGTACGGTCGGTGGTGGGCGCGCTCGGTCAGCCCGACCAGCGCGAGCAGCTCGCGCGTGCGCTGCTGGCGCTCCCGGAGTCCCGCGCCCGCGATCCGCAGCGCGAGGTCGACGTTCTCCTCGGCGGAGAGGAGCGGGAGCAGGCCGAAGGACTGGAAGACGAACCCCACCTGGTGGCGGCGGAACTCCGTCATCTGGCGGTCGTTGAACCTCGACACTTCCTGCCCGTCGACGAGGATGCGGCCCTCGTCCGGCTGGTCGAGGCCGGCGATCAGGTTGAGGAGCGTGGTCTTCCCGGATCCGGAGCGGCCGACGACGGCCATGAACTCGCCCCGACCGATGGTGAGCGAGACATCGTCCACGGCGCGCACCGTGGTCCCGGCGCTGCGGAAGACCCGGGTGACGCCCGTGACCTCCACCATCGCCTCGCCCGGAGCGCGGTTCGAGGTCATCGCCCGGCCTCCTCGGGTTCCTCGTCGGATCGCACCTCGACGTGGTCGCCGCCGAGCGTGACGCGTGCGCGCCGCCCGATGGCGAGCGAGTCGAGGTACTCGCGAGGGATCTGCAGACGGCCGGAGCGGTCGACGACGGCGTACTCGTCCGCCTGCGCCTGTTGCCCGCGGGAGAACGACGCGCGGCGGATGATCTCGGTGCTCGTGCGGCCGTCGCGCATCGCGACGACGCGGTCGACGCGGCGCGTGATCTCGCGGTCGTGGGTCACGATGACCACCGTGACGCCGGTGTCCCGGTTGAGGCGCGTGAGGACGTCGAACACCTCGTCCGCAGTCGCGGAGTCGAGCTCACCCGTGGGTTCGTCGGCGAGGAGGAGGGGCGGGTTGTTCGCCAGCGCGACGGCGATCGCGACGCGCTGCTGCTGGCCGCCCGACAGCTCCGTCGGACGACGACGGCGCTCCTCGGTGAGCCCGACCTGCTCCAGGAGCATCCGGGCACGGTCACGAGCGGCGCGCGCGGACCGCCCGTCGAGGGCCATCGGGACGGTCACGTTCTCCTCGGCGGTGAGGTACGGGATCAGGTTGCGGCCGGTCTGCTGCCAGACGAAGCCGACCTCCCGCCGTCGGTAGTCGACGAGGTCGTCGTCGGTCATGGTCAGGAGGTCGCGGCTGCCGACGGTGATGCGGCCGGCGGAGGGCTGGTCGAGGCCGGCGAGGATGTTGAGCAGCGTGGACTTGCCGGATCCGGAGGCGCCGACGATCGCCATCATCTCGCCGCGCTGGACGCGGAGGTCGAGGCCGCGGAGGGCAACGACTTCGAGCTCGTCGCTCTTGTAGATCTTGAAGAGGTCCTCGGCGTGGATGTACGGCGCGTCCGGCCCCTCGGTGAGGGACGCGGCGAGGGCGTTCCCATTGGTCGTCATGCGTCGCCGATCCTCAGCACCCGGTGCACGGCCAGCCGGAAGTACATGCCCACCACGCCCGCGATGGTACCGACGAACACCGCCCCGAGGATCGCCCACACCAGCAGCACCTGCGTCCATGACACGCCGAGGATGAACGGCGGGACCACCTCCGCGCCGCGCTCGTCGGTGGACAGGAAGCCCATCATGATCGCGCCGATGCGCAGGCCGACGATCGTGCCGAGTCCCATCCCCGCGACGATCACGAAGAGGTGCTCGAACATCACCACCGAGAAGATCTGGCCCTTCGAGAAGCCGAGCGTCCGCAGGATCGCGAACTCCAGCCCTCGCTGCTGCGCGGTGAGGTACGAGTAGACGACGAAGCCGATCGCGGAGAGCAGGAGCACCGCCGCGAACGCGATCGCGAGGATGCCCGACCACCCGGCGGCGATCAGCGGGTCCTGCTGCTGTGCTTCCTCGATCCCCTGGCGGGTGACGACATCGTCGATGCCGGCGGCGAGCAGTGCGTCCGAGGTTTCATCGGGCGCCTCGGTCGCGAACCACGCCTCCTGGTAGACGAGCGCGCGGTCCGGGGCGGCCACGTTGACCTGCGCGAACACGCGCGAAGCGTCCACGACGCCGAACCCACGCTCGCTGTCGCCGTCCCACGTGGGGAAGTAGTCGAATACCCCGGCGAGCTGTGCCGTCATGAACCGTCCGAGGACGGAGAGCGTGAACGTGTCGCCCTCGCTGAGCTCGAGGTCGGCGGCGGTGCTCCGCGCGAGATAGATGCCGACGGTCCTCGTGTCGAGGTCGAGGCCCATGCCGCGCGCACCCGGCGCGAAGGTGGAATCGAGCCACTCGTAGCGCAGCGATCCCTCGAGGCCCGGTGGGGCGTCATCCACCGGCCGGGCGGTGTCGTCGGATCCGCCGATGCGCGTGCCCTGGATGACGGCGAAGGCGGGATCGTCGAACGAGGCGACGGTCTGCGCGTCGGGCCATGGCGCGTCGAGCACCTGCAGCGCCGCGAGGCCGGTCGTCGGTGGCGCGGCGGTGGCGGAGACCTGGAGCGGGCCGACCTGGATCACGCCGCGCTGCGCGGCGATGCGGCCCGTCGGATCGAAGAGCAACGCGACGAGCTCGAAGGGGCCCTTCGGCGGGTTCAGCGTCGCGCCGCCCTTGATCGCCGTGGAGTAGAAGCGCCACTCCTGCGCGTACTCGGCGGTCGGCGCGACCGAGGCGAGCGTCCGCTCGAACGCGCGCCCGGTGGAGTCGCGCAGCGCGATGACTACGTCGATGCGGCCGCGCGTGTCGGGGAACTTGATCCACATGCCGATCTGCTGGGTGTCGGGTGGGAGCGCCGGGCCCGGCGGCGGCGCGACCTGGTCCTCCGCGAGGCGCGCCATCATGTCGTCCAGCGACTGCGGCGCGAAGTCGCCGCGCACGAAGGCGACATCGGCGAAGCTCGACGAGTCCACGGCGAGGATCGGGATCGAGCGCCGGAGGTTCCCCTCGCGCAGGGCGGTGCCATCGAGGCGCGCGGCGAACGAGGCCGCCTCGGCGGGGACGGTCGCGACGACGGCACGCGCCGCGTCGTCGCCGCCTCCCACGTCCGACAGCGTGAACGACGCGCGCACGTCGGCGCCCGCCTCGTAGGCCGCGCGGTCCTCGTACGACGCGCCGAGGGTGGAGGAGAAGGTCGCCCCGAACATGCCGACGCCGGTGGCGAACATGAGCAGGAGGATGAGCCGCGTGTAGTGCGACGGCTGGCGGACGAGCGACCGCATCCCGACGAGGATTGCGACGCTGCGCGTCCAGCCGATCCCCCATGCGATCAACCTCAGCACGAGGGGGAACAGCCGGAGGAAGACGACGCCGACGGTGATCATGAAGACGGCCGGCGTGGCGAGGAGGATCGGGTCGACCTGTGTCTCGCCGAAGATCGACTCGGTGAATAGCTCCTCCTGCTGCGAGAGCCGCCAGAACACGGCGGCGACGATCAGCACGAACGCAACGTCGAGGTAGTAGCGCATGAACAGCGGCGTGCGGCCCGGACGGGCGGCCCCGCGCTTGAACTCGACCACGCTGTTCCTGGTCGCGCGCCACGCCGGGATCATCAGGGACGCGAACGCGATTAGCGCGCCGACGCCGGCGAGGATGAACGCGGTGCGCCCGATGTAGACCGGCAGCAGGCCGCCGCCCGAGAGGCCGTCGAACGCGGGGGTCGGGCCGAGCAGGCTGATCACGCCGGCGGCCAGCGGTGGCCCGATGGCGGCGGCCAGTGCCGCGAGGATGGTCCCCTCGACGCCATAGATGCCGAGGAGCTGCCACGTCGTCGCGCCGCGGCTCCGCATCGTCGCGATCTCGGCAGCCTGCCGCTCGACGAGCATCGTCGACACCATCACGAGGTAGTACGCGACGATCGCGCCGATCTGCAGCAGCAGGACGAGCAGCGGGATGCGCGTGAAGAAGAGCTTCTCGTCGTAGCTCGTGAGCAGCGCCGGGAGCTGCGTCTCAGGCACGCTGCGGCCGTCGCTGGTCGCGATCCTCGGAGCGAGGCCGTTCAGGCCGGCGGCGACCGCGACGGCATTGCGGGCGTCGAGGGCTTCGGGCTGCACCTCGTAGAGGCTCACGTAGTCGGCGGAGACGGTCGGCATGGCGGCCTTGAAGCCACCGAAGAACGTCGCCTCCGGGATCCAGAAGCGCAGGGTGTCCCACGACCGCTGCCGCTGGTCGAGCAGTTCGTCGGTCTGTCCCCAGTACCGCTCGCCCGGATCGAGCTCGCGTCCGAGGCCGACGACGCGCACGCGCATCGGGGCGAGGTCGGGCGCCCAGAACGGGTGGAGGTCAAACTCGTCGCCCAGCCCGATGCCCAACTGTTCGGCGGTCGCCGTGCCGACGAGGACCTCGAGGGGGCCGTCCGGCGCCGTCAGCACCTCGGTCGGGTAGACGCCCTCCGTGACCTCGATGTGCTGGTCGAGCCCGGTGCGGAACAGGATGTTCGCGCGCGCCCGGTTCTGGTCGGTGAGGTTCGGCGTCCCGCCCGGGGGCGTCGGGTAGAACGTCGCGCTCATGCCCTGCCTCGCGGCGGGCTGGAGCGCGCCCTGGGTCAGCGAGCGGATCGTGCTCGATTGCCGCTCGCGGTTCGCCTCGTAGGCGGCGGGGTTCACGGGGGAGTTGCTCTGGAGGATGCGCAGGTCGAGCTCGCGGATATCGCGCTGCTCGATCGCGTGCTTCAGCCCGAGGTCCCGGATGGCGTCGGAGTAGATCGCGGTCGCGGAGAGGATGGCGGCGGCGACGAGCGTCCCGGTCGCTACCGATGAGAGCAGCTTCCAGTTCCGGCGCATGCGCCGCACCGCGAGCCGAGGGAGCGAGCGCAGCCGGATCATTCCGCGCATAGTACGCAGTTGCCGGGAGCGTGGGGGCTCGCGCGCTCGACCGCCCGTGACGCGGCATGGCCGGGGCGCGGGAGGCTCGGGGATATACTCGGGCGGTGACTCCAACCTCCACGAAGCAGCCCACCACGGACGCTCCCGCCGAGGGGGCCGAGCAGCCGCTGCTCGTCATCCTCGATTCGCACGGGATCATCTTCCGGTCGTACTACGCGCTCCGGGACATCCTGCCGCCCACGCGCACACAGGAGCCGATCTCCGCGGTCTACGGATACGCGAACAGCCTGCTGACGGTGTTCAAGGAGCTGGGTCCCACGCACGTCATCGCGGCGTGGGACGCCTCGTCGGACACGTTCCGGAAGTCGAAGGACGAGCGCTACAAGGCGACCCGCGACGCGACGCCGGACGATCTGCTCCCGCAGTTTGGACGGATCCGCGAGCTGCTGGACGCCTTCCGCATCCCTGTCGTCGAGAAGCCCGGCTACGAGGCGGACGATGTCCTCGGGACGCTTGCCGAGCAGGCCCACGAGCAGGGTGTCCCGGTCATCATCGTCACGCTCGACAACGACATGATTCAGCTCGTCCAGCCGGGCGTGAACGTCTACATGTACCGGCCGTACCAGCGCGACTACATCATGTACGACGTCGAGGAGGTCCGGACGCGCTTCGGCTTCGAGCCCGTGCAGATGGTCGAGTACAAGGCGCTCGTGGGGGACACCTCGGACAACATCCCGGGCGTGAAGGGCATCGGCGAGAAGGGGGCGAAGGCGCTCATCGAGCAGTACGGCACGCTCGAGGAGATGCTGGAGCACCTGCCCGAGCTCGAGCCGAAGCGCACACGCACCGCGCTCGAAAACGGCGTCGACGACGCCATCCTGTCCAAGGAGTTGGCGACGATCGTCCGGGACGTGCCGGACGTCGAGCTCGACCTCGACGCGTCGCGCCTGCGCGACTACGACCGCCAGACCGTGGTGGACCTCTTCCACGAGCTCGAGTTCCGATCGCTCCTGAACCGCCTCCCGGAGTCGGACCAGGCTGAGGCCGAGGTGCCGTCGAACGAGCCGGAGGGCGAGTACCGCACGATCACCACGCGCGAGGCGCTCGACGACCTTGTCGCGCAGATCCGGGGCGCCGGGCGGTTCGCCTACCAGGTCATTGCGGACGACGCGCACCCGGTGCGCGCGTCGCAGTCGCTGGTCGGCATCGCGATCTCCGCGGCAGACGCGACGGCGGCGTACATCCCCTTCGGTCATCGCGTTGAAGAACAGGGCAAGCTCCTCGCGGACGAGGGCGACGCCTCGACGGATCAGCTCGCCCGCGACGAGGTGTTCGCAGCGCTCGGCCCGGTCTTCCGCGACGACGGCATCGAGCGGATCGCCCACGACACGAAGTACGGGATGCTCGCGCTCGGCATGGCCGATGCGTCGATGTGGCCGGCCAGCGCCGACTTCGACACCCAGGTCGCGGCCTACCTCGTCGGCGACCAGAACATCTCGCTGCAACGGCTCGCGTTCACGCGCCTCCGCAAGGACACCATCGAGCCGAAGTCGATCCTCGGGACGGGGCAGAAGGCGATCACCTGGTCGCGCGCCTCGATCGAGGACGTCACACGCTATGCCTGCATCGAGGCGGACATGATCTTCCGCCTCGCCGAGCCGCTCCGGGCCGAGCTGGAGGAGGCGTCACTCCTCGAGATCTTCCGGGACGTGGACATGCCGCACGTGCCGGTGCTCGCGCGGATGGAGCAGTTCGGCATCGCACTGGACCTCGATGTCCTCAAGCGCATGGACGAGGACCTGATCGCGAAGATCACCGCCGCCGAGCAGGCCTGCTACGACGCCGTCGGCCACGAGATCAAGATCGGCTCGCCGCAGGAGCTCTCTTACATCCTGTTCGAGGAGATCGGGCTTCCGAAGACCCGCAAGACGAAGACCGGGTACACCACGGACGCCGATGCGCTGGAGCCGCTTCGCTCCGCGCACCCGATCGTCGACGCGATCCTCCAGTGGCGTGAGCTGACGAAGATCAAGTCGACCTACGTGGACACGCTCCCGCAGCAGGTGAACCCGGTGACGCATCGCGTGCACACGGTGTTCAACCAGGTGACCGCCGCCACCGGCCGGCTCTCCTCGAACGACCCGAACCTGCAGAACATCCCCGTCCGCTCCGACGTCGGGCAGCTGGTCCGGCGCGCGTTTGTCGCGCGTGACTGCGGCGAGGATCCCGTCCTGCTCTCCGTCGACTACTCCCAGATCGAGCTGCGGGTGCTGGCGCACATCTCCGAGGACGAGGAGCTGCGTCGCGCCTTCCTCGACCGCAAGGACATCCACCGCGCGACTGCCGCCAACGTCTTCAAGAAGCCCGAGTCCGAGGTGACCGCCGAGGACCGTCGGCGCGCCAAGGTGTTCAACTTCGGCGTCCTGTACGGCCTCACCGCCTTCGGTATGTCGACGCGGGAGGGCATCCCGCGCGACGAGGCGGAGGCGTTCATCCACGCCTACTTCGAGGCATATCCGCGCGTGCAGGAGTGGCGCGAACGCGTGGTCGAGGAGGCCCGGGAGCGCGGCTACGCCGAGACGCTGCTCGGCCGCCGTCGATACATGCCCGACCTCAAGTCGAAGAACCGGGTCGTCCGCCAGGCGGCGGAGCGCATCGCGATCAACATGCCGATCCAGGGCACCGCGTCCGACATCATCAAGCTCGCGATGAACCGCATCGACGCCGAGATGCTCGAGCGCCGCGCGAAGGGCAAGCTCTCGCGGATGCTCCTGCAGGTGCACGACGAGCTGATCTTCGAGACGCCCCGCGCCGAGCTGGACGAGGTGCGCGAGATCGCCCAGCGGCTGATGCCCTCGATGGAGCTCGCCGTCCCCCTGGAGCTGGACGAGAAGGTCGGCCGCTCCTGGGGCGAGATGGAGTAGCGGCGCAGCCCTCGATGCCCGAGCTCCCCGAAGTCGAAACGATCCGCCGTGACCTCGTCCCGCTGCTGCGAGGGCGCACCGTCACGCGCGTCCGTATCCACGAGGGCGGCGAGCGACTCGCCGTGACGCATAGCCCGCGCGAGATGGAGGCGGAGCTCGCCGGGCGCCGCGTCGAGGAGATCGGGCGGCACGGGAAGTACCTGCTCCTGCGGCTCGACGACGGGCGGACGTGGGTCGTCCACCTGCGGATGACCGGCTCACTCGTGCACACCTCGGCGGAGGCTCCCGCGCATCGCTTCGAGCGCGCGCGGATCGACCTCGACGACGGCACGAGCCTGCGCTTCAACGACCTCCGGAAGTTCGGCACGTGGCACCTCGTCGAGGATGAGCACGACGCGATGCCGCTCTCCGGGCCGGACGCGCTGTCCTCGGACTTCAGCCCGCGCTGGCTCCAGGCGCGTCTGAAGGACCGCGTGGCGCCCGTGAAGGCGCTGTTGCTCGACCAGCGGATCGCTGCCGGCGTCGGCAACATCTACGCGGACGAAGCACTGTGGATCGCGAAGGTGCACCCGGCCACGGCGGCCGGGCGCCTCGGGCCCGCGAAGGTGAAGCGCCTGCACGCGGCCGTCCTCCAGACGCTGGAGGAGTCGCTCGGGGACCGGGGCTCGTCGTTCAGCGACTACCGGGACGGCCTCGGGGCGGAGGGACTGCACCACGTCCGCGTCCACGTGTTCCGTCGCGAGGGCCAGGCGTGCGAGCGCTGCGGGACGATCATCGAGAAGACCCGCGTCGCGGGGCGGGGGACGCACTTCTGTCCGCGCTGCCAGCGGCCCAGCTAGCGACATAACTCGTCTGGATGTGTCCACTAGGCATCACCAGTGCCGAGGCGATGGATTTGATAGGTTCCGGTGAGGTGAGGGTGTTGCCCTACATAACTCACTTGTTCGCGACATTCGGGCCTTGCTAACGTCGTCCAGTCTCGTGCCGGGCAGTCCAAGGTCCCGGCAGGCGGGTGGCGAGAGACTTCGCTCATGCTCTGGATGATCCTGGCTGTCGCCGCGCTGGCGACGCTCGGAATCTTGTTTGCGGCCGTGTACTTCGCTGACGCCCTCACGGGCGGCCGGCGCACCCGCGTACAGGGCACCCCCGCCGACCTCGGCCTCCGCTACGAGGAGGTCCAGTTCCTCACCGCCGACCGCCTGACGCTCCGCGGCTGGTTCCTCGAGTCGCCCGGTGCCCGCGCCACCGTCGTGCTCGTCCACGAGTCTGGCTCGACGCGCGCCGACCGCGAGCGCGGCTTGCTGCGCCTCCAGCGTGACTACGTACGCCGCGGCTTCTCTGTCTTCGCGTTCGACCTGCGCGCACACGGTGAGTCGGGCGGCAAGCGCGACACCCTCGGGCTGCAGGAGCGCCTTGATGTGCAGGCGGCCGTCGCCTACGTGCGACGTCGCTCCGGCCGCACCCCGATCCTGCTGCACGGCTTTGGCTACGGCGCCGCGCTCGCCATCGACGCGGTCGCGCGCGGAGTGGATGTCGCCGGCATCATCGCCGACTCGCCCTTCGCGACGATGCGCTCGTTCCTCCGGGCCAGTCACCGGCACGTCCCGACGCCGGTCTTCCAGGCCTCCGTCTGGGTGGCGCGCCGCCTCTTCGGCAGCGACCCGAGCGCCCTCAACCCGATCCGCTCCATCGAGAAGGTCCACGTCCCGGTGCTCTTCGTGCACTCGCAGGTGGACGACGTGATCCCTGCTTCACACACCCTGAACCTGTCGGCCGCCTCGCTCGACCCGCGCATGCGCGTCTGGATCGTGGACGACCACGTCGGCCATGGCACCGCCTACTCCGACGAGCCCGAGGCGTACATGCGCCGCTGCCTCCAGTTCATCGACGAGGTGGTCCCGGCGCGCACCCTGTTCGCGGTACCCTCCGCCACGGTCAGCGAAGCCGTCTAACCGGGGACAGCACTCCTCCCGTCGCAACGGCTTCCGGCCCTCTGGAATGGGTCGGCACTCGTGTCTCCAACCTCTCGACCTTCTCGTGCGCGCCTCCCTCGATCGCGAGGTGGCAGCGGGCCCAACGACGCGATCACGGATGTCCGTGGGATCCGCGTCGGCCACTGGACCGACCGCACCTCCGCTACCGGCTGCACCGTCATCCTCTGTCCCGAGGGCACCGTCGGCGGTGTCGACGTGCGCGGAGCCGCGCCGGGCACGCGTGAGACCGAGCTGCTGCACCCCGGCAACCTCGTCGAGCACGTTGACGCGATCCTGCTCGCGGGCGGGTCGGCGTTCGGCCTCGACGCAGCCGGGGGCGTGATGCAGTACCTGCTCGCCCAGGACCGAGGGTTCCGCTACGCCACCGGTGTCGTGCCGATCGTCCCGGGCGCGATCCTGTTCGACCTGAGCCTGAAGCGCGCGGCCTGGCCCGACGCTGATGCCGGCTTCCGCGCTGCCTCGACGGCGAAGGGCGGGCGTGTCATGCAGGGATCGGTGGGCGCCGGCACCGGCGCGACCGTCGCGAAGATGGCCGGGATCGAGCGCGCGTGGAAGGGCGGCATCGGCACGGCCTCCGAGGTGCTCGACACCGGCGTCACGATCGGCGCGATCGCCGCGGTGAACGCCGTCGGCTCGATCCGCGACTCGCGCGCCGGGAAGGTCGTCGCGGCTCCGCGCGACGACGACGGACGGCCGCTCGACGTCGATCGTCTGCTCCGGCTCGGGCGCGGGAGGCGCCAGGTCGAGGAGCGCATCCACGGGAGCGCCGACGCCGACGCAGGACCGGCCGAAGAGACGCCGTCGAACACCACGCTCGCCGTCGTCGCGACGAGCGCCAGGCTTACGAAGGCGCAGGCCAACCGGATCGCCACCGTCGCGCACGACGGCTTCGCTCGCTCGATCTGGCCGGTGCACACGCGCGCGGACGGGGACGTGATCTTCGCGCTGGCCACGGGGGAGCACGAGATCACCGACGACCAGTACCCCGCGATCGAGGCGATGGCGGCGCGGGCGGTGGAGCGGGCGATCCTCAATGGCGTGCGCGCGGCGAAGGGCCTGGCCGGGGTGCCGGGGCTGGCGGACGCGAAGCCCGTCAGCGGAGCGAAGGCGCGGTCGCCCCGACGGCGCTGAGGCAGGCACCGCGAGGCGATGACCGGCAGGCAGACGTTGAGACGAAGTAGTTCACGTCAGTGTCAGCGACGTTGACGCGCTCTTTCGCCTTCCTATACTCGCCTTAACAGTACGGCAGCCCGTCGACCCGTCGAGGCGGCGAGGCTTCTCCACCGGCCTCCATTGCGGCTGACGTCGATTGGCTGCGGAGTGCCCGGCACGGGACGGACTCAACTCCGATGGCACGACCAGTGACCATCCTCGACCTGCAGAAGATGCGGGACGAGGGTCGGCCGATCACGATGGTGACGGCCTACGACTACCCGACGGCGAAAATGGCCGACGAGGCCGGCGTCGACCTCATCCTGGTGGGCGACACGCTCGGCATGGTGATCCTCGGCTACGACTCGACGCTGCCGGTGACCGTGGAGGACATGATCCACCACGGCCGCGCGGCGGTCCGCGGCGCGAAGCGCGCGCACGTCGTCGTCGACATGCCCTTCGGCTCCTACCAGGGCGGGTGGAAGCAGGCGATGAAGAACGCCACCCGCATCATGAAGGAGACGGGCGCCGGCTCCGTGAAGCTCGAAGGCGGGCAGCGCTCGGCGGAGACCGTCCGCCGGCTCGTCGAGGCCGGTATCCCGGTGATGGGCCACATCGGCCTCACGCCACAGTCCGTGAACCAGACCGGTGGCTTCCGTGTCCAGGGCAAGACCCCGCGCGACGCCGTCCACCTCATCAACGATGCCAAGGCGCTGGCCGAGGCCGGGGCGTACGCGATCGTCCTGGAGCTCGTGCCGACCGCGCTGACGCACATGATCACGCAGCGCGTGAAGGTGCCGACGATCGGCATTGGCGCGGGGCCCTTCGCCTCCGGCCAGGTGCAGGTCTGGCACGACATCCTCGGGATGTACGACGACCTCAACCCGAAGCACGCGCGGAAGTTCGCGAACGTGGGCGAGGCGATCCGCGGCGCCCTGCGCGAGTACATCGAGCAGGTCCGCGAGGGCCAGTTCCCGACGGCGAAGGAGTCCTTCTACATGGACGAACGCGCCCTGGAGCTGATCCGGCGCATGACCCCGGGCCTCGACCAGGACATGAGCGAGGCGGCGCAGGTGCTCGCGGAGCTCGAGGAGTCCCCGGCGGACCGCCAGCAGTAGTCGCCCGCCCGTCGTAGACTGCCGCCACCCCTCGGAACATCCGAGGGGTGGTTGGTTTCGGAGTCCCCATGCAAGTCGCCCGCACCGTCCAGGAATGCCGCGCGCTTCGCGCGGCGATGCCGGGCGTGGTCGGCCTCACGCCGACGATGGGCGCGCTGCACGAGGGGCACCGGTCGCTGATGCGCCGGGCGCGCGAGGAGTGCGACTCGGTCATCGCGACGATCTTCGTGAACCCGACCCAGTTCGCGCCGGGCGAGGACTACACGGCCTATCCCCGGCGCGAGCAGGAAGACCTCGCGATCTGCGAGGCCGAGGGCGTCGACCTCGTCTTCATGCCGCCGGTCGAGGAGATGTATCCCGAGGGCGCCACGACGACGGTGAGCGTCGGCGAACTCTCGACGATCCTCGAGGGCGCTTCGCGGCCCGGCCACTTCGACGGCGTCGCCACGATCGTGACGAAGCTCTTCGCGATCACCCGTCCGGACCGCGGCTACTTCGGCCAGAAGGACGCCCAGCAACTGATGGTCATCCGACGGCTCGCCCGCGACCTCCAGCTCGGCGTCGAGGTCATCGGCTGCCCGATCATCCGCGAGGAGGGCGGTCTCGCCCTGTCGTCGCGGAACGTCTACCTGACCGACGAAGAGCGCACGCAGGCGCTCGCGATCTCGCGTGGCCTGCGGAAGGCCGAGGCCGGGTGGCTCGGCGGGCTGCGAGACGCCTCGGCGCTTCGCGGGATGGTCCACGAGGAGATCGCCGCGCAGCCTCTCGCGCGCATCGACTACGTCTCACTCGCCGATGCCGAGAGCCTGGCGGAGTGCGATGGGCGTGTCACGCGCGATGCGTTGCTCTCGGTCGCGGCCCGCTTCGGGAAGGCGCGGTTGATCGACAACACGGTCCTGAGGATCCCCGCCGGCCTCGGCCAGGGATAGCGCCCGGATCGACATCCTGAGGCCGTGAGTCGGCGTCGTGTCGCTCCGCTGACTGACGCCTCCCTCAGCCGCTGGTAACATATCGGGTAGTCCATTTAGCCGATCGCCTGCTACGCCAGCGCGACCGTGCTCACAGGCGTCGAGTCCTGCGTACCGAGTCTCGCGTACCGAATCATGGGGGTTGCTGTTGTCCGGTCACTCCAAGTGGTCGTCGATCAAGCACAAGAAGGCTGCGACCGACGCCAAGAAGGGCCAGCTCTTCACGAAGCTCGCCCGCGACATCACCATGGCGGCGCGGCAGGGCGACCCTGATCCGAACCTGAACGCGGGCCTGCGCCTGGCCATCCAGAAGGCCAAGCAGGCCAACATGCCGAACGACAACATCGACCGCGCCGTGAAGAAGGCGACGGGCGGTGGTGACGCCGACAACCTCGAGGAAGTCACGTACGAGGGCTACGGCCCCGGCGGCACGGCGGTGATCGTGCAGGCGGTGACGGACAACCGGAACCGCACCGTCGCCGAGGTGCGCCACGCGTTCTCGCGCGGCGGCGGCAACATGGCCGACTCCGGTGCCGTCTCCTGGCAGTTCGACCAGCGCGGCCTCATCACCGTGCTGACGGGCGAGCGCGACCCGGAGGAGCTGGCGCTGGTCGCCATCGAGACCGGCGCCATCGACGTCGACCTCTCCGGCGACGAGTCGATCGAGGTGGTCACCGAGGCCGCCGACCTGCACAAGGTGCGCGAGGCGCTGGAGGCCGAGGGCCTGAGCGTGGACGCCGCCGAGCTGGCGCCGGTGCCGAAGAACCGGATCGCCCTCGAGGAGAAGGACGCCATCGCGGCGCTCCGGCTGTTCGAGCGGCTGGACGAGCTGGACGATGTGTCCCGCGTGTACTCGAACGCGGACTGGGACGAGGCAGTGCTCGAGGCGTACGCCGGCTAACACCCCAGCGGGCCGACGCACCCTTCGCTACGGGGCGGGGCGAGGGAGACGATGGACGGACAGACCACGGCGTTGCCGCGGCGCGTGCTGGGGATCGACCCCGGTCTTGCCGTGTCCGGCTACTGCCTCGTCGACGAGCGCGGCTCGGGCGGACACCTCGTCCACTGCGGCGCCCTCCGCTCCACCGCGAAGCAGCCGCGCGCCGAGCGTCTCTATCGCATCTACGGCCTCGTCATGGCGCTCGTCGCCGAGTATCGCCCGGTCGAGCTGGCCATCGAGCAACAGTTCGTCGCCGAGAACGTGAAATCTGCGATGGCGATCGGCGAGGCTCGCGCAGCCGCGATGGTCGCCGCCGCGGCCGCCGGCATCCCCGTCTACGAGTTCACCCCCACGGCCGTGAAGGAATCGGTCACCGGGTGGGGTGGCGCCCCCAAGGAGCAGGTGGCGCAGATGGTCGCGATCCACCTCGGTGTCACCGAGGTGCCCGGCCCGCTCGACGTCTCCGACGCGGCTGCGATCGCGCTCACCCGGCTCGCCGAGGCGCGCCTCGAGGAGGCGATGGCCCGATGATCGCGGCGCTGCGCGGCGTGGTGACGCACTTCGACGTCGACACGGCGACCGCGTGGATCGACGTCCACGGCGTCTCGTACGAGGTGCGCGTCCCGGCGTTCGCGTCGGAGTGGGTGGCGTCGCGCGAGCGGGCCGCCGATGAGGCTCAGGACGAGACGACCGTCTACACCTACTACCACGTCTCGGAGCGGAACCCCGCGCCGCTGCTGATCGCGTTCCAGCACCGCGCGGAGCGCGACTTCTTCCGGAAGTTCATCGAGGTGCCCGACGTCGGTCCGACGAAGGCCGTCCGGGCGCTGACCAAGCCGGTGTCCGAGATTGCGCGCTGGATCGAGAGCAGCGACGTGAAGGCGCTGCAGTCGCTGCCCGGCATCGGCGCGCGGCTCTCGCAGACGATCGTCGCCCAGCTCGCCGGCAAGCTGACGCAGGAAGCGCTGCTCCGCGATGGCACCGAGGCCACCCCGGCGCCCGTGGCCGACTCCGAGGGCATCCGCGACGACGCCGTCGAGGCGCTCGTGTCGCTGCAGTACTCCCGCCGCGACGCGGAGCGCGCGGTCGAGCAGGCCGTTGCGTCCGGCCGCGAGTTCGCGGCGCTGGAGGACCTCCTCCGCGCCATCCTCGAGCACCAGGCGCCCGCCGACGCAGCCGCGGAGGCCGCCCGGTGAGGTACGCCGTCCGCGCCCAGCTCTCGCTCGTCCTCGGGGTCGCGCTCTCGCTCGTGTGCCTGGCGGCCGGCCTCGTCATGACGCACGACACCGAAGACCATCACCATGCCCTCGGGATCGGCGATCAGTTCTGGGCGCTGGCGTTCGGGACGCTCGTCGCCGGCCTGGTCGGGCAGCTGGTCCTGAACAACCGCGCCGCGTTCCGGCGCGAGCGAAACCTCGTCCGCACCGCCGCCCAGCTGCGCGAGGTCTCGGCCGAGCTCGACCGGCTCGCGCGCACGGACGCCCTCACCGGGATCGCGAACCGGCGCGCGTTCTTCGACGTCCTCGGCATCGAGTTCCGCCGGTCGCGGCGCTACGCGCGCGAGCTCTCCGTCCTGATGCTGGACCTCGACCACTTCAAGGGCGTGAACGACCGCTGGGGCCACCCCTTCGGCGACCACGTCCTGCGCCAGACCGCCGACGTGATCGCGGCGAACGTGCGCGAGTCCGACCTGCTCGGCCGCTACGGCGGCGAGGAGTTCGCGCTGGCCCTCCCCGAGACCGGCGAGCAGTCCGCGCTCGCGGTCGCGGAGAAGCTCCGCGCGGCGATCGAGGCGCACGAGTTCCGCACCCCGACGACCCCGCCGGCCGGCGAGCCGGCGGTCCGCCTCACGATCTCGATCGGCGTCGCGTCGCTTCCGATCGAGGACGAGCAGGACGAGGTCGAGCTCATCGGCCGCGCCGACCAGGCGCTGTACGAGGCGAAGCGCACGGGCCGCAACCGCGTGGTGCCGTACCGGAAGCCGGCGCCGGTCCAGCCCGCCGAGGAACCCCTCGCCCGCTCCGACGCCTCCTAGGGCAGCGCCCTCTAGGGCAGGGCTCGCCCGCCGTACATCTGTTCTAGTCTCCTGTCGAGGCGTACACTGAGTGCGTACCCCGCGCGTGTCCTCGGGCGCCGTCCACTGGCGCCGAGGCGAGTGCATCCGCGCGGCGAGGGGGCTCCGTGACCACGAGCGAGCAGCAGCCGGCCACCGCGGCCGTGCCCTTCAAGATCGTCTCTGACTTCCGGCTCATGGGTGACCAGCCCGAGGCCGTCGAGGGCCTCGTGAGCGGGCTCGAGTCCGGGATGCGCGCCCAGACGCTCCTCGGCGCGACCGGCACCGGCAAGACCTTCGCGATGGCGAACGTGATCGAGCGCTACCAGCGTCCGACGCTCGTGCTCGCGCCCAACCGCACGCTGGCGGCGCAGCTGGCGCAGGAGTTCCGCGAGTTCTTCCCGAACAACGCCGTCGAGTACTTCGTCTCGTACTACGACTACTACCAGCCCGAGGCGTACATCCCCCGCTCCGACACGTACATCGCCAAGGACGCGGACATCAACGACGAGATCGACAAGATGCGGCACGCGGCCACGCGCGCCCTCTTCGAGCGGCGCGACACGATCATCGTGGCGTCCGTGTCGTGCATCTACGGCCTCGGCGAGCCCGGCGAGTACCAGTCGTTCGTGGCCCGCCTCTGGCGCGGGCGGCACGTGAACCGTGGCTCGCTCGTGCGCCAGCTGGTGGCGATGCAGTACGCGCGGAACGACCTCAACCTCATCCGCGGCACCTTCCGCGTGCGGGGCGACTCGCTCACGGTGTTCCCGGCGTACGAGGACCTCGCGGTGCGCATCGACTTCTTCGGCGACGAGATCGAGCGCATCCAGACGCTCGATCCGCTGACCGGCGAGGTGCTGAGCGAGACCGAGCAGACGGCGATCTACCCCGCGAAGCACTTCGTGACCTCCGAGGACCGCATGGTCCACGCGATCGAGTCGATCGAGGCGGAGCTCGCCGAGCAGCTCGGCATCCTGCGCCGCGAGGGGCGGATCCTCGAGGCCGCGCGGCTCGAGGAGCGGACGAAGTACGACCTCGAGACGCTGCGCGAGGTCGGCTACTGCTCCGGCATCGAGAACTACTCGCGCCACCTCGCCGGCCGCGAGCCGGGCTCGACCCCGTGGACGCTGCTCGACTACTTCCCGGACGACTGGCTGTTGTTCGTCGACGAGTCGCACATCGCGATCCCGCAGGTACGCGGCATGTACGAGGGCGACACGGCGCGGAAGCGCACGCTCGTCGAGTACGGGTTCCGCCTGCCGAGCGCGATGGACAACCGCCCGCTGAACTTCCAGGAGTTCGAGGGCCACATCAACCAGGTGGTCTTCGTCTCCGCCACGCCCGGCCCCTACGAGCAGGAGGTCGCCGAGCAGGTCGTGCAGCAGATCATCCGCCCGACCGGGATCCTCGACCCCGAGGTCGACGTGCGACCGACGAAGGGGCAGATCGACGATCTGCTCTCCGAGGTGCGCGACCGGATCGAGCGGAACGAGCGCGTCCTCGTCACGACGCTCACGAAGAAGATGGCCGAGGACCTCAACGACTACCTGCAGGAGATGGGCGTGAAGTCCATGTACCTGCACTCGGAGATCGACACCCTCGAGCGGATCGACATCCTGCGCGACCTCCGGCTCGGCGTGTACGACGTCGTCGTCGGCATCAACCTCCTGCGCGAGGGACTCGACCTCCCCGAGGTCTCGCTCGTCTGCATCCTCGACGCGGACAAGGAGGGCTACCTCCGGTCCGGCGGATCGCTCGTGCAGACGATCGGGCGCGCGGCCCGGCATCCCGAGGGCCGCGTCATCATGTACGCCGACCGCATCACCGACTCGATGCGGTACGCCCTCGATGAGACGAACCGACGCCGCGAGGTGCAGGGTGCGTACAACGTCGAGCACGGCATCACGCCCGAGGGCATCAAGAAGACGATCCGCGACATCGGCGACCGGCTGCGGCAGGTGGCCGAGGAGCCGAGCGAGTACAGCGTCGAGGCCCGCGACCTTCCGAAGGAGGAGCTGGCGCGGATGATCGTCGAGCTGGAGAAGCAGATGAAGACCGCGGCGAAGGAGCTCGACTTCGAGCGCGCGGCGCTGCTGCGCGACCAGGTCGTCGAGTTGCGACGCGAGCAGGTGGGCGACGGGATGCCGGAGTCGCTCCGGTCGCTCTCGCAGCAGACGCGACGCCCGGACAAGCGGAAGATGCGCGGCGGGCGCACGCGTCGCGGCCACAACTAGCCCTCGAGTAACCCTCGAAGGCACGTCCGCAGGGACGACACGTGCTCAGGACAACAAGACGCCCCCTGGCCGCGAAGCCAGGGGGCGTAGTCGTTCCGGGCGTCGGCCGAGGTCGCCGTCGCCACCGTGAAGACGGTGGACTCTGACCTCAGCGACCGGAGTGCGGTCGGCGGGCACTCTTCTCGTTCACGTCGGAACCAGCGCGTATTCCCGACGGAGAGACGGCCACTGACGCTCGGGGAGTCGCGGCGCTATCGGCGCGCCACCCGGGACGACCGTGATGCCGGTGATTCGTCTTGCTTCAACGGCGGAGTCCTCCCCCCTCAGCAACCCGTCCTGTTGATGTGTGACCCCAGTCTGCGCCCTGGCGGCAAGTCCGATACGGGCGGCTCTCCCGCGTGACCCACGATCCACGCGATAACGAGCGCAATCGCCCGCCTCTGCCCTCATCGGCGCTCGCGGATGTACTCGTCGTCACGAGCACGAGTCAGAGCATCCGGTTCGCGTGCACCGAGGAGGGGCTCAGTCGCGTTCGCGGAGCAGGATCCATGCGCCGATCGTGATCGCCGCCACCGGGCCGATGACGTCGCCACGGACGTGCCACAGTCCGAGCGCCTCGAGGAGGGCGATGGTGCCGCCGATGACGAGCAGGGCGCCGATCAGGCCGGAACCGCGGCGGCGGCGGCGACGCGGGGCTTCGGGTGGGGGTGTGGTCATGGACTCTCTCCGGTCCGAACAGTCCGAACGGGTAATGCGTCGAGTAGACACCCCGCCGCGCTTGCGGGCGAAGGGCCGGAGGGCCGCCGTCGAGGTGCCGTTCGGCACCTGCCGTGTCCGGCGGGGCGCCGGGCCTGCCTTGAGGGGGATCGTGGGCGCCCGTAGACTGAACGGGCCGACGCTCGTCGCTCCCGTGGGGCGCCGGGCGACACCATTCGCGACTCCCCGCGAGAGGGCGCTCCAGCCCTGCTGATGCCGTAGTGGCGACCCCCGCCCGACAGCAGTTCCTGGACCTGAAGGCCCAGCACCCGGACGCGCTCCTGCTGTTCCGGATGGGCGACTTCTACGAGACGTTCGACGAGGACGCCGAGACGGCGGCGCGTGTCCTCGGCATCGCGCTGACCTCGCGTCCGATGGGCAAGGACGAGGGGCGCGTCCCGCTCGCCGGGATCCCGTACCACCAGCTCGACCGCTACCTCGACCAGCTCGTGGCGGCGGGGTACCGCGTCGCGATCGGCGAACAGGTGAGCCTCCCGCCGTCGAAGGGCGGCGAGCCGGGGCTCGTGGCGCGACGCGTCACGCGCGTCGTCACGCCGGGCACCGTGGACCGCGGCGAGCTGCTCACCGACCGTGGACACAACTGGCTGCTCGCGGTCTGCGCGGCACCCGAGCGGCGCTGGGCGATGGCGGCGTGCGACGTCACCACGGGCGAGCTCGAGCTCCAGGTCGTCGACGCCGACGCGCTCCCGGGCGAGTGGGCGCGGATCCATCCGCGCGAGGCGATCGTCCCCGAGGGCGTGGAGCTGCCGCCGCTCCCGCCGTCGCTCGGGGACACGATGCGGACGCTGCGGCCGGCGCGCCTCTTCCGCCCGGACCGCGGCCGAGACGCGCTCTGTGAGCGCCTCCAGGTCGCCAGCCTCGACGGCTTCGGGCTCGAGGGGCTGGACCCTGCCGTCGGCGCCGCCGGGGCGCTCGTCGGCTACCTCGAGGAGATGTGGCCGCAGGCGCTGGCCCACCTGCGCGTGCCCCGCGCGGTGCGCGGGAACGAGGTGGTCTACCTCGACCCGCAGACACGTCGAAACCTCGAGCTGTTCGACGGCGGACGCGCCGGCAGCGGCTCGCTCGTCGAGACACTCGACCGCACCCTCACGCCGATGGGGGCGCGGCTGCTGCGGCTGCGACTGGGACGGCCGTTGCGCCGGGCCGCCGACGCCGACGCGCGCCTCGACGAGGTCGCCGCGTTCGTCGAGGCGACGCTCCCGCGCGAGGCGCTGCGCAACGCGCTCCGGAACATGGCCGACCTCGAGCGACTGCTTGGCCGGCTCCGCGCGGGGACGGCGCACGCCCGCCACCTTGTCCAGCTGCGACGCGGCCTCGAGCGGCTCCCGGAGGCGCGGGAGGCTGCCGGACGCGCCGGCGACGCCGCCCAGCGCGCCGCGACCGGCCTGGCCGGGGCCGACGAGATCGCGGCGGCGATCGCCGCCTGCCTCGACGACGACGCGCCGGCCGAGATCGGCGAGACCCCGACGGTGCGCGAGGGCTTCGATGCCGAGGTCGACCGGCTGCGCGGACTGACCACCAACGCCCGCGGGGCGCTCGCCGACCTCGAGCGCACCGAGCGTGAGCGCACGGGGATCGGGACGCTGAAGGTCGGCTACAACCGCGTCTTCGGGTACTACCTCGAGTGCCCGCGCGGGCAGGCGGACAAGGCGCCGCCGGAGTACGAGGCGCGCCAGACGCTCGCGAACGCCCAGCGCTTCCGGTACGGCCCACTGTCTGACCTCGAGGCGGAGATCCTCGGCGCGAAGGACGCGCTGGCCGACGCGGAACGCGGGGTGGTGGAGCGGCTCTGCGCGCAGGTCGTGGCCGCCGGCCCGGCGATCGAGCGTGCGGCCGAGGCGGTCGCGCGGCTCGACGTCGCCGCGGCCCTCGCGGTCGTCGCCGTCGACCACGCGTACGTCCGGCCTGAGCTTCACGAGGGCGGACCGATCGAGATCGAGGCCGGGCGGCACCCGGTCGTGGAGCGGCAGCTCCGGCGCGGCGAGTTCGTCGCGAACGACACCTTCCTCGGCGCGTCCGGGGACGGCAGCGGCGAGGGCGGGCACGCCGACCTCGTCGTGCTCACCGGGCCGAACATGGCCGGCAAGTCGACCTACCTGCGGCAGACGGCGCTGATCGTGCTGCTCGCGCAGTGCGGCTCGTTTGTCCCGGCGAGCCGCGCGCGGATCGCGATGGCGGACCGCATCTTCAGCCGCGTCGGCGCGCAGGACGACATCGTCGCGGGTCAGTCGACGTTCATGGTGGAGATGCTGGAGACGGCGACGATCCTCCACAACGCGACGGAACGTTCGCTCGTGATCCTCGACGAGGTCGGGCGGGGGACGTCGACCTACGACGGCCTCGCGATCGCGCGGGCGGTGATCGAGTACCTCCACCACCGGCCCGGCGGCACGCCACGCACGCTCTTCGCCACCCACTACCACGAGCTCACCGAGCTCGCCTCGCGGCTGCCGAGGATCGCGAACCGCTCCGTGGCCGTGCGCGAGGAGCGCGGCGAGGTGGTCTTCCTCCACCGCATCGTCGACGGCGGCACGGACCGCTCCTACGGCGTGCACGTCGCGGCGCTCGCGGGGCTGCCGCGCGCGGTCGTGTCGCGTGCCCGGGAGCTGCTCGCGGACCTCGAGGCGGGCGCGGCGGCCGCGCGCCTCGCCGGGAGTGGCCGCGAGCCGGACGCGCAGATGTCGCTCCTCGGCGCCGAGGACGAGGCCGTGCTCCGCGCGCTGGCGGACCTCGACCCGGACGCGCTGTCGCCGCTGGAGGCGCTCCAGACGCTCTACGACCTCCGTGCGCAGGCCCGCCGCCGCCTGGCCATCGAGGGCTAGGTGGCGCCGCCGAGGAGTCTCGTGGGCGCGCGTGCGGCGCTAGGGCGCGGCCGGCCCGGGCGGCGCTCCGCCGCCGGCATCGCGCGAGGTCCCGGGCGCGCCCGCCGTGACGATCTCGCGCGTCGCCGCTGCGCCGAGGTCGATCAGGTGGCTGAGCTGGTCGGGCAGCCGTTCGCGCCGCGTGTTCTGGAGCAGTCCGAGCACGAAGTCGGTGCTCTGGTGCGGATACGTCGAGAGCATCACGGCGATCGCCCCCGCGACGACCGGCGTGGCGAACGAGGAGCCGGTCCCTCGGGCGTAGCCGGGCTCGACGCAGTCCCACTGGTTCGTGCCGCAGAGCCGCTCCGGGATCGTGCTCACGAGGTCGACGCCGGGTGCGAGGTAGTCGATGCCGAGGCCGAAGCGGGCGAACGCCGCCGCGCGCCGGTACTCGAGCGGGCCGCCCTCGGCGGTCGCGACGCCGCTCGCGGCGACGGAGATCACGCCGGGGTAGGCGGCCGGGTAGGTGATGCCGCGACTGCCGTCGTTGCCGGCGGACGCGACGACGATGGCGCCGCGCGCCTGGGCGTACTCGATCGCCTCGCGCAGCGCGGGCGAGTCGTTCGGGGTGCCGAAGGAGATGTTGATGACGTCCGCGTGCATGTCCGCGGCGTAGCGGATGCCGGCGGCTGCGTCGGAGATGCGGCCGGTGGCGGTGCAGTCGAGCACCTTCACCGGCAGCAGGCTCGCGCGGGGGGCGACCCCGGTGATGCCGACCTCGTTGTCCCCCGTGGCGGCGGCGACCCCGGCGACGAAGGTGCCGTGGCCCTCGTCATCGAGGGTGCGCCAGTTCGGCGGCGCCGCGGTGTAGCCGCAGGATGGGTCGGCGGTGCTGAGGCTCACGAAGTTGCATCCGACGATGTCGTCGGGACAGCCGCTGCGGTCGTTGTCGCGCCCGTCGAAGAACTCGTCGTTGAAGTTGATCGCGAGCCGGGGGATCAGGTCGTTGTGGTTGTAGTCGATGCCGGTGTCGACGACCGCGATCAGGACGCCCTCGCCGCTTCCGCCGTGCTCCCGCGCCCAGGCCGCGGGCGCGCCGATCGCGGCGAGGTAGTCCTGCTGGAGGCCGTACAGCGCGTCGTTCGGCGGCGTCGACACGTCGCCGGCGAGCTGCGTCGCGCGGACGACGGCGTCGCCCTCGACGCTCCGCGCGAGGTGGGTGCCGGCAAGGCGCGCAGCGAGCGACCGGGCGTCGGCTGTCCCCACGCGCACGCGCGCGCCCTCGAGGCGCTGGTCGGGATCGACCTCGAACCCGAGCTGCTCGAGGGCGTCCCGGAGCAGGACGGTCGAGATGCCGTCCGCGGGCTGCACGTACAGGAAGTCGCTGTCGGAGGCGGTCGGCCCGAGGGTGACCTCGGCTCCCACGCCCGCTGCCGCGCCCGCAGACCAGTGCAGCCAGGGGATGGCGGCCGCCAGCACCAGCAGCAGGACGCCGCGGCGGGGCAGGCCTCGAGGTGCGTTCAGGCGTCCCATCCTTGCGTCCGCGTGGTCCGGGCGGGGCACGCAGGGAGCGTAGCCAGCGCTGGATCGGCCAGCAACTACATGGCACGGTGTGCCATCGTCTCAAGGGCTACCCCGCGATGGTGAGCGCGCGCCCTCGCATCCAGCTCCTGCCGCCGGAGGTCGCCGCCCGCATCGCCGCCGGCGAGGTGATCGAGCGCCCGGCGAGCGTCGTGAAGGAGCTGCTCGAGAACGCGCTCGACGCCGGCGCCGGCCGGATCGAGGTGGAAGTCGACGCGGGTGGGATCGACCGCATCCGCGTGCTCGACGACGGCTGTGGGATTCCACCCGACCAGGTGGTGGACGCCTTCGAACGCCACGCCACGTCGAAGCTGCGCTCGGAGCACGACCTGTACGCGGTGCGGACGCTCGGGTTCCGGGGTGAAGCCCTCGCGGCGATCGCCGCGGCCGCCGACGTCGACCTCACCACGCGCCCGGCGGCCGATGACGCGGCGTCGACGGTGCGGGTGCGCGACGGCCGCGTGCAGCATCACGGGGCCGCCGGGAGCGCCGCAGGCACCTCGATCGAGGCGCGCGACCTCTTCGCCGCGCTGCCGGCCCGGCGCCGGTTCCTGCGCGCCCCCCGCTCCGAGGCTCGCGCCGTGGCGCAGGTGGTGACCGACTACGCGCTCGCCTACCCCGAGGTCGCGTTCCGGCTCACCTCGGACGGTCGGACGGTGCTCCAGTCGCCGGGGACGGGTGACCCGAGGGACGCCGTCGCCGCCGTCCACGGTGCCGAGATCGCGTCGCTGCTCCGGGCGGGCCACGCGGATCGTGCGGACGAGGAGGGCGTCGCCGCCGAGGTCTCCGTCCTGGCCGGGCCACCCTCGCTGCATCGGGCCAACCGCGGCTACCTCCACCTGGTCGCCAACGGACGCGCGATCCAGTCGCGTTCGCTCGCGCACGCGATCGAACAGGCCTACGCGGGCCTGATGCCCGCGGGCCGCCACCCGGTCGCGCTCGTGCGGATCACCGTGCCGCCGGACCAGGTCGACGTGAACGTGCACCCGACGAAGGCCGAGGTGCGCTTCCGCCACGAGCGCTTCGTCTGGTCAGCGGTGCACGCGGCCGTGCGTGACGCCATCGGCGCGGCCCCCGTCGCCGACTACCGGCTGTCGCCCTCGGACACCGATCGCTCGTTGTCCGTCCCGGCGAGCACCGAGGCCGGCGCGATCCCACTGCCGTGGGACCCCGGCGCCTCGTCGTCGCCGCCGGCGGCGGTCGGGATCGACGCGCCGGCGAGCGGCCGCGAGGTCATCGCGGGGGCGCAGGGTCGCGGCTTCGTTCGCCCGGACGAGCCCATCGATGACGACGACGGCCGCGAGGAAGCTCCGTCGCTCCGCGATCGGCTCCCGGCGCTCCGGCCGATGGGCCAGGTCGACCTCACCTACATCGTGGCGGAGGGCGCGGACGGGATGTACCTCGTCGACCAGCACGCCGCGCACGAGCGTGTCCTGTACGAGCAGGTGCTCGGGCGCCGTCAGCGTGGCGAACAGGCCTCACAGCCGCTCCTGGAGGCGGTGGTGGCGTCGCTGACGCCCTCGCAGGCCTCGCTCGCCGCGTCGGTCGCGGATGGGCTCGCGATGATCGGCTGGGTGCTCGACGAGACCGACGGCGCGGCGCTGATCGTGCGGGCGGTGCCGGCCGACCTCCGTGGTCCCGACCGGGCCGACCCGGCGCGTGGCTTGAGGGAGTACCTCGACCGGCTGGAGGCGGAGGAGCGGCTCACGGGGCCGGACCGCGTGGCGGCCACGCTCGCCTGCCGCGCCGCCGTGATGGCGGGCGACCGGCTGGACGCCGAGCAGCAGCGTGCGCTGCTCGTGGCCCTCGAGGGCTGCGAGACGCCGCATTCCTGCCCGCACGGGCGGCCGACGATGCTGCACCTGAGCCGGGCGTCCCTCGACCGCTCGTTCGGGCGGCCGGAGCGATCGCGCTAGCGCACCGGACCCGCCTCCCGAAGAGCGCCGGGAGCTAGAAGATCGTGGGCAGGCCCTCGCGGCGCTCGCGCCACTGCAGGATCGCTGAGATCGCCCGGGCCGCGCGCTGGATCGTCGGGTAGGCGGCCAGGCCGCAGCGGTACGCCTCGTACTGGAAGTGCTCGAGCACGGCGTGGGGCGTGCCGCGCGTCAGCACCACGATCGGGACGCCGGTCTCCTGCTGGAGCTTCGCCAGCCGCTCCGCCTGGTCGGTCGCACGGCGCTTGAGCTCGTCGAGGTCGGCCTCGTCGGCGTTCCGGCCGAACGAGGCGTTCGTGACGATCACGTCGATGTTCTCGGCGCGCGCCATGATCCGCAGCGTGCGGTCGGTGGTCTCGGCGTCGCCCATGTTCGTGTCGATCGGGTTGTTGATGCTCGTCCCCGCGACCGGGATGAACTCGGACAGCTCCTTGCGGGTCGCCTCGGGCGTCGGGGGGACGTCGAGGCCGGCCGTCGCGAGCGCATCGGAGGCGAGGACGGCCGTGCCGCCGCCGCCGCCGACGAGGCAGACGCCGCGGCCCTGCACGTGCTTGAGGCCGGTCGTGACCGCGATCGAGACATCGTGGAGGTCGTCCATCGTCTCGGCGCGCCACGCGCCGACCTGGCGGCACACGGCGTCGAAGATCTGCGTTGACCCGGCGAGTGAGCCGGTGTGCGAGTGCGCGGCGCGCGCCCCGGCGCCGGTGAGGCCGCCCTTGAGCAGGATCACCGGCTTCACGCGCGCGAGCGCCTTCAGCGCCGTGAGGAACTTCGGACCGTCCTGGACGCCCTCGATGTACGACGTCACGAGGTCGGTCTCGTCGTCCGTGATCGCGTAGTCGAAGAAGTGGTGCGCGCGGAGGTCCGAGCCGTTGCCGAAGGAGATCACCTTCGAGAAGCGGACGCCACGGTTGCCGAGGCCGCGGACGACGTCACCGGCGTTCGCGCCGGACTGCGAGACGAACATGACGTTCCCGGGCTCCTTCGGGAACTGGTTCATGAAGGCGAGGCCCTCGTACGGGACGTAGAGGCCCATGCAGTTCGGGCCGAGGACGCGGATCCCGGCGGCCGTCAGCTTCTCGACCATCGTGCGCTCGAGGTTCGCCATCTCCTCGTCGCCGGTCTCGGAGAATCCGGCGGTGAAGAAGTGGATCGAGCGGACCTTCTTCTGGATCGCCTGCTCCACGAGCATCGGGACAGCCCGTGCCGGGATCAGCGAGATGACGTGGTCGACCGGGTCGGGCGTCTCGAGGAGGCTGTGATACGCCTTGAAGCCGCGAATCTCGTCCGCCTTCGGATTCACGGGGTAGAGCCCGTGGTTCAGGCGCTCGTGGAAGCCCTGTTCGAGCAGCGAGGTGAAGAAGCCCAGGGACGCGCCCTGCGACTCGCCCGAGGGCACCCCGACCAGTGCGACGGCCCGCGGGTGGAAGATGGCATCGAGCGGGTGCTTCCCTTCCATGCCGGCGCCTTCATTGGCGGGCGCTGCGTTCGAGTTGGCATCCTGTGTCATCGGTCTGACCGCTCCTCGTGCGCTGCGCCCCGGCCGGTCGCGGGGTGCCCCCCGGAGCGGCTCAAGTGGTGGCGCGCGCGTCCGCGCTGATGGAGTTGGGCGGGAATCGTAGCCCCTAGCCCTCCTCGGGCCTACCGCCTGCGCCGGTCGACATAATGCCCTCCTTGAGGGCGCGCTCGACCAGCTCCGCGGTGCGCTCGACGTCCGCCTCGTTGTTGTAGACGTGGAGCGAGAGGCGGACGGCCCCGGCTTCCTTCACGGAGCGGCAGACCACCTTGCCCTCCTGCCACAGCCAGGGGGCGAGCTCGGTCGCGTCGAGGCCCTCGGCCGCGAAGAGGAAGAGGCCCGTGCGCATGTCGGTCTGCCGGGACGAGCGGATCTCGATGCCGGGGATGCGCTCGAAGCGCTCCTCGGCGTAGCGGGTCAGTCCTCGCACGCGGTCCCACACCGCCTGCGGTCCATGGCCGAGGTACTGCTCGATCGCGACGACCATGCCCGCGGCCGCCGGCGTCGACATCGTCGACACCTCGTACTTGAGGACGTCGTCGGTCTTCGGGACGAAGTCACCCTCGTGGTCCCACTCGGCGGCAAGCCGCCCGCTGACCTTCACCGGCGCGATGTCCGCGATGCGGTCCTTGCGGACGTAGAGGAGCCCCATGCCGTCCGGCCCGCAGAGCCACTTGTGCGAGGGAACCGCGTAGGCGTCCACGCCCAGCGCGTGGAGGTCGAGCGGGACGTGCCCGGCGGTCTGTGCGCCGTCGATGATCACGGTCGCGCCGCGCTGGTGCGCCATGTCGATCACCTGCCGCATCGGCAGCAGCTGGCCGGTGGAGTACGAGATCTCCGACACGATCACCATCGCGGCGCGGTCGCCGAGGGCCTGGTCGAACTTCTCGATCATCGCCCCGGGGCCGTCGTCGTGGCGCAGCGGCACGATCGCGAGGTCCGCTCCGCGCCGCTCACGCGCCCAGTAGGCCGGGATCATGCCGCCGCCGTGCTCGATCGAGGTGGTCACCACCCGGTCGCCGGGCTTCAGGTCGACGCCGTTGACGGCGATGTTCACGCCCTCGGTGGTGTTGCCGGTGATCGCGATCTCATCGGTGTCGGCACCGAGCATCTGCGCGCCGAGTTCGCGGAGGCGGGTCATGGTCGCCATCTTGTCGTCCATGACGTTCCGCGTGGTCGGGCCCTCCTCCAGCTCGAGGTGCGCCCGGCGGTCCATCGCCTCCGCGACGCCCAGCGAGCGGGCGCCGGAGAATCCGCAATTCAGGTAGGTGAGCCGCTGCATCACGGGCGTCTGTGCCCGGATCCACTCCCAGCGGGCGGCCTGCTCCTCTGGCGTACGGCCGTTCGCGGCGGGCGGGTTGTCAGGGGCTGCGGACATCGGTCCTCCTCGCGTGCGCCAGGCCTCGATGGTGGCGTCCGGGCCAGGGCGTTCGGGCGGTCGCCCGGATGGTACTCCTCGGCGGGGCGCCGCCCTCCGGTGTGGCGCCGCCTTCCGGTGTGGCGCGGAGTATGCTCCCGCCCTGCGGCGGCGACGTGACGTCGAGATTTCCGTCGAAGCGGGGTCGGGAGGCAACGGTGGCTGAGGAAGCGGTCAGCAAGGGCGGCTGGAACCCGAACCAGTACGACCGGTTCAAGGCGGAACGCGAGCAGCCGTTCTACGACCTCGCTGCGCTCGTCCAGCGCCAGCCCGGGATGCGCGTCGTCGACCTCGGTTGCGGCGACGGACGGCTGACCGCCTGGCTGCACCGCGAACTCGAGGCGAGCGAGACGCTGGGCATCGACTCGTCCCCGGCGATGCTCGAGAAGTCCGAGGCGAACGCGGGTGGCGGCGTCTCCTTCCGCCAGATGGACATCCTCGATGCGACCGACGAGTACGCCGGCCAGTTCGACCTCGTGTTCTCGAACGCCGCGCTCCAGTGGATCCTCGGCCACGAGACGCTCTTCCCACGCATCGCGCGGCTCGTGAAGCCGGGCGGCCAGTTCGCCGTGCAGATGCCCGCAAACGGCAAGGCACCGTCGCATCGGATGGCGGCGGTCGTGGCGTCCGAGGAGCCGTTCCGGAGCGCACTCGGGGGCTGGCTGCGCGAGGATCCGGTGCAGGATCCCGAGTTCTACTCCGCGCTCCTCCGCGAGCAGGTCGGCTGCGCGGAGCAGCTGGTACGCCTGCAGGTCTACGACCACGAACTCGCCGAGACGCGCTCGGCCGTGGAGTGGGTGAAGGGCTCGTTGCTCACGGCGTACCTCGCGCGGCTGCCCGAGGAGCTCCACGCGCCGTTCCTCGATCGGTACACCGAGGCGCTCGTCGCCGAGGTGGGGGAGCGGTCGCCCTACTACTACCCGTTCCCGCGCGTGTTCCTCTGGGGGCGGATGCCTGTCTAGACCGTCCCCGGCTCGCTTCTTCGGCTCAATGCCACGACGCCCGGTGAGTTTTCTCGCCGGGCGTTTACTTTCGGCGTCGACCCGCGTTCTCGGGTAGGCACGCGCGTGCAAATCATCACAAGTGGCACTCCGCGCCGAGTACGGATCGCGGGGCGCCAGCACCGAGCACCCGGACGAGGGGTTGGCCCCCGTGCGGAGTGGAAGGAGCGAATCGTGCGTCTGAGGGACTACTACAGCCGCATCGTGCGCGACGGCCGCAACGGCCGTCCGTCGATCGACGAGGTCCGTGCCGAGTACCGGCGTGACCTCAAGCGGCAAGTCGACGCCCACCTGAACCGGTAACGGCGATGGGAACGTCGACAAGCGGCTTCTGCTAGAGGCCCGGGGACGCCCGGGCCTCTTCGTTTCCCGCCTACCTCCATCTCCTACCGCCTGCGCGTCGTGTGCGCCCTCTTCCGCTCGGCGGCGGCGCGACCGACGATGACCGCGTGATGCCATCGATGACGCGGCTCATCTCCTACGGCGTGGTCGCCTTCATGGTGCTTGTCTTCGTCGTATTCCTGCCGGCCACGGGCGCCCTCGACGTGCCGCGCCTGCCCGTCAACGTGGGTGACATCCACGAGGGCCACGTCGTCGAGGTGGTGCAGGACGAGCTCCAGCAGTCGCAGCGCGGCGACGTCCGGCGCCAGCTCGCGAACATCGAGGTCGACGGCCAGGTCGTGCAGGTCGAGCACGTGCTCGTCGAAGGCTCCGCGGGCGCGTTTCCGCTCGAGCCGGGCGATGACGTGCTCGTCGTCGCGAGCGAGATCAACGGCCAGACCACGTACTACGTCCAGGACCGCATGCGGCGGACATCGATCTGGGTGCTCTCGCTCGGGTTCGCGCTGCTCGTCGTGCTCATCGGCGGACGCCAGGGCGCGCTCTCGATCGGGGCGCTGGCGATCTCGTTCCTCGTCATCGTGCGGTTCATCGTCCCGGCGATCTTCAGCGGCTGGGATCCGGTGCTCGCCGCGATCATCGGTTCGCTCGTGATCATGTCCGCGTCGCTCGTGATCGGGCATGGGCCGAGTACGAAGACCTGGATCGCCTTCGGGGGCACCGCGATCGCCCTCGCGCTTACCGGCGCCATCGCCGTGTTCTCCGTCAGCTTCAGTCATCTCACCGGCCTCGGGGACGAGGACAGCGCGACGCTGCAGACACTCGTGCAGGGGGTGAGCGCCTCCGGGCTGCTCCTCGGTGGGATCATCATCGGCGCGCTCGGGGTGCTCGACGACGTCACGACGACGCAGGCGTCCACGGTGATGGAGATCCACCGCGCGAACCGCTCGCTCGGACCGATGCAGCTCTTCGGGCGCGCGATGAACGTCGGACGCGACCACATCGCCTCGACGACGAACACGCTCGTGCTGGCCTACGCCGGGGCGTCGTTGCCGCTGCTGATGATCCTCGCGGGGCAGGGGCAGCCGCTCGGGACGCTCGTCTCGTACGAACAGCTCGCGACCGAGGTGGTACGGACGCTCGTCGGCAGCATCGGCATCGTCGCGGCCGTGCCGATCACCACGGGGCTCGCGGCGTTCCTCGTCGGCTCGCGGATCGTGAGCGACGAGGACGACGAATTCGGTCACAGCCACGCGGTCGCTACCCGGAGCTGACGACCCGACGCGGCCTACTGGCCGGCGACCACATCCGAGGCGTCCCAGATGCGCTGGAGGATCGAGCTGCCCTCGGCGCCTGCCGGATCCAGCAACTCGACGGCGTACTGCTGGCGGACGGCCGTGGGGCGGATGCGCACCCCGAGGATGCGGTCTCGGGTGAACCCGACCTCGAGGATCGCCCCCTGTGTCGTCTCCACGGACCAGTCCTGGTCGAAGACGAAGTTCCCCAGCCCGTAGGCGATGAAGCCGTCGCCGTACCACTCGGTCGCCTGCACCCAGTGCGGGTGGTTCCCGATCACGAGGCTGGCGCCGGCGTCGATCGCGGTATGCGCGAACTCCCGCTGCCGGTCGGTCGGCACCGAGGTGTACTCGACGCCCCACGAGAAGCCGACGACGACGTGGTCGGCCAGCTCGGCGGCAGCCCGCACGTCGTCGGCGAGGCCCTCGAAGTCCGCATGGGCCGTCCCGGCGGTGTCCTCGGTGGCGCCGTAGTGCTGGAAGGCGATGTCGTCATACGCAAGGATCGCGAACGTCACGCCGTCCACTTCGCGGATCACCGGCGTCCGGGCCGTCGCGAGGTCCTCGCCGGCCCCGGCGACATCGAGGCCCGCGTCGCGCAGGTGCTGCACCGTCTCCAGGACGGCCGCCTGGTAGCCGCACCCCGGCCAGCAGTCGCCCATGTGGTTCCCCACAGCCAACGCGACGTCCACCCCCGCCTCAGCGGCGGCCTGTGCGGCCTGGGGGCTCGTCGAGAGGTTGAACGTGGGCGTGCAGGGGGTGGGATCGCCGTCGACGACGGCGGGTTCCCAGTTCGACACGGCGAGGTCGGCGTGAGTGATGAGGTCGCGCGTGCCGTCGTAGGTCGCGCCGTAACCCTCGTCGACCGCCGCGACCCGGTCTGAGACGCAGCGCGCGGGGATCAGCTCGCCGGTCGCGAGGAAGAGCACGGGGTCCTCGGACGGCTCGGACGGCCACCCCAGCGCCTCGATCACGGCGGCCGCGTCGGGGCCGCTGACCCAGCGGGAGAGCCCTGGGGCCTGCTCCGGGGGCGCGCCGTACGGGTCGACGCCGGCCACGGTCAGCGCGCGCACGCGGGGATCGAGCGAGCCGATCGGGATGACCCCGATCGCGGTCGGATCGGCGAGGACGGCGTCCATCACGTCGCCGGGCGTCTCCACCTCGACGAGGCGGCCGCTGCTGCGTTGCGCGTCGTCGAACGACCACCCTGGATCATCGCGCACCACGACGAGTGGACCGCCCAACCCCGCTCCCTCCTCGAGCGACTGCACGCGGGCGGCTTCGGCCACCGCGAGGTCGAGCAGCGGTGCACGGGGGCTGACGACGTACGCGTAGGACGCCAGCCGCACCTCGGTCGACTCGCCGGCCGGACGCAACTCCGTCACGCGCGTGGGAGCGGACGCATCGACGACGAACCCGGCAGCGAGCAGCGAGCGGCCCAGTTGCTCGGCCTCGGTGGCTTCGTGGACTTCGATGGCGACCGATCGCGATGCCGGGGTCAGCGCGGTTGCTGCGGCGGCGACCAGGGTGGGGGCGCTGGGCGTGGCTGTCGCGGTGCCGGTCTCCTCGGCGGCCCCGGTGCAGGCGCTCAGCACGAGCGCCGCCATCAGGACGAGCGCGGAGGGGAAGGGGAGGCGAGAGGGCATGCCTCGAAGGCTACCCGACCCGGTGGCTACCCGACCCGATGGTTACTCGAAGAGCCACCAGCGCTTGCGGCGGGGCGGGGTCGAGGACGGCGTGAGGCCGAAGCGGTCGATCGCGGCGCGCACCATGACATCGACGGCTTCGTCCGGCGAATCGGTCACCGTGAAGCGCTGGATGTCGTGCTCATCGATCTTGCCGGACGCGACGAGCCGCGAGCGGAAGAAGCCCATGAGGTCGCCCCAGAAGGCAGAGTTCATCAGCACGATGGGGAAGTCGCGAATCTTGCCGGTCTGCACCAGCGTGGCGGTCTCGAACGCCTCGTCCAGCGTGCCAAAGCCGCCCGGCATCACGATGAAGCCGTAGGAGTACTTCACCAGCATCACCTTGCGGACGAAGAAGTAGTGGAAGGTGACGAAGCGGTCGAGGTACGGGTTCGCGGCCTGCTCGTGTGGCAGGACGATGTTGCAGCCGACAGAGCGCCCACCGGCCTCGCGCGCGCCGCGGTTGGCGGCCTCCATGATCCCGGGGCCGCCGCCGGTCATGACGGTGAATCCGGCCTGCGCCAGCCGCGCGCCGACCTCGCGCGCCATCTCGTACTCCGGGTCGCCCTCCTGCACGCGCGCGGAGCCGAAGACGGTCACGCACGGGCCGAGGAAGTGGAACGTGCGCAGGCCGCGGAAGAACTCGCGGCCGATGCGGAACAGGCGGACCAGCTCTGACCCACGGTCGTCAGGACCGAGGAGGAACCGCTGCTCCGATTCGTCGTGCTGCCGGGGGCCCTCGACGCGAGGGTCGTTGATGATGTCCTTGCCGCGCTGCTTCATGCCCGCTCCTCGCACGGAGGGTAGAGGGAGGGCGCGTCAGCCGCCTGCGGGAACGCCCTCGTCCAGGCGATCGCGGAGCCGCCGCCAGCCGTCGTACCCGAGCGATGTCGCCACGCCGGCGACGAGACCGAGTAGCACCACGGTCGGCAGCGCCGGTCGCGCTCCGTCGGCCCCGAGCAGCCCGGCGGCCCAGAGCCCGAGCACCCACGCGATCGCGGCGAGATCAGTGACCAGCGGCCAGACCGACCGATCGTCCGGCGCGACGGCGCGCTTCAGGTGCTCGACGAGCACCGGCAACGCCGCCGGGACCGCCGCGATGCCCACCACCGACTCCCACTGACCGTCCATGACGCCCTCCTCGGCTCGCGGAGAGGGTGCGACGGAGCGCCCCCGAGCGCGGAGACGTGGTTGGCGCTCGACGTCAGCGGCCGGACGAGCCCGCCGCGGGGAACGTCGCCTCGATCCAGTCGAGGGCGGGCTTCGCCGCCCAGAAGCGCGGCTGGCCGTCGGCGCCGCGGACGCGATAGCCGACGTGACCGCCTCGGTCCGCGACCGCGACCCGGACGCGGCCCTCCGCTGCTCCGTGGTGCGCGGCGATGAGCGAGGCGGGGATGAACGGGTCGTTCCGCGCCGTGAGGATGAACGCCGGCACGCGAAGCCAGTCGAGCGCGGCGCGCGTGCCGGCGGCCTCGTAGTACGCATCGGCGTTAGCGAATCCTGCCGCCGGGGCAGTGAAGTAGCTGTCGAAGTCGCGGATGGACTGGACATAACGGACGTTCGCCGGTGGCCCGGGCACCGGGCGCACCGCGCGGATGGCATTGAGCATGTTGCAGAGCCCGAGGACGAAGTTCAGCCGGTAGACGAAGTTGCTCGGGCGGTGGATCTCGCGCTCGATGACGAAGAAGTCGATCGCCGGGTTCATCGCGAAGACCGCGTCCGCGCGACTCGACGTCCCGGCGAGGGCGGCGTAGCGGAGCGCCATGTTCGCGCCCAGCGAGCCACCAACGAGGACGTACGGGCGGGGCAGCGCCGCCTCCTCCATCGCTTCGAGCACGGTGCCCAGGTCATCGCTCTGGACGGCGCTGAACAGCGTCGAGGCGAGCGCCTCGGTGCCACCGTGGTTCCGCAGGTTGACGCGGACGGCGTGCCAGCCGCGGCGGAGCGCTTCGTCCGCCATCGCCCGCACGTGGGGCCGTTCGGCGGAGCCCCCGAGCCCGTGCACGACGAGCAGCGAGCCGCCGCGAGGCGTCTCCGGCGCCGACCAGAACGTCTCGACGGCGGTGCCGGGCTCGACCTCGACGAGCCGCCGCTCAGAGCGCAGTGGGGGCAACGGCAGGGGCAGCGCCGAGGCGAGGATCGTCTCGAGGTGTCCTCCCCGCATCCACCAGGGGAACGGCCCAACGTGCAGCCGGTCTGGCTGCCCCACGTTGATCGCTCGGGTCCGGGCATCAGTGCGCTGGTCCATCCATCGAGTAGACCACCCTCGCCCGGCCTGCCGCGAGCCGGGTGGGACGACGGCTCGCGCTATCCTCGGGACGTGGCCCGTGGATGGGTCTGCAGGGAGGCGCGCATGAGCACTGTCGAGGAGCGCTGGGCCACCGAGCCGTACTGCTACCTGACGACGACCGGACGTCGGAGCGGGAAGCCGCACGAGATCGAGATCTGGTTCGCCGCCGTCGGTGACACGATCTACCTCATGAACGGGACGAGCTCCGACCTGGAGAAGGCGGGCCAGTCCGACTGGGTGAAGAACCTGCAGGCGAACCCCTCCGTGCGGGTGCGCATCGGCGACGAGCAGTTCACCGGCGAGGCGCGCGTGGTGCCGTTCGACAGCGAGGAGCACGAACGCATCCGCGACCTGCTGGTGCCGAAGTACGAGCGCGCGGACTACAACCTGTCCCGCTGGCGCAAGGTGGCGTTCCCGGTCGCGATCGCGCTGTCGCCGGCGAGCTGACCCCTTTCCGCCGCGCACCGTCTCGCGCGAAGATGGGACGGCGAGCAGATAGGCCCACGCGATTCGGGACGTTCGTCAGTCCGTGAGGCTGGCGAGTGAGCGCGGACGAGAGGAATCTCTGCGCATGGCTTCACAAACCGTCGCGATCACCCCCGTCCGTACCACCGCCGAGTCCCGTATCCGCCTGGTGGCGTGGGTCACGCTGGCGTTGACCGTGACGACCATCGTCATGGGCGCCGTGGTCCGCGCGACGCACTCGGGCGACGGCTGTGGCCCCCACTGGCCGACCTGCGAGGGCACGCTGGTGCTCCCGGGCACGGGCGAGCGCGCCCAGCTCATCGAGTTCTCCCACCGCGCGGTCTCCGGCTTCAGCCTGATCGCGGTGGTGGTGCTGGCAGTGATGGCGCTTCGCACTTACGCCGCGGGGCACCCGGCCCGGAAGGCGGCGCTCTGGAGCGTCGGCTTCATGATCTTCGAGGCCGGCATCGGCGCCGTCATCGTGTTCTACGGCTGGGTCGCTCACGACCGCTCGGCCGCCCGCCAGGTCTCGGTGCCGTTGCACCTCGTGAACACGTTCCTGCTGACCGCCGCGATCACGTACACCGTCTGGCTCATCGAGGGCTACGCACGGCCGGCGCTGTCGTCCGTCCCGGGGCGCACGAAGGCGCTCCTCGGGCTTTCGTTCGTCCTGCTGCTGATGGCGGCGACCGGTGCGACGACGTCGCTGGCGGACACGATCTTCGCCTCCGAGTCGCTCCGCGAGGGCATCCGGCAGGACTTCAACAGCGAGTCGGAGCTCATCGTCCGGCTCCGCATCCTGCACCCGGTCGTCGCGATCCTCGGCGGCTCGCTCATCGCGTGGTTCACGTGGAAGCACCTCGATGAGATCGAGGACCGCGGGCACATGACCGCGGCCCGGGTCCTGCTCTTCGGCATCGCCTTCCAGGCATCGCTCGGGTTCATCCACGTGGCGCTGCTGACGCCCGTGGCGACCGGCCTCGTCCACCTGTTCATCGCCCAGGCCCTGTGGATCGCCCTCGTGTGGGTGGCGCTGGCGCTGCTCGCACCTCCGGGGCGGCGCGCTACCGTCGAGGCGCGCGGAGGCTGAGGCCCGGCGCCGCCGAGCGCTCCGTACGGCTCGTTCTGGGGATCCCTGTGAAGCGCGCTACGTGCGGGCGGCGATGGCCGCCTGGACGGCCTGGGCGATGACCGACGCGAACGTCGTGGCGCCCGTCGCCGTGAGGTGCACACCGTCGGCGCCGAAGTACTCGGCGACCCCGGTGCTGGCGGAGTGCCAGTCCACGATCCCAAAGCCGTAGATCCCCGACTGCTGGACGAGGGCGTTGTTCACGTCCGCCTCCCAGCGCCGCGGCACGGTCACGTTCACGAACAGCACGGTGCGGTCGCCCAGCGCGGTCATCAGCGCCTCGAACTGGCTCGTCGTGAACGTGCCATTGGCGCCGAGGCTGATCACGACGACGTCCCCGAGGGCGCCCTGCGCCTCGAGTGACTCGACGACCTCGTTCGCGGTCCAGAACTGCCGGCCTACCTCGGCGTCGATGACGGCGCCGGGCAGCGCGGTCTGCAACGACGCGAGTGCTCCGAGCGCGACCGAGTCGCCGATGATCGTCACGGACGCGCCGAGCGCGGCCGCGTCGGGCGTGGTGGATGGCGTGGTGGCCGTGATCCCGCCCCCGACGTCGCCGGAGGACGACGAGGACGCCGACGACGGCACCTCTTCGACCGGCGTGGGCTCGGGAGCCACGTCAGTCGGCGCGGCGGTGGGTTCCGGTGTGAGCTCGTCAGTGGCGGGGACGGCAACGAGCGCGTCGGTTGACGTGTCCTGGGTCGAGACAGTGGTCGGGTCAGTCGTTGGCGTGGCCGACGAGACGATCTCGGTCGGAGCCGCGGCCGGCGCGGTCGCCTCGAGCGTGGCGCTCGGCGTCGGCACCTCGGTGGAGACGGTGACGAGGCGCGCGTTCGCGCTGCTCGAGGTCACCTGCTGCTCGATCGCCGCCAGTTCGTCCGCGAGGCCGATGCGCAGGGGCAGGCCCCCGGCGGCGACGATCGCGATGAGGCCCACCGCCACGACGCCGGCCGGACGCGCCCACGGGCGCTGGAGGTACGGCCCCGTACCGAGGTCGAGCTGCGGCAGCCGGAACCCCGTGCGACCTCGGAAGCTGTTCTCGACGAGCCGGTAGGAGAGCTCGGCGAGGACGAGCGTCGCGCCGAGGCGGGCGGCGAGCAGCGAGATCGACTGGAGGTCGGTGCTGAGCTGCGGCTGGCTGAGGACGAAGACCGGCCAGTGCCAGAGGTAGATCGAGTACGAGCGCTCGCCCAGCCAGCGGAACGCCGGCCGCGAGAGCGTCCACGCCATGGTGTTGTGGCCGTGCAGCGCGCCGAGCATCACCAGCACCGTCGCCGTCGACGCGAGGAAGAAGCCACCGCGGTAGATGAACGGGTCGAACTCGCTCGTCTGCGTGACGAGGTACACGAGCGCGGCGATGCCGCCCCAGCCCACGACCTCGATCGGTCCGCGCGGGATGCGCGTGGCGAGACCGGGGCGCACGACGATCGCCAGCGCCGCACCGAGGAGCAGGCCGGCGACGCGGGCGTCGGTCCCGTAGTACGCGCGGGACGGGTCGGCCTCGGGGCTGTAGAGGCCGGCGACAACCAGGGTGCTGATCGCGGCGAGCGAGACGGCGAGGGCGAACGCCGCGAGCCGCCCGCCGAACTTCAGCGCGCCGATCAGCAGGAGCGGCCAGACGACGTAGAACTGCGCCTCGACCGCGAGCGACCAGAAGTGCAGGAAGGGCGACGGCGACGTGATCGTCTCGAAGTAGGACTGGTCGCGGACGAGGAAGAACCAGTTGCCCACGTAGCCCAGCGCCGCCAGTGCTTCGGCGCTCAGGTCGCCGAGGCTGCGGACGCCGAGGGCCGCATAGACCAGCCAGGTGAGGACGACGGCGGCGGCGGCAGCGGGAACGAGGCGGCGGGCGCGCCGGTACCAGAAGTCCTGCGTCTCAGCGCCGTCCGGGATGGGGACGCCGCCGACCTGCGTGCGAGCTCGGGCGAGGAAGAGGGCGGTGACGAGATAGCCGGAGATGACGAAGAAAACGTCCACGCCGAAGAAGCCACCGGGAACCCCGGCCACGGACGCGTGATAGGCGACCACGGCAAGGACGGCAAGCGCACGCAGACCATCGATCGCTGCCACGTACGGCAGCGCCGTTCGACCCCGAGACTGGGTCACCGGAACCCTTTCGAGCCGTCTTCTGCCCGCCCACGCCAGAATGCGCCAATAGGCACGATCACTTCAACACCTGACGAAGCGATTTCAGAGAAAACTTTCAGACGGACTATCAACGCCCGCCCTCCACGACCGGTTCCCGAACGTGTACGCTCCCCTGCGAATCACATACGTCATACCGATCCGGTAAGGAGGTGTGCCGTGCCAGCAGGGGTGTTGTCAGGAATCCGCGTCCTGGAGTTCTCGCAGATCGTCGCCGCGCCCGTCGCCGGCGTGAACCTCGCTGACTTTGGTGCCGATGTCGTGAAGGTGGAGCCGCCCGGCGGAGAGCAGACGCGGCGCACGGGCTCGGTCGTGCCGACCGAGAGCAAGGGCTTCCAGGCGCTGAACCGAGGGAAGCGGTCGCTCGTCATCGACCTGCACGACGAGCGCGGACAGGCCGTCCTCCGGCGGCTGATCCCCCAGATCGACGTGGTCCTCATCAACTACCGCTACGGCGTCGCGGAGCGCATGGGGATCGACTACGACTCGCTGAAGAAGCTGCGGCCGGACCTGATCTACTGGCAGAACACCGGTTTCGGCGAGCAGGGCCCCGAGGTGTTCCGGGCCGGTTCGGACGTCGTCGCCCAGGCGTACTCCGGGCTCATGGTGACCGACGCGAAGGTGGACGACGACGGCGCGCCCGACCTGATCTCGGTGCCGATCGCCGACATCGTCTCCGGCTTCGCCGCGGCGATGGGTGTCGCGATGGCGCTTCCATCACCGCGCGCTCACCGGCGAGGCGGCATACCTCAGCACGTCACCCCTGAGGACGGCGCGCTCTCCTGAAGCGGCTGCGGGATGCGGGAGCGTGTCCGACGCCGTCCTGGCGACCTGATGGAGCGCGCCCGGGGTGAGCGATCGCTGGCGGGCGCTCGTACCTGAGATCCTCGAGGCGCGCAGTCCGCAGAACGCCCGCCCGCCTTCCGGCTCATGGCGGTTACCGTTTCGCGGGGGCGCCGCGGTCCTCGGGGCGTTGACCAAGACGAACCGCGACCGGATGCGCGAGGTGCTCGGGTTCCCGGACGAGGACAGGATTGAGCCCGCTACGACGCACTCGACCCGAAGAACCAGCGACGGCGCTCGAATGGAAGCAGCGCTTCCGTGACCGTCGCGGAACGCCCGTGGAGGAGTGGGTCCACGATTTGACGATGCGGGCGTGCCGTCTCGCGGTGCGGCAGCCCGGAGGAGTCGCCGATGACCTGCAGGTGCAGGCAGACGGCATGGATGTCGAGCATAAAGTGACGGCCCCCAGAAGGTCGTCGGTCCTGCTGCCGTGATGTCGAAGACGCCGACGGCCGTCTGAACGAGCGCGCCGCTGCGCTGGAGAGCACTCGCGCAGATCCATCGAGGCGGGATGCCCGCCCGAAGAGGCCGCGAAGCCTGCACGGAGGGCGTCTCGTCCAGCGCTAGCGAAGCCGCCGCGGCGTCGAGGCGATTCCTGCGCACGCCGTCGCCGGTTTCACGAGATGGCCCCGGCAGATCGCCCGTATCGCCGTTAGGCGTCCATCCGGGCGCGACCTCGCGGAGCACGATCCGACCGCCGACGAGGTCCGCATGACCGCGACGTCCGTGACGATGCGGTTCACGCACCAGCCGTCAACGGCAGGGTGCATCGCCCACGACCTGCGGATCCGTCCGAGGCGGTGTGGAACATCATGATGATCGTGCGTCGCGCGCACGTCGCGAGGTCCTGCGCGCCGCCGGAGGTTCGCCGCTGGCTTTCCCGGTGAGAGCGTTCGCGAGGTTGCCCTCGGTGTCCACCTGCATGCCGCCCATCACGGTGATGTCGATGTGCCCGCCCCGATGATCGAGAACGACCTGTCGTGGCTGAGGAACACCATCCCGGGGTCGGTCCGATCCGGACGGTTCCCTCACGATAAACACGTAGGGATCGACTTCCTCAGCGTCCAAATTCTCGGCCGGAGCCAGAGGCCGTGTTCGGCGGAGGAGCACCTCCATGTCCGCGGGGATCACGTCGGCGCAGTGCATCGGGATGCCGATCCCCGTTCAACGACGGCGCTGTCGAAGAACTCGCGCCGACGACCATCGCCATGACGGTCCGAGGCGCGGCGCCGGGTCGGTCGGCAGAGGCGGCATCAGCAGGCTCCTGCCACGATGCGGGCGGCGTCGAAGGCTGCACGACGACGCGCTGCACGTAGACGCCCGGCGTGGATCGCCCGGGGCGAGGTCGCCGAGCGGGACTGATCCCGTCCACCTCGGCGATGGTCACGCGGCGGGCCCCGCCATCGTCTCGTTGAACGTCTTCGCCGCGGAAGACGAGGTTGCCGTAGTCTGCCTTCTGTGCGCGGATGAGCGCGAAGTCGGCGGAGCGCGTGCTCGAGGACGTGCGACGCCGTTGAAGCGCATTTCTTGCCTCGCGACCACGGTGCCAGCCGACGGCGTGAACGCCGCGATGCTGGCGGCGGCCTGCAGGCGCTCCGCCAGCGAGTCTCGCCTGTGACTTCGACCTCCGCCTCGGCGTTGAGGCGCTCCTCGAACGGCCAGACGACCTTCCGGTGCCCATCGGGAACGAGGTGATGAGCTTCGCACCGCCCCCCGCTGGGAGCAGTCCCGGCTCCTAGTCCTCGGCCACGCTCACGACGTCCGCGAGTCTGCGCGCGAGCACTCGGCGTTCTCCGCGCCGGCCGCGCGGTCGGTGATCGTGAGGTTGCGCCCTGTCCGGGCGAGGGCGGCAACGAGGTAGGACGGATGTTGAACGGCGAGGCGAACCCGCTGAGGTGGATACCGCGGCGCTGTCGGTGATGTCGGCGATGGCCTCGCTGAAGCTCGCGACCGTCTTGTCGATCATCGGACGTCGACCGTCCGGGTCATTCCCGAACTGACACATCGCCGGCCGGCAATTTCGGACTGGCGCATCTCGGACTGGTAATATGTCGTACCGGCCAGGGTGTAGATCCCACGGAGCTTCCCACGGAGGCCGCACTCAGCGCACGGACACTTCAGGCTGCGCAGGTACACGAACGTGATGACCTACCTGGAGGGGGATCTGACATGGCTGAGATGACGCGCGACGAGGTGTTCCAGTGGCTGAAGGACGGCGCGGGCTACGTCCGCCGCGGCACCAACGGCAAGGACGGCTATCCCCACGTGGTGCCGCTTGGCTATTTCAAGGGCGAGGAGATCGTCCTGAACATGCATGCCAGCGTGAGGCGAACGTCCGGCGTGACCCGCGCGTCGCCCCGCGTGTGGACGCCGGCACGAGCATGGCTGACCTCAAGGGCGCTCGTCATCCGCGGGATCGCTCTGCATGGTGGATGACCCGAGGGCTGCCCCTCGAACTGACCGGCGAGGGCGCGCGCCAGCGCGGCGTGCCGGAGGCGGAGCTGCCGACGGAGTAGCGGCGCGGCCGCAACTTCGCCGTCATGACCGTCGAGCGCATCGCCCGGACAACGCCAAGAAGTAGGTGGCGGTCGCCGGGGGTGGGGTGAGAATGGCGTTCATGGAACCCATCAACCCAAGCGACTTTCTCGCGACGCCCGCCGTCGAAGACTGGCGGTTGCTCAGCGATGGTGCGAACGCGTTCTTCGCGACCGCATCGCTCGCCGAGTCCGTACGGCTGTTGGAGGCGATCGCCGCGATCCCCGGGATCGATGAGCACCCGCCGGCAGTCGACGTGCGCGCCGACGGGATCACCGTGCGCACGGTGACGTTCGAGCCTGGCTTCGACGGCCTGAGCAGCCGCGACCTCGAGGTCGCGCGCGCTGTGTCGTCCGCGGCGCGGGCGCTCGGCTGCGTGGCGGATCCATCCAGGCTACAGAGCCTGCTCGTCATTCCAGGCGCGCCCGGCGGAACCGACATCTTGCCGTTCTGGCGGGCGGCGCTGGACTACGACCAGCGTCCCGACAGTCCCGACGAGGACCTGGTCGATCCACGCGGTCGCAGCACGCCTTTCTGGTTCGAGCGGATGAAGGAGGCTCGCGGAGGCGGCGGAGCGATCCACCTGGCCGTGTGGCTTCCGCCTGAGCAGGCGCGGGCACGGATCGACGCCGCGCTCGCGGCCGGTGGCCACATTGTGCGGGACGACTTCGCGCCGTCCTGGTGGACCCTGGCGGACGCTGCCGGCAACGAGGTCGACATCTCGAGTATCGAAGGCCGCATCTAGCGCCTCGGAGCTACGGACACGAAGACGCCCGCCTCGTGAGAGGCGGGCGTCTTGCGTTCGGTCGGTGCCGAACCCGGCCGTCGACTACTCGTCGGCGGTCAGGACCAGCGTGCCGGTCGCGGACAGCGAACCGCCCGTGCCGTTGACGACGAGGCTCTTCGCGTTCGTCTGCTTGCCCGGCAGGCCGTTCACGCCGTCCTCCGCCGTGCCCGAGAGCTGGCGGTACGACTCGATGAGCAGCTGCATGCCGTACATACCGGAGTGGTTGAACGAGAGGCCGCCGCCGTTGGTGTTGATCGGGAACGAGCCGCCCGGGTTCGACTTGCCGGGGTCGAACAGGGTGTGGCCCTCACCGGGCTTGGCGAGGCCGAGGACCTCGGCGGTGATGGCGACGGTGATCGTGAACGAGTCGTAGATCATCGCCATCTCCATGTCCTCGGGGCCCATGCCAGCCATGGCGTACGCCCGCTTGCCGGAGTAGGCGGCCGAGGTCTTGGTGAAGTCCTTCATCTCGAGCATCGTGGCGTGGCCGATGGCCTCACCGGCGCCCGCGATCCAGACCGGCGGGGTCGGGAAGGACTTGGCGACACGCTCGGACGCGACGATGACCGCGCCGCCGTGGTCGGCGACGAGGCAGACGTCCAGCAGGTTCAGCGGCCACGAGATGATGCGGGAGTTGAGCACGTCCTCGACGGAGATCGGACCGCCGGCGGGGTGCGTCTCCTTCGAGTGCATGATCGCGCGCGGGTTCAGCGTGGCCCACTCACGGGTGGACACGGCGATCTTCGCGTAGTCCTCCTTGGTGTTGCCGTACTGGTACATGTGCCGCGTCATGGCGTGCGAGTAGTTCGAGGGCGCCCCGGCGATGCCGTACGGCGTCATGAACTGCGCGTCGGGGCCCAGCGGGTCGCCACCGCGCTGCGGCTGGCCGCCACGCGGGTAGTTGCGCCGCGAGTAGCCGGCCTCGCCGTGGACGATCACGCCGATGTCGAACATGCCGGCGTTGATGGCGGCCAGCATGTGCGCGGCGTGGATCTGGTAGGAGCAGCCACCGACGGCGGTGGTGTCCACCCACTTCGGCACGATGCCGAGGTACTCGGCGTACGCGTTGGCGTTGCCGGGGTTGGCGATGCCCTCGATGTCCTTGGGGCTGATCCCGGCGGCCTTGCAGACGTTCGAGATCGCCTCGATACCGAGCATGAAGTCGGTCTTCGGGGTCTCCAGGTAGCCGATCTTGTCGGCCTCAGCGGCAGCGACGATGGCCGCGCGCTTGGAAGGGTTAGACATTCGTTGAATCTCCGCTTCTTACGCGTCGGTTAGCCGACGAGGCGCCAGTAGGGAATGCTGACTTCGTCGTTGGCTTCCTCGAACTCGACTTTGCAGAGGGCGCCGATCTTCTTGAAGATCTCCTCCGGCTGGTTCGGGTCCACGCCGCGCAGGACCGTGAAGACGCGGTCGCCCTCCTTGAGGTCGATGTACGCCGTCACGAACGGGGTCTCTTCGCCCCACGCGCCGAAGGCGCGGTGCTGCACCGCGAAGGTGTGCAGGTAGCCCTCGCCACTGGCCTCTTCCCACACGATGGTGCGGGCGCCGCAGATCGGGCAGAGGAGCCGCGGGTAGAAGTGCGCGTGGTTACACGAGGTGCACCGCGGCAGCATGAACTTCCCTTCCTTCGCGCCGGCCCAGTAGGGGCCGTTCACGTAGGGGTCGGGAACCGGGATGGGCTTGTTGTAGTCGGCCATCGTTCCTCTTCCTGCACGTCCGGACGGACGGTGTTCGCTGTGTTGCCGCTCCCGGCGATCCGAGCGGGCGGCAGGTCCGAAGAACCCGGCGGAGGGTACTCCCCCGCCGGGCGTTGTAACTACTCCTCGGACTTCGGCTGCTGGTTCGGCGCCGGGTTCACGATGCCGTTGACCAGCTGGTTCGGGATCGCGCGGCTGAGCTCGTCCACGGTCCAGTGGCGGGCGCGGTGGATGCTGCGCGAGACGTGCCGCTGGCTGTACCGCGAGGCCTGCCAGCCGCTGGTGCCGATGACCTGGCCGTTGATGGCGCCACCGGCCTCGGTGCACAGCCACGCGACCGTCGGCGCGTTGTTCTCGGGGTCACGGGGCGTGGGGCCGTCCGGCTGGGTCGGCTTCACCTCGGCGGCGCGGCCGGCGCGCGTGATGCCGGCCGCAGCACGGATCTGCTGCGCTGCAGCGGGGACGGACTGCGTCATGCGCGTGTTGCCGCCCGGGTAGATCGCGTTCACGGTCACGCCGTAGGGGCCCACCTCGCGCGAGAGGGCGCGGGCGAAGCCGACCATGCCCTCCTTCGCGGCGGAGTAGTTCGCCTGCCCGGTGGAGCCGAGGCCCGAACCGGACGAGAACAGCAGTACGCGGCCGTAGCCCTGCTTCAGCATCTGCGGCAGCGCGAGGCGGGTGGTGTTGAAGGCACCCTTGAGGTGGACCGCCAGGACGGCGTCCCACTCCTCCTCGGTCATGTTGAACACCATGCGGTCGCGGAGGATGCCGGCGACGTGCAGCATCGCGTCCAGCCGCCCGTACTCGGCGACCGTCTTGTCGACGAGATCCTTGACCTGGTCGAACTTCGAGACGTCGCAGCCGTGCGCCATCGCCCGGCCACCCATCGCCTCGATCTCGCGCACCACCTCCTGCGCCGGTCCGACGTCGCCGCCGGTGCCGTCGAGGTTGCCGCCGAAGTCGGCGACGACGATCGTCGCGCCTTCCTCGGCGAGCTGGAGCGCCACGCCCTTGCCGATACCGCGCGCGGCGCCCGTGACGACCGCGACGCGTCCTTCGAGTCGGTTGCCCATCGTTGTCTCCGTTCCCTGCGCTCTAGACCCGCAGGGGGTTCGACACGCCGTTGGCCAGCGTGCGCGGCATCTGCTCGTCGAGTTCGTCCATCGTGAAGCGACGCTCGAACGTGAGGATCTGCCGTTCGATCTCCGGGTAGGTGTAGAGGTAGACCTCGCCGCCCCGGGCGCCGAACAGCTGGCCGTTCACGTCGCCCGCTCCCTCCGTCAGGAGGTACACGACCAGCGGTGCGATGCCGCTCGGGTCGTCCGGGTGCGTGTCGCCCTCCCAGTTCATCGTCGGGAAGGGCGTCGCGATGCCGGCCATCGCCTCCGCGGACATGACGCCGGCGGGCGGCCGGAGCTCCTCGGAGTAGCCGCCGAAGGAGCGCGTGCGCGCCAGCGGCGAGATCGCGTTGCAGGTCACGCCGTAGCGCCCGAGGTCACGCGCGACCGTGCGCGAGAGGCCGATGATGCCCTCCGTGGCCGCCGCGTAGTTCGAGGCGCCGACCGAGCCGAGCCCGAAGTCCGAGGCGAGGTAGACCATGCGGCCGAACCGCTGCTGGCGCATCGCGATGGAGGCGGGCTTGGTCACGCTGAACACCGACTTGGTGTTGCCGTTGACCACGCTCTCGAAGTCGTCCTCGGTCATCTCCCAGATGGGCGTGTCACGCCGCATGCCGGCCGCGCAGACGAGGCCGTCAATGCGTCCGTAGCCGTCGAGGGCGGCGCGGATTGCGGCCTCACCCCCGGCCATCGTCGAGACGTCCTCGGTGACCGCGACGGCCTTGCCGCCGCTCGCCGTGATCTGGTCGACCACGGCCTGTGCAATCGCGGGGTTCGCCCCCGTGCCGTCCACCTCGCAGCCGTTGTCCGCGACGACGACCGATGCGCCTTCGGCGGCAGCGAGGAGCGCGACCGCTCGTCCGATGCCGCGACCGCCTCCGGTGACGACGACAGCCTTGCCGTCCAACGCTCCCATGCAATCCCCCTCGCTCCGACCCGTTACTGTTCCCGTTCAGAACGGGTGTTATCACCGCGCGCATGATAAGCAGGGCACGCCAGTGTTCGTTTCACTCCGGTGAAGCACATGAAGATGCTGGTACGCCCGCGGCGACCCTGACTGACACGACGGGCGTGGGAGCGCCCAGCCGGAGCCCGCTGCCTCCCAGGGTGGCGCGGATGGACGGAGACCTCGATGGCTGAGACCAGGACGTTCGATCCCGCGGCTCATGTGCCCCGGCTCGACGGGAGCATCGAGGTCAGTGGCCTCCCGGCATCCGTCCGCATACATCGCGACGATCACGGGATTCCCCACGTCGAAGCGGCTGACGAAGCGAGCGCGTGGTTCGGCATGGGCTACGCCTGCGCCCAGGACCGCCTCTGGCAGCTCGAGTGGTACCGGCGCCGCGGACGGGGGCGGTGGTCGGAAGTCGTCGGCAGTTCCGGGCTTCCGGGCGACCGCATGTTCCGCCGCCTCCGCCTTGTCGACGCGTGTCGAGCCGACGTCGAGGCGATGAGCGCCGAGACGCGCGCCATGTTCGAGACGTACGCAGCCGGCGTGAACGCCTACGTCGACGCCGGTGAGCCGCTCCCGCCCGAGTTCGGGCTCACCGACCTCGGCTGGGAACCGTGGACGGCCGAGGACTGCGTCATGGTCTTCAAGGTCCGCCACGCGATCATGGGCAAGCGTCTCCTGAAACTCGCGCGTCTCGAGTTCCTCCGGCTCGCCGGGCCGGAGGCCTACGCCACCCTCGAGGGCATCGAGCCGGGCGGTATCAACGTGATCCTGCCGCCCGGCGGCACCGTCCCGACCTCCTACGCGCCGACGATCGAGGAAGTACGCGCGGCTGCCGCCGACCTCGGCACGCTCGCCAGCGACGAGGGCGGATCGAACTCGTGGGCGGTGCACGGATCGCACACGACGACCGGCAAGCCGGTGATCTGTAACGACTCGCACCGGCCGCTGGACGTGCCGAACGTCTACTGGCAGGTCCACATCTGGTGTCCTGAGTTCAACATCGCGGGTGGCGCCTTCCCGGGTGTCCCGGGCTTCCCGCACTTCGCCTTCAAGGGCGACCTCGCGTGGAACATCACGCACGGCCAGGCCGACTACCAGGACCTCTTCTTCGAGGAGTTCCGGACGGAGGGCGGCACGCTCCAGGTCCGCACCGAGGACGGTTGGGCGCCCGCCGAGACGCGCACGGAGACGATCGAGGTGCGCGGCGGGGCGTCGGAGGAGATCACGCTCGTCCGGACGCGCAACGGCGACATCGTCCACGGCGATCCGGCCGCCGGCTCCGGGATTGCGATGCGCTACACCGCGACCGACCAGCCGAACCGGCAGTGGGAGACGCTGCGGCCGATGCTCTTCGCCTCGACCGTTGCTGAGCTGCACGAATCCCAGCGTGGCTGGGACGAGCCTGTGAACGCCCTGGTCTCCGCAGACACGGCGGGGAACATCGGCTTCCTGTACCGCGGTCGGATTCCCGTCCGCTCCACGGAGAAGGCGCAGCAGTTCCCCGTGCGCGGCTGGGATGGCGACCACACGTGGACGGGCGACGTGCCGTTCGAGCAGCTGCCGCAGGTGATCAACCCAGCGCAGGGGTTCGTCGGAACGGCGAACCAGCGCCCGGTCGAGGCGACCGATCCCTACCTCGCATACGAGTTCACGACGCCCGGCCGCTCGACGCGCATCGCCGAGGTGCTGTCGTCGAAGGAGAAGTTCACGCCGGAGGAGATCGTCCGGCTCCAGGCGGACACAACCTCGATCCGCGCGCGGGGGTGGGCAGAGTTCCTCCGCGATCGCGGTCCGTACGAGGGCAACGCCGAGCGCGCCCGTTCGCTCCTCGGCGCGTGGGACGGCAACGTCGCCGGCGACAGCGCCGAGGCGCTCCTCTACGCCTGCTTCCGCGTTCGCGGGATGGAGCAGGTCTTCCGTCCGATCCTCGGTGACCGCGCGTGGGACTGGGCGCTCAACGGCGGCAATGACCAGGGGCCCGCGTCGCTGCTCCGCTGGTGGTACTACCTCGGCGAGGCGCTCAGGACGGAGCGTGGGGCGGCGACGACGCCCGACGGCCGTCCGTGGGACGAGGTGCTGCCGGGCATCCTCGACGCGGCGTGGCAGCGCGCGACGGAGCTCGGTGGCGACGACCCCTCATCGTGGCGCTGGGACGCCGTGCATCGGACGAACGCACAACACACGCTGAGCGAGGCGTTCCCCGCGCTGGCGGACCAGCTCGACCCGGATCCGATTGCCGTCGGCGGTGACCACGACACGCTGCAGGTCTCCTCGTGGCGGGCCGTGCCGGGAACGCAGTTCCGGCTCTCGAACCTCTCGGTCTACCGGCAGGTCGTCGACTTCGCCGCGCCCGAGGAGGCCTCGTGGGTGATCCCCGGGGGCGCGTCGGCGATCCCGGGCAGCGAGCACGCGGGCGACCAGCAGGAGCTGTGGCGCCTCAACCAGCGCGTTCCGATGCACCTCGACCCGGAGGCGGCGCGGAAGGCGGCGAAGACGACGCTGGAGCTGCGGCCGAGCTAGGCCGGTGCGGAGGGGAGCCCTCTCCCCACCCCTCCCCCTGGAAGGGGGAGGGGGCCGGACGGGACCTTCGAGATCGTCGCTCCAGTACCACTCATCCTGAGCCCGTCGAAGCCCGGAACGCCGGTCGCTAGGCGGGCTCCGTCGCGACGACGTGCTTGGCGATCAGCGCTTCGATCTCGTCGGCCGTCATCCCCACCGTCTCGAGGATCTCGACGCTGTTGCCTCCGGGCTTCGGGGCGCCGGTCGTCGGGCCACCGGGGGTCCTCGAGAGCTTCACGGGGGTGTTGGAGACCTTCAGGCTGCCGCCGGTCCACGTCGGCAGTTCCACGATCATGTCGCGGGCGAGGACCTGCGGGTCCTGTGCGGTGTCGGCAATCGTGTTCAGCGGGCCGATGAGGAAGTGCTCGCTCAGCAGGTCGAGCCACTCCTGCTTGGTCTTCCGCCGGAACGCGTTGAAGAGGATCGGCTCGAGGACCTCGTAGTGCTTCGTGCGGTCGGCGTTCACGGTGAAGCGCTCGTCCACGGCCAGCTCGGGTTCGCCGATCATGCCGCAGAAGAGCTGCCAGTTGTTGTCCTTCACGCCCGCCACGACGACCCAGCCATCGCTCGCGGGGAATGCCTGGTGCGGCGTCCCGAGCGGGTGGCGGAGGCCGGCGCGCTTCTGCACCTCGCCCGTGGCGAAGTAGCGGATGATCGGGTTCTCCATGAGGGCGACCTGGCAGTCGAGCATGCCGACGTCGACGTGCTGTCCCTCGCCGCTGCGGTCCCGTTCGACGAGCGCCGAGAGCACCCCGATGGCGGTGAACATCCCGCCGGACATGTCGCCGATGGAGTACCCGGCGCGCGAGGGCAGGGGGTCGCTCTCGTGGCCGGTGGTGCTCATCAGGCCGCCCATCCCCTGGACGATGATGTCCACGGCGCCGCGGTTGCGGTAGGGCCCCGTCTGGCCGAAGCCGGACGTCGAGGCATAGATGAGCTTCGGGTTGATCTTCTTGAGGTCCTCGTAGCCGAAGCCGAGCCGCTCCATGCTGCCGGGGGAGAAGTTCTCCGTGAGCACGTCCGCGTGCTTCACGAGGCGGTGGATGATCTCCTTCGCCTCGGGCGCCTTGAGGTCGAGCATGATGCTCTTCTTGCCGCGGTTCACGGAGAAGAAGTAGGTGCTCACGTCGTGCACCCACGGGCCGTTGCCACGACGACGCTCGTTCTGGTGGACGGTCTCGATCTTCCAGACCTCGGCGCCGAGGTCGGCGAGGATCATGACCCCGTACGGTCCGGCGAGCGCCCACGTGAAGTCGAGCACTGTGATGCCGCTCAGCGGCCCGCGCTTCTCCTCGGTCATCGGTTCCCCTCCCTGTGGCCCGACGTTCGGCGTCGAGCGGTTCGCGTCTAGCGTCCGGTGACGCGACGCGTCCCCTCGCGGAACCGAGCGGCCTGCTCGTCCGTCTTGCGCAACTCGTTGTTGATCTCGGTCTCGGCGCGGACGGCGTCCATCTCGAGGCTCGCCATGTCGACGACGCGCTTGGCGTTCTGCACCGCGGCGGCGGAGTGCCCCGCGATGACCTGCGCCATCTCGAGCGCGGCTTCCACGACCTTCCCCGGCTCGTGCAGCGGCGAACTCACGAGGCCTGCCGCGCGCGCCTCCTCGGCGTCGAAGACGCGGGTGGTGAAGATCCACTCCTTCGCCGTCGACGCCCCCACGAGGCGCGGCAGCATCGACGCACCGACGACGAGGCCATACTCGGCGCCCGGCGAGCGGAAGGTGGCGTTCGAGGACGCCAGGCGGATGTCGCAGACGAGCGCGAGCCGGAGGCCGCCGCCGTAGCAGTAGCCGTTGATCGCGGCGATCACGGGCAGCGGTGTGTTCGCGATCTCGATCGTGCCGTTCTTGCGCTCCTCCTTGGGCGGCAGTGGGGTCTGGTTCTGGTCGAGGCCCGTCATCTCCGCCATGTCGCCGCCGGAGCAGAACGACTTCTCACCGGCGCCGGTGAGCACGATCACCTTCACGCCCTCCTCGGGCGCGCGGGCGACGGCGTCGCCGAGCCAGTGGTGCACGGCGGCGTTCAGGGCGTTGTGCTTCTCGGGTCGGTTGAGCGTGAGGAGCAGCACGTCACCGATGCGCTCCTGGAGCAGGACGGGGGCGGTCGTGTCGGTGGTCATCGGGTCTCCTTCGGAGCGCGTACGGTACTAGTCCGGTGCAACCGGCGTTGGAGACGCTAGTCCTCGATCGCCTGGTACGTCGCGATGCGTAGCTCGCGGCGGACGGGGTACGAGGAGGACGGCAGCAGCTGCGTGAGGAAGACCAGCGCGAGGTCCTCCTCCGGGTTCACGAAGAACGCGGTCGAGGCCGCGCCGCCCCAGTAGGCCTCCCCCGGCGTGCCGAGGAGCTGGGCCTTCGTCGGGTCGAGAAGCACGGCGAAGCCGAGCCCGAAGCCGATGCCCTCCATCGTGCTCTCGCCGAACTGCGGCTGACCCATCGAGGCGAGGTCGCCGCCGGTGGGGAGGTGGTTCATCTGCATGAACTCCACCGTGCGCGGACCGAGGATGCGCTCACCGTCGAGCGTGCCGCCGTTGAGGAGCATCCGGCAGAACTGCATGTAGTCGGACGCTGTCGTAACCAGCCCGCCCGCGCCGGAGAGGTACGGCCGCGGGCCGAGGTATGGGCTCTCGGCCGGCGAGTCCTGCAGCGAGTAGTGCTTCCCGGTCGACTCGATGAGTGACGAGCGCTCGTCGCGCTTGTAGCAGGCGGCGAAGCGATCGAGGCTCGCCTGGGGGACGGTGAAGCCCGTGTCCACCATGCCGAGCGGGTCGATGATGTGCTCCTTGAGGTACACGTCGAGCGTCTGGCCCGAGAGCACCTCGCAGAGGTAGCCGACGATGTCCGTCGACATGCCGTAGTTCCACTCCGAGCCGGGATCGCAGTAGAGCGGGATCTGGCCCAGCTTCTTCACCATTTCGGCGAGGCTGAACTGGGTGTCCGAACCGACGAAGCCGGCGCGGTCGTAGAGTTCGGCGATCGGACTGCCGCTGCCACGCTGCACGAGGCCACTCGTGTGCATGAGGACATCGCGGATCGTCATCGCGCGAGCAGGCGCTCGGGTTTCCGGGGCGTCCGCGGTGCCCCCCGTCATCACCTGGAGGTCGCTCAGCTCGGGGATGTAGGCGGAGACCGGGTCGTCGAGCTGGAACAGCGCCTGCTCGTACAGCTGCATCAGGGCGACCGAGGCGATCGGCTTCGTCATCGAGTAGGCGCGCACGATCGCGTCGGGACGCATCGCCTTCCCGGCCTCGTCGTCCATGTTCCCGTACGTCTGGAAGTGCACGACCTGGTCGTGGCGAGCGACCATCGAGATTGCGCCGGCGTACTTGCCCTGGTCGATGTAGCGCTGGACGACACGCCCGACGTTTTCGAGGGCGCGCGAGGACATGCCGACCTCTTCCGGCTCGGCCTGGATCAACGAGTCAACGGTCATCGTCATAGGGGTGTTCCTCCTCGGCCCGTCGCGGCCGGTGCAGCCGTCGTCGGGCCGCATGTTAGTCCTCGACACCTAGTGCCGAGTCCGCCGACGCACGGTCCGTGGCGAGGGGTATCCTCCGCCCGGTCGGGACGAGTGGAGGGGGCTTCCATGCTCGAGGGACGGACGGCGCTGGTCACCGGCGCGGCGAAAGGGATCGGCCGTGCGGTGGCACTGCGCCTCGCCTCGGACGGCGCTGACATCGCCGTGAACTACCGCGGCTCCGAGGCGGACGCGCGGTCGCTCGTGGCGGAGATCGAGGGCATGGGCCGGACGGCGAAGGCGTACCAGGCCGACGTCTCCGACTACTCCGCCGTCGACCGCATGCTGGAGGCGATCTGGGCGGACTTCCCACAGGTCGACATCCTCGTGAACAACGCCGGGATCGGCAGCAGCGGCATCGGCCGCCCGACGATCACCGAATCGACGCAGGAGCAGGTTGACCTCCTGATGGGCGCGAACCTCCTCGGGCCGATCCACCTCTGCCGCCGGCTCGTGCCGCACATGCGGCAGGCGACGCGGAGCGACATCGTCGTGATCTCCTCGATCGCGGCACAGAACCACGGCCCGCGGATGGGGCTCTACAGCATCACCAAGGCCGGCATCGAGTCGCTCGCGTACACGCTGGCGAAGGAGGAGCGCGAGCACGGCATGCGTGTGAACGTCGTCGCCCCGGGGCTCGTCGAGACGGACATGGGACGCAACCTCGTTCGGCAGTTGCCGGGCCCGGACGACATGCGTGAGCGCGACAAGACCGCGCCGTTCGGCTTCGTCTGCCAGCCCGAGGACATCGCGGCGGCCGTCGCCTATCTCGTGTCGAACGAGGCGCGCTACATCACGAACCAGCGGATCACCGTGAACGGCGGCGGCTTCTGAGTCGCGGGCGAGCGCGATCCACAACGAGGTCAAGGAGGTAGCACGATGCTCACCGTGAACGTGAACGGCGAGGAACGCGACGCGCCGCGAGGCGACCGCAACCTGCTGTCGTTTCTTCGGTTCGACCTCGGCCTCACCGGGGCGAAGTACGGCTGCGGCGAGGGGCTGTGCGGCGCCTGCACCGTCCTCGTGGACGGGCAGCCGCTGCGCTCGTGCATGACCACCGTCGGCGCCGTCGCCGGCGGCGACGTGACCACCATCGAGGGGCTCGCGGCCGGTGCGACCTTCGAGGATCTCCACCCGGTGCAGCAGGCGTTCGTGGACGAGCAGGCGATGCAGTGCGGGTACTGCATCCCCGGGTTCATCATGGGCACCGTCGGGCTCCTCAACCGCGAGGCGGCGCCATCGAGCGGCCAGGTCCGCGAAGCGCTCGCCGAGCACATGTGTCGCTGCGGCACCTACCAGCGCATCGAGCGCGCCGTGGAACGCGCTGCCGGGCTGATGCGCGGCGACGCGGGCGCGGCGGGAGGTGCTTCGTGAGCCTGAGCATCGTCGGGGACGTCCAGGTCGGCTTTCCCGCCGTCCGCACCGGGTACGGACAGCAGACGTACGGGAACACCTCGCCGCTGGTGGAGCGGTACACGTGGCTCACCGTCGGCGACGACGGCCGCGCGACGCTGTTCGCCGGCAAGGTCGAGTACGGCCAGAACATCCGTACCGGCCTCGCCGTCGAGGTGGCGGATGAGCTCCGGGTCCCGCTGGCGGAGGTGGACGTCGTCCTCGGAGATACCGACCGCGTGCCGTGGGACATGGGGACGTTCGGCAGCCAGTCCACGGCGCGCGTCGGGTGGCAACTCCGCAAGGCAGCCGCGACCGCGCGCGAGGCGCTGATCGCCATGGCGGCCGACGTCCTCGACCTCCCAGCGTCCGACCTCGAGGCGCGCGCCGGCCGCGTCGTGTCGAAGAGCGACGCGTCGAGGGGCGTCGACTACGCCGAGCTCGTGCGCGGCGATGCCGTCGAGCGGGAGATCGCGGAGCGTCCTCCCGTCACACCGCCGAGCGAGTGGACCGTCATGGGCCAGACGCACCGTCGTCGCCTCGATGGCATCGACCGCGTGACCGGGCGTTCGAAGTACTCCCAGGACATCCAGCTCGACGAGATGCTGTTCGCCACCGTCGTCCGTCCGCCCGCGTATGGCGCGCGCGCCCGGTCGGTGAGCGCGACGGCGGCGGAGGCGCTGCCCGGCGTGGTCTCGGTCGTGCAGGAGGATGGGCTGATCGCCGTCCTCGCCGAGGATGACGAGGCCGCTGCGCTGGGCGCCCGCGTGGTGCAGGTCGACTGGGACGTGCCGCAAGGCCAGCCCTCGCGCTGGGACATGCCCACGTTGCTCGTCGAGAGCGGCGCGGAGCCGCATCCGATGCACGAGGAGGGTGACCTCGACGCCGGGTTCCGACAGGCCGATCACGTCCTCGAGTCGACGTACTACCTGCCGTACATCGCCCCGGCGCCGATGGAGCCTCGCGCTGCCGTCGCAGCCTGGGAGGGCGACCGGCTGACCGTGTGGGCGGGCACGCAGCGCCCCTTCGGCCTCCGGCAGGAACTGGCCTCGCTCTTCGGTCTCGACGAGTCCGCCGTGCACGTCATCGCGCCCGAGATCGGCGGTGGGTTCGGGGCGAAGTCCCCGTACGCCCTCGCGCACGATGCGGCTCGGCTCGCTCGTGTTGTCGGGCGGCCGGTGCGGATCGCGTTCACGCGCGCCGAGGAGACCATGTGGTCGAACTTCCGGCCCGCCGCGCTGATCCAGATCAAGAGCGGGTTCACCTCGGACGGACGGCTCGTCGCATGGCAGTCGGACGCCTACCACTCCGGCGAGCGCGTGATGATCGGTCGCCGCGGCGCGGAGACGCCGTACGACGCCGGCAACGTCCGCTCGCTCGTGTATCGGTCGGACAGCCCGTTGCCCTCGGGCTCCTACCGCTCGCTCGGGGCGGCGGTGAACCACTTCGCGCGCGAGGTCCACATGGACGAGATCGCGGAGGCGGTCGGGAAGGACCCCGTCGAGCTCCGACTTCACAACCTCTCCGAGCCCCGCTTCCGCCGCGTGCTGGAGCAGGCGGCCGAGGAGTTCGGGTGGAACGGCCCACACCCCTCGGAGGGGCGGGGCGCCGGGATCGCCCTCGGGATCGATGTCGGCTCGTACGTCGCGACGGCGGTCGAGGTCTCCGTGAAGGAGCGCGAGGTACGCGTCCACCGCGTCGGCGCAGCGCTGGACTGCGGCCAGGTCGTGAACCCCGAGGGAGCCCGCAACCAGATGGAGGGTTCGATCGTCATGGGGATCGGTGGCGCCCTCTTCGAGGCGAGCGACTTCCAGGACGGTCGGCTGCTGAACGCGACGTTCGCGCGCTATCGCGTCCCGCGGATCACCGACGCACCGAGGATCGACGTGCGCTTCGTCGGCGACGAGGACACGCCGTCGACCGGCGCGGGCGAGCCGGGGATCGTGCCGATCGCGGCGTCGATCTCAAACGCCGTGTTCGCCGCCACGGGACAGCGCCACCGGGAGCTGCCCATCCAGCGACACCTCTAGCGGGTTAGCGGGGCGGGAGGCTCGGCGCGCCGGCTGGAGGCGCGACCTCGAAGGCGTTCAGCGTGTAGCCGACGATCGCGTAGTAGCCGAGGAGCCCGGTCAGGTCGACGACGCCCTGGTCACCGAGGAGGGACTGGGCCGCCTCGAACGTCACGTCCGCGACGCGGTGCGTCGGCCCCAGGAGTTCGCGCACGTACTGGACGATCGCGGCCTCCTCGGGTTCGAGGGCGTCGAGTTCCGCAGTCGCGGCGATGACCTCGATGGTCGCGTCGGGGACCCCGGCGTCACGGCCCAGCTTCACGTGCGAGGCCCACATCACCGCGGCGTTCATCTCGCGCGCGGCGGCGAGGATGGCGGTCTCGGTCTGGCGCGCCGTGAGCACCGAGTTCCACCGCGTGTACTCACCGAGGACGGCGACGCGGTGAGCGAGCTCTGGGCTGTGGAGCAGGATCCCGTAGGGACCCGACACCGTGCCCTGGCGGGCGGCAGCGACGCGGTCGTACGCCTCGAGGAGCTCCTCGGGCACGTCGTCACGCTTCACCAGGTTCGGGAGCCGGGTCACTAGAAGCCTGCTTCCTTGTCGATCAGGCCTTCGAGCGGCTCGCCGGCCCGGAAGTGCTCGATGTTGCGGCAGAAGCGGTCGAGGTTGCGTCCCAGCCGGAGCTGGCTGGCGCCGGCGGTGTGTGGCGTCATCACCACGTTCTTCGTCGTCCACAGCGGGTGGTCGGCCGGGAGCGGTTCCTCGTGCGCGACGTCGAGACCGGCGCCGCCGAGGCGTCCCGACTCGACCGCGCGGACGAGGGCGTCCGGATCGCAGATCTCGCCGCGCGTGACGTTCACGAAGATGGCGCCCGGCTTGAACTGCGCGAAGAGCGCGTCGTTGAACATGCGGTCGGTCGTCGGGGTAAGCGGGAGGCCGGACGCCACCACATCGGACTGGCCAAGTAGCTCCTCGAGGCGATCCGGCTTCCAGACCTCGGCGACCTGGGGCGAGGGTGGCACGTCGTGCGCGTCGACGGCGAGACAGCGCATGTCGAACCCGGCGGCACGCTGGGCGATCGCGCGGCCGGTGCCGCCGAAGCCGACGATGCCCATCGTCAGCCCCTCCAGCTCGAACTCCTCCATGCGGTACTCGACGCGGTGCTCCCACGACTTCGGGCCGTCGAGGATGGCGACAGCGATGCGTCGCGTGATGGCGAGCAGGAGCCCGAACGCCGTCTCGGCGAGATGGCTGCCGACGAGTCCCTTGTCACCCGAGAGGATCACCGGCGAGTCCATCATCTCCGGGAAGAGATAGGCGTCCGCACCGGCCGTCGTCGCGTGTACCCACTTGAGGCGCTTCGCGCGCGCGAGCAGATCCGCGTCGATCCGCCCGAGGAGCACGTCGGCGTCGACGATCGCCTCGTACGCCTCGCCCGGTGACTCGGCGATGGTGACCGTCGAGTCCGGACCGGCCGCGGCCTGGATGCGCGCGAGCACGTCGGCGTCTGGCTTCGGCATCTGGAGCGTGGGGACGAGGAGGATGTGGAGCGCTGTCATTCGCCGGAGCATAGCGGGCGACGAAACCGGCTACCTTCTCGGACGTCCGGCAGTGAAGGGGAGGCACGATGATCACCGCACCTTCGACGTTCGACGAGGTCAGCGAAGCGGCCCGCGATGCGCTCCGCGGGGCGATCGACCTCCACGCACACGCCGGTCCGGACCCGTTCGCGGAGCGGAAGCTCGACGCGCGCGGGCTCGTCGACGACTACGCCGCTGCCGGCCTCTCCGGGTTCGTCTTCAAGAGCCACGAGTACCCCACGCAGCCGCTGGCCTGGGCGCTGAACCAGGAGTTCGAGGCGTCCCGCGGGATCCACGTCACGGGCGCGATCGCGCTCGACCACGCCGTCGGGGGACTGAACCCCGACGCGCTCGAGGTCGCCCTCCGGATCGGCACCGGCGTCGTATGGATGCCGACGTTCGACTCGGCGTGGTCGCGCGAGCGCTTCGGCCGGTGGAACAGCCAGCAGCCGGCGATGACGGTCTTCGACGCGGACGGCCGGCTCCTCGAGGTCTGCGGGACGCTGCTCGACCTGATCGCCGAGCACGACGCCACGCTGTGCACCGGTCACCTGTCGCCCGAGGAAACGCTGGCGATGGTGATGGCGTCGCGGGAACGCGGCATCCGCACGATCGTGACGCACGCCACCTCGTTCTTCATCCCCATGGAGGTGCAGCGCGCGGCCGCCGACCTCGGGGCGTTCGTGGAGCAGTGCGGCAACAGCATCTACCGCGAGGGCGGGATCGCAATCCGCGACCAGATGTTGCACGAGGTACGCGAGCTGGGCCCCGAGCACGTCGTGCTCTCCACCGACCTCGGACAGGCGACGAACCCGCTGCCGTCGATCGGGTACGGCTACTGGCTGCAGCAATTCCTCGAAGGCGGCTTCACCGGCGCCGAGGTACGGCGCATGGCGCAGGAGAACCCGCGCGCGGCCCTCGGCGGCTAGTCGCTAGTAGAGCCGCGCCGCTGCCGCCTCGATCTCGCGGCGCTCGCCCTCGTCCATCGGAGACATCGAGGTCACCGTCGCGACGTTGTCGTGGATGCGCGATGGGTGACGCGCGCCGGGGATCGCGACCGAGACGCCGGGGTTCGAGAGCACGTACCGGAGCAGGTTCGCGGGCGTGAGGATGCCCGCGACGCCCTCGTCGATCTGGCCGCGCATGACGCTCGTCCGCCCGGATCCACCGAGGGGACGCATGACGATCACGCCGACGTCGTGCTCGTTCGCCAGCTCGATCATCGGGGCCGTCTCCGTGAAGAACGCCGAGTACTCCAGCATCACCGCGTCGAACACGTCCGAGGTGATGAGGTCCCGGAGCAACGCGGTGTTGTGGCAGGAGACGCCGATGTGACCGATCAGGCCGCGGTACTGGGCGACCTGGAGGCCCTCCAGCGCTCCGTCCTCGGCGCGGACCTCCGCCCACGCCTCGGGCGTCGAGATGTCGTGGAGCTGGTACACGGCGATCTGAGGGACGCCGAGGAAGGACACGCCGCGGTCGATGTCGCGCTGGGCGCCCGCCGCCGTGTGGCTGAACGTCTTGCTCTCGAGGTAGACGTCCTCGGGCAGTCCGCCTCGTGCCCGCACCACCTCGCCGATCAGGAACTCGCTGCCCTCGTAGTCGCGCGCGGTGTCGATGAAGTTGATCCCGCCGTCGAGCGCCGCCTCGATCGTGGCGTGCGACTCGTCGGAGTGGGGCGTGTCCATCGCGCCGAGACCGAGCTCGGTGACCATGAGACCGGTCCGGCCCAGCCGTCGCGTCCGCAGTCCAGGCATCCGCTGTCCTCCCGCTCCCACGATAGGCGGCTACACTCCGCCCCCCAAGTCGTCGCCCGGCGTCATCGCGGGTGGCCTGCGCTGAGGAGTGTCCGTGCCCGACCTCGAGACCCCGTATTTCCGCTCCACCGGACTGGGCGTGAGCGACCTCGCGCGCTCCGTCGACTTCTACACGCGGGTCATGGGGATGGAGCAGGTGCAGACCTTCGAGCTCGACTACATGAACGAGGTGGTCGTCGCGTTCCCGGACGGGAAGGGCGGGCATGGTCACCGCCTCGTGCTCATGCACTGGATCGACGGCTCCGAGCGGAACTACGCGCACAACCCGGTCAAGATCGTCTGGCAGGTGCCGGACGCCCGCGCGATCGCGGAACGTGCTCGCGAAGCCGGCTGCCGCGTGACGCGCGAGCCGGGGCCGAGCAAGGCGCCGGGCTCCAAGAACGTCGTCGGGTTCATCGAGGACCCGGACGGCTACCAGATCGAGCTGCTGCAGATCGGCGGCTAGTCGCGCTCGCAGTCACCGGACGACGGTGATGAGCGCCGTCACCGTGAGCATGCTGAGCAGCGTCGACAGCACGACCGAGCGCGTCACGAAGTCCGGCCGCGCGTTGAACTCGGTCGCCAGCACGGTCGCGATGACGGCCGTGGGCATCGCCGCGAGGACCACGAGCGTGTCGCGCGCGAGGGCGTCGAGGCCGACGGCGGTGGCGATGAACCACGCGGCCACGGGCGCGACGAGCAGACGGAGCACGTTCGCCGCGGCAGTGTCGCGCAGGTCGCCGAGGCCGGCGGCGCCGTGGAGCTGCAGGCCGAGCACGACGAGCATGACCGGGACGGCGGCTCCGGCGAGTGTTTCGACGGGCGCCGCGATCGTCACCGGCAGGTCGATGTTCATCGCGTTCACCGCGACGCCCGCCGTCGCGGCGTAGACCACCGGGTAGCGGAAGGGCGCCTGGAGCGCCTTCGCCGCCGACCCTCCGGCCATCGACGCGACTGCGATGCCCGCGGTGTACGAGAGCACCGCGCCGGCGACGAAGTTCACGACCGCCACATCGAATCCCGCCTGGCCGAACGCGAGGAGGGAGACGGGCAGCCCCATGTTCCCGACGTTCGGTGTGACTGCCGCGAGGGCGAAGCCGGCGCGGAGGGGCCGTCCGTGGCGGAACGCGGTCGACCAGGCGCTGGCGACGACGTACATCGCAACGAAGGTGAGCACGCCGACCGCCACGATGCGGAGCGCGTCGCCTCCGGGTACCTCGGTGGTCGCGAGCGAGTGGAAGACGAGCGACGGACTGAACAGGTAGAAGACCAGCGTCGAGACGGGGCGGACGGGGATCGACTGCCACCGGCCAACGGCAGCGCCGACGATCGCGATCAGCGCGACCGGGAGGACGACCTCGAGGAAGACGGAGAGCACGGCGTGGCCTGTTCGGGTGCGGAGCCGTCAGCGTAGGGGCAGGGACCGCTGTGCTCGAACGGGCGCCTAGTCGGCGTCTGGCGAGGCGAGCGGGAGCGCGACGCAGACGCTGGTGCCCTCGCCCGGGGTGCTCTGGAGGTCGAGCGTCCCGCCCATGAGCCGGGCGCGGGTCTCCATGTTCCTCAGCCCGAACTGGCTGTCGCGCCGCTTCGTCGCCAGGTCGAAGCCCTCGCCGTTGTCGACGATCGCGACGTGCAGCTCACCGTCACTCTCGTCCATCGAGAGCGTGACCGACGACGCATGCGCGTGCCGGCGGACGTTGGACAGCGCCTCGCGGACGAGGAGGAAGAGCTCCACGGCCGCGGACTCGTCGACATCCGGCTTGTCGGCGGTGACGTTGAGCTGCACCGAGATGCCGGACGTCGTCTCGAAGAGGCGCGCGAGCGCGGTTAGCGACTCCGTGAGATCGCCGGTGAAGTCGGCGGGGCGGAGGTCCATGACATAACGTCGGATATCCGTCATCGCCTCGTTCAGCGACGTCACGGCAGTGTTCAGCCCCTCGCGCGTCGACTCCGGCAGGTCGGGGACGCGGCGAAGGATCGATGAGATCTGCAGCCCGACGCTGTACATCGTCTGCATCACGCCATCGTGCAGGTCGGCCGCGATGCGTTCCCGTTCACGCTCGATCTCGGTCTCGGCGATGAGGAGGCGACGCTCATCCTCGAGCTGGATGCGCTCGGTGATGTCCCGGGCGATGCCCTCGACGGCGATGACACGCCCGTCGGCGTCGGTGATCGGGGTGAAGCGCTGCTCGTGCCAGATCACCGTGCCGTCCGGCCGCACCGCCCGGAGGATCAGCTCGTCATCGAACTTCTCGGGGGCGGAGAGCCACCGCTGCAGGATCGGCCGGTCGTCGGGGTAGGTGATCTCGATGAAGAGGTTCGGGTTGTGGACGAAGTCCTCCGGTGGGTGCCCGGTCAGCTGGGTCACCGAGGGACTGAGGTACTCGAACGTCGGCGGAGAGGACTCGAGCGAGATGCGGTAGACGACGTCCTCCGCGTTGTGGGCGAGGAGGCGGTAGCGCTCCTCGCTCGACCGGAGGGCGGACTCCATCGTGCGACGCTCGCTGACGTCGCGGACGGTCGCCGCCACGTAGCGGTCATCGTCCGAGTAGACCGGGCTGAGGCTGATCTCGACGGGCACTTCGCTGCCATCGCGCCGGCGGGCCGTGAGCTGCAGCCCGATGCCCATCGGCCGAGCCTGTGGTGCGGAGGTGTAGCGGACGCGGTCGTGCTCGTGTGCCTCGCGGTAGCGCTCCGGCACGAGACGCTCGATGCGCCCGCCGACCATCTCCTCGCGGTCGTAGCCGAAGAGGCGTTCCGCCTGGGCGTTCGCGAAGATGATGGTGCCGCCGCGGTCGGTCACGATGAACGCGTCCGGCGCGAACTGCACCAATGTCCGGAAGAGGGCCTCAGGAATCGCCAATGAGGGGCCCCCGCAATGGTCCCGGAAAAGTCCCAAGCACGATGGGACTTCTCGCACATCACGCCTTCGATGCCGCCGAGGAGCATACCAACAGGCGAGGGGCCGCAGGAACCCTGATCATCGGTACTGGAGTACCGCACGGAAGGTCGGATAATCGTGGTAGGTACAGTCAGTGCCGCCGGCAATGTGCAGCCAGCCGTGGCCAGGGGGGACGCGTCCGTGGAACGTTCAGCAACCGCGCAGACGCGCGTCATGATCGTGGATGACCACGCCGTCGTGCGGCGGGGTCTGGCCGACCTGCTCTCGGAGCGACGCGAGTTCGTCGTCGTCGGCGAGGCCGGCTCCGTGCGCGAGGCCGTCGACGTCGCTCGGCGCGTCGAGCCGGACATCGTGATCATGGACCTCCGGCTGCCTGACGGCACCGGCATCGAGGCCTGTCGCGAGGTGCGCAGCATCCGCCCGCAGACGAAGGTGCTGATCCTCACCTCGCACGCCGACCGGAACGCGCTGTTCTCCGCCGTGATGGCCGGCGCCGCCGGCTACCTCCTGAAGGACCTCGACCCGACGAAGATCCAGGACGCCGTCCGCACCGTCGCCCGGGGTGGATCGCTCCTTGACCCCCAGATGGCGACCGAGGTGCTCGAGCGCCTGCGCAGCGGCAACGCCGCGCACCCGGCCGACGACGCCTTCGCGACGCTGTCGCCGCAGGAGGACCGCATCCTCGAGCTGATCGCGGATGGCCTGACGAACGCCGAGATCGCCGGCAAGCTCTCGCTGGCCGAGAAGACCATCAAGAACTACGTCTCGCAGATCTACTCGAAGCTGTCGGTCGAGCGTCGATCGCAGGCGGCCCGCCTGGCCACGGAGCGCCGCCTGCGCAAGCAGCAGGGGTGAGCGCCGGTCCGCGCTAACACCGTCGACCTATGATGCGGGCGCCCACCGGGCGCCCGTTTCGTTGCGTGCTCGTCCGCTGATGCGGGGAGGCGCCGGGGCGAGGTCAGGGCGAGGAGCAGCCGATGCCGCAGGCCACCGCGTTCGAGCAGGCACTGGGCACCCTCGCCCCGTCCGTCATCGAAGAGACGATCCGGGTCACCGAGATCCCGGCCCCCACGTTCCGCGAAGGCACGCGTGCCGAGTATGCCCGCGCGCGCTTCGAGGAGATCGGCGGCTGGGAGGACGTCACCGTCGACTCGATCTCGAACGTCGTCGCGGTGCGGAAGGGCGCGCCTGACCGAGCGCGTCTGCTCGTGGTGGCGCACCTCGACACCGTGTTCCCGGATGAGGCCACGCCGGTCACGAGGTCGCGCGGGCGGCTGACTGGCCGCGGGGTTGGCGACAACAGCCTCGGCGTCGCGGCCCTGCTCGGGGTGGCGCAGGCGATCCAGAAGCACGCGCCCAAGGGCCTCGGCGACCTCATCCTCGCGACGAACGTCGGCGAGGAAGGCCGCGGGGACCTGCGAGGGGTGAAGCGGCTGCTCAAGGACTACCAGGGGCAGTTCGACGCCGTGATCGCCGTCGAAGGGCACGCCCTGAACCGCATCCAGCTGCACGGCGTGGCGTCGCTCCGCCACGAGATCTCCGTCGCGACCGACGGAGGGCACTCGTGGGGCGCCTACGGGCGGCCGAATGCCATCGCGCTCCTCGCCCGCGCCATCACTGCGATCGAGCCGCTCATGCCGGAGGTCGGCGTCGAGCCTCGCACGACGATGAACGTGGGAGTGATCCACGGTGGCCGGAGCGTCAACACGATCGCCCCGGACGCAACGCTGGAGCTCGACATCCGCTCGGTCGACCCGCAGCGGGTCACGAGCCTCCTCCGCTCGGTCCGTGCCGCGATGCGCGATGCGGTCGGTGAGGAGGGCGAGATGGCCTTCCGCCGGATCGGGAATCGCCCCGGGGGGACGATCGAGGAGGATCACCCGCTCGTGCAGGCGGCGGTGCAGGCGCGCTCCGGACTCGACCTCCCGGCGCCCGAGTTCAACGCGGGGTCGACCGACGCGAATGCCGCGCTGGACCTGGGCTATCCCGCCACCTGCGTCGGAGTGACGACCGGGGGCGAGCCGCACACACCGCGCGAGTGGATCTCCACCGGGCCGATCGCGCAGGGTGTGCCGTACCTCGGTCGCACGATCGTGAACGCCGCGCGGCTGTCACGCAGCGATGTCGCGCGCCTGGGGTAGGGACGAGCGCTAGCGGGTCGAGCGCTTCGTCCGACGCTCGGCGCGGGCGGTGGCGCGGTCGCGGGCGTGGGCGATCTCGAGGAGGTCCTTGCCGAGGGTCGTGAGCTTGAAGTACTTGCGCGGCGGGCCGCCGCCTTCGCTGCCCTTGCCCGGCAGCTCCCACTCCGAGGTCACGGCGCCTTTGCCCTCCATCGCGGAGAGCGCCTGGTAGACCGAGCCGTGGCCGAGCACGCCCTGCAGGATCTTCTTGATCTCGTAGGCGTGCAGACGCTGTCGCTTGGCCAGCAACTCAGCAATCAGCTGCTGGTTCTTCGAGAGATCGACCACGCTTTCCTCCACCTCGGGCACGCCGCCGCCACCCCGTTGCGCGGGAGGCGAGCCGACACCCCACCATGATCCACCCCCCGTGTGGCACCGGGTGTCCATCTGCCGCGGATGGCCTCAGGACATCTCGATCGTGGCCTATCACGAATGTACGCTCCCGCCGTCCAGCGCCCCGACTCGACCATCCAGGGACAGAGGCTCGATGCTGCAGCGGTTCAGGCGGCCGTTCTACGGCTGGTGGATCGTCGGCGCCGCGATCGTGCTGCAGGCATTGCCCTCCGGGCTGCTGCAGCAGGCGTACGGCGCCTACGTGGTGCTGCTCGAGCGTGAGTTCGGGTGGAGCCGCACCGCGCTCTCCGGGGCGTTCTCCGCGATCCGCATGGAGGAGGGGCTTCTCGGTCCGCTCCAGGGCTGGATGCTGGACCGCTTCGGTCCGCGCGCCGTGATGCGCGTCGGCGTGGTGATCTTCGGGGGAGGCTTCTTCCTCTTCGCCCGCATCGGCTCGATCCCGGGTTTCTACGCGGCCTTCCTGATCATGGCGATCGGCGCGTCGATGGTCGGGTTCCTCTCGATCACCACGGCGATCGTGAACTGGTTCCAGCGCAAGCGGTCGATGGCGATGGGCCTCGCCCTCCTTGGCACGGCGATTGGCGGCTACCTGCTCCCCCTCGTCGTGTGGGGGCTCGAGAACTGGGGCTGGAGGGCGGTCGCCAACATCTCCGGCGCGATCATCCTCATCGTCGGTCTGCCCGTGACCCAGATCGTGCGGCACAAGCCACAACAGTACGGGTGGCTGCCGGACGGACGTCAGCCGGGCGAGGCGATCGTCGGCGCGCCCGGCGCCCCGAGCACCGAGGTCGAGGGCCCGGCGTTCACGATGCGCGAGGCGCTGCGGACGCGCGCGTTCTGGTTCATCTCGATCGCTCACACCGGGTCGGTGCTCGTGGTCTCCGTGATCCAGGTGCACTTCATCGCGTACGTGACGGACGACCTCGGCCTCACGCTGACGGCGGCGAGCCTGATGGTGACGCTGCAGACGACGACGAACCTCGTGTTTCGCCCGATCGGCGGGTGGCTCGCGGACCGCTCCAGCTCGCGACTGGTGACCGCCGTCGCCATGCTCGGGCACATGGTCGCGCTGCTGGTGCTCGCGTTCGCCTCGAACTCTGTGGGTATCGCCGCCGCGGCACTGCTCAACGGCGCAGCGTGGGGCGCCCGGGTGCCCGTGGTCGTATCGATGCGCGCGGAGTACTTCGGCTCCGGCTCCTTCGGCGCGATCATGGGCGTGTCATCGCTGGTCGTGACGAGCGGCGCCGTCGTCGCGCCGATCGCGGCCGCGTGGGCCTACGACGTGCTCGGGAGCTACACGCTCTCCTTCGTCATCCTGGCGGTGCTCGCCGGGCTCGGGTCGCTCTTCCTCTTCGCCCTGCCGAAGCCGGGCTCGGGCGTGGCCACACCTGAGCTCGAGGAGCACCCGGCCGCCTGATCGGACCAGCGCGTCGCGAGATCACGCGTAACCTCGCCGATACACGCCGCGACTACGTTCCGCCCCATGCCTGCGATTGCGCCCCTCCAGCGTCGGCCTCAACCTGCGTCGGCCACACCGGATGGTCGCCCGGCGTGACCTTTCGCGAGGATCGCCCGACGCACGTCTCACCCCAGACGTCCGAGGACATCGTGAAGGCCCTCAGCGCGCGCCTCCCGGCGGAGGTCATCCTCTCGCACCTGTCGGAGCTGCCGCCGTCGTATATCGCGCGTACGCCGGCGGACGTGATCGGCGACCACATCCTGCTGTTCATCCGCGCCGAGGGCCGCACCGCCGTGGAGCACACGCGTCGGGGTGACTCCGACGAGATCACGATCGTCGCGTCCGACCGGCCGGGCATCCTCTCGGGGCTGGCCGGCACGCTGGCCACGCACGGGGTGAGCATCCTCGGGGGCGCGATCCACACGCGCGAGTCTGGCCACGCCCTCGACGTGCTCTCTGTGCGGCGGCTGGAGACCGCCGCCTCGTCGTGGGAGGACCTCTGCGCCGACATCGCGTCGGTGCTCGACGGGCGCACGACCGTCGACGAGGCAGCGATTCCATCGGGCGCGGTCGCCGTCGCGACCCGCATGCCGACGATCGTCTACGTGAGCAACGAGGCGTCGAGTCCCTTCACCCTCGTCGAGGTCAACGCACCCGACCGCGTGGGCATCCTCTACGCGATCGCGAAGGCCATGGCCGGGCTCGAGCTCGACATCCACCTCGCGCAGATCGAGACGCTCGGCACGACCACCGTGGACACGTTCCACCTGCGACGGAGCGACGGCACACGCCTCGAAACCGCCGAGGACATCCTCGCGCTGCGACGGGCGATCACCTCGGCGGTGGAAGCGCTCGGCTAGCTCCGCTCGTCGCTCACGAGCCACTTCTCCGCGAACCGCACGACGCGACTCGCGAGGTCGAGCCGGTGGGCGACCTTGTGGAAGCCGTGTCCTTCCTCGGGGTAGACGACGTACTCCACGTCGCCCTCATTGCGACGCACCGTCTCGACGATCTGCTCGGACTCTTCCGGCGGCACGCGGACGTCATGGTCGCCCTGGAAGACGAGCATCGGGCAGCGAATGCGATCGGCCTTGTGGATCGGCGAGATCGAGCGCAGGAACTCCGGGTCGGTCCCGTACTCCCTCGATCGGTGCTTGCGACGCCAGGGGCCGGTGAACTCGAGGAACGTCTCGAAGTTCGCGATGCCGTAGAGGTTCACCGCGGCGGCCCAGCGCTCCGGTGCCTCCGTGATCGCGGCGAGGACCATGAAGCCGCCGTACGAGCCTCCCATGACGCCGATGCGATCCGGGTCAACCTCGCCACTGCCGGCGAGCCAGTCAGTCGCGGCGATCAGGTCGCGGACCGAGTCCATGCGCTTCTCGACGTCGTCCGCGTGCGAGTACTCCTTCCCGTAGCCCGTGGAGCCTCGGACGTTCGGGACGAGCAGCGCCACATCGCCGCGCGCGAGGAGGTAATGCGGCCCCGGGTAGCGCGCCCAGAGCGGCGGGCGACTCTGCATCTCCGGCCCGCCATGGACGAGCACGAGGCAGGGGAGCGGTCCTTCCGTGGTGCGGTGCTCGGGGAGGTAGAGGAACGCCGGGATCTCGCGCCCATCGAACGTCGGATAGCGGATCACCCGCGGCTGCGGCAGCGACTCCGGGTCCAGGCCCCGCGCGTCGCCGGTCGTCAGGCGTCGGGCGGCTGTGGCGCCGGCGGACAGCTCCCAGATGTCCGGGATGTGCTGCGGCGTCTCGATCGAGCAGACGACGCTGGATGCGGCCGGCCGCCAGGTCAGGCCGGTTGCGACGGCCCCCTCTGGCAGCGGTGGTAGTGGGACCGGCGCGCCCAGTCGGCCGTCCGGCGTGAGCTCGTACGCCTCGATGCGCGAGTAGCCGTCCTCGTTGATGGCAACGGCGACGCGGGAGCGGTCGGGCGGCAGCGCCATCGACTCGACGTCCCACGTCCGTTCGACGAGGTACTCACGCGCCCCGGACGCGACGTCGATGCGCTGGAGCCCGGCGAAGTCGCGAGCGTCGTTCGTAACCGCGAGGATCGCCCCGCTCGGCAGTTCCACGGCGTCGAACCACTCGGAGAGGTCATCGTGCGGTGTCAGTTCGATGGGCGGTTGGCTCGGGTCGAGGGGGACGCGCAGGAGCATCGAGTCACCGGGAACCTCGAGGTTCACGCGCCGGCAGAACACGGCGGCACCGTCCGGCGTGAAGCGCCCCGCTTCGAGCATGCCCTCGTGTTCGAGCAGCAGCCGCTCCTCACCGCTTTCTACCTCGAGGACGTAGAGGTCGAACGCGGAGCGCTCGCGCAGGTTCGAGCCGTACGAGAGCAGTCGGCCGTCCGAGGACCACGCGCCGAGGTTGTGGATGATCCGTGGCCGCGAGGCGAGCGGGCGCGAGACGCGACTGTCGAGGTCGAGCAGGTGCAACTGGAACTGCTCGTCGCCACCGTCGTCGGCGACGTAGAGCAACTCGCGATGTCCCGGGCGCATCGCGAGGTCGTAGATCACGCCCCCGGTGTCGGTGAGCGGCTCGACATCGAGCGTTTCGAGGTCGCAGAGCCAGGCCTGCCACACGCCGCTACGGTTCGAGCGGAACGCCATCCAGCGCCCCGTGTCGTCGAAGACGGGGGTGTCACTGCTCTCGACGCGGACGAAGTCCTCGAGGTTGAAGGCGGGCGCGTCGGGTGCGGGCATGGCTGACCTCCGGCGGCATTATGCGCGTCGCGCAAGTCTTCGATGTGACGTATGGCGCACCCGCCGTCATCAGGCGCTTGGCCGCGGCCCATAGAATCCCCCCACGACGAGCGCATCCCCCACGATGAGCGCTGACCGACCGAGGGCGACATGACCAGCACCACCGCCGCGCGCGACCTCATTGGACAGCCCGTCACGGCGCTCGACACCCCCGCGCTGTGGGTCGACCTCGACGCGCTCGAGCACAACATCGCCACCATGGCCGGGGTCTGCGCGGAGCGCGGGATCGACTGGCGTCCCCACGTGAAGGCGAGCAAGTCGCCGGACCTCGCGAAGAAGCTCATTGCGGGCGGCGCATGCGGGATCACGTGCGCGAAGGTGAGCGAGGCCGAGGTGATGGCCGACGGCGGCGTCACCAACATCCTGATCGCGAACGAGATCGTCGGGCCGACCAAGATCGAGCGGCTGGTCGCCCTCGCCGATCGCGCGACGCTGTGCGTTGCCGTCGACGACGAGCGGAACCTCCGCGAGATCTCCGCTGCTGCGGCGCGCGCCGGGGTGCACATCGACGTTCTCGTGGACATCAATGTCGGCGCGAACCGCTGTGGCGTGACGCCCTCGAAGGCGCCGGAGCTCGCCGAGCTGGCGCAGGAGCTGCCGGGCATCGGTCTCCGTGGCCTCATGGGCTACGAGGGCCACGTCATGGGGATGAACCCCGAGGACAAGGAAGCCGAGTCGGCACGCGCGGCCGACACCCTCCGCGAGGCGATCGCGAACCTCCGGGCGGCCGGGATCGAGCCGCGGGTGGTCAGCGGCGGGGGCACCGGCAACTACTGGATCGCCTCGGCGCTGGGCGCCCTCACGGAGCTCCAGGCAGGCGGCGGGGTCCTGCTCGACCAGTCGTACAACGACCAGATGAAGGTGCCGGGCCACCGGCACGCGCTGTTCCTCACCGCGCAGATCGTCTCGACGGCGGTCGAGGGCCGCGCGATCGCGGACGCGGGCTGGAAGTCCACGGGGATGCACACGGGCATCCCGAAGGTCGTCGAGCCAGCCGGCCTCGAGGTCCTCAAGTTGAACGCGGAGCACACGATCCTGTCGCGAGACGCCGCGGCGGCCGTCGAGCCCGGCGACCGGGTCACGATGATCCCGCACTACTCCGACTCCACCATGCTGTTGCACCGCCAGCTCTTCGCGGTGCGCGCAGGCGTCGTCGAAGACGTCTGGCCGATCGCCGCCGCGGGCATGCTCCAGTAGCAGCGCCCCGAGCAGCCATCGGGACTCCCGAGGAGGCTCTCCATGCCCGAGCATTACGACGTCATCATCCGAGGTGGCACGGTCTACGACGGTTCCGGCGCGGCGGGCGTCGCCGCTGACCTCGGCGTGCGCGGGGACCGCATCGCCACCGTCGGCGCGATCGCCGAAGACGCCACCGCCGGGGAGGTCGTCGACGCCTCCGGCCTGGCCGTGACGCCCGGCTTCATCGATGTCCACGCGCACGACGACACGCTCGTGCTGGTCGAGCCGGACGTGACCGGCAAGGTCATGCAGGGCGTCACGACGGTGATCAACGGCAACTGCGGCGCCGGCGTGGTGCCGGCGAAGTTCAGCCGGCGCTTCGGCGAGGTGGATGGCTCGAAGATCCCCGAGTGGGAGACGTACGGCGGCTACCTCGATGCCATCGCGCAGCAGCCGCCCTCCCAGAACGTCGCGACCCTCGTCGGCTTCGGCACGATGCGGGCGGGCGCCCTCGGCGGCGGCAAGATCGAGCGCCCCGCGACGGCCGACGAGATCGCGCAGATGCAATCATGGCTGCGCGAGGCGCTGCAGGCCGGCGCGGTCGGCATGTCGACCGGCCTGATCTACGAACCCGACCGCTATTCCACGACCGACGAGATCGTCGAGGTCGCGAAGCCGCTCGCGGAGTACGGCGCGCTGTACGCCTCCCACGTGCGTGGCGAGGGCGCCACGCTGCTCGACGCACACGCGGAGGCGATGGAGATCGGGCGGCGCGCCGGCGTACGCGTGCAGATCTCACACCACAAGGCGAGCGGCCGCGCGAACTGGGGGCGGATCCGCGACTCGATCGCGCAGATCGAGGAGGCGCGCGCCCGCGGCGAGGACGTCACCTGCGACCAGTACCCGTACACCGCCGGCAGCACTCGGCTCTTTGCCCTCGTCCAGAACGGACGCGTCGGCGACAGCGGCGCCGACGCCATTCCGGGCTCGGACATCCTCCTGGCGATGGTGCCCCAGCACACCGAGTGGGAGGGCAAGTCCGTCGCCGACCTCGCCGACGAGTGGGACGTGCCCGACGAGCAGGCGGCCCAGCGCATCATCGACGAAGGCGGGTCGGGCACGATCGTCGTGCAGTTCGCGATGGACGAGGCTGACGTCCGCACGATCCTCGCGCATCCGACGACCATGATCGGCACCGACGGCCTGGGCTTTGGGTCACGGCCGCACCCGCGCCACTACGGCAGCTACCCGCGCATCCTCGGGAAGTACGTCCGCGAGGAGGGCGTGATCACGCTCGAGGACGCCATCTGGAAGATGACCGGGTTCCCGGCCACGAAGTTCGACCTCCCCGGCCGTGGCTTCATTCGCGAGGGCGCGATCGCCGACCTCGTGGTGTTCAACCCGGACACGGTCACCGAGGTCTCGACGTACGAGGATCCTCGCCGGACGCCCATCGGCATGCCCTGGGTCTTCGTGAACGGCGAGGCGATCGTGCGCCTTGGGCAGCACACACACCGTCGAGCGGGCCGCCCCGTCCGCCGGGGTGTCGACGCATAGGAGCGAGGGAGTCCCGCATGCCAGCAGCCAACGACGCACGAGTGCACGACATCGTGGTGCTGGGCGCCGGTTCCTCCGGTGCGGTGATCGCGGCCCGAGCCTCGGAAGACCCGAACCGCAGCGTCCTGCTCGTGGAGGCGGGCCCCGACTACGCGACCCTGACTGACACGCCGTACGACCTGATCAACTCGTACCACAACTCCCTCGAGGACCACGACTGGAAGCACAGCTACCAGCCGACGACGCAGGCCGCCGTCACGCCGTTCCCCCGCGGTCGCGTCACCGGCGGTTCCTCCGCCGTGAACACGACGATCGCCCTCCGCGGCGTGCCGGAGGACTACGACGGCTGGGCGGCGCAGGGGAACCCTGAGTGGGCGTGGGAGAAGGTGCTGCCGGCCTTCAATCGCCTCGAGCGCGACCTCGACTTCCCGGATGCCCCGTACCACGGTGACGCGGGGCCGATCCTCATCCGCCGCTACCCGTGGGAAGAGCTCACCGAGACGCACCAGGCATGGCTCGAGACCGCGAAGGCGCTCGGGTTCCCGGAGTGCGCTGATCACAATGACCCGGACGGCTGGGGCGCCGGCGCGCAGCCGATGAACAAGCTGCAGCGGCTGCGGATGTCGACGGCGATCGGGTACCTCGCGCCGGCCCGCCTCCGCGAGAACCTCACGATCCGCGCCAACACGCACGTCCGACGCCTGATCGTCGAGGGCGGGCGCGTCGTGGCCGCCGAGGTGGAGACGGACGGCGAGGTGTCCCGCATCGAGGGGCGGCTGTTCGTGCTCTGTGCCGGCGCGATCCAGACGCCGCCAATCCTGATGCGGTCCGGCATCGGGGCGCGCGCAGACCTCGAGCGACTGGGGATCGACGTCATCCGAGATGTTCCCGGCGTCGGCCAGAACCTCTGCGATCACCCGGCGATCGGCGTGATCGGGGAGTTGAAGGACCCTTCGCTGGCGTCGGCGACGATGCCGCTGATCCAGACGATCATGCGCTACACCGCGCCGGGGTCAGAGCACCGCAACGACCTCCAGGTGGAACTGATCACGTGGGTGCAGCGGCAGGGCCAGGAGGGCTCCGTGAGCATCTCCGCCGTCGTCGAGCAGTCATACGGCCGGGGCGTGGTGCGCCTCGAGTCGTCCGACCCCTACGCACAGCCACTGATCGAGCAGCACTTCTGCGAGGACGACCGCGACGCGACTCGCCTCGTCGCGAACGTGCGTGACTGCCTCCGCTTCGCGGAGACCAAGCCGCTCTCGGACTACATCTCGCGCATCACGTTCCCCGATCCCACGAGGGGCATCGATGACGACTCGTTGATGGCGCTCGTGAAGCGGTTTGCGCGCAGTGGCTACCACCCCTGCGGCACGGCGAAGATGGGTCCCGCCTCGGACGCAATGGCGGTGGTCGACCAGTACGGACGGGCGCACGCCGTCGAAGGACTGGTGGTCGCGGACGCGTCGATCATGCCCGAGGTGCCGAGGGCGAACACGAACCTCACCGCGATCATGATCGGCGAGCGCGTCGGGGAGTGGCTCCGGACGCGCCCGGCGGACTACGGCCTCTAGCGCGAGCGAGAGGCGCTCACCAGTCGCGCGACCTGTCGCAGATCGTCGACGAACGCCTCCATCGCGTCGTGTCGATCGCCGTCTCGCGTTCTGAGGATCGAGGACGGGTGGACCGTCGCCATGACGTGCGCCGCGAGTGGTGTGTCCGTGAGCACCTCGCCGCGGATGCGGGTCACGCGCACGTCGCTCCCGAGTACCGCCTGCGCGGCGGTGCTGCCGAGGAGCACGAGGAAGTCCGGGCGCACGTACTCGATCTCGCCGGCGAGCCACGGCCCACACGCCTCCACCTCGCTCCGATTCGGCTTCTGGTGCAGGCGGCGCTTGCCTCGGGGCTCCCACTTGAAGTGCTTGACGGCGTTCGTCACGAAGGCACTCTCGCGATCGATCCCGGCCTGCTCGAGGGCTTCGTCCAGCAGCCGGCCGGCCGGGCCGACGAACGGGCGACCGTCGATGTCCTCGCGATCACCCGGCTGCTCGCCCACGAGCATCACGCGTGACGACTTCCGCCCCTCGCCGGGTACCGCCTGCGTCGCGTGCTCCCAGAGCGGGCAGCCACGGCAGTCCTGCAGCGAGTCGTGCAGGGAGGCCTTCGTCAGGCGCTCCGGCAGGTACGCCTCGGCCGCGCCGTCGTGCAGGTCGCTGAGCATCGCGATCTTCATCGCCGCGACGCTAGATCGCGCCTCCTGCGGTTCGCATCGCGGACGCTCCGAGTCCGTGCGTACCTCGTTGCAGCCGCCCCCCGCCACGCGTCTGCAACGGGCCGGGTGGGCGAGGGATGGGGACGCAAACGGTGGCCCGCTAGGGTGCCGGCATCCCACCCCTCCGAGCACTGAAGGACGAAGACGATGCCCGACCTCAAGAACGCGCGGATTGCCGTCCTCGCCGCAGACGACTTCGAGGAAGTCGAGCTGACGAAGCCCGTCGAGGCGTTCCGCGACGCCGGCGCGCGCGTCGACGTGATCGCCCCGCATGGCGGGAAGCTCCAGGCGATGCAGCACGACCAGAAGAGCATCCGCGTCGAGATCGACCGCATGCTGCAGGACGCGAGTCCCGAGGACTACGACGCGGTGGTCCTGCCCGGCGGTGCCCTGAACGCGGACTTCCTCCGGATGGACGGCGAGGCGCGCCGCTTCGTGCAGGCGATGGACCAGGACGGCAAGGTGATCGCCGCGATCTGTCACGCGCCGTGGCTCCTCGTGTCGGCCGAACTGGTCGCCGGGAAGACGCTCACGAGCTACCCGACGTTGCAGGACGACATCCGGAACGCCGGCGGGGAATGGGTGGATCGCGAGGTTGTCACGGACGGCAACTGGATCACGAGCCGCAAGCCGGACGACCTCCCCGCGTTCAATCGCGAGGCGATGGCGGCCGTGGAACGCTCGCTCCAGGCGACGGCCGGCCGCGGCGCCTAGCCATCCGGCCCGGCCCGGTCGCTGACTCGCCGATGCGCTGCATCGTCAGCGACTGGTCGCCGAGGGAGCCGAAATCCACGGAACCGCGACACGCCGGCGGGCGGTGTTACCGCCGGTGAGCAGACCCTGCTCAATGCTCTACCCACGAGGGCGGCGCCGTCGGCGTCGCCCTCGTCATCTCTACCGAATCTCCGAAAGGACGACCAATGGTCTCCATCGGCTACGCCCTTCTGACCGAAGAACACTCAGCGCGCGACCTCGTCCGCAACGCGGTCCGCGCCGAGGAGTGTGGCTTCTCGTTCGCGACGGTCTCCGACCACTACCACCCCTGGCTCGATAGCCAGGGTGAGAGCCCCTTCGCGTGGAGCGTCCTCGGCGCGCTCGCGCAGGCCACGGAATCGCTGGTGCTCGGGACGGCGGTCACCTGTCCGACCATCCGCCTCCACCCGGCGATCGTGGCGCAGGCGGCCGCGACGGTTGCGACGATGGCTCCCGATCGCTTCTTCCTGGGCCTCGGCAGTGGCGAGAACCTCAACGAGCACGTGCTCGGCGACGCGTGGCCGCCGCCGCCGACGCGGCTGCGGATGCTGGAAGAAGCGATCGAGGTGATCCGGGACCTGTGGACGGGCGACGAGCAGAACTTCGACGGCGAGTTCTTCACGGTGGACCACGCCCGCATCTACAGCCTGCCGGAGCGCACGCCGCCGATCCTCGTCGCCGCGTCCGGGCCGGAGTCGGCCGGCGTGGCGGGGCGGGGTGGCGACGGCATCATCGCGACCGCGCCCGACTCCGAGCTGCTCCAGGAGTGGCGCGACGCCGGCGGCGGTAGCGGGCCGCGCATGGGCATGCTTCACCTGGTGTACGCGGAGGAGGAGCAGCAGGCGCGGGAAACGCTGGCGCGACACTGGTCGCATGCGCCGCTGCCCGGGAGCCTGAACGCCGACCTCCGCCGGCCCGCCGAGTTCATGGCCGCCTCGCATTTCATCCGGCTCGAGGACTACGGCGACGAGACGCCGCTCGGGCCGGACCCGGAGCGGGTGATGGAGCGCATCCGCGAGTTCGAACAGGCCGGATACGACCACCTGATCCTGCACCAGATCGGCCCCGATCAGGACGGATTCCTGCGATTCTTTGAGCAGGAGCTGCGCCCTCGGCTGGACGCGGAACCCGCCCGGATCACGGGAGGGCCGCGGGCCATGGCCAGGGCGTAACGGGGTCAGTTGCCAGAGGGAGCTGCTGCAGTGACCCAGGATGACCGCACCACAGGCGACCGCAGCACGGACGATCACGGCCCCGTGCCGCCTCCGTCCGCTGTCCCGCTGGGTGAAGCCCGGTCCGGGTCAGCGAATGCCGCACCGGCGCCGGTGCACCCGGACCACGCCGACGCTGTCGAGGAGGCGAGCTGGGAGTCGTTCCCGGCGAGCGATCCGCCGAGCTGGACGCCCGTCTCCGGCGTCGGCGCGCCGCCGGATGACGACCTCTCGCCGCCACGTGGACGCCCGCGCGTGGTGATCATCGGCGGCGGCTTCGGTGGGTTGGCTGCGGCGAAGGCGCTCCGCCACGTGCCCGTCGACGTGACGCTGATTGACCGGCGGAACCATCACCTCTTCCAGCCGCTGCTCTACCAGGTCGCCACCGGCGCCCTGTCGCCGGCGAATATCGCCGTGCCCCTGCGTCGCATCCTGAGCGAGCAGGAGAACGTCCGCGTCTTCCTCGCCGAGGTGCAGGCGATCGACCTCGAGGCACGGACGGTGACCGCCTCTGGCCAGAACGTCCCGTACGACTACCTCGTGGTGGCGGCTGGTTCGAGGAACTTCTGGTTCGGCCACGACGAGTGGCAGCAGCACGCGCCGGGGTTGAAGAACGTCGCCGAGGCCACGCGACTCCGAGGCCACATTCTCCGGATCTTCGAGGACGCCGAGCTCCAGCCGGCGCAGATGCTCAACGACCCGGGGCACCTCACCTTCGCGATCGTCGGCGCGGGCCCCACCGGGGTCGAGATGGCCGGCGCGATCATGGAGCTCTCGCGCGACACGCTCCGTCACGACTTCCGCCGCATCAACCCGGCGGCCGCGAAGGTCGTGCTGGTGGAGGCCGCGCAGCAGATCCTCCCTGCCTACCCCGAGAAGCTCGCGAAGAAGGCACAGGCCGAGCTCGAATCGCACGGGGTGCAGGTGCGGACGGGCACGCTCGTCACCGACGTCGACCCGGCGGGCCTCACGGTCCAGTCGCCCTCCGGGACGGAGCGCATCCCCGCGCGCACGATCATCTGGGCCGCCGGCGTCCGGGCTGCCGGCCTCGCGCAGCACGTCGCGAGTGCGGCGGGCGTCGAGCCGGACCGGGGCGGGCGCGTCCCCGTCGGTGCTGACCTCCGGCTGGAGGGCCAGCCGGTGTTCGTCATCGGCGACATGGCCGCTGTCCAGGGGCGCGACGGGAAGCCGTTGCCCGGCCTCGCGCCCGTCGCGATCCAGGAGGGGCGCTACGCCGCTCGCTGGATCGCCGCGGCCGTCGAGGGCCGGCGCATCCCCGCCTTCCGGTATCGCGACCGCGGCAGCATGGCCACGGTCGGGCGCGGGTTTGCCGTGCTGAACTACGGGTGGCTGAAGCTGTCGGGGTTCGTGGGCTGGCTCGGCTGGCTGCTCGTCCACCTGATGCAGGTGAACGAGTTCGAGAACCGGGCCCTCGTCTTCATGCAGTGGGCGTGGTCCTACCTCACGCGGAACCGCTCGGCGCGCCTGATCGTGCGCGAGCCCGTGGAGGACGATGGCTAGCTGCTAATCGAGGGTTGCCCGCCACGCCTCGATGACCGCCTTCGCGGCCGGTCCCGCCTGCTGCGAACCGGATCCGGCGAACTCCTTGATCACCGCCACGGCGATCGCGTGCCCATCCTGCTCCGCCCACGCGATGAACAGTGCGTGCGGGTTCTCCTCGACGACGACCTCGGCGGAGCCAGTCTTCCCGCCCATGTCGAGGCCCGGGATCGCGACCGTGCCGGCCCAGCCCGCCTCGACGCTGTAGCGCATCATCGCCTCGAGGTCGGCGGCGGCCTTCGGCGACAGCGCCCGGTGCCACGCCTCCGGCTGTGCCGAACGCATGAGGTGAGGCTTCTCCACCACGCCGTCGTTGAGTGCGACACCGGCCAGCAGCGCGAGATGAAGCGGGCTGAGCTGCAGTTCGCCCTGGCCGAACGCGGTCGCGGCGAGGCCCGCGTCGGTGCCGAGGAATCCGTCGGTGGTGCTCAGACGGCCCTTGCTCGTCGGGAGCTCGAACGGCGGAGCCGAGGTGAGTCCCAGCGCCTCGGCCATCTCGCGGAGGCGCTTCTCGCCGACCTCTAGTCCGAGCTGGGCGAAGAAGGTGTTGCAGGAATACGCGTAGGCGTCCGCGACGGTCTGCGTCGTGCGGCCCGGCGGTTCGTTGTTCGACACGATGCGTACGCCGTCGATGAAGACCTCGGCGGGGCATTCGGCCGGCGTGTCGGGCGTGACGAGTCCCGCCTCGAGCGCGGCGGCGAGCGTCACGGTCTTGAACGTCGACCCCGGCGTGTAGAGACCGAGCGTCGCGCGGTTGAGCAGCGGGCTCCCCTCGGCGGTACGGAGGCTCTCCCATTCTTCGGTCGTGAAGTTGGGGTCGAACGTCGGGGTGCTCGCCATCGCCAGGATCTCGCCGGTGTGCGGGTCGAGGGCGACGACGGCGCCGGTCGCGCCGGCGAGTGCTTCCTCCGCGGCGCGTTGGATGCGCACGTCGATGGTCAACTGGACGTTGTCGCCCGAGCGCGACTCGTGGAGCAGGTCGAGCCAGGTGTCGTGCGGGCTTGGGCTGTCGCGCCCGAGCAGCCGGTCCGCCTCGGCGGACTCGACGCCGCTCGCGCCGCCGAGCGCGGAGACGTAGCCGAGCATGTGCACGCCACCGGGGTCGAGGTAGACCCGGCGCGGCTCGCCGTCCGGGCCGAGTTCCGTCTGCGCGAGCGGCTCACCATTGCGATCGAGGATGTCGCCGCGCTGCACCCGCGCCTCCTCGACGCGGTGGCGCTCACCGGCGACGGCGGGGTCGGTGATCAGGTCCGCGCGGGCGACCTGCCAGTAGCCGAGCGTCACGGAGAGGACGGCGAAGCCCCCGAGGACGGCGAAGCCGATGTGCCGGACGCGCGGCAGCGCGGCGACCGGGAGACCTCGACGCTCGCGGCCCTCGGCGCGCTCCGGCGACCCCGCCGCCACGATCAGGGCGAGCATCACCCACGCCATGACCATGGAGGAGCCGCCGTAGGAGAGGAACGGGCTCGTGAGCCCGGTAAGCGGCAACAGTCGCAGCACGCCGCCGAACACGAGCAACACCTGCGCGGCGAGGCTGATCGCGAGCCCCGCCATGAGCAGCCCCGCGAACGTCGAGCGGACCGTGCGCGCTCGGGCCAGGGTGTGCACGGTGATCAGGCCGTACAGCGCGATGACGACGAACGACCCGAGGAGTCCCCATTCCTCGCCGATGACCGCGAGCGGGTAGTCCGTGTGGGCGGCCGGGATCAGCCCCGGGTAGCCGTAGCCGGGGCCTGCGCCGAACACGCCGCCGAAGACGAACCCGCCGAGCGCCTGGAGCGACTGGTAGCCCGCGCCGCGTGGGTCGGCCCACGGGTCGAGCCAGACGTCGACGCGCTCCTCGATGCGGGCGGAGGCGCCGTAGACGAGCAGGGCGCCCAGGACGGCTGCGACGGCAGCCAGGAAGACATAACGCTTGCGCCCGGTAGCGAGGTAGAGCAGGCCGACGAGTGTCGCGCCGAAGATCAGCGACGGCCCGAAGTCCCGTTGCGCCAGCACGGCCACGACCGCGAGGCCGAACATCGCCAGGAGCGGGAGCCAGTCGCGACCCAGCGATCGCATCGAGGCACGTTCGTCGACCTCGGCGCGCCGGTCGCCGTCATCGCGCGGTGAGTCGGGGGTGCGCACGGCGAGGTGGCCGGCGATGAAGGCAACGAGGAGCACGCGGAGGATCTCCGCGGGCTGCACGCCGACGGGGCCGAAGCGAAGCCACAGGCGTGCGCCCTCGCCGGTGACGTCCTCGCCGGCGACGAGCGTGACGACGATGAGGCCGAGGCCGGCCGCGAGCAGGGCGTAGCGGAAGCGGAGCAGCCAGGGCAGCAGCAGCGGGAATCCGACGAGCGTGACGAACGCCGCCCATCCGGCCGCGATCCACAGCACCTGCGTGGTCACGAGCCCGGGCTGCACGCGCGCGATCACGCCGAGCCCGAGCGCACACAGCACCCACGCCGGCGCCAGCACGTAGGGATCCCAGCGCCGGTAGAGCAGCCCGAGGATCGGGGGCGTGGCCAGCGGCAGGCTGGCGACGAGCACGAGGCTCGCCAGCGCGTCCGGTCCAGGCTCGTGATCCGTCGCGATCAGCACCATCGACGGGATGAGCATGACCAGGAGCGCCGGGATGACGAGGAGCAGGAGGCTGTGCCCTGCCGACCGTGGCGGTCGGAGTGCGGTCATGCGGTATCCCTCTGTGCCCGGCAGGACGGCCCCGGGCGCGCATGGAAGCGCATCCAACGTACCTCGCCCTACCCGCTGACGTCGCTTGCCCTCCGCGGCCGGGGGCGTCGTAAGGTGGAAGGGCGCTACCCGAACCTCGAGGACGGCACTTGCAACTCGACGCCGAGGCCTGGCCCATTGCCCTCCTGGTGCTGCGCGTCGTCGCCGTGGCGCTGCTGTACCTGTTCCTGTTCACCGCGTTCCGCGCGTTGCGCAACGAGTTGCGCGCTCCCGCCGTGCCGGAGCGTCGGCCCATGGCGACACCCTCAGCGGTCCGAGCCCGTCCCGCAGCCGTCCCCCCGGTCGCTGTCACGACGCCGGCGTCCGAGGCCGCGTGGGACGAGGAACCGCTGCCGGATGAGACCTGGGACGACGAAGAGGAATGGGATGAGGGCGACTATGGCTGGGAGACCGAGCCCGCGGCGTCGGCGTATGTCCAGCCGCTCCCGGCACCCGCGCGACGACGGCCACCCGCCCGTCTCTGGGTTCCAATCGCGGCCGCGGTCCTCGTCGTGACCTTCGGTGGGACGGCGCTTCTCCTCGCCGGGAGCGGTCCCGGCACTCCCCCGGCGGGCGACGTCCCGGCCGGCGAGGCGACCGTCGACGTCTCGCAGCCGCCGACGGTCGCGCCCGCGGCAGGCCGCGTCACCGTCGGCCTCGCGGCGACCGAGGATGCGCAGGTCCGCGTCACCGTCGATGGCACCGTCCAGTTCGATGGGACGCTGCGGAAGGGCGAGCGTCAGAACTGGGAGGGCGGCGAGCGCATCCAGGTCTGGACGGACAGCGGCAAGACGCTGCAGCTGGCCGTGAACGGCGTGGACCTCGGGGCCTACTCACCGGCGATGGGACACCCTGACTGGAACCGCATCGACTTCGGCTTCTGGCCGGGGTGGGCGCAGTAGCTGGCGCCTGCCGAGGCGAGTACGGCGCCGAGGCGGCTACTTCAGACTGGCGAGGTAGGCCGCGACGTTCGCCGCGGTCGTCTCACCCATCCCGAAGTTCGGCATGATCGTCCCCGGCTCGATCGCCTGCGGATCCATCAGCCACGCCACGAGGTTGTCCCAGTCGTTGGGGATCGCCCCCGCGATGTACATCTGGTGACCGAAGTCTTCGAGGGAGGGGCCGACGCGACCGTCTGCGCCGGCGACATCCGGGATCGTGTGACAGGTGCCGCAGCCGTAGCTCTGGATGAGCTGCTTCCCCACGTCGGCATCCGCCGAGGCCGGGACGTTGAGGGGGCCGTGGTCTTCCTCGCTGCATGCGACGGCCGTGACCGCGAGGAGCGCGCCGAGGACGGCGATGGCGAATCGTCGACCGGTCATGCTTCCCATCCTCGCTCAGCGCCGCTCCGGGCCCGCTCGGCGCCCGAGAGGAACCGCAGCATCGCCGCGAGCGCGACGCCCGCGTAGGCCAGCCCGCCGAGCATGAGCATCGCGAGCCCGCCCAGTTGCTGATCCATCAGGGGGTCGCCGCCCCGGGCCACGGTGGCAAGGCGGTGCGGCTCGTAGAGCGGCTCGCTCGAGAACGAGATGAATGCGCCGAGCACGAGCTCCGGGAACATCACCGCGAAGAGCAGGAAGAACGCCAGGACCTGCCGCCGTGCGGGACCAAGCGCGAGCGTGCGTACCCGCCACCAGAACGCGAACGCGACGCCGAGCAGCATCCCGTGCTCGAGCGCGTGGAGCGCTTCGTTCCGCGCTGCGGCGTCGTACAGCGCGGGGGCGTGCCAGCTCCACACGACGGCGACGTAGATCGCAAGGAGCGTCACCGGATGTGTCATCGCGCGCACGACGAGGCTGCGGCCGACACGGTGCCCGGAGTGGAGTGCGACCGCACCGCTACCTCGGAGCGCCCACGCGAACGCCCTCGCGGGCTGCCCGAACGCGAGCAGCGGCGCGGCAACGACCATGAGGAGGAGGTGTTGCGCCATGTGCCCGCTGAACTCGTCCGTGGCGGGCACGAACAACGGCCCGAGGAGTGCGAGGGCGAGGGCGCTCACCCCGATGCCGTAACTGGCCGCCTCGCGGACCGCGATGCCGCGACCGCGGCCGGCCCGCGCCCAGAGTCGCCTCACGCCGACCACGTACGGCACGGCGATGATCGCGAGCAGCGCGACGACACCTGGCCCTTCGGCCGCGAGCGAGCTCGCGACGCCGACGCCGTCGGCGCCGCCCGCGCTGTGGGCGAGCGCGACGCCAGGCACCAGCGCAGAGGCCAGCGCTCCAACGACCGCCGCGAGCCGGCGGCTCATGGAGTGCATCCGGCCACGACCACCGCGACCTCGCCGAAGGTGATCGCCATGAAGCCAAGCCCGGCCAGCAGCAGGCCGCCGGACGCGAGGAACTGGTCGCGGTCTTCCTCCGGGGTGCGCTCACCCTTCGGGAGCCTCGTCGCATGCCTGACGACGCGCAGGGCCGTGAGGAACGCGAGGGCGACCACCGTGAGCGCGACGACGGTCAGTCCGTGCAGGATCCAGACGGCGACGGCGTCGCCGCACATGTAGTTCGCGACGGAGTACCCGGCGATGAGGTGGACCGTCCATGCGATGGTGCCGCCGAAGAGCGCGAAGGCGAGCGTCCAGGGACCAACACCGGTCGGTCGGCGGCTCGGGTAGTCGTGGATCTCGTAGGGATTGCGTGCCTGGCTCATAGACCGCGCACCCCCAGGTAGACGACCGAGAGGATGACGAGCCATACGACGCCGACGAAGTGCCAGTACAGGGCGACGTTGGGCACGTCCGACCGCTGTCCGGGCTCGTGCGAGACGAACCAGGTGCGGAGCAGGGTCCAGCCGATGAGCAGCACCCCCACGCCCATGTGGGCGGCGTGGGTGCCCGTGATCATGAAGAACAACGAGCCGTAGGCGTTGGTCGACGGGCCGAACTCGGACCGGTGGAACTCGTACGCCTGGAGGCTGAGGAAGGCGATGCCCAGCGCGAGCGAGACGACGAGCGCCAGCCGGAGCATCCCGAGCGGTGGGTTGCGGTCCGCGCTGCCCTCGACCTGGCGCTGTGCCCAGAACATCGAAGCGCTGCTGAGCACGATCAGCGCCGTCAGGATCGCGGGGAGGATCAGCTCCGGTTCGGCGATTCCGCCGAGTGGCCACTCGTCCGCGCTCCCTCGCACGAGGAAGTAGGACGAGATCAGGCTGCCGAAGAGAACGGCCTCCGTGACGATGAAGAAGATCATTCCCCAGCGGCCGAGGGAGTGCGGTCCGGCGATCCGCACGTCGGGGAGGTGGACGCGGTCTCGGATCTGGTTGACGCGCTCGGGGGCCGGCGCAGGCGACCGCCAGAGCCAGACGGCGAGCAAGGCCCCGAGGCCGACGATGCCGGCGACCGAGACGGGGTAGACCTCCACCAGCATCGCGACGACGGCCACGGTGAGGGCGAGCGCGGCGAAGAGCGGCACGTAGGAGGGCTCGGGGACGCGCAGGACGGCATCCGGCGCGGCGTCCAGTACCGAGGTGGTCACCACCTCGCGGCCGTCGTCCATCGGATCCTCGATGCGGTCGAGTTGTCCGCCGCGCTCAGGGGTACGGTCCAGCCACATCGGCGTGCGGCTGTGGACGATCGGGAGGTGCGCGAAGTTGTACGGCTCGGGCGGGGACGGCGTCGCCCACTCGAGTGAGTCGGCCTCCCACGGGTCGTCACCGGCCTCCTCACCCCGCTGCATGCTCCAGAGGAAGTCGAACACCATCACGATGATGCCGAGTCCCAGCACGACGTAGCCGGCCGTGGAGATCGCGTTGTACGTATCCCAGCCGAGGCCCTCGGCGTACGTGTAGACCCGTCGCGGCATCCCGAGCAGGCCGAGGATGTGCTGCGGGAAGAAGGTGATGTTGAACCCGAGGAAGATCAGCCAGAACGCGCCGTGCCCGAGTGTGGGCACGGTCATGCGTCCCGTGATCTTCGGGAACCAGTGGTAGAGCCCCGCGAACACCGGGAACACGACGCCGCCGACGAGCACGTAGTGGAAGTGCGCGACGACGAAGTAGGAGTCGTGCACCTGCCAGTCGAACGGCACCATCGCGACCATCACGCCGCTCACGCCGCCGATCACGAACGTGACGATGAACCCCAGGGCGAACATGAACGCCGGCGAGAAGCGCACGCGTCCGCCATAGATCGTGGTGACCCACGCGAAGATCGAGATCCCGCTGGGGATGGCGATGGTGAAGCTCGCGGCGCTGAAGAAGCTGATCGGGAGCAGGTCGAGGCCCGTCGAGAACATGTGGTGCACCCAGAGGCCGAAGGCGAGGATGCCGATCGCGACGCTGGCCACGGCGACGAGCGGGTACATGACGACCTCGCGGCGGGCGTGCGCCGTCACCACGGTCGAGATGATGCCGAGCGAGGGAAGCAGCAGGATGTAGACCTCGGGGTGTCCCCAGATCCAGAACAGGTGCTGCCAGAGCAGCGGGTTCCCTCCGCCGGCCGGGTCGTAGAAGTGCGTGCCGAACGTGCGGTCGAGGGCGAGGAGCAGCGTGGCGAGCGTCAGCGACGGCAGCGCGATCAGGATCGTGAAGGCCATGTCCAGCACGCCCCACAGGAAGAGCGGCATCCGCTGGACCGCCATGCCGGGCGCGCGCATCCGCAGGATGGTGACCACGAAGTTGATCGCGGCGGCCGTGGTCGAGATCCCCAGGAAGAGGATCGCCAGCGTCCAGAAGTCCATCCCGAGCCCCTGCGAGTAGTTCGGCCCGGTGAGCGGGACGTAGGCGAACCAGCCGCCGTCTGGCACCTCGTCCACGAGGAAGCTCGTGTAGATGAACAGGCCGGAGAACAGGAAGACCCAGTAGGCGAAGGCGTTCAGCCGGGGGAAGGCGAGGTCACGCGTGCCCAGCATGAGGGGCAGGATGTACGTCGCGATCCCGGTCAGCATCGGCGTCGCGAAGTAGAAGATCATCGTCGTGCCGTGCATCGTGAAGATGCGGTTGTACGACTCCGGCCCGAGGAACTGGTTCTCCGGCACGGCGAGCTGTGTGCGCATCATGCCGGCGAGGGTGCCGCCCACGAGGAAGAACACGAACGCGGTGACCATGTAGCGGACGCCCAGTCGCTTGTGGTCGACGGTCGCGAAGATGTGGTCGATGACGCGAGGACGTTCCCAGAGGCTGGACAGCCGCTCGGAGACGGGCTGCCCGTGGGTCGAGGCGGTCATTTCAGGCTCTCCAGGTAGTCCAGCAGCGCGTCGAGCTGGTCGGCGGAGAGCTGCGTCGGCGGCATCTGCGTCCCGGGTTTCACGGCCTGCGGGTCGAGGATCCAACCCGCGAGATGTCCTCGCGTGTTGGGGATCATGTTCGAGGCGAGCCGCTGCCGGCTGGCGATGTGCGTGAGGTCGGGGCCGAGCGTGCCTGAGCCGTTCGTGCCGCGGATCGTGTGGCAGTAGACGCACGCCGACCCGAGGAAGGCCTGTTGCCCCTCCCACAGTTGCGCGTCGTCGGCCGGGTTCAGGGCTGGGGCCGGCTCGCCTTGCTCCTGGACCCACTGGTCGAACGAGTCACGATCTTCGGCCACGACCAGGATGCGCATGCCCGCGTGTTGGAGCCCGCAGAACTCGGCGCACTGCCCTCGGAACTCACCCGGGTGGGACGCCTCGATGATCAGTGAGTTCGTCCGCCCTGGGATCAGGTCGATCTTTCCGCTCAGCTCCGGCACCCAGAACGAATGGATGACGTCCTCGGACTTCAGGAGGATGTTGACCGGCTCGCCGGACGGGATGTGGATCTCGTTCGCGGTGACCAGCCCCGTGTCCGGGTACCGCACCTCCCACCACCACTGGTGGCCGATGACCTCGACGGTCACCGCGTCGCTGCCGGCGGCCTCGGTGATCGAGCGTCCGGCCCACACCGTGAGCACCATGAGGACGACCATCACCGTCACCGGCAGCGCGATCCCGCCTCCGAGGACGAGGTAGCGGTCGCGGTTGAGTTGCCCCTCGCGAGCGCGGGCGCTGTTACGGCTCGCGCGACGGAGCCCCCACAGCAGCAGTCCACACAGGAACACGAAGATCACGCTGGACGTGCCGAGCATCACCCACCACAGCACGATCACCTTGTCGGCGCGCGGACTCTGCGGATCGAGCATGCCGCCGGTGCAGCTGGAGAGGAGCGGGACCGCCAGCAGCCCGAGGGCGACGACGCCGAGGCGCGCCCCGCGCATGGCTGCTCGTTTCCCGGATCGTGTGCGCGCCGAGCGTGGGCGGTCCACGGTGCTACGCCATCAGCTTTCGCTCGTTGGCGAAGTACTGGTCGCGGATGGCGTCGCCCTGCATGTACGTGATCGCGGCGACGGTGTCGGTTGGGTTCGCGGCCGCGTTCTGGGGGAACAGCGCCGCGCCGGTCACGAAGACGTTCGGCGTGTCCCAGACCTGGCCGTACTTGTTGGTGACGGAATTGTCCGGGTCGGAGCCCATGATCGCTCCGCCGGTCGGGTGGGTGCTCTGGTACTGGTGGACGTTGTACGGATCGAGCTCGGTCGGCGCCTCGATGAGGTCGGGCCCCATCTGCTCCATGATGCCCTTCACCCGTTCCGCGACGTAGCGGTACATCGCGTAGTCGTTCTCGTGCCAGTCGAACGTCAGGCGGAGGAGCGGCTGGCCGTCGGTCGCCCGGTACACGGGGTCGAGGTCGAGGAACTGGTCCACGTACGGCATGGAGTCGCCCTCCATGATCAGGTCCGCCGTGGAGTTCCACTGGTCGCGGAGCGCGTCCTTCCAGGTCTGGCCCCACTTGCGGCCGTCGCCGGTCCCTTCGATCGGAAAGCCACCGACGGTGGTCTCGGGGTCGCGCTCGCCCGACGACGACCAGACCTGCGCGCCGCCGATGAAGTCCAGGTCCGAGTGGTCCAGGTTGGCGCCCACGAGGTCGTGCATCGCCATCATCGTGGTGCCGTTGCCCATGTAGAGGTTCAGGTTCTTGCCGGGGAAGTGGCCGCGCCACGGACTGACGAAGTGCTGGTACGTGTAGTTCTTCCCGACCCTCCCGCGGTCGTTGCCGATGCCATCCCCATGCGGCCCGCCCCGCGACAGCAGGAGCATCCGGACGTTGGTGAGGGTGAAGCCGGAGAGCACGACGACATCCGCCGGCTGCTCGTGCTCCTCTCCGTTCTCGTCGACGTAGTTCACGCCGGTCGCATACCCGGAGTCGTCGACGTTGATCCCGAGCACGCGGGAGCGCGTGCGGACTTCGTAGTTACCGGTGTTCAGGGCCGCCGGGATGTGCGTCGTCTGGGGGCTCGACTTGGCGTCGACCTCGCATCCGTAGCGGGTGCAGAAGCCGCAGTAGAGGCAGCCGCTGCGCACGTTGCCGAAGGGGTCGGTGTAGCTCTGGGAGAGGATGCCCGAGGAGAACGGGAAGGGGTGGTAGCCGAGCTGCGTCGCGGCCTCGAGGAACATGTCGCCGACGATGTTGTGCTGGAGCGGCGGGTTCGGATACGGGCGAGAGCGGGGAGGACCCAGGGGGTTCGCGTCGGCATCGCCGGACGCTCCGATGTCCCACTCGAACTGCGTGTAGTACGGCTCGAGCTCGTCGTAGGAGACGGGCCAGTCCTGGATCGTGTTGCCCTCGGGGAGCTTCTCCTCGCCGTAGCGTTCGATGATGCTCGAGCGGAGGCGGAAGTCCTGCGGGTAGAAGCGCCAGAGCTGGGCCGTCCAGTGGATGCCGGCGCCGCCCAGCCCTTGCCCGGGGTTGAAGGTCCCGTACTGGCGCATCGGCAGGGAGGGCGAGTCAGGGTTGGGGCGCCACGTCCAGGTCTCGTTGCGCAGGTTGATCATCATCGCGTGGCGCGCGTGGAACCTCAGGCCGTCGTGGTTGTGCTGGAATCCCGGGTTCGCCCAGCGGCCGGGCCCCAGCTCGATCGCGACGACCTTGTGGCCGGCTTCGCCGAGCTTCCAACCGAGGATCGCGGACGTCCACCCGCCCCCGATCGTGACGACGTTGACCCGGGGCTTCACGGCCATCGTGGACTCCTCCGTGCACGAGGCCGAACACGCCTCGAGCTACTTGCGGCTCGCCGGGATCTGCTGGTTCTCCGGGTCGCTGTCGCTCACGGGCAGGACGATGTCGCAGTTGACGTCGACGCCCGCGTTGAATGCGTGCAATTGGGCCAGGCTCTGCGGCGGTCGCGGTGCGTCGCCGGACTGCATGTCGATGGGCGTATAGCCGCGCTGCGCGCCCGGGTAGCCGATGAGCTTCCAGCCGACCATGTCGACGTTCCCGCCGTACGCGGGGTCGGCGAACATGCCGTAGACGGTGTCCTGGCGGATCGTCTTCCAGAAGAGCTTGGCCGACGGGTCGTCGAACGTCGGGGCGTCGTCGTCCGCGATCGCGCCGACGATCTCGTCCTGCTGGTCTTCGCTCAGGTCCGTGAAGCGCGCTCCGAAGCGGTCGCGCGCCAGCGCGTCCACGGAGCGCAGCCCCATCCGGTAGATCTCCTGCGGGATGAGCGAGGACTGGAAGCCGTAGCGGTCGATCTCGCTCTTCTGCACGAAGATGCGTTCGATGCTGCTGTTGTCTGCCTCGGGCGGGGGGCTCCCGGTGTAGGTCTCGGCGAATGGCGGCTCGAGGTAGGTCGGTTCCCAGTAGCCGACGACCTTCGTGAGTGCCGTGTCGATGTAGGTCGTGACACCGGCCTCGCGGGCCCCGGGATCGTCCGGCGAGCCGGGGATGAGTCTCGCGGTGAAGGCCTCGACCGTCGCAGCCTCGTCTGGCTTGAAGAAGCCGAGGCGGGAGCGATCCACGCTGTCCGGGGGAGGCGGCACGTTCTCCGCGTAGGCCCAGGTCTGGTCGGGAATCGTGATTTCGGTGTCGTTCGGATCGAACTCGCATCCGAGGAGGACGCCGCCTCCGACGCCGGCCATCAGGCCCAGTGCGCCCCTCAGGAAGCTTCGTCGCGAGACGTGATCGACGCGTGCGCGAAGGCCGAGGGCGCTCAGGGGTGACCGGTCTGTCTTGGCGGGCATGTGCTCAACGCTAGAACCGTGGTCAACGGCTTTTCCGTCGAAAACACGCTGCCGAAATAGCAGGAGGAGAACTGGTACGGCTTTGTCAGCAGGAGACCCAAACGCCGGTACTCCCGCATACACACGCCTCCTCGGGAACACCGCGAGCCATGCGGGAACCTCTGCGTGCACATCGAGTGTCGCGCCAGCGATACGGCGAGGCCGAGGAGGGCGAGCGCTCCGCCACGGGCGTCGTCGTAGCGTCGCAACGTCACGCGCATGTGCGATCACGAGGAGGGCCCGATGGCCGAAGCGCAGACCACCACCGACCACGACACGATCCGCCGCTGGGCGGAAGACCGCGGCGGGCACCCGGCAACCGTCGCGGACACGAGCGATGGCGGTGCAGGCGTCCTCCGCATCGACTTCGAGGAAGAGCAGCCCGACGAGCGCCTCGAGCCAATCTCATGGGACGAGTTCTTCGCGAAGTTCGAGGAGGCCGACCTCGCGTTCCTCTACCAGGACGAGACGGCGGGTGGCGAGACGAGCCGCTTCGCCAAGTTCGTCGAGCGGGACTCATGACCGCGGAGGAACAACGGGTCGGGGATCCGGAGGACCGGAGCGCGGAGACGCCGGCGAACTACAAGCGCACCCCACCGTCGGATGAGCTCCAGGAGGACCCGCTCGACTCCGGGCGCCGTCTGACGTCGAACCAACTCTTCATTGGCGTGATCGCGGTGGCACTGCTGCTCGCGGTGGTCTTCGCGCTGATCTACATCTGAGCGATCGTTCTGAATTCTGGGCGAGAGTCATCGACTCCACGGCCGATGACGAAGCGCCAAACGACTTGCGAGAGAACCGCAAGCGACTACTTCTCCTCTGTCACCCTCGGGGGATGCGCCGATTCCTAGCGTCACCCCTGCCGCTGCTGCGCGGCCACCAACCAGGTACCCCGGGTCGATGCAGAGGATCTCGCGATGCGAGGCCGTGGCTTCTCAGACGCGCCAGCCGCACTCACCGGGGCCCGTCGCATCCTCCTCGTGCGCCTGGACAACATCGGGGACGTCGTCCTGCTCTCCCCCGCGATCGCCGCGATCCGCCAAGCCTGTCCCGACGCCGAACTCACGCTGCTCGCCTCGCCCGCCGGCGCGCTTGCCGCGCCGCTCCTGCCCGCGATCGACCATGTCATCGAGCACCGCGCGTCCTGGCAGCAGCTCGATCCCGGAGCGGTCGAGGCGAGCACGGAGCGGGCGCTGATCGAGCAACTGCGCGCCGAGGCCTTCGACGCCGCGATCATCTTCACCAGCTTCTCGCAGACCCCCGTGGCGGCGGCCTACGCGTGCTACCTCGCGGGCATCCCGCTCCGCGCGGCGTTCAATGGCGATGCCTTTAGCGGCGAGCTCATCACTCATGCGGTGTCGTCGGCGGAGGCTCCCGAGCACCAGGCCGAGCGCGCCGCGTTCCTCGTCGAGGAGCTGGGCCTGCCGGTATCGGACACGAGGCTGCGCCTGGCGGTTCCGCGCGCCGCCCGCGCTGAGGCCGACGACGCCCTCTCGACCGTGGGCATCGGGCCGCTCGCCTCCTACCTCGCGATCGTCCCCGGCGCCTCCGCGTCCGCGCGGCGGTATTCCGCCGAACGCTTCGCCGAGGTAGCCCGCGACCATGCACGGCGGGGCGAGCACGTCGTCGTGGTGGGCAGCGCGCGCGAGACCTCGCTGGTAGAGGAGACCACCGCGCGCGCCGGGGACGGTGTCGCGGGGCTGGCCGGGCGCACCTCGGTCCCCGCGCTGGCTGCCCTGATCCAGCGCGCCCGCCTCGTGGTCGCGAACAACTCGCTCGCGCTCCACCTCGCCGACGCGTTCGGGACGCCGGTTGTCTCGACGTATGCCGGCACCGACCCGGCGTCGTACTGGGGACCTCGGCGCGCACCACATCGACTGATCACGGCGCCGGCCGACTGCGCGCCGTGCTTCCGCATCACCTGTAACCGAGGCCACGAGTGCCTCGACATCCCCGCGCACAGCGTCGTCGCTGCGGGGATGGAACTGCTGGAACCCGTGGGCGCGGGCTCTGGTGAAGGGACGTCTGAATGAACCTCGCCGACCTCTCGCGCCCGCGCGTCCTCACGTGGCACGTCCACGGGAGCTACCTCTACTACCTCGCCCACACACCCGCCCTGTTCATCCTCCCGGTGAAGGACGGACGGCCCGAGGGCTACGGCGGAAGAGGCGGCAACTTCGCGTGGCCGGAGAACGTCGTGGAGGTCCCCGCCTCCGAGATCCCGGACACGGACTTCGACCTGGTCCTTTTCCAGTCGAAGCGGAACTACCTCCGCGACCAGTTCAACATCCTGACCCCTGGCCAGCGGCGGCTGCCGCGGATCTTCCTCGAGCACGACCCGGGGCTCGAATCACCGACGAACACGCGCCACTTCGTGGACGACCCGAACACGCTGCTGGTGCACGTGACTGCCTTCAACGATCTGATGTGGGACTCGGGCCGCACGCCCACGCGTGTCATCGAGCACGGCGTCACGGTGCCGGATCGCATCCGCTACACCGGTGAGGTCGACCGAGGAATCTCGGTCGTGAACAACCTCACCCGGCGTGGCCGCCGCCTCGGTCCGGACATCTTCGACCGGGTCTCTCGCGAGCTGCCGATCGACCTCGCCGGCATGGGCTCCGAGGAACTCGGTGGGCTGGGCGACCTGCCGCACCGCGAGCTCCTGCTACGTGAGGCGGAGTACCGCTTCTTCTTCAACCCGATCCGCTACACGAGCCTCGGCCTCGCCGTCCTCGAGGCGATGATGCTCGGCATGCCCGTCGTCGGACTCGCGACGACGGAGATGTCGACGGCCGTGGAGAACGGCGTCTCGGGCTACGTCGACACCCGCATCGACGTCCTCGTGGACCGCATGCGCGCGCTGCTGAACGACCCGGACGAGGCAGCGCGACTGGGCGAGGGCGCTCGTACCCGTGCCCTCGATCGCTTCAACATCGACCGTTTCGCGGAGGACTGGCTCGCCACCTTCGAGGAGGTCGCGAGCCGCGGCTCACGCCCGGGGCTCCAGCCACCGACGGCGGCGGTCGAGCAACACGCGGAACCAGTGCGCTGAAGGACTGAAGATGAACCTCACGTCGCCGCGGCGCATCGCCGTCATCTCGGAACACGCGTCGCCGCTCAGCGCCATCGGTGGCGTCGATAGCGGCGGACAGAACGTCTACGTCGCGCAGGTCGCGCGTCGCCTCGCCGCGTCCGGGTGCGAGGTCGATGTCTTCACCCGCCGCGACCGGAGCGAGCTCCCGGACATCGTCGAGTTCGACGGCTACCGCGTGATCCACGTGGACGCGGGACCGCCCTCGTACGTGCGGAAGGAGGACCTCCTCCCGCACATGCCGGCGTTCACCGAGTTCGTCTGCCAGTTCGTGGCGCAGGAGCCCCGCGGCTACGACGTAACGCACGCCCACTTCTGGATGTCGGGGATGACGGCGAGCGAACTGAAGCGCCGCTTCGACATCCCGTTCGTGATCACCTTCCACGCCCTGGGCAAGGTGCGACGGATGCACCAGGGCGCGAACGACGGCTTCTCGACCGACCGCTTCGCGATCGAGGAAGGACTGGTCGCCGAGGCAGACCGCGTCATCGCGGAGTGCCCCCAGGACGAGATCGACCTGCTCACGATGTACAGCGCCGATCCGCGGCGGATCACGATGGTCCCCTGTGGCTACGACCCCGCCGAGTGCCAGCCCGTGGATCGCGACGCGGCGCGGGAGCGCCTCGGCCTCCCCCTCGATCGGCCGGTGATGCTGCAGCTCGGCCGCCTGGTGCCCCGCAAGGGCGTCGACAACGTGATCCGCGCCCTGCGCTGCGTCCGCGAGCGGGTTCCCGAGACGATGCTCGTGGTCGCCGGCGGCGAGACGGACGAGCCCGACCCTGAGAGCACCCCCGAGATCGCACGGCTCATCGGCGTCGCGCGGGAGGAGGGCGTTGCCGAGGGCATCCGCTTCGTGGGACGGCGTCCGCGCTCCGAGATCCGGGACTGGTACTCGGCTGCGGACGTGTTCGTCACCACGCCGTGGTACGAGCCGTTCGGCATCACCCCGGTGGAGGCGATGGCGTGCGGTACGCCCGTCATCGGCGCGAAGGTCGGTGGCATCCAGTACACCGTCGCCGACGGCGACACGGGACTCCTCGTCCCGCCGAACGATCCCGACTCGCTGGCGCAGGCCACCATCCGCGTCCTGACCGAGTCCGGCCTCCGGGAGCGCCTCGCCGTCGGTGGGATCCGTCGCGCCCGTGACCTCTTCACCTGGGACCGCGTCGCGACGCTCATCGAAGAGGCGTACGAGGCGGTCATCGGCGAATGCGCCGAAGAGGTGGCGCGCGAGGAGCAGCGTCGGCGCACGGTGCAGGCCGGGTTCGACGGACTCGTGCAGGTCCTCAGTGACGCGCGACCCCGCAACACGCGCGAGGCGACGCGAATGGCGCGGCTCATCTCGAACTGTTTCGCCGGCGGCGGCAAGGTGCTCGTGTGTGGCAACGGCGGCAGCGCCGCGGAGGCTCAGCACTTCGCGGGCGAGCTCGTCGCGCGCTACCAGCGCGAGAACCGCCGAGCACTCCCGGTGATCGTCCTCGGGGCGGAGTTCTCCTCGCTGACCGCGTGGGCGAACGACGTGTCGTGGGACTCCGTCTTCGAACGACAGGTGGAGGCGTTCGCACAGCCCGGTGACGTGCTGATCGGCTTCAGCACCAGCGGACGTTCCACGAACGTGATCCGCGCGTTCAAGGAAGCGCGACGTCGGAAGGTGCAGACGCTGGGCATGCTCGGCGGTGACGGCGGCGACCTTCTTCCGCTGTCGACGGCGTCCCTCGTCGTTCCGACGCGGGACACGCAGCGCATCCAGGAGGTGCACGGCCTGCTGGTCCACCTCCTGTGCGAACTCATCGAACAGGACCTCGCGGCGCTCGACGCGCTCGTCGAGGCGGAGGCGGCATCATGAGCGTCACTGTCTTCCTCGACAAGGACGGCACCCTCCTCGAGGACATCCCGTACAACGTCGATCCACAGCGGATGCGACTCGCCCCGCTCGGGGACCGCGCGCTGAGGTTGCTCGCGGAGTACGACTGCCGCGTCGTCGTGGTGAGCAACCAGTCCGGCGTCGCGCGCGGCTATTTCAGCGAGTCGAGCCTCGAGCGCGTCGAGGATTGGCTGCGCACCGTCTTCCGGCGCTTCGGCGTGGACTTCGCCGGCTTCTACTACTGCCCGCACCACCCGGAAGGCGACGTGGCCGAATTCGCCATCGAATGTGACTGCCGGAAGCCCGGGGACGGGATGCTTCGACGGGCCGCCGCGGACCTCGGCATCGATCTCTCCGAGGCCTGGATGGTGGGCGACATCCTCGATGACGTCGAAGCGGGAAACCGAGCCGGCTGTCGCACGATCCTGATCGACAACGACAACGAGACGGAGTGGCGTCTCTCCACGCTCCGCTGGCCCACGGTCGTCGTCCGCAACCTCGAGAGCGCAGCTCGCGCCATCGTCGACGACATCGTGACGCACTCGGCCCGCCGTCCGCGGTCGCGGAGCGTCGCGTGATCCGCGACACGCTGGACATCGTCGGCGCGTTCCGCGGGCTGCACGTCCTCGTGCTCGGGGACGCGATGCTCGACTCGTATCTGCTCGGCCGCAGCACGCGGCTCAGTCGCGAGGCGCCCGCGCCGATCGTGGACGTCACGTCGCGAGTCGATGCCGGAGGCGGGGCGGCGAACACAGCCGCGAACGTGAGCGCCCTCGGTGCGACCGCGACGTTCCTCACGGTCTTCGGGCGCGACGAGGACGGTGACCGGCTGCTGGCCTGTCTCGCGCGCGACGGCGTGCGGTCAGACCAGGTGATCCGGGCGCGGGAACGCTCGACGCTCGTGAAGCAGCGCGTCGTCGCGGAGCCGCAGCTGATCGTGCGCTTCGACCAGGGGACCACGCAGCCGCTCGCCGACGAAGATGAAGCGGAGCTCATCCAGCGACTGAGGCGGCTCTTCCTGGCCTCGGACGCCGTCATCGTCTCTGACTACGGCTACGGGGTGCTCACCGAGAAGGTCATCGCGGCACTCGCCGAGCTGCAGCGATGCGCGCCGCGCCCGATCGTGGTCGATGCGAAGCATCTCCCTCGCTATCGGGACGTGCGCCCGACGGTCGTGAAGCCGAACTTCGACGAAGCGCTCGCGCTGCTCGGCGCATCCCGCGACCCGGCGGCCGACCGCGCCGACTTCGTCATCCGGCATGCCGCTGACTTCTTCGCCTGCACCGGCGCGGACCACGTCGCCGTCACGCTCGACGCCGAGGGGGCGCTGCTCCTCGAGGCGGACGGGACGTGGTACCGGACCTACGCCGAACCCGCACCACACGCCCGCGCAGCGGGCGCCGGCGACACATTCGTCGCGACGCTGGCGCTGGCGCTGGCCGCCGGCGGATCGGTCATCGACGGCGCGGAGCTTGCTTCCGCCGCCTCTGGCGTGGTGGTGCAGCGGGACGGCACGACGACATGCGACGCCGACGACCTCCGTGCGGCAGTCGCCAGCGACGGGAAGATCGTCCCGGACGAGAGCGCCCTCCGCGCGCTCGTGAATGCGTACCGGCACGCCGGGCGACGCATCGTGCTGACCAGCGGCTGCTTCGACATCGTCCATCGCGGCCACGTGACCTACCTCAGCCAGGCGAAGGCGCAGGCCGACGTGCTCATCGTCGCGTTGAACTCGGACGACAGCGTCCGCCGGCTGAAGGGCGCCGACCGTCCCGTCAACACGTTCGAGGATCGCGCCCGCGTCCTCGAGGGGTTGAGCTGCGTCGACCATGTGCTCGAGTTCGGGGAAGACACGCCCGAGGAGGTGATCCGGCTCATCGGGCCGGATGTCTTCGCGAAGGGCGGCGACTACACCCGCGAGACGCTGCCCGAGACCCCGCTGGTGGAAGCCCTCGGCGGCGAGGTGCGCATCCTGCCTTACATCGACGGCGCATCGACGACGCGCGTCATCGAGCAGATCCGTTCGCTCGAGGAACTGCGGGGCACGGCGTGAACGACGCGTGGCGCGCCGCTCGACGCATCCTCGCGGTGCGCCTCGACGCCGCCGGGGATGTGCTCATGACGGGCCCCGCGCTGCGAGCGTTGAAGGAGTCGGCACCCGGGCGGCACGTGACGCTCCTGACCTCGTCCGCCGGTGCAGCGGCGGCGCGCCTCATGCCCGAGGTCGACGACGTGATCGAGTACGTCGCCCCGTGGATGAAGCCCGCCGCCGGCGACGATCCCGCCGAGCACCTCGCGATGATCGAACGTCTCCGCGCCGAGGCCTTCGACGCGGCGGTGATCTTCACGGTCTACAGCCAGAACCCCCTCCCGGCGGCGCTCATGACCCAGCTCGCGGGGATTCCGTTGCGCCTCGCGCACTGTCGGGAGAATCCATACGGCCTGCTCACCAACTGGGTGCGTGAGCCGGAGCCGGACGATCTCCTTCGCCACGAGGTGAGGCGTCAGCTCGACCTCGTCGCCTCCGTCGGCGCTCGTCCCAGTTCGGAACGGCTCGCGGTACGCGTGCCGGAAGCCGCGAAGCAGCGCGTGCAGGCCCTGACCACAGACCTCGATCGCGCCCGTCCGTGGGTGGTGATGCACGTGGGCGCGAGCGCGGAGTCGCGACGCTACCCGCGCTTCGCCGAGGTCGCCCGGACGCTCCACGAGTTCCACGGCTGGCAGCTCATCTTCACGGGGGGACCCGGCGAGCGTGATCTCATCGACTGCGTTCGGGACACCTCGGGCGTCCCATCGCTCTCCCTCGCGGGCGACCTCGACCTCGGTGAACTCGCCGCGCTGCTTGCCGAGGCTCCGCTGCTGATCTCGAACAACACCGGCCCGGCGCACCTGGCTGCAGCGGTCGCGACGCCCGTCGTCGACCTCTATGCGCTGACCAACCCCCAGCACGCGCCGTGGATGGTCCCCCATCGCCTGCTCTTCAACGCAGTCGCGTGCGCGCCCTGCTATCGCAGCGTCTGCCCCGAGGGCCACCATGCCTGCCTGGCCGCGGTGACGCCGGAGGATGTCGTCCGCGCGGCCCTCAGCGTCGCCTCGGACGGATGCGCCGAGGGATCCGGTGTGCCCCGCGCGCTGCTCCTGCGCACCGGGGACGCGTCCGGCGATGCGTACTCGCTCGACACCGCCGCTCGCGACCTCCTCCAGGCCGCCCGGGATCGGGGCTTCGTTACCGAGGTGGTGCCCGGCGCGGGACTCGGGGCGACCCTCGAGGCGACGGAGCGGCTCGGCGTTGGCCCAGAGGCATGTCTCGCGATCGAGGGCACTGCAGATGGCGTGCGCGCGGCACGGGCGGCCGGCGTGCGTCGGGTCGTCGGCGTTGGGCCGGACTCTGCGCAGGCGGCACTCCTCGAGGCCGGAGCGGACGAGGTCGTCGACGGGCTCGGGCGCCTGCTGCTGCTCACGCCCGACCGGTAGCACGTGACTCCGGCTCGGGAGGCGCGACAGCCGGATTGCTGCAACTTCGCGACGCTCTCCTTCTTCGTGTTACCGGCGCTTTCGGGCGCCGTCGTACGGTCGGGGCGCACGAGCGAAGGAGGCCCTCATGCCCCGAGGGAAGAAGATCGACCTGCCGGACACGATCAAGCGCTCCCCGAAGCACGCGCAGGAGATCTACCGCGAGACGCTGGAGTCCGCACACGAGAGCTACGAGGGAGACGAGGAGCGCGCCCACCGCGTCGCGTACGCCGCCCTCAAGCACGAGTACAAGAAGTCCGGCGACAAGTGGGTGAAGAAGGATCGCAAGGGCCCCTCGGACGCCCAGGCTGCCCGAGGGCCCACCACGAGCCCGTCATCGACTGACAAGCCCGCGAAGACGAAGGGCGGCGCCGTCGACACCGAGGGCGCCACGAAGGATGAGCTCTACGACCGCGCGAAGAAGCTCGACGTGTCCGGTCGCAGCAAGATGAACAAGGAAGAGCTGGCCGTCGCCGTCCACGAGGCGAGCGGCAAGAAGCGCTAGCGGCAGCCGAGAGGGGCCGATGGCCCTTCGGGGAGCGCCGCGAGCGCTTCGTCCAACGGGGGCGGAGGCGCCGGTGGGCCGCCACCTGGCCGCCCCGCCCCCACCACTCGATGCAGCTCACGGTCTGTCGGCGCCCAGCGAGCCGGATCCGATCCGGTGAAGATCACCACGCTCGGCACTCGAAGGGCCGCCGCGAGATGCGACGGGCCGCTGTCATTGGTCACGACGAGCGACGAGCGCGCGATGACGGCGCCCAGCACCCCGATCGTGGTTCGGCCCGTGAGGTCGAGGATGGCGCTGCCCGCAGACGTGATGACCTCCTCGTTCACGGCGCGATCAACGTCGCTTCCGGTCAGGGCGACGGCGTATCCGCGCGCCACGAGCTCGTCCGCGACGGCTGCGAAGTTCCTCGCGTCCCATCGTCGGTCGGCGCCACGGCCGCCGGCATGCACGCAGGCGAGTGGCGCCGTGCCGTCATAGCCGACCGCGGCGAGGAGGCCGGCAGCCTCTCGGCGCTCCTCCTCGAAGAGGGGGAACTCAAGCGTTGGATCGAGATCGGTGCCGCCGAGGGCGGCCGCAAGCGACAGCAGCCGTCCCACCTCCGGCAGTTCCTCCGGATACGGCACGAACCCCTCGCGACTCGGGTCCGCATCGGGGCGGAATCCCGCGTGCGCCGCGGCCGGTACCGCGTCGATGAAGGCGTTCGAGCTGGAACCATCGCCATGCATTTGGACGGCGAGGTCGAACCGCCTCGCTGCGGCTTCCGCCTCGAACGCGTCGAACCGCTGCTCGTCGAACCCCAGCTCGGCAATGCCGGGCCATCCCGGGAAGGCAACGAAGTCGTCGAGGTAGGCGGAGAAGCGAGTGACGAACTCCTCGGCCCAGGGCAGGCCGATCAGCGTGATGTGGGCGTCGGGCTCGGCCCGCCTCAGGGCACGGAATGCCGGGACGGCACAGAGCAGGTCCCCCAGTTGGAGCGCACGGAACAGCGCGATCGAGCGTGGGCGCGTCCCGCTCACGGCGCAGCGCCGATCAACTCTCGCGCCTGATCGAGCACGTCGCCCACGTCGATCCCGTCGATGAGCGACGAGGAATGGGAGCAGCTGTCCTCCACGAGCCGCGTGGCGCACTCGGGGCATTCCATCCGCCACCCGAGCACGGCCCGGTGCCGGTGGGCCGGGCCGATCGGACCGGCGGTCAGCAGGTTGGGGCCCCAGGTCAGCGTCAGCGTGGCGGGCGCGACGGCGCGGGCGATGTGCGCCGGGCCGGAGTCGTTGCCCACGTGCAGCGAGGCACGCGCGAACAGTCCGATGAGCGCCCGTAGGCTCAGCCGACCGCCGAGGTCCACGTGCGTCTCGGTCATGGCGTCGGCGACCGCGTGCGTCAGGCCAGCGTCCGCGGGCCCGCCGACGAGCACCACGCGCATGCCCATGCGCGCGAGCCCATCGCCGAGACGCGCGAATCGCTCAACCGGCCAGCGGCGGCGGGGGCTGCCCGCGCCCGGGTGGAGTGTGACCTCAGCGCGCCCGTCAGGCGGAAGGACCTCCCCGGCTCGCGCCCGGTCGACGTCCGTCACCTCGAGGTGTGGGACCGTCGCGCGGAACCGGCCGCCGACGAGCGCGATCAGCTCGAGCCACCGCGTGGCCTCCGAATGGAGGAAGACGTGGGGCAGTTCGCGGTCGAGCGGCATGGCGTCGGGTGTCCGGCAACCCACGGTCACGGCGGCTCGGAGGTCGCGGATCAGCGGATTCGAGTTCCGTCCGCCGCCGTGCATCTGCACCGCGAGGTCAAAACGGTGGTTCCTCATCCGGTCGAGGAACGATGCCAGCGGCTCGCACGGCTCGAGGTCGTCCTCTCTCACCCCCGGGTAGCGAGGAACCACCTCGACCCTGTCCCACGGGCCCGGTCGCCCCTCGATCAGCTCGCGATGGAGCGGCCCGGTCAGCAGCGTGATCTCCGCGTCGGGGTACGCCTCTCGCAGCGACTGGAGCGCGGGCGTAGCGAACACGAAGTCGCCGAGCCCGCCGGCGCGGAGGACGGCGATGCGCCGGACGCCGGGAATGACGGTGTTCTCCACGAGGTGCCTTCCGGGGGCGCCGAACGCAGTGACGCCCCACGACAGCGAGGAATGGGTGAGAAGGCTTGCACCGCGCGCGCTGCGAAGGCGTAACCGGAAACCGGACCGGGTGGCGGCCACGGGGCAAGGAGGGCGCTCCGGGCCGTCGATAGCACTTCTACGAGTGCGCTCCTCTCGGCGTTACGAAGTTGACGCGCGGACGCACCTACCGTCGTCACATAGAGGAATGGGAGCGCAACGATGGCCGGTTGGCAGGAGATCCACCTCGACGGACAGGTGGCGATCGTCACCGGCGCGGCCAGTGGACTCGGCCTCGAAACCGTGCGTCTCCTGGCATCACACGGCGCCCGCGTCGTGCTCGCGGACGTGAACACGGAGCGCGTGCAGGCGCTGGCGACCGAGTTGCGCGAGGGGGGCGCCGACGCCGTCGCACTGACGGTCGATGTCGCCTCGCCGCAGTCGGTCGGAGACGGCGTCGCGAGTGTCCTCGATGACCTCGGACGCATCGATGTGCTCATCAACGCGGCCGGCGTCGATGTGACCGCCTCCGCGACCGACCTCACGCCCGAGGATTGGCGCCGCGTCCTCGGCGTGAACCTCGACGGCCCGTTCCTGGTGAGCCGCGCGGTGCTCCCGGCCATGCGCAAGCAGGGCGGCGGCCACATCGTGAACGTCGCCTCGACGGCTGCCAAGCGAGCGTGGGCGAACGCATCCGCCTATCACGCCAGCAAGTGGGGCCTGCTCGGCCTCAGCCACGCCCTGCACGTCGAGGGACGCGAGTACGGCGTGAAGGTGACGGCGGTCGTCGCCGGCGGGATGCGGACGCCGTTCCTGTTCGACCGCTTCCCGGACCTCGATCCAGAGCTCCTGCAGGACCCGGCGTGCGTGGCCGAGACCATCCTCTTCGCGTTGTGTCAGCCGCGAGACACCGTGATCCCTGAGCTAACCGTCCTGCCGATGCGGGAGACGTCATGGCCATGAGCATGCTCGAACGGCCCGTGGCGGCTCCGGTCCCCGCGCATCCGAGCGAGGGCCCCGAGGAGCGTCGCCCGCTCCTCGATGTCCTCGTCCCGACGTACAACCGCCCGGCTGCCCTCGCGGCGACGCTCGCGACGCTCGCCTGCCAGACCTACCGCGACTTCCGGCTCGTGATCGCGGACCAGAGCGACGGCATCGCGAGCACCGACGAGCCCGCGGCCCTGGCCGCCATCCGCATGATCGAGGCGCACGATGTTCCCGTCGAAGTCCACCGACGGGGCGAGCGCCGGGGGATGGCAGAACAGCGAGCCTTCCTCCTCGCCCGGGCCCAGGCGCCATACGCGCTGTTCGTCGACGACGACCTCCTGCTCGAGCCGTATGTCCTGCAGGAGATGCTGTCGGTGATCCGCGTCGAGCAGTGCGGGTTCGTCGGTTCCGCCGTCATCGGCCTGAGCTATCGCGACGACATCCGGCCGCATGAGCAGGCGGTGGAGTTCTTCGATGGTCCCGTGAGCCCGGAGTGCGTCAGGCCGGGGATGCCGTCGTTCGAGCGGTACCGGCTGCACAACGCCGCCAACCTGTGGCACGTCCAACGGTCGCTCTCCGGCTACACGCCGTCGAACCCGGCCCGCTACCGAGTGGCGTGGGTCGGGGGCTGCGTCATGTACGACGTGCAGAAGCTGCGCGACTGCGGCGGGTTCGAGTTCTGGCGCGACCTGCCTCACGCGCACGCCGGCGAGGACGTCGTCGCGCAGTTGCGGGTGATGGAGCGATACGGCGGCTGCGGCATCCTGCCCAGCGGCGTGTACCACCAGGAGCATCCGACGACGGTCACCGACCGGCGCGTCGACGCACCGCGCGTGCTCCTCGAGCCGGAACCCATCCGTCCGGCGAGCTAGCGCGGGATCACGAGGAAGTCGCTAGTCGGCGTCGAACGGCTTCGGCGGGTCGCGACGCTCGTCGCTGCTTGAGTTCCTCGGGGTGAACGAGGCCGCGTGCGCCGCAAGGCTGGCCGGCTCGGCCGCATCGACGCCGCCAATCGGGTCGCCATCGCCATCGATCAGCACCTGGCGCGCCTTGCCGCCCGGCTCCTGGGGTCCGACGACACCGCGCTCCTCCAGCAGGTCCATGAGCCGCGCCGCGCGCGGGTACCCGATGCCCAGCTTGCGCTGCAGCATCGAGGTGGACAGCGTCGAGGAGTCCCGGGCGACCTCGGTCGCCTTCTGGAGCATCGGGTCGTCGTTGTTTTCGCCGGGCAGCGCCTCGGGACCCGCCTGCTCGGCCGACTCCAGGGCCGCCTCCAGCTGACGGTCGTACTTCTCCGGGACGAGCGACTTGAAGCGGTCCTGCGTCCAGAACTGCACGACCTCCTCGATCTCGTCGTCGGAGACGTAGACGCCCTGCACGCGCTTCGGCTTCTGCGCGTCGGGGGCGAGGAAGAGCATGTCGCCCTTGCCGAGGAGCTTCTCGGCGCCGCCCTGGTCGAGGATGGTGCGGGAGTCGATCTGCGAGGAGACCGCGAACGCGATCCTCGTGGGGAAGTTCGCCTTGATGAGACCCGTGATGACGTCCACCGACGGGCGCTGGGTGGCGACGACGAGGTGGATGCCCGTCGCGCGTGCGAGCTGCGCGAGGCGCACGAGCTGGTGCTCTACCTGGTAGGGCGCCGCCAGCATCAGGTCGGCGAGCTCGTCAATGATCACGACCCAGTACGGAAGCGGACGCGCTTCCTTCTCGTTGTATCGCTCGATGTTGCGGACGCCCACCTGTGCGAAGCGCCGGTAGCGCGTCTCCATCTCGTTGATCACCGCCTGGAGCGTGCCGACCACGCGGTCCATGTCCACGATGATCTCGGAGTACGCGAGGTGAGGGATCGGCGCGTAGCCGGTCATCTCGACGCGCTTCGGGTCGACCATGACCATGCGGAGCTGCTCGGGCGAGTAGTTCATCAGCAGGCCGCAGATGATCGCGTTGATCATCACGGACTTGCCGGCGCCGGTCGCGCCCGCGATCAGCAGGTGCGGCATCTTCGCCAGGTCCGCGACCACTGCCTCGCCGGAAACGCCGGCGCCGAGCGCGAGCGGCAGGCCGCCCTTCTTCGCCAGTGCGCGGTACTCGGGTGACTCGAGGATCTGGCGCATGGTCACGACGGTCGTCGAGCCGTTCGGCACCTCGATGCCCACCATCGCCTTGCCGGGGACCGGCGCCTCGATGCGGAGGGCAGGGGCGGCGAGCGCCAGCGCGAGGTCGTTCTGGAGCGCCGTGATCCGGTTCACCCGGATGCGCGTGCGGGACACCTCGACCTCGTTCGTCCGAGGCTGACCATCGGCGTCGGTGAGGACGCTCCCGGCGGCGTCACGCTCGGTGACGGTCTTCGTCTTGACGTCCCAGCCGGGCTCGACGCCGAACTGGGTGACGGTCGGGCCTTCGTTGATCTCGACGACCTTCGCGTCGACACCGAACGAGAACAGCGTCTGCTCGATCAGCTGGGCGCGGCGCTGGTTGTCGGCCTCGCGGTCGGCGGCGGCCGGCTGTGGTGTGAGGAGCTTGGTCGGCGGGAGCTGCCAGCCGTCGGCAGAGTGACGCCACTGGTCGACGGGCGTCTCCATGTCCATGCCGAGCTGCGCGGCGGGGCGTTCTTCCTCGGGCTCGACCGGACGCTTCGTGCGCTTCTTCTTCGCGGGCACCGCCTCGGCCAGCTCGGGATCGGCAGGACCGACGACAGCCGCGAGGTCGGCGGGCAGCGGCGGGAGCGGGGCCTCGAGGACCTCCTCAGCGGTACGCGGTTCGCGCACATCGACGCGGTCGTTGAGCCGTCGGACGAGGCCGGGCACGGACGCCAGCATGCGCCCGAGGGCGCGGTGGAGGCCGAGGTCCCACAGCCACTGCAGGGTGTCCCACGTCCACCTCGGGGCGTTGCGGGCGATCTGCAGCGCCGTCCGCGGCCAGAGCAGGGCGAACGCGACGGGGAAGGTGAGCAGCCACGCGAGGCCGCTCCAGAGGTTGGCATTCAGCACGCGGCCGAGGTCGCCGCCCGCGGAGACGCGCGTGAAGTCCACGGAGCCGACGGTGGCGTCCGGGAACCAGCGCCCGAACACGCCGGCGAGGAACACGAGGAACGCCGCGACCCCGATGAGGTGGCGAGCGTGGCGGGCGAGGATGGCGGTGCGCTTCAGCGCGAGCATGATGCCGAGGGCGGCGATCACGACGATGAGTGTGAAGACGTGCAGCCCGAAGGTCTCGACCAGCCGGTCGCGCAGGTCGCCCAGCACGCCGGTCACGGGGATGACGTACGGGACGGCGGCCACCGCGAGCACGACCAGGATCGTCCCGGCCACCTCCGGGCGCGCCACCACGCGCCCGACGCTGAGGATGTCGGGGATCTGCTGGTTGGCGCCGCGTCGGGCCTTACCGCCCGAACGGGCGGAGCGGGTGGTCGGCGGGGAAGAGGCGCGGGTGCGCGCCTTGGCTCGAGCCATAGCCTCTGCACTCCCTCGATCGCGCCCCCGCCAAGACACGCGATCGATTCGTGGATTGAGTTGCGTCCTACGTGCGGTTCTCGGTCAGACCTCCAGCATCACCGGGATCACGAGCGGATGCCGGCGCGTCTGCTTGTGCAGGTACTCAGCCACGTCGTCCTTGAGGGTTTCGTGGATCTCTGACCAGTCTATCGCGGTGTCCTCGCCACCGAGGACGTCGACGATCAACTGTTGCACGCCCTCCATGAGCGACGCCTCTTCGTCCGGGCCGGCGAAGCCATGCGACATCACCTCGGGTGGTCGCGTCAGCTTGCCGTTGTGACGGTCGATCGCCGCGACGACGACGACAAGGCCGTCGTCCGCCAGCCGCTGACGGTCACGCAGGACGAAGTCGTCGATCTCACCGATCCCGATGCCGTCCACGTAGACGTAGTCGGCCGGGACGGTGCCGGAGATCTCGGCGCCCCGGTCGTCGATCTCCAGGACCTCGCCGTCGGTGAGGACGAACGCATCGTCCTCGTCCATCCCGAGCTGGATCGCGAGGTCGCGGTGGAGGACCAGGTGGCGGTACTCGCCGTGGATCGGCAGGAAGTACCGAGGCCGTACCAGGCGGTGGATGACCTTGAGCTCCTCGCGGCTCGCGTGGCCGCGGACGTGGACATCGGCGAGGCGGTTGTAGATGACGCGCGCGCCGGCCTCCATGAGCAGGTCGATGTTCTTGTAGACCGACTTCTCGTTGCCGGGGACCGGGTTCGACGACAGGATGACGGTGTCGCCTTCCTGGATGCCGATCTGCTGGTGCGTGCCGTTCGCCATCCTCGTGAGGGCGGACGTCGGCTCACCCTGCGAGCCGGTGCAGATGATGACCGTCTTCGAGTCGGGGTGCTGCTTCATCTCGTTCACGCCCATGAGGACGTTCCCGGGGATGCGCAGATACCCGAGGTCTCGGGCCATCCCGACGTTGTTCACCATCGACCGCCCGGTCACGAAGACGCGGCGCCCGTGCTTCGCGGCGGAGTCGAGGACGATCTGCACGCGCGAGATGAGCGAGGCGAAGGTCGTGACGATCACGCGCCCCTCGGCTTCGCCGATGTAACGGTCGAGGGCTTCCGCCACGCGCTGCTCGGAGGGCGTGTACCCCTCGATCTCCGCGTAGGTGGAGTCGGCGCAGAGCAGGAGCGCGCCCTCGTCGCCGAGGTTCGCCAGCCGCGCGAGATCGGTGTGCTGCCCGAGCAGGGGGGTGTGGTCGATCTTGAAGTCGCCCGTGTGGACCACCGGCCCGAGCGGCGTGTCGATGATCAGGCCGGCGGAGTCCGGGATGGAGTGCGACACCGAGAAGAACTCGACGGAGAACGGTCCCACGTCGATGACGTCGCCCGGCTCCACCACGCTCACCTCGGCGCCGTCGAGCAGGCGGTGCTCCTTGAGCTTCACCTGGACGAGGCCGCGCGTGAGCTGGAGGCAGAACACCGGCACCTGCGCCTCGCGGAGCAGGAACGGGATCGCGCCGATGTGGTCCTCGTGACCGTGGGTGAGGAAGACGGCCTTCAGACGGTCGACATTGTCGAGGACGTACTGGAAGTCCGGGATGATCAGGTCGACCCCGGGGTGTTCGGCGTCCGGGAACATCAGGCCGACGTCGACGGCGATCATGGTGTCGCCGTACTCGTAGACCATCATGTTCCGGCCGATCTCACCGAGACCGCCGAGCGGGATCACGCGAAGTGTCTGGCCGGCCATCAGGAAGCCGCCTTCAGGAGTTCATTGATGCGGGCGAAGTCCTGCATCATCACCGCGCGGAGCGAACCGTTCCGAAGCGCGGCGGCGGGGTGGTACATCGGGATCACCGTGACCCCATCAAGGGTGCGAGGCTGCCCGTGGATCGCGCTGATGCGCTCGCCCGGAAACCATCGCGCCATGGAGAAGCGGCCGAGGGTCGCGACGACCTTCGGCTGCGCCATCTCGATCTGGCGGTCGAGGAACCCTCGGCACGCCGCCATCTCGCTCGGCTCCGGGTCGCGGTTGCCGGGCGGGCGGCACTTCACAACGTTGGTGACATAAACGTCACGGCGTGAACGCCCGATGGATGCCAGCAACTCGTCGAGGAACTGGCCCGATCGCCCCACGAACGGGAGCCCGAGCTCGTCCTCGCGCTGGCCGGGGCCCTCGCCGATGAACATGAGGTCGCAGGGGAGCGGCCCGGAACCCGGGACGGTCTGCGTGCGCGTGCGCGCCAGGTCGCAGGCGGGGCAGTCGGCGATCTCGTCGTAGAGATCGCTCGCGACCGAGGGCACCTCGTAAAGCGGGACGAGGGCGGCGGGCGCCGATGGGCGTGGGCTAGCCACGGCGGCGCCGAATCGGGTGGCACGCACTGCCACGGAGGTGGGTCGGGGGCGCTGTGGGGCCATGGTGGTCATCGCGGCGAGCGTAACAGAGCGCCTTGTGGACAGCAATCATCGGAGCATCGGCATAAACAGTTTCGCTGATTCGGAGGATCGAGCGTCCGGAGACGGACATCACCGCCGGACGAGCCACGCCAGCCCGATGCCGACGAAGTACAGGACGACGATCGGGCCGCCGACGAGAGACTGAGTCACCGGGTCGATGGTGGGGGTCACGACGGCGGCGATGACGAACGCAAGGATGATCGCGTAGCGCCACCAGCGGAGGAGCTGACGCGCGCTGATCACGCCGAACTTGGCGAGTCCCATCACGATGAGCGGCGTCTCGAACACGGCGCCCATCACCAGGAGGATGCGCGTCACGAAGTCGATGTAGTTGCCGATCCGCCAGTCGGCCTGCGCGAACGAGTCACCGAAGGTCAGCAGGAACTTCAGCGTGAACGGCAGGACCACCCAGAAGCCGAAGGCGAGGCCGCAGATGAACGCGAAGCTCGCCCCGAGGGTGATCGGGAAGACCCACTTCTTCTCCTGCGTCGTGAGGGCGGGCGTCACGAACCGCATGATGTGGTAGACGATGACCGGCATCGCGAGCGTGAGGCCGCCGAGGAGCGCCACGCGGAAGTAGACCGCGATGTTCTCCATCGGCTCGATGAACTGCGGTCGGAAGTCCGGGACGGACTGCCGGGCGGGGCTCAGCAGGTACTCGATCGCTTTGAAGCCGAACTGCGGGACGAAGAAGATCGCCATCCCCAGCACCACGGCGACGGCCATCCAGGTGACGCGCGAACGCAACTCGAGCAGGTGCTCGATCAGCGTCATCTCACCGCCGCCCTGGCTCTGGGGCTCGCTCGGCGGCAGGTCGCCCATCTGAACCGTGTCAGTGGCCATTAGAGCCGCTCGTCACCTTCGCTCGAGACGGTCTCGCGCGGGATCACCACGGGACCCTTCTTGGGCTGTTCCTTCTTGAACGGATCGAACGTGCTCGCGGACTTAGCCGGCTCCGGCTTCGCCGCCGATTCCGAGCGAGTGATTGGCGGGGGAGCCTCGGGAGCGGCGGTCTGGACGTCCGGGATCTCGGTGTTCTCACCGGGCGTCTCGCTCACCGCGGACTGAGGCTGCTCGATCGGCGGGACGGCCTCGCCGGTCGCCTCGTCATCCTCGCTGCGCTGCGAGGGCCGGATCGGCTTCCGCGCATCGGTCTCCGCAGGCGCGGGCTTGTCGTCACGGAGGACCGCGCGCGTCTCGCGGTGGATCTCCTCGGCGTCGACCTGGGCAGCGCGAAGGTCAGCGCTGAGGTCCGCGAACTCCCGCACCGACTTGAAGTCGTCGGTCTCCGCCTTGACCTCGCGCTCGATGTCGTCGACGGCCGCGCGGACGTCCTTCATGACTTCGTTCGAGTACGCGCGGGCCATCCGGTACCAACGACCGGCCTCGCGCATGATCTCGGGGAACCGCTGAGGACCGACGACGATGAGGGCGATCACGAAGACCAGGCCCGCTTCCGCCGGTCCGACGCCGAAAATGTTCATCTGTGAAAAGGATACGCCCCGGCGAGTCCATTGGACTCCCGGGGCGTAACTCCCGGTTCAGATTCGAGTGTCTTGGTTTCCCGAGACAGGATGACCCGAACTAGCCGGCGGCGCCGGCTAGTCCTCGATGCCCTGGTCGCGCAGGTAGTCGATGGCGTCCTGGACGGTGCGGATCTTCTCGGCGTCCTCGTCCGAGATCTCCATGTTCTGTCCGTCCTTCGAGAATTCCTCCTCGATGGACATAATGAGCTCGACGAGGTCGAGCGAGTCGGCGTTCAGGTCGTCGACGAAGGAGGCGTTGCTCGTCACCTCGTCCTCCTCGACACCCAGCTGCTCGACGATGAGACCTCGGACCCGCTCGAAGATCGTGGCCAAGACTGCGTCCTCCCTAATCGCTCGGCAGGTCGGGATCCTCGTCGGATCCTTCGGCTCCGTAGCGCCGAGCCGCCTCTAATGCGACCGCACCGAGCACTCCGTTCACGAAGCGCCCGGAAGACTCCGATCCATAGCCTTTGGCGATGTCGACGGCCTCATTGATGGCCACCCTGAGCGGAGCGCGTTGAGTATCAAAGAGCACTTCGTAGATTGCAAGGCGAAGCACGTTCCGGTCGACCGGAGAGAGGTCCTTCAGCGGAAATGCCGGCGCATGCGACTGGATCGTGGCGTCGATCTCGCCGAGGTGCTCACGGACGCCCTCCACCAGGCTGCGGGCGAAATGCACCGCTTCCGGCGTCAGCGTCGTCTCCGCGAGCTGCCGGCGCGCGACCACGTCGAGGGGCAGCAGACGCTGATCCGCCTCGAAGAGGATCTGGAACGCGGCAATGCGAGATCGGCGCCGCGACTGCGAGCGCGGGGGGCGCTGAGGGCCGGGCATGGGTGTGACCTAGGCCATCACCAGGCCGCCGTCGACGTTGAGCACCTGCCCCGTGATGTACGAGGCGGCGTCAGACGCGAGGAAGGCGACGATGGGCCCGATCTCCCCGGGCTCGGCGTAGCGGCCCATGGGGATGCGCGCGCGGATGACTTCCTTCTGCTCGTCGGAGAGGCCGGAGGTCATGTCCGTCAGCACGAAGCCCGGTGCGATGCAGTTCACCGTGATCCCGCGCGAGGCGACCTCGAGGGCCAGCGAGCGCGAGAAGCCGATGATGCCCGCCTTGGCGGCGGCGTAGTTGGACTGACCCGGGTTGCCGGCGACGCCGACGACCGAGGTGATGTTGATGATGCGGCCCCAGCGCTCCTTCAGCATGTGCCGCACGGCGGCCTTGCAGGAGAGGAACGTGCCGCGCAGGTTCGTGTCCAGGACGTCGTCCCAGGCCTGCTCGGACATGCGCATCACGAGGTTGTCGGCGGTCATCCCGGCGTTGTTCACGAGGATGTTCACCCCGCCGAATGCCATGCGCGCCTCGTTCACGACGCGGTCGATGTCCTGGCCCTCGCGCACGTCGCACTGCATCGCGCGGACGTCGGCGTGCCACTGGCCCTGCAGGTCGCGGGCGACGGCGTCCGCGAGGGACTGGTTCTCGCGGTAGGTGATGATGATGTTCGCGCCGGCGCGAGCCAGCTCAGCGGCGATGGCGCGACCGATGCCGCGACCGCCGCCCGTGACGATTGCCGTCTTCCCGGCGAGCGACCGAGGATCCTCGACGCCTCCGCTCATCCCGCTGGTCATGCGCTCGCCTCCTCCGCGGTGCCGACGTTGCGGCAGGCGATGGAACGGTCGATGCGCTTCACCAGTCCGGTCAGCACCTTGCCCGGACCGAACTCGATGACCTCGGTCACACCTGCTGCTGCCATCGTAGCGACGGAGTCAGCCCACAGGACGGGACTGGTGATCTGCGAGGCGAGCTCCTCGGCGAGGACGGAGCCCTCCGTGATCGGCTGGGCGGTGACGTTGGAGACCACCGGCATCACCGGCGCGCTGAAGGCGACGCCGGCGAGGACCTGGCGCATGCCGTCCGCGGCGGTCTGCATGAGCGGCGTGTGGAACGCACCCGAGACGGTGAGCGGCACGACCCGCGACGCACCGGCCTCGGTGGCCGCCGCGGAGGCAGCCTCGACGGCGCTCGCGGTGCCGCCGATGGTGATGTTGCCCGGCGCGTTGATGTTGCACACGTGCGCGCCGTGCTGCGCGCAGATCGCGCGGAGCGCGTCCGGCTCGACGCCGAGGATGGCCGCCATCGTGGAAGGCTCGCGGTCGCAGGCCTCCTGCATGAGGCGCCCGCGCTCTCGGACGAGGCGGACACCGTCGTCGAAGGAGACGGCACCGGCGGCGATCAGTGCGGCGTATTCGCCGAGCGAGTGACCGGCGACGAACGCCGGCCGCTGAGTGATGAGGCCAGTCGCGGCGGCCGCGGCGAGCGCGGCGAGCGAGTGCGTCACGATCGCGGGCTGCGTGTTCACCGTGCGGGTCAGCTCGTCGGCCGGTCCCTCGAAGCAGATCTTCGAGATCGGCACGCCGAGGGCGGCGTCCGCAGCTTCGAAGATCTCGCGTGCCGCCGAATGCTCGGCGGCGAGGTCCTGGCCCATGCCGACGGCCTGGGCCCCCTGGCCGGGGAACACCCAGGCGACGTTGTTCGCTACGGGCAGAGAGGTGAGGTGGGAGAGGTCGACCATCCGTCCGCCGATCTAGTCCGAGCCCCGCTCGGGGGCGCGCTCACAGAGAGCCCCTGCAGTTGGGGCAGGGGCTCGGAGGGCGAGACTACGCCTCGTCGGCCTCGATCGGGCGGCCCTTGCGGTCGCGGGCGGCGCCGGCGGTGTGGTTCACCTTCTTGCCGCCGGACGCGGGGTCGCGAACCAGCTGCGGCACGGCCACGCCGTGGTGGCTGCGGCGCGAGTTCCGCTTCGCCTTCGGGGTCCTACGCTTCGGGAGCGCCATCGTGCTCCTCCTCGTCTCCGTCGCGGAGCCGCTCCGCCAGCGAGGCGAGCGCGTTCCAGCGGTGATCCGTCCCCACGGCACAGCCGCAGGTTCCCTCGTTCAGATTCTGTCCGCAGGTGGGGCACAGGCCCCGGCAATCCGGTCGACAGATCGACTGGATCGGCAGCGCAGACTCCTCATATTGCCGTACCGCTTCGCTGAGGTCGAGATGCCACGAGCCATCGACCGTGAAGTCGTCCTCGTCGGTCTCGATGCGGTATCCAGTCGTCGGATCGCGCGCGATCACGTACTCCTCGTCGAACTCGATGTGGACGGGCCACTCGAACGCCTCGAGGCAGCGGTCGCAGACGAGCCCGACCGGCTCGAGGTCGAGCGACGCGGTCACCAGGATGCCCCGTTCGCTCCTGATCAGGCGGATCGGACCGGTGATCACCTGCTCGAAGCCGGCGTCGGGCACCGACACGGACTCGTGCTCCGCGTAGTAGCGCCGGGAGGCGCCGATCGGTTCCTGGGCAAGGGTGGCAACGTTGATCAGCATGGCCTTCCATCGTACATCCGGCGGTACCGACGAACCCTGCCGCCGAACCCCGCCGCCGAACCCGACGAGGGGGCGTGGCAGCGTCGGGTATCCTCGATCCCGGACGGCGGGGCATGGAGTGCGTGCCGTGGTGCGAGCGACCGACGAGCCGCGCGTGAATGCGCTGGCCTATGTCCGCCCGATCGAAGACATCGACCCGCCACTCGACGCCACCATCCAGCGCACCGCGATCCGCGCCTGCGCTCGCGGCGAGGAGCTCGGCACGCCCGAGATCTTCGAGGAAGCCTCGCCCACCGGCCGCTTCGCCTTCCTGCACCTGCTCAACGACCTCGGACAGGTGCGTCGCCGTGACGACGCTCCGGCGGTCGTGGTGGCGACGCTCGCCGTGCTCGGCGACACCGCGCTGGAGCGCGCTCGGAGGCTCCTGCTCCTCGAGGCCGGCGCCGCCCGCGTGGTCTTTGCGGACGGCAAGGCCCCCGAGTCCGCGCTCGCCGCAGAGTGGGAGGCGCGCCCCGGCGAGGAACGACGCCGCGAGCGCGCTCGCGAGTCGATGCGCGCGAAGGCCCTCCGCGGACTCGTGCTCGGCCGCCCCCCGTACGGCTACGTCGTGGAGGAGCGCGCCCTCGTGCCGCATCCACGCGAGTCGCAGGTGGTGAAGCAGATGTTCCACGCCTACGTGGACGAGGGCGAAGGCCTCCGGCGGATCGCGGCTCGCCTCAATCGCGACGGCATCCGCACCCGCCTCGGGCGCGCGTGGACGCCGGGCGCTGTACGGACCGTGCTGAGGAACCCCGCTTACACCGGCCTCTACCGTCGGCTTGGCGTTGTCGTCCCCGCCTCGCACCCCGCGATCATCGACCGCGCGACGTTCAACGCGACGCAGCGGCGGATGGGCGAACGACGAACCTCGCGCAGCGAGCAGGAGCGGCACGAGTACCCGCTCCACGGCCTGCTGCGGTGCGGCAACTGCGGGAGCCCGATGATCGGCGAACGACGCCAGACGCAGTCCGGCATCGCCGTCTCGTACCGCTGCGAGAACGCCACGGCGCGCGGTACCTGCCGCGCTCGTGGGGTGCGCTCCGAGGTCCTCGAGGCGGCGATCCGCGACGAACTGACCCGCTCCGACAACCACTACCCCGTCGCGGTACGCCCCGCTGACGCTCCGGACCAGGACGCGCGCCGACAGCGCCTCGAGCGACGGCTCTCGGAGGGCATCGAGCGCTGGACCGCGGGCGAATGGCGCTTCAACGAGCTCGTGTCGCGGATGGCCCGCGTCGGCAGGGAGCTCAACGAACTCGACCAGCCGACCGAGGACGATCCCACGGACGCCGAGGACGCCCGCCGCCGCCTCCTCGCGGAGTGGGACGCCCTCGACGAGGCCGAACGGAGCGAGCTCCTCCACGCCGCCATCGCGGAGGCGGTCGTGGAGGGCAAGCAGGTGAGGGTCACTCGGCGGCGGTAGACGCCTCGTCGGCGGCGAGGGCCGCCATCCAGTCCCAGATCTCCTGCTGCGTTCCCGGATCGGCGATCTCCGCTCCGTGTCCGCCGAAGACCATCGCCTGCCGGTCGTCGGGCCCCCGAAGCTCGAAGGATGCGTACCGGTCGAGCCAGCCGTAGAGCCGGGCCAATTCGGCCTCGCCGAGGATCCGGACACCCGGGCACGGCTCTCGGAACGCCAGTCCAAACGTCTGGAGCTCGACGCTGCGGCAGGTGGACGCCGTGTCGTCCCGCCAGCCGATCGCCAGGGCAAAGGAGGCGCCGGCGCGTCCCGCGTACGTCTCGATCGCGAGCAGCCGGCCCCACTCGTCGATCGCGCGTGCCTCCTCGGCGCCGGGCTCGGCCGCCGTGAGCCCGTGAACCTCGACCTGGTGCCCCTCCGGCGTGGTGGCCTCGTAGTCGAGCGACTTTGTGACGTGGGCGAAGAAGTCGATCTGCCCGACGAGCGTCTCGGACGCCTGGAACGGGGTGGCAGGTTCACCACAGCCCGCAATCGAGCCGGCGCCACCGGCGACCATGGTCACCTCCAGGCAGCGGAAGTCGGCGTCGCCAGTCCAGCGGTACGAGATCGGGGGATCAGATGTCGGGAGGTCGACCGGCGGTGCCTCCTCGAGCGCGTAGCGTCCCACCTCCACGCCGGTCCGTGCGACATAACGATCGCCAGCCAGTTCCATCACCACCCGGTAGCCGGGCACCGGCGAGACCGACAGCGGGCATCCCCCCGGGACATCGATGTCGAAGCAGCCATCGAACCAGTCGACGCGTTCCCAGGAGAGCACCTCGGGTGCCTCTGAATGCAGACGCTGGCCGAGCAGGAAGGGCAACCCCTGCAGATCGAGCGGCAGGTCGGAGGCGTCACCGGTCGTTCCGACGGGCGGGACGCCGTTCTCCGCTGCCGGCGTGGCGCTCGGCGTCGAGGTCGGGGTCGGAGACGCAACAGCGGCTGTCACCTCCTCCGCGCGACCACCGGAGAGCCCGATGGCGAATAGCGCTCCGACGGCGACGAGCGCAGTCGCACCCACCGCGCTCGCGAACGCCCTCGGTGCGGATGCGAACAGGCCGGAGAAGAGCCGCCGGCGCCGCTGCGCACCGCGCTCGGAGCGGTACCAGTCGGCGATCTCCTCGCGGCGCTCGAGCCCGAGGCGGCCGAGGAGTTCCGAGACGTGGTACTTCGCGCCGTCGAGCGTGATGCCGAGC
>JACKCJ010000019.1 GCA_020634075.1 Dehalococcoidia bacterium | reverse complement strand
GGACTCCACGTCGCCGCGATCACGAAGTCGGCAGGGTCGTACACGCACGTGGACCCGATGCGCGTCGGCAACACGGAGCGCGTGCTCGTCTCGGAGCTCTCGGGACGGCGGAACGTCTCGCAGAAGCTGCTCGAGCAGGGCACCGACCTCCAGCTCAACGACGAGCAGGCCGCCCGCGCGCTGGAGCGCGTGAAGGAACGCGAGGCGAAGGGCGCCGCCTTCGAATCTGCCGAGGCCTCGTTCGAACTCCTCGTGCGCCGCACGCTCGAGGGCTACCAGGCGCCGTTCCGGCTCGAGGACTTCCTGATCGTCGAACGTCGCCGCCACGCCGACGAGGCTGACCTGCGCTCTCAGAGCGAGATGATGGCCGAGGCGATGGTGAAGCTGCGCATCGGCGAGCAGATGGTGCAGGTGGCGGCGGACGGCAACGGCCCCGTGAGCGCCCTCGACGCCGCCGTGCGCAAGGCGCTGCTGCAGGTGTTCCCGGCGATGTCGCCTGTCCACCTCGTGGACTACAAGGTGCGCATCATCAACTCGCAGGCGGGGTCGGACGCCGCCGTCCGCACGCTGATCGAGACCTCGGACGGCATCCACCGCTGGCGCACCGTCGGCGCGTCCACGGACGTCATCGAGGCGTCGTGGCTCGCCCTGCAGGACGCCTACGAGTACTGGATCCTGCACTGGGGCAAGGCGGAGGCGCCGGCCTCGTAGCCGGCGGCCCGAGCTCAGCGCTAGGCGGAGGAGGACTCCGCCTGGCGCGGCGCGAGCGGGAGGAAGACGGAGAACGTCGTCCCTCGCTCCGCGGACGAGTCCAGCGACACGCGTCCGCCGTGCGCCTGCACGAGCTCCGAGACGATGGCGAGTCCCAGCCCTCGATGGCGTCCCGGTGAGCGCGCGCGGTCGACCTGGTAGAAGCGGTCGAACACGCGCTCCTGGTCCACGTCCGGGATCGGGTCGCCGCCGTTGTGCACCTCGAGCAGGACGCCGTCCGCCACCTCGGAGGTGGTGATCGTCACGGGCGTCCCGGCAGGCGCGAAGCGGATCGCGTTCTCGACGAGGTTCGCGAGCACCTGCTCGATGCGCCGGCCGTCCGCCTGGATCGTCCCGCCATGGCTGTTCGCCACCAGCTCGACGTCGCGGTCCTCGGCCTGCAGGCGGAGACGGCGGGTGGTGCCCTCCACGAGGCCGTCGATGTCGACCTCCTCGAGATCGAGGTGCACCGTGCCCGACTCGATCTCCGAGAGGTACAGCAGGTCGTCGACGAGGAGGCGGATGCGCTCGGCTTCGTCGTTGATCAGCCCTGCCGCCTCGGCCGGATCGTCCACGACACCGTCGGCGATCGCCTGTGAGAAGCCCTGGATGGAGGTCAATGGCGTGCGCAACTCGTGCGACACGTTGGCGAGCAGGTCACGCATCGAGCGGTCACCGCGCGAGACGCGCGTGGACATGAGGTTGAACGCCTCCGCGAGCCGTCCCACCTCGTCGTCGCCGTTGACGTCGATGCGCTGGCTCAGGTCGCCGCTCGCCATCGCCTCGGAGGCCCGCGTCATCTCGCGGATCGGGTTCGTGATCCTCGAGGCGAACACCATCGCGAAGACGACCGCGACGGCGGCCGCGCCGAGGCCGGCGACCCCGAGGCGCGGGAGGAGCTTCGCCCACGCGCCGGCGACGTCGCCGGCCGGGACGGCGATCACGAGCTGGCGCAGCGGGGCACGGTCGGCGATCGCGGCGGCGTTCGTGTCGCCGGCGGTGAAGAGGTAGAGGTCCTCGCCATCGACGCGCAGCCGCTGGGTGCGGAACGCGGCCATCGGTCCCTGGTTGTCGATGCGCTCCGTGAACGAGACATCGAGGACGTCGCCGAGCAGCGGCTCGGCGTCCGCCGTGTCCACGACCACGCGGCTGTTGCGGTCGAGCATGAGGATGCGGAGGTCGAACGCCTCGGCGTAGGCGAGCAGCTCGGTCCGTACGAGCTCGTCGGGCCAGCCGAGCAACTCACGCTCGCGGGCGATCTCCGTGATGGGTGCCACGAGCACCCCGATGCGCGCCTCGGCGGCCTCTGCCTGCTGATCGCGCAGCAGCAGCGCCACGAGGACGGCCGCGAAGGTCAGGGTGATCATGATGACGATGGCGAAGCCCGCGAGGAGCCTGCCTCTGAAGCTATGAAGCATCCGCAGCCGGGACGAACTTGTAGCCCACGCCCCACACCGTCTCGATCTTTGGCTGAGCGGACTTCAGCTTCTCGCGCAGCCAGGCGACGTGGACATCGATGGTCCGCGCGTCGCCATAGAAGTCCTCACCCCACACCATCGAGAGCAGTCGCTCGCGGTCGAGCGCCACGTTCGGATGTCGCATGAACGCGGTGAGGAGGTCGAACTCGCGCTGGCGGAGGCGGACACGTTCGCCGGCGACGAGGACATCGCGACCGGCCGGGTCGAGCGTCACATCGTCGATCGTGATCGGCTCGTCGTTCTTCTCCTCCGCGCCGGCGCGGTCCCAGTCGCGGCGGCGGAGGTTCGCCTTCACGCGCGCGACGAACTCGCGCGGGTTGAACGGCTTGGTGATGTAGTCGTCGGCGCCCATCTCGAGGCCGACGATCTTGTCGACGTCATCGGTGCGCGCGGTGAGCATGATCACGGGGATGTCGGAGGACTTGCGGATCTCCGTGCAGACCTCGAAGCCGCCGAGCTGGGGCATCATCAGGTCCAGCACGACGAGATCGGGCTTCTCGGAGCGGAAGCGCTCCAGCGCCTCGCGTCCGTCACGGGCGGCCACCACGTCATAGCCCTCCTCGCGGAGGTACATGCGCAGCAGTTTGACGATGTTGGGTTCGTCGTCGGCGACGAGGATCTTGGCGGGCATCAGCAGGTGATTCGTCGCTCGGAGCGGTGGTGCTGTGGTTGGGGCCGAGCCCTGGATCCCGAAGGATCTCTGCTTTGGTTGGTTCGCAACCGCTCCCACCACTACTGCTTGATTCTTGCGAACCGCAGTTCGGGCGCGGCCCCTTCCACACGTTCACTGTGACGGAGGCCGATTCACGATCCGCAACCAAAGTGTAATCCGGGTGTGAATCCCATCTCGATCCTCCTGAAGCCTCACGGGCTCCCGATCACGAGCGCACGGGAGCGATCGCACGAAGTCCGTCGGCGACCTCGCGAGCACGAGCGGCCTGGGCGTCCGCCAGCTCCCGACACTGCCCGATGTGGTTCGCGGGATCGAGCAATTCCTCGATCCGCTCGGGCGAGAGGCGGCTGGTGACTTCGTCGTTGCTCGCGAGGAGGTCGCGGAAGGAGTGCTCGCTCACGGCGGCCTCCTGCGCGACGTCGTAGATCACGTCGTGCGCGCGCTGGCGGCCGATCTCCTTGCCGAGCTCGAGCATCAGCGTCTCGGACATGATCAGCCCACCGGAGAGGTCGAGGTTCCGGCGCATGCGCTCCGGGAAGACGCGCATCCCCTCGGCGAGCATGATCAGCCGCTCCAGCACGTCGCCGGTCATCACGCACGTCGCCTCGATCGCGCGGGCGCCGATGTTCGTGATCGCGCGGTCCGCCTCGTGCTCCGCCTGCATCGCCTCGAGGGCGAGCGGGACGTTGGAGCGGATCTGCGCGCCGAGCGTGATGATGTCCTGGCTGAGCTTCGGATTCCGCTTCTGCGGCATCGTGCTGCTGCCGACAGTGCCCGGGGAGACCGGTTCCTCGACCTCCCCGAACTCCTCCTTCATCAGCGTGTAGATCTCGCGCGCGATCCGGGTCGCCGTCGAGGAGAACATCGCGAGCACGAGGACGTACTCGGCCTGGTGGTCGAGGATGACCCGCGACGGCACGGGCATCGACTCCAGGCCGAGGTGCTCCGCCAGCCCGTCCTGCACCTGGAGTCCGTACTCCCCGAAGGAGGCGACCGTCCCCGCCCCGCCGCCGAGCATCGCGACGAAGATGCGCGGCTCGCAGGCGCGCAGGCGCTCGACGTGCCGGCAGATCTCGTCGATCCAGGAGGCGACTTTCAGGCCGAACGTCGCGGGGACCGCGTGCTGGCCGTGGGTACGACCAGGCAGCAGGTGGTCCCGCGTCCGCTCCGCCAGCGAGGCGAGCGCCTCGAGGAGGTGCGCGAGCCGCTCGAGGATGATCGCGTGCACCTTCCGCACCTGGAGGAGCAGGCCGGTCTGAGTGATGTTCTGCGTGGTGGCTCCCCAGTGGACGTAGCCACCGGCGTCACCCTCGCAGACACGGTCGAGCTCCCACACGAGCGGCACGAGCGGGTGCCCCGTGACACGCAGCCCCTCTTCGATTGTCGGGATGTCGAGCAGCGAGAGGTCGCACTTGCGCGCGATCTCCTCGGCCGCCTCGCGCGGAATGATGCCCAGGTCCGCCTCGGCCGCGGCCAGCGCCGCCTCGACATCCAGCCACGCCTGCCAGCGCGCATCGCGCGCGAACAGCGCGCGAATGCCGGGGTCGGGAACGCGGAGCTCGGTCGCCAGGTCTTGCATCGGGGCCTCCTCGTCGGTGAGCGGACGGCCGGATGGTACCGGGCAGAGGCGAGCGCGACTCAGCCCACGCGTCTCCCGCAGATCCCGGTCGAGTGGCTGACAGGGAATCGACACGTGGCACTGCAAGACCGAGCACACGCCTGCCGATGATTACGGCAGGAGCACGGAATGTCGCGTATCGCCAGGGTCGTCCTCGGGTTACTCACCGGCATCGCGCTGGCGGCGCCCGTCCTCCACGCTGCCGCTGCTGCCGGGATCCCCGTCCCGTAGCCCCTCACCCACGGGTCGCGACACCCCGCTCGCGAACCAACAGCAACGAGCGCAGCAACGACGAAGGGCGCCCCAGGGGGCGCCCTTCGCGGTTGCGCTGAGTGACCGCCGAGCCGCGCTCGGCCAGTGGTTATCCGGCAGACGCCTGCGGCGGGCGCTCGAATCCTCGGAACGCCTGGGTCAGCCCCTGGCGGCCGGCCACGGTGCCGGGGATGCGGGCGGCTTCCTGGTTCTGGTCCGCCACCTCCACCAGCAGTTCTTCTCGCAGGACAGACACGGATCGAGGTGCCTCGATCCCGATCTTCACCCGCTCACCATCAATGGCGAGCAGGCGCACGACGACCTTGCCGTCGATCACGATCCCCTGCTCGGCCTTCCGCGTCAGAATCAACACCCGTGGCCTCCTTGCCGTTGGGCTACAGCTACCCGGACGACTGTCTCACAGCCGTCGAACCACGGCCCACCGTCCGTGACCCCACTGGATCATCGGCCGCTGAGCGTGCTTCACCAGCGCCTGCCGCGGACGCGACAGGCACTGATCAGGCGCTGGCGCGGAGGGCCAGCTCGGGCTCGACCTCGGTCGCGGCGGCGGCCTCAGCCGACTCCATCGACTCGTCGACGGCCTCGTGCGCGGCCACCTCGGCGAAGAGGTGGAAGCGGAGGTCGTAGTCGCTGTTCTGCAGGATCACCTGGCGCGCCATGTGCGAGCGACGGCTGAGGAGCAGCGGCGCCAGCAGGTTCGCGGTGATCTTCTCCGGGTCCTCGTGCAGCGTCAGCACGCAGCGCACGAGGGCGTCCTGCGCCTCGCGCATGCCGAGCGCCTCGGCGTCCGCGTCGGAGAGCTCGAACGCGTAGTCCGACTTGAACGCGAACGGCTCCAGGAGCGCGAAGGCCACGTCCGGGTCCTCCAGCGACTGCAGCCACTCGACGGGCGAGTCCTGCTCCGGGATGAGCGCGTAGCGGCGCAGCGACTCGAAGCCGCCGATGCCCGGGTCGAAGGAGAAGATCTGCTCCTCCGAGACCTCGATCGTTTCCTCGACTCCGAGGAAGTTCGTCTTCACCAGCATGGTTTCCTCCTTGCGGGGTGTCCGGCCCCGCGTCATTCCACTCAGCGCAAGAAGTCCAACAGGCTCGTTCCCAGCGATCGCGCCGTCGCCGAGAGCGACGCCTGGAACGCTGTGTCACGCATCTGGAGCTCCACCACCTCCTGGGTGAGGTCAACCTCTTCCAGGCCGGAGATGGAGGTGCGGAGGGCGAGCTCTTCCTCGCCCAGCCGGTCCGCGGTCATCTCGAGGCGTCGCATGCGCGATCCCACCTCGCCGCGGGCAGTCAGCACGGTGTCGATCTCGCGTCCGATGTCGCCGGACGCGAAGTTGATCGCCGTGCGGTCATTCGCCACCAGCCCGTCGCGAAACGCGATGAGCGAGGCGAAGATGCCGTCGAAGAGCGGCTCCCCGTCGATGTTCACGGCGATGGTCTCGCCGTCACCGATCTCTCGGAGCACCTGCCCCGAGTCGCCGCTGTAGTTGAAGGCCGTCGGGTTGGCCGGCAGGTCGGGCGCGAACGGAGCGCCGCCCTGGTGGCCGCCGAAGATGCGCCGGCCCGAGTACGACGTGTTCGCGATCGAGAGCACCTCGTTCAGGAGCTGCTCGACCTCGGTCGCGATCTGTTGTCGCGCGTCGCCGTTCACGCCGGCGGAGTCGGCCTGGACGGCCAGCTCCTGCGCGCGCGTGATCACGTTGCCGAGCGAGGTGAGCGAGGACTCGACGGCGCTCAGCTCGGTGGTCGCGAGGTCGACGGTGCGGATCCGCTGGCTCACCGTGTCCAGCTTCGAGCGCGACGCGAGCGCACGCGCCGTGGCGAACGGGTCGTCCGAGGGCCGGTTGATCTTCCGGCCGCTCGCGACGCGCTCCTGCGTCTCGTTCAGGCGCGTCGTCGCCTGCTGGATGTGCTGCAGGAGGCGGTCGTGGGTGCTGCGGTTGCTGATGCGCATGGCTAGCCCACCATCGACATCAGCTCATCGAGCATCTGGTTGATGGTCGAGATGACCTTCGCGGCGGCCTCGTAGCCCTTCTGGAACTGGACCATCGAGACCATCTCCTCGTCGAGGTTCACGCCGGAGACGCTCGCGCGGAGCTGCTCCAGGTGACTGATGGTCGCGCCCTGCGCGGCGGCGATGCCCGAGGCGTCCCGCACGGAGACACCGAGCCGGGTCAGCATGCCGTTGAAGTAGTCCTCGTAGGTCTGGCTGTTGCCGGTGAGGTTGGTCGCGCGCTGAAGGTCCGCGATCGCAAGCGCGCCGGAGCCGTCGCCCGAGGCGCCGGCCGCGGTCGCAGCGGCGACGAGCCCGAGGTTCGACTTCACGCCGGCGTTCACGCCGATCGTCGTGGCATCGGTGCCGGTGAAGAACGCGGTCCCCGTCGTCACGCCGTCCTGCGCGTAGCCCGCGGCGTGGGCGGCGTTCACGTCGGTGATGATCTGGCTGATCAGCGCGTTGAGGTCGTTCTGCCGCGCCGGGAGGTCCGTGTCGCGCTGGTGGAGCAGGCCGCCCACCTCGCCGCTCTGGATCGGCACGGCCACGCCGTCCGAGGCCCACTCGACGTCGTAGAAGTTCTGGTTGGCCGGGTTGATGGTGAGGGCGATCTCGTTGGTCTTCACGCCCTGCACGAGCGCACGGCCGCCGACGAACACGTCCACGTGGCCGTCGTCGTGCTCCATCGTGCGGAGGTCGGTCAGCTGCGCGAGCCGGTCGAGCGCGAGGTCACGCTGGTCGGTGAGGTCGGAGGCCGGGTCGCCGGTCGCGCGCACCTCGATGATGCGCTGGTTGAGCGAGGCGACCTGCTTCGCGAGTTCGTTGATCTCGCCCACGGATGCCTCGAGGCGCGTGTTCGCGTCGGCGCGGATGTCCGTCATCGACTTCGAGAGCCGCTGCGCGACGAAGGCGACGGTCTCACCGGCCTGCACGACGGCGCTGCGTGCCGCGCTCTGCTCGGGCGCGTTCGAGAGGTCGCGCCACGCGTTGAAGAACTGGCCGAGGACGGCGCGCAGGCCATTGTCGCTCGGCTCGCCGAACGCCAGCTCGACGAGGCTGAGCGAGTCGGCGCGGGCCTGGTAGTCGCCGGCGGAGTGGCTCTGCGTCCTGATCTGGAAGTCGATGAACTGGTCGCGGACGCGCTCGACGCCCTCGACGTTGACGCCCTGCCCCACCCCGGAGGAACCCGCCGGGGCCACCGCGCCGAGGTGAATCCGCTGCCGGCTGTAGCCGGGCGTGTTCACGTTCGCGATGTTGTGCGACACGGCATCCATCGCCTGTTGCTGGGCGAGGAGCGCGCGCACCGCGGAGTTGAGGCCGACCGAGATCGCCATGTTCGGGCTTAGGCCGATCGGTCCAGGGTGCGGCCGCCGGCAACGGCGACGTTGTCGCCGTCGCTGGTGTACAGCGAACCGGCGAGCACCGAGCGGAGGTAGTGGATCCAGCGGTCGATGAGCGCGCGGCTGTTACGCAGCAGGCGCGCGTTGACGGCGTGCGCTTCCTCGAGGGCGACCGCTTCGGCCTTGAGCTCACGCCCGAGCCGCTGCAGCTCCTCGGCGGACGCAGCCGGCAGGTGCGCCGCGATCTCGGAGATCGTGGCGCCCTCGGCGGCGATGCCGGTCGCCATCTCGATGGCGACGAGCGCGGTCATGCGCTCGGTCTCCATCGCGCGGAGGTGGTCGAGGATGTTCTCCTTCTGCTCCACCAGCTCGGTGAGCCGCTCCACGTCGCCGTCGACGATCGCCGCCTGCTCGTTCGAGGCAATCCCCACGAGCGCGCGGTAGAGGTCACGCTGCCCGGCGAGGACATCACCGAGCGTGGCCGCACCGGCGGTCAGCTCCTGGCCTCGGGACTGGAGCGGGGTCACGAACCGGAGCCCCCGCCCACGCCGCGGTCGTGGAGCAGGTTCGCCAGGCCGAAGTAGTCGACCTCGTACTGGCCGTTCTCGATGCGCGCCTTCAGGTCGGCGACACGGTCGGCGCGGGAGGCCGGAGCCTGCTTCACCGCGTCCATCACGCGCGCGAACTCGCGCGCGCCCTCGGAGACCGTGACCTGGTCCGCGCGGCGGCCGGCGGCAGCGCCGTTGCGGCGCGCGTTCGCGGCTGCCTCAGCGGCTTCGGCGCTGGTCACCTGGCGGCGGTAGATGCCGCTGGCGTCGTGGGGGCGAATGGGCTGGACCATGATGGTGCCTTCTCTCTCGCTGGCTAGACGGTGACGTCGTTCGCCTGCGTGAGCATTTCCTCGATCGTCCGGAAGGCGACGAGGTTCAACTGATAGCCGCGCTTGGCCATGACCAGGCCGGTCATCTCGGTAGCAATGTCGACGTTGGAAGCCTCGAGCCAGCCCGAGAACACGACGCCCATGCCGTCCTGGCCGGGGACGCCGTTGATCGGCGGCTGGGACTCGGCGGTCTCGCGGTAGCGGCTGTTCCCGATCGATTCGAGGCCGGCCGGGTTCGAGAACCGCGCGAGCTCGATCGTGCCGACGACCTCGCGGACGCCGTCGCGCGCCGCGAACTCGTCGAGGGCGGCGAGCTCCTCGTCCGTGTAGTCACGGATGACGGACACCTCGCCGTTCGTCTCGATGCGGAGGCCACGGAACTGCGGCGGGAGGGCCAGCGGCGGGTCCAGCAGCTCGCCGGACGCCGTCGTGACCTTGCCGTCGCCGTCGAGCATGAACACGCCGGAGCGGGTGTAGGCCACGGAGCCGTCGTCGAGGCGGACGCGGAAGAAGCCGTCCCCGCTGATGGCAAAGTCCATCTGGCGGCCGGTCGGCTGCAGCGTGCCCTGCTCGAAGTCGCGGGTCATCGCGGCGGTCGACACACCGGCCGACTCGGCGACGTCCTTCTGGTCCACCTGCCCCGTCGAGATCGCGGCGAAGACGGAGGACGAGTTCAGGATGTCCTGGAAGTGGATCTTGACCCGCTTGTAGCCGGTCGTGTTCACGTTCGCCAGGTTGTTCGAGATCGCCTCGATGTTCTTCTGCTGCTGCTGCATGCCGGAGACGGCGGCGTCGAGTGAGAGCGTCATCGCCTATCCCCCTACATCCGCCCGAGATCGGACACGGCCGTCTCGAGGGTCTTGTTGATCTCGGAGAAGACGCGCTGGCTGGACGAGAACGTCCGCGCCACCGAGTACATCTGCGTGGCCGTCTGGCCGACGTTGACGTTCGCCTCCTCCAGGGATCCCTGGATGAGGAACGTGTTGCCCGCCTCGAGGTCGACCGGGGTGACCGCCGCGCCTGCCGGGACCGTGAACTTCGACTGCCCGGCGCGGATGAGGTCCGCGGCGTTCAGGTTCACGAGCTGCAGGCGCGCGACGGGGTCCTCGTTGACGTCGACGAAGACCGAACCGTCGGGCTGGGGAATCTCGGTCTGGATGAGCTGGATCACGTCGCCGTTCATGCGGATGCGGATCTTGTCCGTCGTCAGCGTGATCGGCTGGTTGTTCTCGTCGAGGATGAACGCGCCGTCGGCGGAGATGAGGCGGCCCTCGGCGTCGCGGTCGAAGTGGCCGTCACGCGTGTAGCGGACGCCCTCGTCGGTCTGCACCACGAAGAAGCCGTCGCCCTGGACCATCACGTCCAGCGTCAGCCCGGTCTCGCGCTCGGCGCCCTGGCCGAGGAAGGTGCGGACGTTCTCGACGAACGCACCCGTGCCGACCTGGCCGATGACCTCGTCGAAGCGGCCGGGCACGGGCCCGTCGTTCGGGACGCTGCGCTTCGCCAGCACGCCGGCGAACGCGGTCTGCGCGGACTGGTCGGCCTTGTAGCCGACGGTGGACGAGTTCGCGATGTTGTCCGCGACCACGTCCTGCTGGCGCATGCCGATGAGCATGCCGGAGGCGGCGGTGTAGAGCGCGCGGATCATGCGGTCCTCCGGCTCAGGCGCACCCCGACCACGACGGACAGTCCCATCGCCATCGCGAGGGCGCCGACGCGGATGAGGTCGGTGATGAAGGCGGGGTCGCCCGTGTTCGGGAGGGCGCCCGGCGCCTGGAGGTTGCCTCCCTGCGCCTCGCCGCCCTGGCCGTCTGCGGTCGCCACGCCGACCAGCGAGAAGTACCCGCCAATCGAGCGGTCCTCCGTGGGCTGGGGCGCGTCGTCCGGCTCCGGTTCCACGGTGAGGATCAGCAGGTCGAAGCCGAAGTCCGAGATCGGCGGCAGGCTGCCCTCGAAGGAGACGGCTCCCGACGACGTTGCGTTGAAACGCCCGGCCGAGATCGCGTCGCCGGCCTCGGAGTTCACGAGCCACGCCTGGTACAGCTCGCCGTCGAGCTGCGGCAGGCCGTCGGCGGTGATGCGGACGATGCCCTCGGCGAAGATGAGCTCCGCGGTGCCGGAGGCGTCCTGCGGGCCCCAGTTCGAGAGGTCGATGTACGCGAGGTCCACCGTCACCGGCACGCCGTTGGCGCTGGCCGGGGACGACGTCGCGAGGATGGCGAGGAGCGCCAGCGATCCGAGGAGCGCAGCGCTGGCCACGATGCCCCGAACGGGGCTGCGGAAGCTACTGAAGATGCCGAGGATCATGACTGACGGCCCAGCATGCGTGCGATACGCACCTCTTCAAGACCAATGTGAAGCTCCCGGGCGATGGCCCGGTCCGAGAGGCCCTCGTCGGCCAGCTCCGCGATCTGGGAGCGGATGTCGGAGCCCCCGCGAGCGGCCATCGAGTCGTTGTCGGCGCGCGGGACGAACTCGCCGGCGGCCGTGGGGCGGTCCTCAACGAGCTCGAAGTGGTGGTCGAGGGAAAGCGGTGCGACGGTCGCGAACGCGGGCTGCGGCTTCTCGCTGAGCATCCCCGCGAGCGCCTCGCGCTGAGTCGCCAGCTGCTCCTGCATCTCGTCCACGGCCTCCTGGAGCGCGAACAGCAGCTCCTCCGCGGACTCCGTCGCCAGCGAGTCGACGTGCTGCTCGAGCGTCTCCATCGGCTGCTGGGAGAAGAGGTACGCGTGGTAGAGCACGCCCAGCGCCAGGAGCATCAGCGGCACGCCGACGGCGAGCGTGATGAGGAGGATGGTCGGGGAGACGCTCATGCTGCCTGTCCCTGCTGTCGACTCGTGACACCGGCGCGCAGCCGGGTCAGCGCTCGTGCGTGGAGCTGGCAGACGCGCGATTCGGAGATGCCGAGCACCTCACTGACCTCGCGCATGGTCAGCTCCTCCTTGTAGTAGAGCGAAAGGATGAGCTGCTCCCGATCAGGCAAATCCCTAATCGCGAGCGCGAGATCACCTATGAGTTCCTGACGTTCCAGGTCGGCGGAGAAGTCCTCGCCGTCCGGGTCGGCCACGGCCATCGCCCCGCCGGTGTCCTCTTCGCCGTCGCTCGCACCGAGCGTGTCGAGGGAGACCGTGATCCAGGACGACTCGACCTGGGTCTGGCGGTAGACATCGGGCGTGACGCCCATCGCCTCCGCGACCTCCTCGTCGGTCGGGTCGCGGCCCAGCTCGTTGGTGAGGCGAAGGATCGCCTCGTTCGCGTCGCGCGCCTTCTGGCGCACGGAGCGCGGCAGGCGGTCCAGCGAGCGCAGCGCGTCGATGATCGCGCCGCGGATGCGGGCGATCGCGTACGTCTCGAACTTCACACCCTTGGTGTGGTCGAAGCGTTCGACGGCCTCGATCAGGCCGATCGTGCCGAACGAGAGGATGTCCTCGTAGTCCAGGATCGCCGGCAGCGAGATCGCGAGGCGCCCCATGACGTACTTCACGAGCGGCGCGTACTGGAGGATCAGCTGCTCGCGGACGGCCGGATCGTGCTCATCGAAGTAGCGCTCCCAGAGCGCCTGGTTCAGGCGCTGCTGCTCGGCCGGCTCCACCGCGCCGGCGCGCGCGCGACGAGCGCTCGCGATCGGCGTGGGCGTGTTCGCCCCGGCGGACTTCCCCGCGGGCCTCGAGGTGGGCTTGGGTCGTGGGTTGGGCATGAGATGCCGTCCTCAGGTTAGGCCGCGCGACTCTCGTCGACGGCCGCGTCTCGCTCGGCCCGGATCGCGGGGAGGCTCACCGGTTCATTGGCTTCGTAGTCGTATTCGTCGTCGTCCTCGTCCACGTCGTGGGAGACGCGGCTGGAGGGGCGAGCGACCGGCGGCGCCGTCATCACGACGAGCTCCGCGAAGTAGGCGACGAGGCTGCCCGCCATGAAGGCGATCAGTCCCCGGAGCAGCGCGGCCTCGATCGGGTACCCCGCGGACGAGGAAAGCCACGTCGCGAGGACCGCGAGGCCGATGGCGGCGTACAGGCCGTAGCGGAGGAGCGTCATCTAGATCACACCCTTCCGGCGAAGCTCGGCCTGCTGCCGGTAGACAAAACGCACCAGCCGCTCCAGCTCCAGGCGATTCGGCTCCAGGAACTGGCAATGCAGGCGGTAGTGCTGCGCGTTGCTGGACGGGCGGTTGCAGCCCAGCACCAGCGTCGCGATGTCCATGTCCAGCGGGTCGCCCTCGAGTTCGAAGACGAGCCGCAGGCGCGTGCCGGCGCCGACGAACTCGCGGCTCTGGAGCATGACCCCGCCGCCGCTGATATCGAGGATGACCGCGTGCACGGGCTGTACCTCGTTGCCCGCGTCATCCAGTCGCGACGCCCAGCGCGGGACGATGCGGACCGGCAGGCGATAGAACTCGCGCCGCTCGGTCTTCTCCGCCTCGCGCGGGGTGTCGATGAAGAACGTGTCGTTGTCGACCTCGACGAGGCGCACGGCGGCCTTGAAGCGGAACACCCGCCCGTGGACCGTCGTGAACATCGTGAGCTGCTCGCCCGGCTCGACCTCGAGCACCTCGTGGTCACGTCGAGGCAGCCCCAGCCGCAGCTGCGAGGGCAGCACGGAACGCACGGTCGCCTCGTAGGAGACGCCGAGCGGGTCGCCGGGAGGCGACACCTTGATCCGCGTGCCGGGCTGGAGGTCGACGTACGCGGGCATGGTCGGCCGCTACCCCACCTTCGCCAGCGTGCGGCCGGCCGGGGCGCGTCGGGCGCCGGCGGCAGCCGGGGCCGACTGCGACCACTGAGCGCGCACGATCGACTCGGCGAGGACGAGGTTGTCCGCCGCCGACGGCGCGTCGCTCACCTGGTCCGAGCGCGTGGTGAAGGCCATGCCGAGCGCGGCCTCCACCAGCACCGGCGCGAGGTGGCCGAAGTGCGAGGTCTCGTCGCAGCGGGTGACGACCATGCCGTCGAGGCCCACCGCGCTGTACGCGGAGACCACCTCGGCCAGGTCGGCGCCCTTCATCGTCGCCGGCACCGTGAGCAGGACCATGCGCTGGCGCGCGGCCTGCAGGAACGACGACAGCTCCGCCATGCGGTCACGGCGCAGGCCGTTGTGGCCGGGGGTGTCGATGATCACCATGTCGACGCCGGGCTCCGCGAGGATCTCCTCGAGCTCACCGGGCGCGTAGCAGAGGCGCGTGTCGAGGCCGGTGACCGCACCGAACGCGGTCAACTGCTGCGGCGCACCGGCGCGGTTCACGTCCGTCCCCGCGACCACGACGTTGAGGCCCTGCTGCTGGAAGTCCAGCGCCATGCGGATCGCCATCGTCGTCTTGCCGGCGCCACCGGGGCCGACGAGGAAGACGGCGCGCTGGCGCCGCGGGTTCATCGCGACGGTCGGCGGGAGCTTCGCGGCGAGGCGGCGCTCGACGTTCGCGGCGAGCGACTGCTCGTCACGCGCGGCGGAACCGTCGACATCGCTCACAACGCTGGCGGCGAGCGCGGGCGTCATCCCGTACCGGACCAGGCGCTCCTTCATCTCGCGCAGGACGGCGGGGCCGCCGTCGATGCGCTGGTCGAGGCGGTCGGAGACGAGCGTCTCCAGCATCGAGCGCATCTGGTCGAGCTGGCGGCTCCACGGCTCCTCGGAGGACGGCACCGGCAGCGCGACGGGGCCGCTGGCGGCAGCCGTCGACGGCATCGGCAGCGGGGTCGCGTCCTCGCGAATGTCGGCGGCAGGCCGCACGCTGGCGGGAGCGCCCGTGGGCGCCCCAGTCGGAGCGGCGGTCTTCGTCGTGCGCTTGCGGGTGGCGCGCGCCGGAGCAGGGAGGTCAGCCGGCGAGGCAACCGCCTGGAAGCCGGCGAACGGACCCTCGTGCGCAGCGAGCGGCGCGGCGGCCGAGGCCTCCGCGATCGCGCGGACGAGGTCGTGCGCGGCCTCGTCCTGCTCGAGCGTCGGGCGCTCGGCGCGGGTCGTGGCGGACTCGTTCGGGACGCGCGCCACCACCTCGACGAACTGGCGGCCCGGCTGGCCGAAGAGGCCGGGGGCGAACGCCTTCCGCGTCGAGAGGATGACGGCCTGGTCGCCCAGCTCACGGCGTACCTGGTCGTACGCCTCGGCCATGGTCGGCGCCTGGAACCGCTTAGGCTGCTGCATGTTCCACCTCCACCTGTCCAACGGCATCGACCTCTACCTCGCGCGCGACTTCCGCGAACGACATGACGGCGAGGGTCGGGAGCGAGCGCTCCAGCAACCGGCGGAGCGGCCGCCGGATCCGGGTCGACGTGAGGAGCACCGGCTGCGTCCCCATGGCCGCGGCGTGCTCCATCTGTGCGGCGATGCGGTTCATCAGCCGCTGCATGAGGTCCGGCGACACCACGAGGGCGACCCCGGCGTCCGTCTGCGTGAGGGACTGCGCCAGCGTCTGCTCGAGACGCGGGTTCAGCGTGATCGCGTGCAGGCGGTTGTCCGCCGCGCGGTGCTGCATCGTGATCTGGCGCGACAGCGCCTGGCGCACGCCCTCGGCGAGCGCCTCGACGTCCTTCGTCTGGCGGCCGAGGTCCGCGAGCGTCTCCGCGATGGAGACCATGTCGCGCACGGAGACGTTCTCGGAGAGCAGCAGCTGGAGGACGCCCTGCACCTCGCCAACGGTGAGGACGCCCGGGACGAGCTCCTCGACCACGGCCGGGTACTCCTGCTTGAGGTTGTCCAGCAGGCCCTGGGTGTCCTGGCGCGAGAGCAGCTCCGGCGCGTGCCGGCGGATGAGCTCGCTCAGGTGCGTGATGAGGACGGAGGCCGGGTCGACGACCGTGTAGCCCATCAGCTCGGCCTGCTGCTTCTCGAAGTTGGTGATCCACTTGGCGGGGAGGCCGAACGCCGGCTCCACCGTCATCTCGCCCTCGATGTCACCGGTCGCGAGGCCGGAGTCCATGGCGAGGAACTGGTTCACGTAGAGCGTGCCGCCGCCGATCTCGATGCCGCGGAGGCGCACGACGTACTGGTTCGCGCCGAGCGAGAGGTTGTCGCGGATGCGAATCATCGGCACGACGATGCCCATCTCCATGGCGGTCTGACGCCGCATGATCGTGATCCGGTTCAGCAGGTTGCCCCCGCGTTCGTCATCCACCAGCGGGATGAGGCCGTAACCGACCTCGACCTCGAGGGGGTCGACGCGGAGGACGGACACGACCGAGTCGACGCTCTGCGACTCCTCGGCCTGCTCGGCCTCCTTCGCTTCGGCGTCCTGCGCGATCTGCGTCTTCTGCTTCTCGCGGACCAGGAAGCCTGCTCCAGCCATCATGGCCGCGATGATCAGGAACGGGGATCGGGGAAGTCCCGGGGTTAGGCCGAATCCACCCAGCACTGCGGCCACGATGAACATGACGCGCGGGTTGCTGAACAGCTGAGAGCCGATGTTCAGGCCGAGCTGGGACTCCGAGGACGCCGCCCGGGTCACGATGATGCCCGTGGCCGTCGAGATGAGGAGCGCCGGGATCTGGGAGACCAGGCCGTCGCCGACGGTCAGGATCGAGTACTCGCCCACGGCGTCACCCGGCGACAGGCCGAGCTGCATGATGCCGATCGCCATCCCGCCGATGAGGTTGATCGACGTGATGATCAGGCCCGCGATGGCGTCGCCCTTCACGAACTTCGAGGCACCGTCCATGGCGCCGTAGAAGTCGGCCTCCGAGGAGATCCGGCGGCGACGGTCCTTCGCCTCGGCCTCACTGATGAGGCCGGCGTTGAGGTCCGCGTCGATCGACATCTGCTTGCCGGGCATCGCGTCGAGGGTGAACCGGGCGGCCACCTCGGCGACGCGGCCTGCGCCGTTCGTGATCACGACGAACTGGATGACGAGCAGGATGAGGAACACCACGATGCCGACGACCAGCGACCCGCCGATGACGAACTCACCGAACGCGTCGATGACGGAGCCGGCGTTCCCCTGCAGGAGGATGAGCCGCGTCGACGCGATGTTGATCCCCAGCCGGAACAGCGTGGTCAGCAGGAGCAGGGACGGGAACACGCTGAACGAGAGCGCGTCCTGCGTGTACATCGAGATCAGCAGGATCGTGATCGCGAGCGCGATGTTCGTGACGATCAGCAGGCTGAGGAGCACCGGCGGCAGCGGGATGACCATCAGCGCGATGATCATCACGACGGTCACCGCCATCGCGACGTCCGAGTTCCGCGTCAGGATGTCCAGCAGCCCGGCCCGACGGCCGGGGGCGGAGACTGCGGCCTGCGTTGCCATGCGCTCGCTCCTGCTCTCGTTCGCTCGTTACGCCGTCGCCCGGAGCGCGCCACGGGAGCGCAGCCGGTAGACGAACGCGAGGATCTCGGCGACGGCCTCGTAGAGGTCGACCGGGATCTCCTGGCCGATGCGCGTCGCCTTGTAGATGGCGCGGCACAGCGGCGCGTTCTGGATGACGGGGATGCCGTGCTCCTCCGCGACCTCGCGCATCTTGAGCGCGACGAGGTTCATGCCCTTCGCGAGGACGATCGGGGCGTTCGAGGAGGTCGGGTCGTACTTGAGGGCGACGGCGTAGTGGGTCGGGTTCACCACCACCACGTCCGCCTTCGGGACGGACTCCATGATTCGCGACATGAGCTTGCGGCGCTGCCGCGCGATGGCGCCCTTCATCTGCGGGTCACCCTCTGACTGACGGTTCTCGTCCATCACCTCCTGCCGCGTCATGCGCAGCTGCCGGGTGAGGTCCGCCTTCTGGAAGATGAAGTCCGCGATGGCGAGCGCGAGGACGACCAGCGCCATCCTCGTCGCGAGGTCGAAGGCGACGCTCACGAGGACGGTGATCGAGTCGGCGAGCCCGGCCTGGAAGCCCAGCGTGGTGATCTCGTCCCAGTGGGACATGAAGACCATGTAGCCCACGATGCCGAGCACCACGAACTTCCCGAGGGACTTCGCGAGGTTCACGTACGCCTGCCGCGACGCGATGAGGCGCTTGCCGCCCTCGAGGGGGTTCATGCGCTTGAACTGCGGCTTCACCGCCTCGCGGGAGAACAGCGGACCGCCGGTCTGCGCCATGCCCCCGAGCACGGAGACGGCCATGACGGCGCCCATGAGCGGCGCGAGGATCATCACCGCGCGCACCATCAGCTCCAGGCCGACGTCGGCCGTCAGCTCGACGGTCAGCGGGTTCCGGTTGAGGTGCGACCAGCTGTCGAAGGTGAGCGCCTCGATCTGCGTCCACATGTAGGGGCCGCCGAAGCGGAACACGCCGATGACGGCGAGGAGCACGATCGCGGAGTCCACCTCGCGCGAGTGCGCGACCTGGCCGCGCTTGCGGGCGTCCTCCTGCCGGCGCTGGGTAGGGGCCTCGGTCTTCTCGCCGGCCATCAGCGCACCACCAGCGAGTTCACGTCGACGAGCGCGCGGCCCATCGTGGCGCCGAGGAACGAGACGAGCATCGGCATCGACGCGCCGAGGACGATCAGGCCGACGCCGATCTTCACCGGGAACCCGACGACCAGTGCGTTCATCTGCGGCACCGTGCGGTTCACCAGCGCCAGCGCGAGGTCGGTCAGCACCAGCGCGCCGAACACCGGCAGCGCGATCTGGATGGCGGAGACGATCAGCGTGCCGAAGAACGGCACGACCTGGTCACCGGCGATGACGGCCAGCGTCGCCTGCCCCGGTGGGACCACCTCGAACGTCGCGAGGAAGCCCATCACCACGAGGTAGTGCCCGTTGATGGCGAAGAAGACGAGGGTGATGAGGACCTTGTAGAACTGCTCCAGCGTGCCGCTCATCTGCCCGCTGATCGGGTCGAACACCTGGCCGATGCCGAAGCCCATCTGCACGCTGACCAGCGAGGCGGCCATCTCCAGCCCCTGGAACACGAGCATGATCCCGACGCCGAGCGCGATGCCGAGGATGACCTCGGTGCCGAGGGCGGACGCGAACGCGAAGAGGTCCGTCGGGGCGCCCTCGAGGTCGCGCTCGGAGAGCGGCAGGACAATCAGCGAGAGCACGATCGCGAGGCCCACGCGCGTGTGGATCGGCACGCTGCGCGCGCCGAACAGCGGCGCCGCGACGATCGCCGCGGTCAACCTCGCGAGTACGAGGAGGAAGTAGGCCGACCATTCCGGCGAGACGGCGAACACCTCGGAGAGCACTTAGTGCGCCAGCTCCGGCAGCGCCGTGAGGAGGCGCGAGGTGTAGTTCACCATCGTGCCGATCATCCACGGGCCGACGAGCGCCGAGACCGCGAAGACCCCGAGGATCTTCGGCACGAAGGTCATCGTGACCTCGTTGATCTGGGTCATGGCCTGGAAGACCGACACGAGCATGCCGATGACCAGCGACACGATGAGGATCGGCGCGGCCACGAGCATGGTCGTCATCAGGGCGTCCTGCGCCAGTGCGATGACCTGTGCGTCGTTCATTCGAACATTCCAATCGGGCCCGCCCGGAAACCGGGTGAACCCCTATGCGGACGGCGTCTTCAGAGGACGAAGGATCTAACGAGCGAACCGATGATCAGGCCCCACCCGTCCACCAGGACGAAGAGCAAAATCTTGAACGGCAGGGATACGACGACGGGGGGCAGCATCATCATGCCCATCGACAGCAGCGCCGATGACACGACGATGTCGATGATCAGGAACGGGATGAAGACGATGAACCCCATGAGGAACGCCGTCTTCAGCTCGCTCACGATGAAGCCCGGGATCACGACGTAGGTCGGAACCTCGTCGATGTTCGCGGGGCGGGTGTCCTGCGACAGCCCCACGAAGAGCTCGAGGTCCTGCTCCCGCGTCTGCGCCAGCATGAACGTGCGCAGCGGGCCCTCGGCGCGATCGAGCGCCTCGGACTGGCCGATCTCGCCGTTGAGGTACGGCTGCAGCGCCTCGTCGTTCACGGTGGTCCAGACGGGCGCCATGACGAAGACGGTCAGCAGGAAGCCGATGCCGATCAGCACCTGGTTCGGCGGCAGCTGCGGCACGCCGACGGCGTTCCGGACCAGCGACAGCACGATGATGATCCGCGTGAACGACGTGACCATGATCAGCAACGCCGGCGCGAGCGACAGCGTGGTGAGGAGCACCAGCAGCTGCACGCCCGTCGCGCGCCCCGAGGGGTCGTCCACCGACTCCGGCCCGAGGCCTGGCGCCGTCACGGTGCCGTCGGCGGCCACGCATCCCGTGGACATCGCGAGGATCACGCCGAGCCCAAGGGCCAGCGCGACAGTGCGTCGCGACACACGCGGGCGGCGGTACGGCCAGCGCCGTCCCATGACGGAGTCGTTCGAGGTCATCGACTAGCTCGCGCTCTTCCGCGCAGCCTCGATGGCCCGCTGCAGCTCGGCGATCTGGTTCTCACGGCTACCGCCCGCTGCGGCGGCCGGCCGAGTCGCGGACCGGGCCGCGGGGCGAGCCGCGCCGTAGGACGCGCGTGCGCGTGCGCCGGCGGCGGTCGAGCCGCTCGGCATCACCTCGAGCGCGTCGATGCTGGCGAGGGCACGGTCGAAGAGCGACTCACGCTCCTGCTCGGCGTCCTCGATGATCGCCTCGGAGTCGCGGGGCGTGGCCTCGGCGCGGCGGCTGAGCATGCCCTTCAGCGCACCGAAGCGCGGCTCACTCGTCTCCGCGACCGCCTCGGCGGCCTCGGTCGCGCGGGCAGCACGACGGTTCGCCTTCGGCCCCGCCGGAGCAGCGGCGGCGCGAGTCTCGCGCTGTGCTTCGCGCTGGGCCTCGCGCTGTGCCTCGCGCTGTGCCTTGATGCGCGCGTTCATCTCCGCCTGGCGGGTGCGCATCGCCCTGAGGCCGGAGCCGAGGCTCGAGATCAGCGACATGGCGCCGGCGACACGCGGCGTCGCGGGCATCTCGTCGTCCTCGGGCGTCTCGGTCAGCCGCTTGAACTCGTCCGGGTCGTCCACGGTGAGCAGCTGCGTGATGCGCTCCTGCGTCGCGCCGACGAGGACCGCGCGGTCGCCGAGGCGGACCAGGTGCAGGGTGCGGTTCGGGCCGAGCGCGTGCGTCTCGAGGACCTCGAGCGCGCGGAGGCTGCCGCGGCCGCCGCCGCGGTTCATGCGCCGGACGTACCAGCGCATCGCGTACACGGCGCCCCAGATCACGGCGACGACGAGCGCGAGGCGCACGCCGAGGTTCACCCAGTCACCGAACCCGAACGAGGTGACGCCGGTGCCGACGTCATCGGTCGCGGCGGCGTCGGCCGGGGCTTCCTGCGCGGAGGCCGGAACGGCGACCAGGAGCGAGGAGGCAGCGCCGACGATCAGCGCGGTGATTCGCGAGAGCCGCATCGCTACGCCCCCATCGCCTGGGCGCGGCGGCGCGGAGAGACGATCTCCGTGACGCGGACGCCGAAGTTCTCGTCGACGACGACTACCTCACCGCGGGCGATGAGCTGGTCGTTCACCATCACGTCCACGGGCTCACCCGCGAGCTTGTTCAGCTCCACCACGCTGCCCGGGCCGAGGCCCAGGACGTCCTCCACGGTCAGCGACGCGCGGCCGAGCTCGACGGTCACACGCATCGAAACGTCCATGATCAGGTCGAGCGCGCGACGCTCCGAGGAGAGGTGCGCGGGCTCGCTGAGCGGTGGGAAGCGCACCGGGTGCACCTCCACGTCGTCACGGGCGTTCGCGCCGAACGTGCCGGCGGGGCGGAAGGGCGAGACGTTGTCCACCACTTCCTCGGGGTCGGAGTCGAGGCCGAACGGGTCGGCCGACTGGCCGGGAAGACCAACCGGCGCCGCTCCCGCAGCCGCAGGGGCAGCGGAGGCGCGCATCGGCGCCGGCTCGGACGCCTGTCCGCCGAGCGCCATCCCGACGGCGTCGAGGAAGGCCTGCGGCACGACGAGGACGAGGCGCGCCGGCTCGCCGTCGGCGAGCGCGAGACCGAGGTCGATGCGGACGACGGGGCTGCCGGCAGCGGCCTCCTGGACGAGACCGACGGTGGTCTCGACGCCGCCGACCCGCGCCTCGGCGGGGACGACCTCGATGCCGGTGAGCTGGTCCTGGAAGAGCGTCATGCCCAGCAGGTCGAAGTACTCGCGCGTCGCGCCGGAGATGACCTGGAGCTGCGCGTTCGCGAAGTCAGAGTCGGCCATGCGCTCGGCGCCGGTCTCGATGCCGAGCAGCCCTCCGAGGTCGGGCAGCGGCACGATCATCGCGGAGGCGAACCGGTCGCCCGAGGGCGCCGTGACCGCGAGGTCGATGCCGACGTGGGGGATCTCGGCGAACTCGGCCTCCAGGCCCGGCACGTCGGCCGGCCCGAAGGAGATGTCCGCGAGCGACGGTCGCGTCGTGGTCAGGCTCTCGATGCCGGTGAGCATCTGCTCCCGCACGACGCTGGCGATGCCCGCGAGGGCGTCCGCGTAGCGTCCGAGCGAGTTGCGCATCAGTTCGTCCATGTCGTTACCCCATCGGCTCCCGTTGCGGCGGGAGTGCTCGCGTCGCGCGACTCGTTACTCGGTCTCGTCGTCCTCGAAGGACGGCGTGTTCAGCTCATTGCTCATCGGGGCGGTCGGGGTCGGCTCTTCGAAGCTCGGCATGCCGGAGGCACGCGTCAGCTCGAACCGCCGCTCCTCGACCACGTCCGCGATCTGGATGCCCATGTGGCTGCCGACGGTGCCGGGCAGTGCGAGGAAGCGCGTGCGCTCCCCGATCACCACGTCCAGCGGGCGCCCCAGCCGTGCGTCGAGGACGAACGTGTCGCCCTCCTGCAGGCCGGCCACCGTGCGCGCCGGGAGGTCGACGCCGCCGAGGCGGACCGACACGTCGACGCGGCTGCGGCCGATGAGCGTCTCCATCGCCTGGCGCTCGTCCTCGCTGATCGCGTGGCGCGTGCTCGCGGCCATCCACAACTGCGCGGAGAGGTTCGGCGTGAGCGGCTCGATCACCTGGTAGGGGATGCAGAGCGACATCTGCCCGCGGTGGTTGCCGATGCTCATCTCGAAGGAGGCGGTCAGCACCACGTCGGTCGGCGCCGCCACCTGGATCAGCGAGGCATCCTGGCCAATGTCCTGGAGCGTGGGCTCCACGGGACGGACGGTGGACCACATCTCCTGCAGCGCCATCGAGAAGACCCGCGAGAAGGAGCGCAGGAGGCCGATCTCGACCTCGCCGAGCTCGCGGGAGCGGTCGACCAGCGCGCCGTTCCCGCCCAGCAGGCGGTCGACGACCTCGGCGGCGAGCTCGGAGTTGAACTCGACGACCATGTTGCCGCTGAGCGGCCGCATCGCCATGACGTAGCAGACGGTGGGGTTCGGGACCTGGACCTGCCACTCCTCGTACAGGCCCTGCTCCAGGCTGGAGAGGCGCACCGAGACGAGGGTGCGAAGCCGCGAGGAGAACGACGCGCCGAGCATCCGCGCGAAGTGCTCGTGGATCGACTGGAGGGTCGCCCACTGCTCCTTCGAGAACTTGTCGGGACGGCGGAAGTCGTACGACTTGATCGCCGTGAGCGCGGAGCGGTCGTGGCGAGCCCCACCGGGCTCGTCCTCGGCCGCGCCGTCACCCGGCAGGTCGTTGAGGAGCGCGTCGATTTCCCACTGGGAGAGCGCTCGCTGCTCGGCCATCTCGTCCTCGTCGTCTCGTTCTGCGGAAGTCGGTCGGTCGCCTGGTGGCTCGTGGTCGCTACTGGGTGATGAAGTTCAGGAAGAGCACGCGGTGCACCTTCGGCTCGTGGATGAGCTCGTCGATCGCGTGCTTGATCTCCTCCTTGAGCGCTTCCTTGCCCTCGGGCGAAGCGATCTCGGAGGCGGTGTGGCCGGTGACGACCGTGGTGACGGCGTCCTCGATCAGCTGCATGCCGCTGCCGATCTCGTGCTCGAACTCCGTCATCAGTGCGTGCTCCTCGGCCTCGCACGGGTCGACGGTCTCGCCGCCGGAGGTGCGGTCCGCGAGAGGCGCGGCGGAGCCGGCCGGAACGGCCGACACCATCAGGTCGCCCGTGGCGCCGCCGCCGAAGATGGCGCCGTGCGCCTCCCCACCGCAGCCGCCCAGGACGTACGCCCAGCGCTCGTCGTAGGTCTCGAACTCCACGACGGTCTGGAGCTTGATGTAGGTCTTGTCGGACCCCTGCTCCGGGAGGAGGTTGAACACGCGGTCGGTCAGGGTGAGGTGCGGGCCGAGCTTGCCGGCGACGTTCACCGGCTCGGTCGGCGGCGCGGCGACGACGGTCTCGCCACCGCCACCCATGAGGAACGTGAACGCCGCGAACGCGACGACCACGCCCACCACGGCGCCTCCGATGCCCAGGATGATCGGCTTATTCATGGCTCGCTCCAGCTCCGCTCGTCGCGGGGTCCTCGTGCGTGTCGCTCGACGTGCTCGTCCCGGACGCCTCGGACGTCGGGTTCGCCAGCGACTCTTCGATCGGCAGGGTGTTGGTGTCGGCGGTCGAGTCGTTCGCGATCGACGCCGCGGGGTAGAGCAGGACGATGTCGGCGCGCCGGTTCAGGGCGCGGCCTTCCGGGGTGAGGTTCGAGGCGATCGGGCGGTACTGGCCGAAGCCGGCCGCGAACGCTCGCTCCGGGTCCACGCCGAACTGCTCGGTGAGCAGACGCAGGACCGCCGTCGCGCGCGCCGAGGAGAGCTCCCAGTTCGAGGGGTACTTGTCCGTCGCGAGCGGGATGTTGTCGGTGTGGCCCTCGACGCGGATCTCGTTGTCGGTCTGGTTGACCGCTGCCGCGACGATGCGCAGGAGCTCGTTCGCCTCCGGGCGGATGTCCGCGCTGGCGGACGGGAACACGAGGTTGTCCGCGAGGCGGATGACGATGCGGTCTGCCTCGCGCGTGACGAGGATCTGCCCGGTCACGCCCGCGCGGAGCGACTGCTCGTCGATGAGCTGGCGGACGCGCTGCAGATCGAAGTCGAGGTTGCCCGCCTCGTTCCGCTCGGGGATCACGCCGGTGCCGCCATCGAAGATGGAGTCGCCGGCCTGGCCCTCCTTCACGCCGACGTTGAACGCCTCGGCCAGGCCGCGCGCGAGCGCTTCCATCTTGACCTGGTTCGCGTCCGCGGTGGCGTACAGGATGATGAAGAAGCCGAGCAGCAGGGTCACCAGGTCGGCGTAGGAGATAACCCAACGCTCATCCGGGTGTTCCTCGGCGTGGCCCTTGGATCGACGGCTCATGCGGCCGCCCGGCCGGCGCTCGCGGCCTCTTCCTCGTCCTCGCTGGTCCGGAGCTCCGGCGACAGGAAGGACTGGAGCTTCTCGCGCACGATGCGCGGGTTGTCGCCGGCCTGGATGGAGAGGATGCCCTCGAGCACCATCTCCCGGACCGCCTGCTCCTCGGCCGCGATGCCCTTCAGCTTCATGGCCATCGGCAGCAGGATGACGTTCGCCACGCCCACGCCGTAGAACGTGGCGACGAACGCGGTCGCGATGCCGTGGCCGAGGGCGGCCACGTCGCCACCGAGGTTACCGAGCACGGTGATGAGGCCCATGACGGCGCCGAGCACGCCCAGGGTGGGGGCGAAGCCGGAACCGGCCTTGAAGACCTCGGACTTCTCGGTCTCGCGCTTGGCGGCGCCTTCGATCTCAATCTCGAGGATGGCGCGGAGCGCCTCCGGGTCGGTGCCGTCGATCATGAGCATGAGGCCCTTCTTGGCGAAGGGGTCCTCCATGTTCTGGGCGTCTTCCTCCAGCGACAGGAGCCCCTCGCGGCGGGCCTTGTCGGCCATCTCCACGAGGTGCTTCGCCATCTCCTGGGGCTCGGCGTTGTCGCCGCCCTTCAGGGCGCGCATGTAGCCGGTGGGGATCGCCTTGAGCATGGCCGGCGGGAACGACACGACGGTCGCACCGAGGGTGCCGACGACGACGATCATGAAGCCGGGGATGTTGATCAGGGAGCCGACCGAGCCACCCTCGATGGTGAACCCACCGAGGATGCCGATGGCGGCGATGACAAGCCCCGCAATCGTCGTAGCGCCCACGCGAACCTCCGCTGCCGAACCGAGCCGGGGTTAGTCCCGATCCGGGTCCTGATCCGACTCCCGGACGAGGGTGAGCATGGGGCGGCTCGAGCCGCCGTACGCCGACCGTCGGTACTCCAGGACGCGCTGCACGATTTCGTCGCGGTCTTCGCGGACGACGTACGAGTGGCCGTTGAACAGCACGATGTGCGTGTCGGGGGTGCTCTCCACCGACTGGATGAACTCGGCGTTCAGGACGAACTCGCTGCGGTCGAAGCGGGTCACGACGATCATGGCGCTCTCCCGACGCACGACCCGCACTGGGGGCTGTTGCGTCGGGAGCCATTGTTCGGCTGCGGCTCGCCGCTCCGTATCGGGGAAGCCCCCTACCAAACCCTTAGGGGCCCCCTACCTTCCGAGGCTTCTATCAACAGGGAGCCGAAGTCGTCCGCAGGGCGGCGCCGAGGCGCGGGTCTGGGGCGGTGACGGGGTTGCCTCGGGACGAGGGAATCGAGGCGCGCGCGGCCCTAGGAGGGGCGTCGGTCGCGGGGCAGGAGCGAGTACAGCATCGAGCGGAGGTCGGCGATGGTGAACGGCTTCGGCAGGAAGGCGTCCGCGCCGGCGGCCTTGATCTCGTGCTCCTGCAGGTCATCGCTGTAGGCGGACATCGCGACGAGCGGGATGAGGTCCCAGCGGTCCTCGAGGCGCACGCGGCGCGCCAGCTCGACACCGCCCATGCGCGGCATCCGGACGTCCATCAGGACGATGTCCGGCTCCAGGCCGTCCTGGAGCTGCTTGAGGGCCTCTTCGCCGTCGGAACAGAGGATGGACTCGAAGCCCGCAGCACGAAGGGCGATGCCGAGCATCGCCCTCACACCTTCCTCGTCTTCAGCGACGAGGACCAATGGAGCTGTCGTCGTTTCGTCCGCCACGAACCGGTATGTTGTCACACGCCTACCCCGCCGACGAGAGGCTTACGCGTGATAATCGGTACCTCCTCACCCGCTCTCAACGAACGTCAGTAATTCAACAGCCCTCTGTCAGGGCCTTTACCAATACTTGACCACGCGAAACGGCCGTCGGGTGATCCGACGGCCGCTTCGATCGCGTGCGAGAGACAGATGAGAGGGCGTGACGGCCCTCGCGGGTGACGACGGCGGGGCTAGATCGCCTCGCGGGCGTCCGAGTCGGAGGCGTCGAGGCCCACCAGTCCACGCTTGATGGCGTAGCGGATGAGGTCGGTGCGGTTCTTCGCGTGCAGCTTGGTCATGATGTGGGCGCGGTGCGCCTCCACCGTCTTCACGCTGATGACCAGCTCGTCGGCGATCGCCTGGTTCGAGAGTCCCTCGGCGATGAGCTGCAGCACCTCGCGCTCGCGCGGGGTCAGCGTCTCGTAGCCGGTCTTGCCCTCGGGCTGCTTCGCCTGCATCAGGACATCGTTGACCGAGATCTCCTCGGACACGGACGTCGAGAAGTAGGTGTTGCCGCGGCGGACGGACTGGATCGCGAGGAGGAGTTCCTCCATGTCCGAGTTCTTCACCACGTAGCCGGCCGCGCCGGCGCGGAGCGCCTGCAGGAGCCGCTCGTCCTCGAGGTACGCGGTCAGGATGAGGACGCGCGTGCTGGGCGAGCGCTTCACGATCTGACGGGTCGCCTCGATGCCGTTCAGGCCGGGCATGACCATGTCCATCAGGACCACGTCCGGGAGCAGGCGCTCGGCCGAGTCGACGGCGTCACGGCCGTTGGTGGCCTCGCCGACGACCTCCAGGCCGTCCTGCGCCTCGAGGAGCATCCGCAGCGCCTGCCGGAGCAGTGCGTGGTCGTCAGCGACGAGGATGCGGATGTGCGAACTGCCGCGCATCGGCGGGCGCACGCGGGTAATCGGGGCGTTCAGTCGGTCATTCTGGTCCATTGGGGCTCTCCGCATCTCCCTCAGGGTATCCGAGGGTGTGTTGTCGCGACGTTACCGACCCTGTCGGTCCGGTGACGGTTGATCTGCCGTCCTCGTTACCCGACCTTCCAGGCCGTCATGGAGTCCTCCACCGGAGCGAGCGGCTCGGGGGCTTCCCGGTCGTACCGGTCATTGCCCTCGACCTGCGACGCGAAGACGCGCTCGCCACCGCAACGCTTGCAGCGGCCGGTGATGGCGCCCTCGGACGGGTCGCTCAGGACCCAGTGGTGAACGCACGACGGCATGTCGTCGCGCACGATGTGAAGCTCAGTACCCTCGCCCATCCTGGTGCCTATCCGGGTCCGTTGACCCACGATCGTCATCGGCGCCGTTCGCCTCCGACGGTGGTCATCCTACGGATCCCTTAAGGCGGCCCTTATAGGGGGAACCCCTAAGGTTTGGCGTCCAGACCCCCGATTCAGCTGTCGTTTCCATCAGGGAGTACGCGGACAAGGGGCCGCGTACTCCCGACTCTGTCTAAAGGTTGTCAGGCGTTCCTTCGAACGAGAGCTCGTAGTGGGAGTCTTCCACCACGATACGGGCCAGCTCGGAGCGCAGCGCCATCGAATGCGCGGTCTGCGCGGCGTGCTCCGCGGCGTCCTCGCTCTCCCAGATGCCGACGCGGCCCCAGCGGCGGTCCTCGGCGCGGGCCTTCTCGTACGGGTTCAGCACCCAGCCGCCCTGGTACCCGGACTGCTCGCGGTAGAACGCCGAGAGGTCGCGCAGGATGCCCTTCAGCCGGTCTTCCTGACCTTCCTTCGGGTGCATGTAGGAGATCCGAACGAACATGTTGCCTCCCTACGGTGCGCGGCCGACGAATCCTCAACGTCTCGAGGAGACCGAACACTCACGTTGATGTCGCGGGAGGATAGCCCGCCGTGGGATCGCATGACAAAGGTCGTGCGACCCCGCTCTTTGAGGTCCGACGGCCCGGGACTAGGGTGGACGGACTCAGTGAGAGCGGGGAGCGATGTTCCGGACCTCAGACCTGGCGCGCGTGGCGGTCTCTGAGTTCCGTCGGGGCCTCGAAGGCCTCACCGCTGAGGAAGCCGCGACGCGGCTCCCGAAGGCCGACGGAACGACCATGAACGCGATCGCGTGGAGCGTTCAGCACATCGCCCAGCACTGGTCGAACGCACGATGGGCTGCGACGGGAGCACCCGGCTCCGTACCCCCGGCCCCGAGCGATGGAACGCCGCCCTCGTGGCAGGACGCCCTCGCCTACCTCGACTCCGCCACCTCGGACCTGTCGTGGATCGACGAGACCAGCGACGAGCAGTTCGCCGCCATCCCGTCCTTCAGCCAGCGCGAGAGCACCGGGACGTTCCTGGGCCGGGCGATCTTTCACACCTGGTTCCACACCGGCGAAATCAACGCCGTGCGCCAGATGCTGGGGCATCCCGAGATCATGTTCGTCGGAGCCGCCGGCGGAGAGCTGGCGTGGGTCCCGTCGCGCGGGGTGGAGCGTTAGCGGGGACGACGCCGGGCACGACGAACGCGCCCCCGGCATTCCTCATGTGATGAGAGATGCCGGGCGCGCGTGTCGAGTCCTTGCGGTGAGAGGGACTTAGAGGCGGAGCTTGCCGTGCGACGGCTGGCGGCGGCGCTGCTTGCCGGCGGCCAGGCGCTCTTCCTCTTCGAGGTCCTTCGGGTCACAGCGCTGCGCCTCGTGGACGTAGCCACAGGCAACGCAGGTACCGAACTGGCCGTACCAGTCGTCCTCGATAATCATCAGCCCACGGCAGCGCGGGCACTTCTTCGGCGGCGCACTCACAATCATCGCGTCGCCCTCCTTCTGGATATCGTCCGCATCCGGCATCCCGCCGGTCGGGCTGATCCAGTCAGCCTCCGAGGTTAGCTGTCGGGTTCGGGCTGGTTCAGTATGCCCGTCCTCCCGCAGGAGGATTCACCCCAAGGTGTTGGGTCCCCCGGTCTCGTGCTGGCTGTCCAACACAAGATTCGGCCGATCACTCATCACGGACGTAAATGTCTCGTGCTTGTGACAACAAGAGCATAGAGGGGGCGAAAGCCTTGTCAACCCTCAAGTTCAAGGATTCACAAACATCTTCCTGATGTTCGAGACAGGTTCGTCAAGGCTCTGGCCGTGCTCTTCAGGGCCGCCGGGCTATCCAAACCATCTCAGGCGAAGCGTCGGTCAACGCCTCCCCGGCGAAGCCTCCAGACAGTGACTCCACCTCGAACCCGGCGCGCTCGAGCAGGTGCTGCATCTCGTAGCGGTGGACGTATCGCAGGCGGAACGAGGTCTTCCGCCACGCCCCGCCCTCGTCACGGACGCGGAGCGACGTCGTCACGATCTGCTCGGACGGCCCGTAGTCCTGCTGCGCCTGGTAGCCCTCCCACGCGCCGAACGGCTCCCAGTGCGCGTCGCTGCGCTCCATCCAGCGCGCCATCATCCGCAGGTTCGGGTTGAACACGTTCAGCGCGAGCCGCCCACCCGGCGCGAGCGCCCCGCGGCACGCCGCCAGCGTGGCGAGCTGATCCTCGGTCGTGAGGTTATGGAGGAAGCTGCGGAACGGGATGGTCACCAGCGGGACCGGCGCGTCGAGGGCGAACGACCGCATATCCCCCTGCCGCAGCGTCACGAGGTCGCCGACACCTGCCGCCTCGGCCTTCGACCGCGCCACCTCGAGCATCGCCGGTTCGAGGTCGATCCCGACCACCGGGACGCCCGACTGCGCGGTCGGGATCGCGATGCGCCCCGTCCCGACGCCGAGCTCGACGACGCTGCCGGCCGCGCGCGCGAGGTCGACGTAGAACTCGACGTCACCCGCGACGCCCCGCGAGTACTCGTCGTAGGCCGCGGCGAAATCGCGGTAGTACGGGTCGCGTCCCGACTCGGCGGTGGCCATGCCGCACCCCATGTCCCGAGGAGCGCCGGAAGCCCGAGGGAGGCTCCGCGCATACACTCGCGACTACTGAATACTGAACGTCCTCGCCCAATCGTAGGCCCGCTGATGTCCCCGACCGATCCTTCCGCCACTCGCGAGCACGAGCAGCTGATCGCGCGCACTGTCGCGGCGATCCGCCCGCTCGATGCGACGGCCACGGAGGCGGCAGCGGGACGACAGGGGACGCTCACCAAGCCACCGGGCGCCCTCGGGCGGCTGGAGGACCTCTCAATCCGCATCGCCGGCATCACCGGCTCGCCTCGCCCGAGGCTGGAGCGGCGGCTGATCGTGGTCGCGGCCGGCGATCATGGCGTCGCTGCGCGAGGGGTCTCCGCCTACCCGCAGGAGGTGACGGCGCAGATGGTGCTGAACTTCCTCCACGGGGGTGCCGCCATCAACGTCCTGGCGCAGCACGCCGGCGCCCGCGTCCGCGTGGTGGACGCGGGGGTCCTCGCCGAGACGCCCGAGGATCCCGCGCTCATCCGCCTCCGGCTTGGACCCGGCACGAATGACATCGCGGAGGGCCCGGCGATGACCCGCGCGGACGCGCTCGCCGCCGTCGCCGCCGGGATCGAGCTCTACGCCCGCGAGCGTGACGCGGAGGGGATCGACATCGTCGGGTGCGGCGAGATGGGGATCGGCAACAGCACCTCGGCCGCGGCGATCATCGCGGCGGTCACCGGCAGGCCACCTCGCGCCGTCACGGGCCGCGGCACGGGCGTCGACGACGAGCGGTTCGAGCAGAAGATCCGCGCCATCGAGCAGGCGCTCGAGGTGAACCGTCCCGACGCGTCGGACGGGATCGACGTGCTCCGCACCGTGGGCGGCTTCGAGATCGGCGTCCTCGCCGGCATCTATCTCGCAGCCGCGGCCGACGGCGCCCCCGCGGTCCTCGACGGTCTGATCTCGACGGCGGCGGCACTCGTCGCGGTCGCGCTCAGCCCGGAAGCGGGGCCACGGCTGATCGCCTCCCACCGTTCCGCCGAGCCCGGCCATGCCGCTGCGCTCGAACACCTGCGCCTCGAGCCCCTGATCGACCTCGGGATGCGACTCGGCGAAGGCAGCGGCGCCGCCCTCGGCATCTCGCTCTGCGTCGCCGCCTGTCGCGTGCTCGACGAGATGGCGACCTTCGAGGAAGCCGGCGTCTCCGACTCCGACGACGCGGTCGAGCCAGAGCCGTAGGGTGGGAGTCGCCCGCTTCCTCGGCGGATCGCTGATCGCGATCGAGTTCCTCACGCCGCTCCGACTGCGCCCCGTCCAGACCTATGACGACCGCACCTTCGCCGAGGCGCTCGGCTGGTACCCGTTCGCCGGGCTCGTGCTCGGCGCGATCCTCGCTGCTCTCGACCGTGGACTGGGCGAGCTGCTACCCGCAGGGCCGGCCGCGGCGCTGCTCGTCGCGGCCCTCGCGTTGCTTTCGGGCGGGCTGCACCTCGACGGTGTCGCCGACACCGCCGACGGCCTCGCGGTGCAGGGCGACCGCAATCGTCGCCTCGCCGTGATGCGCGAGGGCACGATCGGGCCGGCGGGCGTGATGGCGCTGGTGCTCGTGCTGCTGACGGAGTGGTCGGCGATCGCCAGCCTGCCCGCAGACGCGAGGACCGCGGCGCTCATCGTGGCGCCGGCCCTCGCGCGCTGGACCGTGGCGCCGGTCGGCCTGCTCTTCGCACCGGCCCGCCCCGGTGGCCTCGGCCATGCGATTCACGCCGGCCTCTGGCCCCTCGCCGCCCCCTTCGCGACGGCGCTCGCCGCCGTGCTCGCGCTCGTCACATTCGGGCTGGCCGGCCTCGCGATCCTCGTCGCGGCGGCGGTCGGCGCCCTCGTGACGGCTGGCGCGGCGGCACGCATGCTGGGGGGCGTAACCGGCGACGTGTACGGCGCCGCGATCGAGGTCGCGCAGGTCGTCGCCTGGCTCGCGATCCTCGCGGGGCTACACCAGGGATGGTTCGAGCCGGTGCTGACGGTCTAGGCGGGCGCGATGGGACAGATCCTCTTCGTCACGGGCGGCGCGCGCTCCGGCAAGTCCACCTTCGCCGAGCACCTCGCCCGTCACTCCGGCGCCCCGGTCGTCTACCTCGCCACGATGGAGGCCGGCGACGAGGAGCTCCTCGACCGCATCCAGCGCCACCAGTCACGACGTCCGTCGGCCTGGACCACCATCGAGGAGCCCCTCGCGCTGGCGGACGCGCTCAGCCGCGCGGCGCCCGACGCGTGCGTGCTCATCGACTGCCTGTCGCTCTGGGTGACGAATCGCCTGATGCAGCTCGGGACGGACGAACCCACGCTCGACGCGGTCGAAGCGCTGGAGGGCGACCTCGACGGCGAGGTCGACGCGATCATCGAGGCGGCGCGGAGCCGGACCGGCGAGACGATCTTCGTCACGAACGAGGTGGGCGCGGGGCTCGTGCCGCCCTACCCGCTCGGGCGCGTGTACCGCGACATCCTCGGGCGCGTGAACCAGCGCGTGTCGCGCGCGGCGGACCGGGCGTGGCTGCTGGTCTCCGGGCGCCCGCTCGAGCTGCCGCCCCCGGCCGGGTCCTGACGGACCTGGCGAGCCGCCGGGGCTACATCCCCGGCTTCGCGACCATCAGGTAGACGAACACGACGTACATCAGGCCGAGCACGGTGCCACCGATCCCCGCGATCGGAGCGCGGAACTGGGCGATGAGCGCGTCGCTCGTCGTCTCGCCTCGTTCCTGGGCGGCCAGGGCCGCGGCGAGCGTCTTGCGACTGTGCCGCGCGAGGATGCCTCCACCGATGCCGAGCGAGACGAACCACAGGGCGTAGGCCGCGGAGATCCAGGCGGCGGAGAACTCGAAGTTCCCTTCCTTCACCAGCCAGGTCCCGAGCAGCGCCACGACGACCGCCGCGAACGAGACGACGCGGCCGCCCAGCAACTCGAGTCGCGAGGCGGTGATCACCGCGCTCACGGTGGGCCGTGATCCGGCCGAGAGGCTCGCCAGCATGGCGGTGCCACTCCCAAACGCCATCACGACCACACCCAGGATGTGCCCGATCAGAAGGACTTCGTACAAGGACATTGCGCCGACTCCCGCTCACAGCCCCCAGTGGCAGGACTGTAGCGCAGGACGGCCCCGACGGCGTCAGCCGACGCGGGCTACTCGCACTTCAGGAGCAGCGGCGTCAGCTCCGGCAACCCGTTCGCGAACATCGAGGTCCAGGACGCGTTCACGAACGCCGGGCGGCCGACGGTGTACTGCACGAGGCTCCCCGTGGAGGTGCTCGCCCACATCGCGAGTGTCGGCAACGGGCATCCGATCGCCTCGATGAGCTCCTCGGTCGTGCCGCCGGAGAAGACCACCATGCTGATCCCGCCGGGGAAGACCTGGCCGCTGATGATCGACGCCACCTGCTGCTGCTCGCCCGCCGGCTCGGCGGCCGGGGGTTGCACGGTGATGTGAACGTCGTCCGTGACGAGCGTGCCGTTGGCGTTGCCGATGAGCTGGAACTTCACCGCGGCGCCCGGGTCGGACGGCGCGACGAAGGAGAGGTTCGCGCCCTGGTTGATGTTCGTCACCACCGCCGGGCCGCTCTCCTGCACCCAGAAGAGGTTGGCGATGCCGCTCGAGGTCCCCGTCAGCGTGACCACCTCGCCCGGCTGCACCGTGCGATCCGGTCCCGCGTCGACGGAAGGCGGCGCGGCGACGACGCCGGCCACCTCGGCGTTCGTGGAGCGGAAGCCGCGGAGGTAGTGGGCGTTGTACTCGGTGGTCGCATCGAAGTTCACGCCCTCGATCGCGTACTGGCCCGTGAAGGGGATCGGTGCGCCGGTCGATCCGGGGGCGTCGCTGCGCGCGTTGAGCTGGAAGTGAATGTGCGCGATGCCGTTGTTCTCGGCCTGCCCGTCCGGCGCGACGGTGGCGACGCGCTGCCCGACGGCAACCGCGTCGCCGCGGCTGAGGCCGGGGTCGACGAACACGTGGCACATCAGGAGGTTCACCTCGCTCGTGCGGATCGAGACGCAGGTGTCCGACGTGTAGCCGATCGTCCCGCTCATCGGTGCGAGGACCGGCGTGCCGCCGGTCTCCGCGTCCTTCCGCCAGAGGTCGAGCGCGTACGGGTCGATGCCCTCGTGGGTCGCGGTGTTGTAGCCGGCGAGGACCTCCCACTGGGTTCCGGCGGGAGCGGGCGCCTTCAGCCCGGCCACCTGTGCGGCGGCCGGCTGCGACGCAGCGGCGAGCAACGTGATCGCGAAAAGGAAGGCAGCCGCGGACCGCAGCCACCACGGGGCGCTCAGCAAGAGAGACCTCCGACGTACCCCCGCACATCCATGGGAACGTAAACGAGCGTCTCGTTCAACCGTTCGTGGACGCACCGAGCGGACGTCAGAAGGTGCAAAGAACGTGCACAGAATGGACGGGACGGCGCACCCGGGACAGATCGAACGCGCCCCGGGAATCCGGGGCGCGTCCGACTACGGGCGGAAAGGGAGCGCTACGACAGGTCCCACGGCTGCAGGGTGGCCGTGACCGTCATCTGCTCCCCGTTCCGAATCAGCACGATCTCGATGTCATCGCCAACGTTGGCGCTGTCGATCGCGGTCGCTAGCTGCTCGAAGGTGTTGGTGGGCTGACCGTTGATCTCGATGACCACGTCGCCCTCCTGGAGCCCGGCGCGGGCGGCGGCGCCGTCCGGCACGACCGTGCTCATGTAGAGGCCCCGCGTCTCCGTGACGCCGAGCTCGTTCGCGGTGACCTGGTCGAGCTCGATCGGGCCGGCGATGCCGAGCTGCGGGTGCTGGATCGCCTCACCGGCGACGAGCTGAGAGAGGTACCGCTGCGCGGTGTTCGACGGGACCGCGAAGCCGAGGCCCGCGAAGGACTGGCCGGTGGGGTTCCGGATCGAGGTGTTGATGCCCACGACCTCGCCGTTGAGGTTGAACAGCGGGCCACCGGAGTTGCCGGGGTTCAGCGCGGCGTCGGTCTGCAGCACGCCCTGGATCGAGCGACCGCCGAAGGACGGAGAGCTGCGGTTCACCGCGGAGATGATCCCCTGCGTCACCGTCCAGGTCTCCTCGAACGGGTTCCCGATGGCGAAGACCGCCTGGCCGATGCGCATCGCCGAGGAGTCGCCGAACGTCGCCGGATGCAGCTGGTCGGGGGAGAAGCCGTCCGCCAGGATGACCGCGAGGTCGCTGCCGGGGTCGGTGCCCACGACCTTCGCGAGCGAGGCGCTGCCGTCGTACAGCGTGACCTTCGCCGACGTCATGGACTCGACGACGTGGTAGTTGGTCAGGATGTGGCCCTGGTCATCGATGACGATGCCGGAGCCGCTGCCGGCTCCGTCGGCGTTCTCGATGAGCACGACCGAATTGATCACGCGGTCGACGACATCCGACAGGTCGACGGCCTGGAGACTCGTTCCGACGGCCGTGCCTGATGTCGAGGTCTGGTTCGCGATCGGCTGCTGCGAGGTGTCGGTCGCCGTCGGCGAGGCGGTGTCGGCGGCGCTGGAGCAGCCGACCGAGACCAGCCCGAGCGACAGGGCGAGCGCGGTCGCCAGCAACGCGCGCGAACGGAGATGTGCGAGGTGAACCATCTGGATCCTCCGTGGGTAGCTCGGAACCCATGTTGGAGGACGGCGGTCATACTCGCGTTGAGGAACCATGAAGCGGTTGCTAACGCGCGCGGACCGAGCCTCGCCTAACGCCCCTGGAAGTTCGCCTTGCGCTTCTCCCGGAACGCCGCCGGGCCTTCCAGCGAATCCTCGGTCGACTGGACGATCGTCATCGCCGCCTGGGCCGCCTCGAGCGCCTCGGCGAACGAGAGGCTCTCCGAGCGATAGACGAGCCGCTTCGTGAGCTGGATCGCGATCGGCGGTCCGTCGACCAGCTGCTGCACGTACGCCCGCGTCTCCGCCATCAACGACTCGTGCGGGACCACCTTCATCAGGTAGCCCATCTCCAGCGCCTTGTTCGCGTCGAAGATCTCGCCGCGCCACATCAGGTCGAGCGCCTTCTGCACCCCGATCAGGCGAGGCAGCAGCCACGCGCCGCCGTCCCCGGGGACGAGGCCGACGTTCACGTAGGACATGCCGAACCGGGCCTGGTCAGAGGCGATCCGGATGTCGGTCATGGACGCCATGTCCATGCCGGCGCCGACGGCCGCGCCGTTGATCGCCGCGATGTACGGCTTGTCGAGGTACTGGAGCGCCTGCGGCACCCGGTGGACGGAGTACCGCAGGGAGTTCCGCCGTTCGCCGGCGTTCTTCCCCTGCATGAGGACGGTGTCCTCGTCACCGCTGGCGCGGAGGTCGGCGCCGGCGCAGAAGGCGCGGCCCGCGCCGGTGATGATCACCGCCCGGACGCCCTCGTCCTCGGCCGCCCGGCGGATGGCGTGCTCCCACTCATGGAGGAGGGCGTCGCTGAACGAGTTCATCCGCTCGGGTCGGTTGAGCGTGATGGTCGCGATGCGGTCCTCCACGTCGTACAGGATCGCTTCGTAGTCCATCGCACATCCCCTTCCGCGAGCAGACGCATCGATCGGGCCCTCCCGCGAGCGGGCGCATCGATCGGATTGCCCGCGCCGTCGAGCGGCGCCGGCCTCGGGAGTCTAGCGCGGCGCGCTCGATCTCCCGAGGGAGCCCCGGATCGATATGCGGACGGCACGCCGGCCTACTGGCCTCGTGGGGAGGGTCGGGGTACGGTTGCACGTCGATGCTCGTAACGCGGCAGTTGGCTCGAACATTCCTGGTGGCCGTCCTCGCGGTGGGGGCGGTCTTCCTCATGGCGTGCGAGCGCACGGCGGAGCTGATCCCGGGCGAATCGACGCCCACGCCCACCGCGACGGACGCGGCGACCGGCGAAGCGTCACCGACGCCAATCGTCGTGAACCCCGACAATCCGGCCGGCGGCGGCGCGGCGACCGGGGGCCAGGTCATCCCCGATCACCAGCTCGCGCTCTCCATCGTGCAGGTCCTCGCGATCGACAACTCGGCCGGGTTCGAGCAGATCCGGCGCTATGGCACCGGCGTCGTCGTGAATGCCGAGGAAGGCCTCATCGCGACGGCCTACCCGGTGGTCGACCCCGTCGCCTCCGATGGCACCCGCGCCTACACGACGATCGCCATCGCCGCCGACCGCGAGCCGGGCACGCCGCCCCAGCGCGAGTTCACCGCGACCCTCGTCGCGGCCGACCCGAGCGTGGACCTGGCGATCCTGCGCGTGACCGGCGACGCCGCCGGAGAGCCGCTGGCGGACGGCGCGTTCGACCTGCCGGCCGTCGCGCTCGGGGACGCCTCGATCGCCGGGGTCGGCTTCAGCCTTCGCGTCTTCGGCTACCCGGGCGTCACCGACGGCGGGAGCACTGAACAGATCGTCGAGACGGCGCAGGCGACGATCACCGGCCAGCGCGGCACGTCCGGGCGCACCGGCCGGACGTGGTTCAAGATGGACACGCGGATGCCCTTCGGCGCGGCGGGCGGTCCGGTCTTCGACCGGTTCGGCGCGCTCGTCGGCATCCTCGCCCAGGACCGCTACCTGCCGGCCGGCGTCGTCGGGATGGCGCGCCCGCTCGATCTGCTGAACCCGCTCCTCTCCAGCGCGCCCGACGCGGTTAGCTACGACGCTCCGCTCTACCGAGACGCGACGATGCCCGGCTCGCTCGAGGTCGCCCCGAACACCGGCATCTTCGTCTCGCGGCCGGCCTTCGCCGAGAACGCCACCGAGACCACCAACGGCACCGACCTCTTCGACTACGAGACCCGCTTCGTCGCCGGGCTCGGCGCCCTGTACTACGAGTACGTCGTGAACGGGGCGGACGACGGCGCGGTGATCGAGGAACGCTGGTACCTCGACGACGTCGTGCAGCAGTCGCTCTCCTCGTCGTTCGTGTGGAGCCGGGGCTCGTTCGGCATCGTCTCGGACCGCATCACGGCGCCGGGCGCATCCGGCATCCCCAACGGTCGCTGGCGCCTCGACGTGCTCGTGGACGGGACCCTCTACTCGACCGCGACGGCGATCGTCGGCGTCGACGTCGGCACACCCGACGCCGTCTTCCAGTTCGCTGCCTCGGCGGCCACGCCGGACGGGAACATCCAGAACGGCGCGTTCACGGGGGCCGAGCAGCTCCTCATGGCGTTCGACATGTCCGGGATGACCGGCGCGACGCAGGTGGAGTGGCACGTCTTCCGCGACAACAGCCGCGTCTACACGTCGCCGACCATCCCCTGGACGCAGGGCCCCTCGGGCCGCTTCTGGGTGGGCTTCCGCCCGGCCGACGGGCCGATCGGCCCGGGCCTGTGGGAGTTCGAGCTGCATGTGAACGGCGCGATCGTCGAGGTCGGCTCGATCCAGCTGTTCTAGCTCGACGTAGCCGGGCCCTCACCCCAACTCGAGATCCCGAACCGCCCCGCCTAGTCGCGCGCGAGGATCGCCTCGAGCTGCGCGCGGGTGATGTTCGCCCCGGATAGCACGAGCACCACCCGCTTCCCACGTACCCGCTCCGCGTGCGCGAGCGCCGCCGCCAGGGGCGCCGCCCCGGCCGGCTCGACGAGCACGTGCTGCGTCTCGATGAGCGCCACGACCGCCCGCTCGATCGCGTCGTCGTCGACGAGGGGGAAGTCCGCGAGGCCGCCGCGGAGGATGGACTGAGGGAACGGGAACGCCCGGCCGGTCGCGAGACCCTCGGCGCGCGTCGTGTTCGGGCGGGTCAGCTCCTCGCCGGCGAGCCAGCCGTCATGCACCGCCGGCGCCTGCGCCGACTGCACGCCCCAGACCTCGGCGCCGTGGCCGAGTCCATCCCGCACCGTGACCCAGCCGCAGGCCCCGGATCCGGCGCCGACAGGCACAATCACGAGCTCTGCGGACGGCAGCTGCCCACCGTCGTCGAGCACCTCGAGCGCGGCCGTCGCGACACCGGCGACGAGCGCCGGCTCCGTGGCGATGTGCACGTATCGCGCGCCGGTCTCCGCGGCCAGCTCCAGCGCTGCAGCGAGCGCCTCGTCGACGTTCGCGCCGGACTCCTCGACGCGCGCGCCGAGCCGCCGCATCGACGCGATCTTGTCGGGGTTCGCGCCGACGGGGACGAAGATCGTCGCCGGGACACCCGCCGCGTGCGCGGCGTAGGCGATCGACTGGCCGTGGTTGCCGGTCGACGCGGTGACCATCCCGGCGCGACGCTCGGACTCCGGGAGCGTCAGGGCCAGGTTGATCCCGCCCCGCAGCTTGAACACGCCGATGGGGTTCGCGAACTCGTACTTGAGCCAGACTTCGGCCTCGAGGCGCTCCGAGAGGGACGGCGAGTAGACGAGGGGGGTCGGCAGGCTGAGGTGCGGACGGATGCGCTCCGCCGCTGCTCGGACATCCGCCAGCGTCGGCGGGACGAGTTCCTCAGCCATTGTGACTCCCTCGCGGCGCTACTCGAACGCCCCCTCCTCGTATAGCCGCTGGAGGACGGACTGGTCGATCACGCGGTCGACCTCCACCGGTCCCTCGATCACGTCGTACTGCACGAGGAGGTCGATCAACGCGCTCCACTGCGCGGGGTCGGACATGCCGATCCGGCCGTCCGCCCGCTGGGCGGCGGCAATGTCCGTGTCCAGCAGGTAGCGCTGGTGCGCCGGGTCGGCGCCCTCGGCGTAGCGCAGCGTGATCTCGATCGCCTCGTCGCGATGGTTCTCGATCCAGTACGTCGCTCGCATCGTGGCGCGGAGGAAGCGCTCGACCAGGTCCGTGTCCGCGAGCGTCTCGTCGTTCGTGAGGTACGTGACGCCCAGCGTCGGCACACCGAAGTCGGCGGGGTCGATGACGTTGATGTCGAAGCCGGCGCTGCGGATCGTGTCCGGCTCGTTGTTCAGGAAGACCGGGTAGACATCGACGCCACCCTCCATGAACACACGCGGATCGAAGCCGACGCCCACGAGATTGACGTCATCCGGCGTGAGGCTGGCGCCGGCCAGCATCGCGATCAGCTCGGCCGGCACCACGCCCGCCTTGAAGCCGACGCTGTGCCCGGCGAAGTCGGCAGGGGTCGCGATACCCGAGTCCGCCATCGAGACGTAGCCCTGGTCGCCGCGCTGACCGAACAGCGCGATCGCGCGCATGGGGATGCCCTCCTGCGCGCGGCGGGCAACCTGCGCTGCCGTCCCCGTCGTGAACTGGATCTCCCCGTCGAGCAGGAGCTTGAGGTGCTCGTCCTGGCCGGAGGAGTGACGGATGTCGACGTTCAGCCCTTCCTCGGCGAAGAACCCCTCGGCGTC
>JACKCJ010000018.1 GCA_020634075.1 Dehalococcoidia bacterium | reverse complement strand
GCAACATCGTGCTCGCGAGCCCGGACTTCGAGTCGTTCCGCGTGCTGCACCTCGCGAACCCGGCGCCGATCCCGGCGTACTACCGGCACATGGCGCCCATCAACCGCGGCGGCCCGCGCCTCTACGGCACTCCGCCGGCGGCGACGCTGCTCACCCCCGACGCCCTCGAGGCCGAGGCGGATCACGGCACGCCGGTCGTCGACATCCGCGACCGCTTCACGTTCGCCCGGGCGCACGTGCCGGGCTCGATCTCACTCGAGGAAGGCGACGCGACCCTCGCCTACCTGTCGTGGGTGACGCCGTTCAACAGCCCGCTCGTCCTCGTGACCGAGGACCGCACGCAGGCCGACCGGTTCGCCGCCGACCTGCTGCGCATCGGGTACGAGGAACTCCGCGGCTACCTGCCGTTCGCGTCGTGGCAGGCCGTCCGACCCGTCGCGAGCCTCCAGGCGGCGAGCGTCACCGAGGCGATCCGCATCCACGAGGAAGGCCGCCTGCCGGTCTACGACGTCCGCTTCGACAGCGACCGCCGCGACCTCGCCCTCCCCGGTGCCCGGCCGCTCCCGATCGACCGGCTCGACGAATGGGTCGAAAGCGCGAACGACGCGACGCCGCTCGTGGTCTGCGGCGGCGGCAGCCGTGCGACGACGGTCGCGAGCATCCTCCAGGCGCGGGGCACGCGCCCCCAGGTGCTCATCGACGGCGGCGCGGCGGACCTGCAGCACTCGCACGCGCACGCCGTGTGACGGCCGGCGCAACGCGGTCCGAGCTGCTCCGCCTCACTCCTCGGCGGAGCGCGAAGAACAGGGGTCCGAGGTCACTCGGGCCCCTGTCCGCGTCCGTGGGGAGCAGAGATCAGTCCCGGACCGGCTTCATCGCGTAGATGCGACGCACCTCGACCTCGACCTCGACGGTCTCCGCGTCGTGGAGCGCCCGCTCGGTGCCGGGCACGACATGCGCGCGGCCGTAGACCGTCGCGACGGCGCCGTCGAGGTTCTTCGAGAGCGCAACGCGGTTGTTCCGCGCGATGTCGCTGGCCCGGACGGCGTTCGTGAACATGCGCATCGTCAGCCGTCCGTCCGGCTGGAAGTCCGCGTGGATGACCGCGATGTGCGGCTGCCCCTGCGGCCCGACCGAGGCGATCGTGCACCACCGCTGGGCGGACCACATCTCGAGGAATTCCCGGGACGAGAGGCGCCAGTCAGGTCGCGCGAACACGCGGCCCACCTCGGGCGTCGCGGTCGACGCGGACCGGTCGAGGATCTCGCCGAGGCGTTCGACCGCGTCATCGGACCAGGTCGGGGCGTCGGGCATCTCGTCCTCCTTCGCGAGCTTGGTTCGTTTCCACCGTAGCGAGCGTCCCCCGCTCGGGCAGGACGAGCGGGCATCCATCGCAGGGATCCACGATCACACGGATCCGGCATTCGAAGACCTCTGACAGGAGCCCGTCCCGTAGCACCTCCGCGGGCGGCCCAAACGCGGCGAGCGATCCGCCGGCCATGACCGCGATCTTCGTGGCGTACGCCGCGGCGAGGTTCAGGTCGTGGAGCACCGCGAGCACCGTCGAGCCCGACGCGGCGAGCGCAGCCGCGACCATCATCACCGACTCCTGGTGGCGGATGTCGAGCGATGCCGTCGGCTCGTCGAGCAGCACCACCGGCGTCTCCTGCGCAAGGACGCGAGCGAGCGAGACGCGAGCGCGCTCGCCGCCGGATAGCGTCGGGAAGGACCGGCCGGCGAGGTGTGCGGTGTCCGTCTGTGCCATCGACGCGTCCGTGACCTGCTCGTCGCGCTGCCGCCGGTCCGTCCGGCCGGCGTGGGGGCTCCGTCCCATGAGCACGACCTGGCGCGAGGTGAACGCGAACTGGAGCAGCGACTGCTGCGGCAGCACGGCGCGTCGGAGGGCGAGCTCGGCGGGTGAGTAGGAGTGGACGGGGCGGCCCTCGAGCCGCACGTCGCCTGAGGACGGCACGCGGTCACCGGAGAGCAGCGCGAGCAGGGAGGACTTCCCAGCGCCGTTCGGTCCGACCAGGGCGACGAGGTCCCCGGGCTCGACGGCCATGCTCACCGCCCGCACCAGGCTCGCCTCGCCAACCTGGAGGCTGACGTCGTGCGCCTCCAGCGTGCCGGGTCGCGTGTCGTTCATCCCCAGCCCCCCTGTTCACGCCGCGTCCGTCGCAGCAGATAGAGGAAGTACGGCCCGCCGATGAGCGCCGTCACCACGCCGAGGGGTAGCTCGGCAGGAATCGCGATGGTGCGTGCGACGAGGTCGGCGATCAGCAGCAGGACCGCACCACCGAGGGCGCTCGCGGGGAGCAGCGAACGATGGTCCGGGCCGATGGTGAGGCGCAGGAAGTGCGGCACCACGAGGCCGACGAAGGAGATGATCCCGGCGACCGCCACGGACGCCCCGGCCACGAGCGTCGCCATGACGATCACGACGATCCTCGTCCGCTCCGTGGAGAGCCCCAGGTGGAATGCCTCCCGCTCGCCGAGGACGAGCAGGTTGAGCGCCCGCCCCTGCGTCGCGAGCAGGGTCGTGCCGACGGCGATCAGGAGGGTGGCCGGCAGGACGCCCTGCCAGGTGGCCCCCGCGAGGCTGCCCATGAGCCAGAACACCATGTTCCGGAGCTGCTCGTCGTCCGCGTAGAAGTTCATCAGGCCCATGAGCCCGCCGGCGATCGCGTTCAGCGCCACGCCCGTGAGGATGAGCGTGACGACCTCGGTCTTCCCGTCCGAGCGCGAGAGTCCGTAGACGACCATCGTCAGGACGAACGCGCCGAGGAAGGCGGCCACCGGCAGCGTTGCCAGCCCAAGCGGCGCCACGCCGACGAGGATCACGAACAGCGCGCCGAGCGCACCGCCGCTCGAGACGCCGATCAGGCCGGGATCCGCGAGCGGGTTGCGGAAGATCCCCTGCAGCGCGGCGCCGGCGATGCCGAGCCCGGCGCCGACCGCGAGCGCCAGCGCAATCCTCGGGAGGCGAATGAGCCAGACCACGTTCGATTGCTGGGTCGTGTACTCAATCCCGGTCTCGAGCCCGAGGCGTTCGAGCACGATCCCCAGCACCTGGACCGGCGACACCGCCACGGCGCCCATGCCTGCGTTCAGCAGCAGCGCAGCCACGAGGAGCAGCACGAGGGTCGGGAAGGTCCCAACCCTCAGCGCTGCCGCCCAGCGGAACCGCAGGCCCGCGGGGCGCGGCGCCGGACTCGTCTCCGCGTTCATCCTGGGGACCCCTGTTCTCGTGCAGGCTCTACTGCAGGCTGGGGTGGATCGCGCGGACGAGTTCGTGCAGCACCGCGCCGGTGCGCGGCCCGAACCCGAGGAGGTACTGGTCGTCGAACGACACCACCGCTCGCGATGCGCCGGCCGTCGTCTCCGCGATGCCCGGGATGCCAAGGAGTCCGTCGATGCCGCCGACCGACTCGAGGCCCGAGTCCATCACCAGCAGGATGTCCGGGTTCGCGGTGACCAGCGCCTCGGGGGTGACCGGGACGTAGTCCGTCACGCCTGCCTCGGTGCCCGCGTCCACCCCGCCGGCGGCCTCGATGAGGAGGTCCGCGCGGGAGCCGTCACCGGCCAGCATCTGCACCTGCGCGCCGCGCAGGTACAGGAAGGCGACCTTGGGATGCTCCTCGGCGCCCGCGGCGAGCGCGATCGCCTCGTCGATCGAGGCCTGCGTCTCGGCAGCCAGCGCGCGGCCGCGCTCCGGGACGCCCAGCGCGTCCGCGACCGACTGGATCTTCACGGCGACCCCGTCGATCGAGGAGACATCCGGGAGGATCACCACGGGGATCCCGAGCGACTTGATCTGCTCGATGACCTCAGGTGGCCCGGCGTTCTCGTTCCCGAGGATCAGCGTCGGCTCCAGGGAGATGATGCCCTCGGCGTTCAGGCTCGCCTGGTAGCCGATGTTCTGCTTCTCCCGCGCCTCCGGCGGGTAGGTCGCGCTCACGTCGGCGCCGACGACGTAGTCACCCATGCCGAGCGCGTACACGACCTCAGTCAGATCGCCGTTCAGCACGACGACACGGCTGACGTCCGTCACCTCTACCACGCCGTCGATGCTCTCGACGCTCGCAGGGAGGACGGGCGCGGTCTCGGGTGTGGTGGCGGGCGTTGGTGTGCTGGTCGGCGTGTTCGGCGTTGTCTCGATCGCCGCGGTGGTCGTGGCCGCGGCTGTTGCCGTCGTCGATGCGGCAGCTTCGGCGTCGTCATCGCTGCACGCAGCGAACAGAAGACTCAGGAGAGAGAGGGCCATGAGTAGCCCGAACGGCCGGCTTCGCAAGAGAGGCTCCTTAGGAGGTGGGCGCAGTCTGAGATCGATGAGACTAAGACAGAAAGTTAGTTCAGACGATGTTCAGAACATAGACAGAGCATGCTGGGCACGCAATACTGCCGTTCGTCGAGGTTTTGAGAGGTTCGACCCAGCAGGAGGTTGTGATGTTCATCGCCATGAACCGGTTCCAGGTCCACCCCGAGCGCTCCGATGAGTTCGAGCGGTCGTGGCGGGAGCGCGACTCGTACCTCGCGGAGGTCCCCGGGTTCGTCGAGTTCGCGCTGCTGAAGGGAGACAACCCGGGGGAGTACATCTCGCACTCCCGCTGGGAGTCCCGGGACGCCTTCAAGGCGTGGACGCAGTCCGATGCGTTCACGCGGGCGCATGCCAGCGGTCTGTCCGAGGACGTCCTTGCCGACCACCCGCGAGTCTCGATGTACGAGTCGGTGCTGGAGGCACGCGCATCGGTCGCGCGCTAGCCGCGCGACAAGAGAAGGGCCCGAGGATCACCTCGGGCCCTTCCTGACGTCCGGGCGGGGACGTTCTGCTCGGGGGTCCGCCTAGGCGGGTAGCGACTCCACGGCCCGGCGGATCGCCGCCGCCGCGTCCTTCGCCAATGCGTAGAGCTCGGCGTGCTCACGCACCTCGGGGTGGTCGGCGGGGTTGTACGCCATGACCACGCGGTGGCCGCCAGCCTCGTAGATCGCGATGTTGCACGGCGCGACGAGGCCGAAGCCCTTCCACATCTCCATCGCCTGGTGCGCGAACTTCGGGTTGCAGGCGCCCAGGATCCGGTACGGCTCCGTCTCGGCGCCGATCTTCTCCTTCAGGACGGCCTGCACGTCGACCTCGGTGAGGATGCCGAAGCCCTCGGCCTTCAGCGCCTCCCGGAGGCGCGCCTCGGCGTCCTCCATCGAGAGCGAGGTCGTGGTGCGGATGTCAGTGGTCGTGGTCGGGTCAGACATGAGGAGTCCTCCGGTGGCAGCTTCTGTGTCCATCGTGACGCGCGGCCCTTCTCCCGCGGAGGGGCGAGGGTCCCGTCCGGAGTGGGCAGGACCGCCCGAGTCTGCTCGATCCTCCGTGCGCGGCGTACGATGCGAGCCTGCTGTACTAGCCACGTCCGGCCGCGGCGCCGGCGCGAGCATCGAGGGGGCGACCGTGGACTTCTCCTGGGGCACCGAGCACCGCGACTTCCGCACGCAGGTGCAGAGCTTCATCAGCGACAACTGGGGCTCGAACCCCGATAACCACGAGGAGCGCGACGACCGCGCGCTGGCGTACACGAAGGCTCTCGCGGAGCACGGTTGGCTCACCATGGCGTGGCCGAAGGAGTACGGCGGACGCGCGGCGACCCACTGGGAGCAGATGATCTTCGCGGAGGAGTCCGCACGGAACGGCGCTCCCACCGGCGGCCAGGGCGCGGACCGCGTTGGGCCGACGCTGATGATCCACGGCACCGAGGAGCAGAAGCGGGAGCACCTCCCCAAGATCGCGAACGCCGAGGTGTTCTGGTGCCAGGGCTACTCGGAGCCGGGTTCCGGCTCCGACCTCGCGTCGCTACAGACCCGCGCCATCCGTGACGGCGACGAGTTCGTGATCAACGGCCAGAAGATCTGGACCTCCGGCGCGCAGCACGCCGACTGGATCCACATCCTCACCCGCACGGACCCGGAGGCCCCGAAGCACCGAGGCGTCTCCTACTTCATGCTGAAGATGGACACGCCCGGCATCTCGATCCGGCCGATCACCCAGATCCACGACGCCACGGGCTTCAACGAGACGTTCTTCGAGGACGTGCGCGTGCCGGCGGCGAACATGATCGGCGACGAGAACCGCGGCTGGTACGTCGCGGCAACCGCGCTGGACTTCGAGCGCAGCGGCATCAACCGCATGGCCGGTGTCCTCGGCCCGTACGCCCGGATGATGGAGCACGCGCCGAAGGCAGACTCCGCGGCGAAGGGCCGCCGCATCGTGGACACCGAACCGCACCGGCTCGCCCTCGCTGACACGACGATCGAGATCGAGGTGGCCCGCTACCTCGGCTACCGCGTGACGTGGATGCAGTCGAAGGGCCTGGTGCCGAACCAGGAGTCCTCGATGTCGAAGATGTTCGGCTCAGAACTCCAGCAGCGGATGGCCCGTCGCGGCATCAACATGCTCGGGCTCTTCGGCGGGCTGCGTCCGGAGTCGAAGCACGCGCCGCTGGGCGGAGAGTTCTGCCGCTACTACATGTCGTCGGTGTCGCTGACGATCGCGGCCGGCACCAGCGAGATCCAGCGCAACATCATCGCGACGCGCGGCCTCGGGCTGCCGCGCGGGTAGCGCGCGACCGTGACACCGCCCGGCCTGGCCATCGACGCGACCACGCGGCTCCGCCCGTGGCGCGTCGAGGATGCCCCCGCGCTCTACGAGGCGGTGATGTCCGGCCAGGAGCACATCGCCCGCTGGATGTCGTGGGCGGACGGGACCTACACGATCGACCGAGCGCGGGACTTCCTCGCCGGCTGCGAGCGGGAGTATCCATCTGGGCGCCTCGACTGGGCGATCGAGGTCGAGGGCGTACCGGTCGGATCGCTCGGCGTCCCACGCTCCGAGCCCGCGCACGGCGAGTACGAGATCGGCTACTGGCTCGCCGAGCCGTACACCGGCCGCGGCATCATGACCCGCTCGGCGGCCGTCGTGACCGACTGGCTGTTCGACCAGAAGAGCGCGCATCGCGTGCAGATCGCGGCCCTCAGCGGGAACACCCCCAGCCGCGCCGTCGCCGAACGCCTCGGCTTCACGCTCGAGGGCGTCTTCCGGCAGTCGCGGTTCAACCGCGGCGCGTGGCACGACATGGCCTGGTACGCGATCACCGAGGATGAGTGGGCCGCGCGCGAGCCGTCCCGCGCTTGACGCGCCCGCCGCGCGCCACGATGCTCCCCGCATCTCGCGACGGATGAAGGGGCGCCACATGCAGGCTTCGATGACCCCCGCTTCCGCCTCGACCGCTCGCTAGCGCGGCTCGCGCCACCCGCGACGGACCGAGGCCTCACCGGCTGACCGCCGGTCGCTGCTGCGTGCCGCGTGGCACCCCGCACGACCGGACCGTTGCGAGGGACATCCTTGTCACACTCATCCTGGATCCACCGGCAGCCGACGCTGCTGCCGGGCCGCCCCATACCTCCCCGCCTCCTGTACCGCTGGCGAGCCGCCGCGTTCGGCTTCTTCATGTGGATGTCGTTCGCGCTCTACGCGCTGTACGTCGTCCGGGACGCCGGCCTCACGCCGTTCGAGCTGCTGATCGTCGGCACGGTGCTGGAGTTCAGCGTCGTCGCGTTCGAGATCCCGACGGGCGTGCTCGCGGACTCGGTGAGCCGCCGCCTTTCGATCATCTTCGGGCTCGCCGTCGCCGGCGCCGGCTGGGCGGTGATGGGCCTCTTCCCGTCCTTCGAGGGCATCGCCGGGGGCCAGTTGCTGTGGGGCTTCGGCTACACGTTCATCAGCGGGGCCAGCGAGGCGTGGCTCGCCGATGAAATGGGCGAGGACGAAGCGGCCGCCGTCTACCCCGCCGCCGCCCAGTGGCGACAGGCCGCCCGCGTCGCGGGCGTCCTCGCGGGCGCCGGGCTGGGGCTGGTGAACGCCAGTCTGCCCTTCCTCGTCGGCGGCGCCGGGAGCATCTGCTTCGCGGTGTTCTGCCTGTTCACCATGACCGAGGCGGGCTGGCATCCCACGGCAGTCGAGGGCGGCGCGGCGCGCTTCGCCTCGATGCGCCGGATCGCGAGTGACGGGCTCTCGGCCGCTCGCCAGCGACCGATGGTGCGGGCGGCGATCGCCGTCGCGGTGCTGTGGGGCGCGTCCTCCGAGGCGTTCGACCGGCTCTGGGGCTTCCACCTGCTGGAAGACATCGGCGTCGGCGACACGAACGAGGTGATCCTCTTCGGCGCGATCGCCATCGCGAGCCAGGTCGGCGGGTTCGGCCTCGTCGCGCTGGGCCGCCGGCTCACGCGCGACCGCACGCGGGCGACAGCCGCGCGCGTGCTGTCAGGCTTCTACACCGCGGCGGTCATCGTTCCGCTCGCGTTCGCCCTCGCGCCGAACGCGGGGGTCGCCGTCGCGCTCGTGGCGATGGTCCAGTGGATCAGCGCTGCCGAGAACCCGTTCTTCATGATGTGGGTGAACCGCGGACTCGACCCGAGGACGCGCGCGACGGTGCTATCCAGCGTGGAGCAGTCGAACTCGCTCGGACAGGTCGTTTCCACGCTGGTCCTGGCGGGCATCGCGGCCGTCGGCGGCGTCGGCGTGGCGCTCGCGGTCGGCGCGCTGCTGGTCGCCCCCGCCGTGCTCTTCGTGCGGACGGTTCCGCTCGAGGAGCGCGAGGAGCGCGAAGGCGTCACGGTGCCGGGGGACTGACCCCGCCATCCCGGGATCCGCCCTCCCGGCCGCGGAACCGTGCGTGACTAGGAGTCGAAGGGCGGGAAGCCGTCCTGCTCGTACTTCAGGCGTCGCAGCATCGCCGGCCACTCGAGGATGCCGTACGGGCGGCGCGTGCCCGGCTGGTACTGCAGCGCGGTGTAGGACACGACCTCGTCGTCCGGGATGATCACCTCGGACGTCAGGGCGTCGATCTGCGACTTGCAGGCGTTCTCCAGCTGGTACATGAGGTTGAACGCCTCGGGCACGGACGGGCCACAGGTCAGGAGTCCGTGGTTCTTGAGGATCAGCGCGTTGTGCTCGCCGATGTCGCGGACGAGCCGCTCTTGCTCCTCGAGGTTGATCGCCGGGCCCTCGTAGTCGTGGTAACCGATGTGGCCGTGGAAGCGCATGGAGGTCTGCGTCAGCGGCAGCAGACCGTGCTTCTGGGCGGAAACCGCCATGCCGGCGCGGGTGTGCGTGTGGATGATCGCGCCGACGTCCGGCCGCGCGGCGTGGATCGCGCCGTGGATCACGTAGCCGGAGCGGTTGTACGTGTAGTCCGTCTCCGGCTTCCAGATGATCTCGCCGTTCTCGTCGATCTTGACGAGCGACGACGCCGTGATCTCCTTGTAGAGCAGGCCGTAGAGGTTCACGAGGAAGTGATTGGTGCCGGGCACCTTCGCGCTGATGTGGTTGTAGATGAGGTCCGTCATCCCGTAGCGGTCCATGAGGCGATAGCACGCCGCCAGCTCGACGCGCGCGGCCCACTCCTCGGGGCTCACCTGGTCCTTGATGCTCGGGAAGTCGGCGGAGTAGTTCGGCGCGTCGGTTGTCATGGCGGTCTCCCTCGTGCGAGGGCCATGCTAGGGGCGCGCACAACGTCCGTGGTGAACGGCGATCGCGAGGACAGCGACTAGTCGCGGCGATCGAGGACGCGTGCGGCGATCTGCTCCAGCGCGCGCGCCTCGATCGGCGGGTTCACCAGGCCGCTGCGGACGTCGCGGAAGTAGCGCTCCAGTGGTTCCGACCGGTGGAGTCCGACCCCGCCGACGATGCGCATCGCGATGTCGGTTGCCTCGATGGCCGTCTCCGTCGCGAGGCGCTTGGCGATCGGGAGCTGGACGGCCAGCTCGCGGTCGGCCTCCGGGTGGTGCTGGAAGTCTTCGGCGGCGGTGAGCAGCATCGTGCGCGCCGCGATCAGGGCCGCCTCCATGCGCGCGACCTGCTCGCGAACGTGCGGGATCTTCGCGATCGGATGCGGCGCCCCGGTCGGCTGTCGCGTCTGCGCGAACCGCACGGCGTAATCGCGTGCCGCAACGCCCACGCCGAGGTTCGCCGCAGCGACGAGCAGCGGGAACCATGCCTCGGGTCGCCCCCCGCGCGACGGCGCCCCGGGGGTGGAGCGATCGAGGATGTCGGAGTCACGAATGGCGACGCCCTCGTAGTGGACATCGTGCGAGCCGGTCGAACGCATCGCCATCGAGTCCCACGTCTCCTCGATGCGCACGCCGGGGTGGTCCATCGGCACGAGGACACGGGCTGTGTCGCCAGAACCATCCTCCACCGCCGCGAGCGAGATCGCGAAGGTGAGCGCCGGGGACATCGTCGAGAAGGTCTTGTGGCCGTCGAGCCGCCACTCGCCGGGCCCCGTCGGGGTCAGCGATGTCTTCGGGCGACCGCCGCCGCGAGGCGACCCCATCTCAGGTTCCGCCGAGATCGCGTTGATGAGGGCCCCATCGTCCGCGGCGGCGCGGAAGACGCGCTCGCGAGCCGCCTCCGGCCAGCGCTGCGCCGAGACCTCCGTGCCGATCACCATGTGGTGCATGCCCACCGCGAGTGCGGTCGAGCCGTCGCCGCGCGCGATCGCCAGCTGCGCGAGGACGAGGTCGTCCAGGCCGTGCCCGCCGCCGCCGAACTCCCGCGGCACCGCCGCACCGAGGTAGCCCGCGGCGCGCATCGCCTCGAAGTGCTCGAACGGGAACGAGGCGTCGCGATCGTGCGCGGGTGCGGTGGATGCGATCTGCTCGGCGATCGCCTCCGCGGTCGCCAGGAGCGTGCGTTGTGCGTCGGTCTTCGGCCACATGCTGCGAGAGTACGCGCACCGCGCGGACGCGTGGGCCGCTAGTAGTGGATCGCCTTCGGCGCCCCGCCGCCCGCCGCGATCGCGTCGCCGTTGATCGCGATCGATCGTGGCGAGGCGAGCATCGCGACGATGTACGCGATGTCCTCGGCATCGATCAGCGTCCGCACGGAGTTGCCTTCGGCCATGCGCTGCTCGATCTCCTCGGGCGTAGCGCCGGTGGACTGCGCCCGGCGGGCGACGACGCCCGCGGTGGCCTCCGTGCGCGTGATGCCGGGGTGCACCACCGTCACGTTGATGCCGTGCGGGCCGAGCTCGTCCGCGAGGTTCTTCGTGAGCGCGGCGACCGCGACGTTCCGCATCGAGCCGATGGTCGAGCCGGCCTGGCGTGCCGCGAGTCCCGAGATGTTGATGATGCGCCCCCAGCCGGCCGCCTTCATGTGCGGCGCCACCGCCTGGGCCGTGCGCAGGTAGCCGAGCACCTTGACGTTCATGTCCGGCCAGAAGTGCGTCTCTCCGTCGATCTCCTCAAGCGAGGGGACGCCGCCCTGCCCGCCCGGCTGGGCGGCACAGTTCACGAGGATGTCGACGCCGCCGAGCTCTGCGACGGCCTGCTCGACCATCGCGCGGACGGAGGCGTCGTCGCCGGTATCCGCCGGGATGGCAACGATGTGCTGCCCCGTCGCCTCGGCAAGTTCGCCCGCGGTGGCATCGAGGGTGTCCTGGCTCCTCGCGACGAGTGCCACGCTCGCCCCTTCGCTCGCCAGGACGCGAGCGATCGCCTTCCCGATGCCACGGCTGCCGCCGGTCACGATCGCCCGCTTGCCGGTCAGTTGCAGGTCCACTGGAAGGCCTCGTTTCGCGCGGTTCCGGATGTGTCCGGAAGCCTAGCGCGACCACAACCGGAGCAGGACGAGCGAATCGCAACGGCGCCCGCGGGGACCTCGCTCATGTGTAACGAGGCGATGCCTAGCCTGAATCCCGTGGTCTCCCCGCCCGCCCCGCCACGCGTTCAGGAGGTTTCCATGAACACCCTTCGCACACCCACGCAGATCTTCATTCTGATTGCGGGGCTCTTCCACATCGCCCTTGGCGTGTCCGGGCTCATCGGTCCCTGGGTCGACGGAGCTGGCGCCGGTGGCCAGGGCGAGCTGTTCGGCTTCTTCGCGGTGAACGGATGGCTGGACGTCCTGAACCTGGTCGGAGGCGGAATCCTCGTCATCGCGTCGATGACGATCCCGGCGGCCGTCTGGGCGTCCCGCGTCTACGCGGTCGCGTTCGCGGCCCTCGCGATCTGGGGCATCGCCGAGATCGGCCTGACGGGCAGCGAGGACACGGTGCTGGGCAACTGGCTGTACGTGAACGTCGTCGCGAACTGGACCTACGCGGCGCTCGCGGTCCTCTACGCCGTCTTCGGGTTCATCCCGCAGATGTGGCACCGCGACGTGGTCACGGGCGAGAATCGTGGCCGCATCGGCGGGCACGCCTACCGCTGACCGGCGCACATCGTCTCGCGAGAGGAGGGGCATCGCCCCTCCTCTTCGTGTCTCACCGTCCCTGTGCCAGTCCTTCACCGGGAACGAACAACCCGAGGCGTACGCTGCGCGGCGCTGGAACGACACCGCAGGCGGAGGCACACATCATGGCGAACCCGATCGTCCACTTCGAGATCATGGGCACCGAGGACCAGAAGGAGCGGCTCCAGTCCTTCTACCGCGACACGTTCGACTGGGTGATCCAGCCGACCGGGGACATGCAGTACGGCATGGTGGTGAAGCCGGCGGCCGAGGTCGGACCGGGCGGCGCCGTCGACGCGTCCCCCGCGGGACCCGGCGTCATGATCTACCTCGGCGTCGACGACATCCGCGCGGCGCTGGCGAAGGCGCAGGCCAACGGCGCCGAGATCACCATGGACGTCACGACCGTTCCGGGCATGGTCACCTTCGCGCAGTTCCGCGACCCGGCCGGCAACCTGATGGGGCTCGTCGACAACCAGATGCCGGACGCCTAGCCGCCGAGGTGCGGCCTACCGGGCGGTCGCTCGTTGCAGCGCCTGCTCGATGAGGCGCGCGCCAAGTTCCGGCGCTTCGAGGGCGAAGAAGTGGCCGCGACCAGCGGCGAGCTCATCGGTCGCCTGCGCGAAGTACTCGTGGACGCCGGGCCACGTCTGCGACGGCGTCCAGCCGGGCGGATCGTGCTCCGTGCGCGGCTCGGCGCGGACGATGTGCACGGGCACCTCGATCGAGGCGATCGCCCGGTAGACATCCGGGGACATGCCGCCCCAGATCGTGCCCTCGAGGCTCGGCGGGCAGGCCAGGGCGTAGCCCTCGCCGCTCTTCGTGAGCCCGTACTCGCAGTAGTCACGCAGGACACCCTCGTCCCACGCGTCGAACGGTGAGCGTGAGCGGAACCGCTCGAACATCTCGTCCGGCGATCCCCATTCGTTACGCCGGCGCGAGACGGGGCGTGGCTCCGCCGGGGTCTCCTCGGCGACCGCAGCACGTTCCGGATCTCCCACGGTCGGATCGAGGAGGAGCAGCGAGCTGAAGCGTTCCGGCGCCGCCTCCGCGGCGAAGATCATCGAATGCCCCGCCATCGAGTGACCGACGCCCAGCGCTGGAGGCAGATCGAGGGCCGCCGCGACCGCCGCGATCTCTCGCCCGTACGCGTCCCACCAGATCTGACCGCCCTCGGGGTGCGGTGGATTCTCTGACGCACCGTGACCGGAGAGGTCGAGGGCGAACACCCACGCCGACGCCGGCAGTTCGCGGATCACCCGGTCCCACGTACGGCCGTGAAGGCCGATGCCGTGCACGAGGATCACCGGTGGGCCCTCGGGCGCACCGTCCGGCGCCCACTCCCACGCCACGAGGTCGAGGCCGCCGACGGTAACGTGTCGTTCGATCGGTTCGCGCTGGCTCACGGCGCTGGAGACTACGCGCCCGCGGCCGATCCGCCCAGCAGCTCCGGGGCGACCTCGACGCCCGGGTGGCGCTCGAGGATGGCCGCGGCGAAGCCGGCACGGTCGGCGGGCGAGAGCAGGAGGTACGCCCCGCGACTGCGGTCGATCCGGAGCCGGTCCAGCGACAGCGCGGGACTGGCGAGGATGTTCCTCGATGGCTGGATGCGGACGATGTCGGCCAGCGGGGTGCGCTGCCGCATCCGACCGGCGCGGATGACGAGGACGTCGCCCTCGATCAGGTACTCCATCGGCCAGATGACCGCGTAGTAGAGGCCGAGGAGTCCGAGCGTCGTGACCAGCGAGATGACTACCGCGGCGACCTCGCCCGCGATCGCGCCGAGGACGATGACGACGATGCCCGGGAGCGGTGTGAGCACGAGGATGGCGACGAGCCACCAGTCGACCTTCGACGGGAATCGCAGGGTGCCGTTGGGCGCGGGCATCAGTCGCCCACGACCACGGGCGCCGGTGCCGTCTCCGGCAGGCCATCCACGAACGTGACGGTGCGCCCGCGCTGCGCCGGGACGCGGTCGCCGGGCAGCAGCACACCGGTGAGGTTCACCGGATCGACGGCGCTGACGGTGATCCGGGTGCCGTCGTGCGGCTCGCGTCGGACGTCCCGCAGCAACGTGACCGCATCGGGCAGCGCGTACTGCTCCCCGGCGACGCCGATGACGAAGCGTCCGCCACGGATCACGCCGCGTGCCTCCAGGCGTCGGAGCGCCCGTAGCACGTAGCGCCAGGGGATCGTGAACGACTCGCGCACGGCGAGGTCGCGGAAGACGACCCCGTAGCGGGCGAGGAGCGCGTGGGCCGTGGCCTCGGCGACCTCGTCCTCGTACTCGTCCGCGAGGTTCGGGTCGTGCTCAGGCGCGCGCACGAGCGACCAGCGCCCCGGCGGTCCGCCACCGGCGAACATGCCACCGCGGAGGTAGTTGCCGCCGCGGGGAGCGCGCCGTCGATGGCGCTCGCGAGAGCGACTGCCCCCGGCGATCTCGCGGAGGCCCTGGAAGCCGTCGGAGGCCACCCAGCCCCCGGCGATGAGCTCGCGGAGTCCCTGCTCGACGTCGGTCACGAGCCGCCTCGTGCCGGACACGATCTCGTCGAAGAAGAGCGCGCCGCGGGAGCGCAGCAGCGCGGCGATCTCGCCGGCGGCGCCGATCGTCGGCAGCGGCGCATCACCGCCGCCCCAGCCGTCGGCGAAGCCGCGCGCGGCCGCGAGGTGCGTCGCGAACGTCGAGCGTGGCATCAGCGTCACGGGCGTGGCGCGCGTCGCCGCGCTGCCGAGCCGGCCCTCGGCATCGGCGCGGCGCATGCTCAGCCGCGCCCAGGCCACTTCGCCGCCGAGGCAGAGCTCGTCCAGCCACGAGGCGTGGTACTCGGCGAGGCGAGACGAGAGCAGGTCCGACTCCCATGCGCTCGCCGGCGCCTCGAACCCGGCGAGGCGCTCGATGGCGAGGCGCAGGCCGCCGCGGCCCTCGAGGTGCGTCCTCGGGTCGAGGTGCTGCCAGCGGAACAGGAAGCGCATGTAGTCCTGCTTCGCGACGGGATCGATCTCCTTGCGGAGCCGGTCGAGCGTGTAGCGGTGGATCCGGGCGAGGAGGCGGCGGTCGCACCACTCGTCGCCCGTCGCATCCGGCGAGAAGCGCCCGCGCAGGACGTACCCCTGCGCCTCCAGCATCACGAGCCCGTGCTCCACATCGGTGACGCCGAGGGCGACTCGCTCGGCCAGGTCCGCGGCTGTTGTGACGCCGGCGATCTCCATGTGTCCCCGCAGCAGGCGGATACGCGCCGCCTCGCGGTGCTCGCACGGCAGGACCGCTCGTGCGGGCACATCGACGGCGGGGATCGCCGCGCCGGTTCCCTCGGTGCCGTAGAGGAACCGCACCGCGGCGATCTGCTCGACGGGGAACCAGACGCGCGAGTCCCCGGTCTCGATCGCTGCGGCGCGACCAGCGGCGCGGAGCTCCTCGAACCAGTCGGTCCAGTCGCCGTCCATCGAGGTCGACACGGCACGCTCGTCGATCGCGACGACGCCGAGCAGCGTGTCGTGGACCTCCTCGGCGGATCGAGGCTGCGGCCAGGCCTCGTCCGCGACCGCGGCGATGGCATCCGCGTCGAGCGCGGCGAGGTCGCGGGCGTTCTCGGGGAGTCCACGGCGCAGCGTGATCGCGCGCGTGCGGCGCTCCTCGATCGGAGCATCGTCGAGGTAGGTGTACGGCTTGCCGGTGATGATCTCGTGCGCCATCGGCGACGGCTCGACCGTGTCCTTCGCGTGGTAGCGAATCTCGCCCGCCTCGACGCGTTCGAGGACGTGCTGCAGGTTCTCGACGTCCATCGCCTCGAAGAGGCAGTCGCGCATGGTCTGGTGCATCAGCGGGTGGTCCGGCAGCGAGAGCGGCTCGGTCATGTGCTCCTGGCACCCGACCTGCTCAGGGAAGACCGCCGCCATGAGGTCATCGGCGCGCATCCGCTGCACGAACGGCGGCACCCACTTCCCGCCCCGCATGCGCGGCACCGCGAGGGCGCGCGTGGTGTTCCAGCGCCAGCGCGTCGGGAACATCGGGATGTAGAACACGGACGAATGGACGGCCTGCTCGACGTTCCTCGGGTTCACCCACTCGAACGCCTCCTCGAGGGGCCACGAGTGCTGCGGCCCCGAGGAGAGCAGGATGGCATCGTCATTGGCGGCGGCCTGTAGCTCGAAGTCGAACGCCACGCAGAAGCGCTTGCGGAGCGCGAGGCCCCACGCGCGGTTGATGCGCATCCCGAACGGCGCGTGCACCACGAGCTGCATCCCGCCTGAGTCGTCGAAGAAGCGCTCGAACACCACGTCGGTGTCCGAGGGCACCACGCCGAGCCCATCCCGGGTCGCGCGCAGGTAGTCCACCATTTGCTCGGCCCCGACGCGCGAGGTCGCAGCCTCCTCGGCGAGCCAGAGCACGAGCTCCTCGCGATCCCCGTCGAGCCGTGCGGCGATGTCGCGGCGCAGGCGGCCCACCTCCTCGGAGAGCTCGAGGGTGCGGCCGGGCGCTTCACCGAGCCAGAACGGGACGGTGGGCGGCGCGCCACCGGCGTCGGTGACGTGGACCGTGTTCACGCCGAGGCGGCTGATGCGCCAGGAGGTCGAGCCGAGCAGGAAGATGTCCCCGCTCTGGGACTCCATCGCGAAGTCCTCGTTCACGGTCCCGACGAAGACGCCCTCCGGATCCGCGACGACGCGGTAGTCGCCGAGCTCCGGGATCGTGCCGCCGTTCTGGATCGCCGTGAGACGCGCCGCGCGCCGAGGGCGCAGCACGCCGTTGATGCGGTCACGATGGACGAGCGGCGCGGCGCGGCCCGCGCCTTCCCCGATGCCGGTCGCGAGCATCTCCACGATCTCGTCGAACGACTCACGCTCGAGGCTCGCGTAGGGTGCGGCGCGACGGAACAGCGCGTAGAGGTCGTCCTCGCGCCATTCCTCGCAGGCGACCTCCGCGACGATCTGCTGCGCGAGCACGTCGAGCGGTGCGACCGGCTGGTAGATGCGGTCGAGGCGACCACCTCGGACGGCGCGCACGAGGGCCGCGCACTCGATGAGCTCGTCGCGCGTCGTCGGGAAGAGCCGCCCGTGCGGACGCAGGCCGAGGGCGTGGCCGGACCGGCCGACGCGCTGGAGGAACGTCGCGATCCCGCGCGGCGTACCGACCTGGCAGACGAGGTCGATGCTGCCGACGTCGATGCCGAGCTCGAGCGAGGCCGTCGCGACGAGCGCCTTGAGGTCACCCGCCTTCAGTCGCTGCTCGACGCGCAGGCGCCGCTCCTTCGAGAGCGATCCGTGGTGGCTGGCGACGGCATCCTCGCCGAGACGCTCCACGAGCTTGTGTGCGATGCGCTCTGACTGCGCCCGCGTGTTCACGAAGACCAGGGTGGTGCGGTGCTCCGTGATCAGCTCGGCGAGCCGGTCGTAGAGCTCGCCCATCTGTTCCTTCGGTGCCACGGCCTCGAGGTCGCTCGGCGGGACCTCGATGTGCAGCTCGAGATCGCGCTGGTGGCCGAGGTCGAGGACCTCGCACGCCCGCTCCGCGCCAACGAGGAAGCGCGCGATCTCCTCGATCGGCCGCTGCGTCGCGGAGAGCCCCACGCGCTGGGGCACCGTCCCACGTTCAGCGCGGACGACGTGGTCGAGGCGCTCGAGGGTGAGCGTGAGGTGCGAGCCTCGACGGTCGCGGGCGAGCGCATGGATCTCGTCGACGATCACCGTGCGCACGGTGCGGAGGGCGAGGCGGGCACGCTCCGAGGTCGCCATCAGGTACAGCGACTCCGGCGTCGTGATCAGGATGTGCGGAGGGCGGCGGACGATCGCCTGTCGCTCGGACTGCGGCGTGTCGCCGGACCGCACGGCGGTCGTGATCGGCGCGAGCGAGTAGCCGAGCTCCTCGGCGGTCGCTCGGATCTCCGCGAGCGGTGTCTCGAGGTTGCGCTCGATGTCGTTGCCGAGGGCCTTCAGCGGCGAGACGTACACGATGCGGATCTCGTCGGCGAGCGTGCCGTGCTCGGCCTCGCGCACGAGCGCGTCGATCCCCATCAGGAACGCGGACAGCGTCTTGCCGGAGCCGGTGGGCGCCGCCAGGAGGACATCGCGCCCGGCGCCGATGACCGGCCAGCTCGCCACCTGCGCGTCAGTGGGCGCGCCGAAGCGCCGCTCGAACCAGGTCCGGACGGCAGGGTGCAGCGAATCGAGGGCGAAGCTGTCTGTTTCGGTCATCCCGGAGGCCGTTTCGGTCATGGCGCGGGCGACGCACTGGCTACGATGGATCTCCCACCGCGCTCCCGAGGGTTCGGGAAGGCGAGGAATCCTGATGCGCCGCCTCTCCATTCTAGCCGCGCTCGCGGCCGTCCTCGTGGTGTCGGCTGGCACGCGGGCCGCGCCGGCCCAGGCCGCCGAGGGCGATCCCGGCGATTTCTGCTCGTACTCCCCGGACTATCCGTTCGGCTGGAACTTCAACGGCGCCTGCCGCGGCCACGATGAGTGCCTGGACCGCCTGCCCGCCGACGCGCGGCTCCCCGACCGCCTGCGCTGCGACGACGCGTTCCACGGCGCACTCCTGCATGCATCGCACCTCAGCCTGCCGGGCCTGTGCGAGGACAGCGCGTTCTGCCGTCTGCTCGCGACCGTCTACTACCGCGTGGTGCGCACCGTGACGCTGCTGACCGGTGGTGCCGTCGATGCGCCCGCGCCTCGGGCAAGCAGCGGCTGAGCACGAGTGGCCCGGTCGTTCCATCCGGCACGGCCGACGGTTGTTATGTGCATGACATTTGTAATCCGGTGACACCTGTGGCAGATTGCCGCCGCTGAGGGCCTCCCCGGGGAGGCCCCGTCTTGCGTCCCACCGGAGCTCCACGGGTGGGCGGCGGAAGCGAAGGTCACCTCATGCCCGGTCCACTCGACGGCGTCCGCATCCTCGAGTTCACCCAGATCATCGCCGGCCCGTTCGGCTGCATGCTCCTCGCCGACCAGGGCGCGGAGGTGATCAAGGTGGAGCCGCCGGGCGGTGAGCCGTGGCGCGTCTATCAGCAGTTCATGCCGCTGGAGTCGAAGACCTACCAGTCGCTGAACCGCAGCAAGCAGTCGCTCGCGATCGACCTCGGCCGTCCCGAGGCACGCGAGGTGATCCACCGCATCGTCAAAGACATGGACGTGGTGGTCTGCAACTACCGCCCGGACGTCCCCGCCCGCCTCGGCATCGACTACGAGACGCTGAGGGCGATCAAGCCCGACCTGATCTACGTCGACTCGACGGCGTTCGGGCGTCGGGGGCCGTGGGCGATGAAGCCCGGCTACGACATCGTGGCGCAGGGCGTCTCCGGCTTCACGGCGGCCGGGGGACGCTTCGATGAGAACGGGAACCCGGTCCTCCCCGGCGGCACCGCGACGGCGGACTTCGCCACGGGGTACGCGATCGCGTGGGGCGCCTCGGCGGCGCTGTACCACCGAGCTCAGACGGGGCAGGGTCAGCTCGTGGAGACCTCGCTGCTCGTCAACGCGCTGAACTTCCTCGGCGGATCGTTCATGTCGCTCCCACCCGCCGACACGCTGGTGCGCACCGCGTTCCTCGCGGATGTCGAGGCGGCACGCGCCCGCGGCGAGGGCTACGCGGAGATCGTGAAGGCGCGCCAGGCGCGGCTCGCGGTCGCCCAGCTCGGCAACATCTACTACCGCAACTACCTCACCAGCGACGGCGCGATCGCCGTGGGCAACCTCTCGGCCTCGCTCCGACAGAAGATGCGCGACGCGCTCGGCATCGAGTACGACCGGCGCGACCACGACCCGAACTACGACCCGCGCGATCCCGAGACGATCGAGGCCGGCAACGCCCTCACCGCTCACGTCGAGAAGATGATCGCGTCGCAGCCGACGGCCCACTGGGTCGAGCTGTTCGAGTCGGCCGGCGTCCCCGTCGGCGAGCTGAACTTCACCGAGGAACTGGACCAGCACCCGCAGATCATCGAAAACGAGTACGTGGTCCACCTCGACCACGACCTGTCCGGGCCGCAGTCGATGGTGTCGCCGCCGCACAAGATGAGCGCGAGCCCGCCGACGCCGCGATCGGCAGCGCCCCCGCTCGGGCGCGACACCGACGCCATCCTCGGGGCGTGGGGGTACGACGAGCGCGCGATCGCGGGGCTGCGCGAGAGCGGTGTGATCCGCTAGTCGCGGCCCGCCGACGTGGCAAGGTCGATGCGCGGGTGACTCGCCCGCGCACCCCGTGGTAAGAACCGGCCATCCCGCCCGTCCGGCGGATCGCTGCCGCGTGAGGATCAGCCCATGCCACTCGACCCGCTCGCCGTGAAGTTCCTCGAGGCATCGTCCGCCCTCCAGCCGCCCATCTGGCAGCTCGCGGCGGCCGAGGCACGCGCGCGCCGCGTCCTGCCGCCTCCGGGCCCCGAGGTGCACGAGGTCATGGACATGGAGGCGGCCGGCCCGGATGGCCCGATCCCCGTCCGCATCTACTGGCCGAGCGACGAGGCGGACCTCCCGGCGCTGGTCTGGTACCACGGCGGCGGCTGGACGATCGGCAGCATCGAAGGGGCGGACGCGACCTGCCGGCGCCTCTGCACGATGGCGAACTGCGTGGTCATCAACGTCGAGTACCGCCTCGGGCCGGAGCACCCGTTCCCCGCCGCCGTCGACGACGCCTATGCGATCGCGGTCTGGGCGGTCCAGAACGCGCCGAGGATGAACATCGACCCGACCCGGATCGCGATCGGCGGCGACTCCGCGGGCGGCAACCTCGCCGCGGTGACCTGCCTGCTGCTCCGCGACCGCGGCGGCCCGACGCTGGCGCACCAGTTGCTCGTCTACCCCGTCACCGACGGCGCTCGCGACACGAAGTCGTACGAGGAGAACGCGCCCTACGTCCTCACCCCGGAGCTGATGGACTGGTTCTACGACGCCTACCTCCCGGCGCCGATGGACCGCCTCCAGCCGCTCGCCTCCCCGCTGCGCGCCGAGTCACTGGAGGGGTTGCCGTCGGCGACCGTGATCACCGCGGAGTACGACCCGCTGCGCGACGAGGGCATGGCCTACGCCGACCGTCTCGCGGCTGCGGGCGTCCCCGTCGAGGCGAAGTGCTACGACGGCCAGATCCACACGTTCTTCGTGAACGCCCACTACTTCCCGGTCGGCCTCGAGTCGGTGGAGTGGGCGGCATCGCGTCTCGCGGAGGCGTTCGGCGAGTAGCGCCGCGATTCCACCGCGCTTGTCCTCGGCGGCTTCGGTTGCGAGACTGGCCGCCGAACGCTCATCCGGAAGGGGTTCACATGCCGATCGACGCGATTGTCCTCGACATCTGGGAGACGACCTGGCGCGTCCCGAACCTCGTCCTGTTCCCCATCGGCTTCGTCATCCTCGCGTGGGCGACGGCCGCGGGCTTCCTCGCCTTCACGGGCTCGCAGGCCTCGGGCCAGCCAGAGATCCACTTCCCCAAGGAGCCGCCGATCATCGTCGACGAGCCCGAGGACGAGACCCCCGAGCAGTAACGCGCTCCTCAGCAGCATGAAACGAGGCGGCCCCGTGGCCGCCTCGTTCGTTTCGTGGACCGCGACGTCAGACGACTGCCGGCGTCGGCCGCGCGAAGGTGGTGCGCGGATCGCCGAGTCCGCGGACGTGCACCACGATCGCCGTGAGCAGCGCCAGCCCGAGGACGGGAGTGGCGACGCGGATGATCGGCGACGAGTCGGCGATGAGTCCGACGATGAAGCCGGCGACCCCGAGGTTCAGTCCCCAGAACACGGCGCTGTCGACCCACGCCGGACGTCGCGCGCCGGACATCGAGACGATCCAGCCGACGAGCAGGTTCGTCAGCACCCCGACGAAGATCGAGTGGTCCATCGCCAGCAGGAGCCGCGTCGGCGCCGCCTCGAAGTCCTCGATGTAGTTCGCGATGAGGTAGGTCAGCAGCCCGATGTTGACGATGAAGAAGGGCGTCGCGAACGCCGCGAACCGAGCGGTGCCCGACGACAGGGAGACGCGTACGAGCGCCGGCCCCAGGCGGACGATGAGGATCGCCAGCCCGACGATCTCGAAGAGCGTCGCGATGCCGGCAAGCGGGTCGATCTCCGCGAGCAGCGCGACGACGAGGATCACGCCGCCCGCGAACGGCAGCGCGACCTGGACCTGGCCGAGCCGCGTCGCGCGTTCCTTCACGCTGGCCGGTCGTGCGACCCACTCGACGAACGCCATCGCGACTGGCACGAGGAATCCGACGACCATCGTCGCGGGGTGCGCATCCTGCACGGTGGTCGAGATCCCGGAGTCAGGGCTCGCGAGGAGGATCCCCAGCAGCACCCCGAGGACGGCGCCCGTGGCGGACGTCGCCAGTCCGGCGAGCACGCCGAGGTGCGGGACGCTGAGCGTCACGACCCGCGCGCGCATCACCGCCCATGCGAAGAACACGAGGATGATCGCGAGGGTGACCGTCCCGAGGATCGGTCGGGCCATCCCGGTCGTCGTGAGGAAGGCGACGTTGTACGCCAGCACGACGACGGGCGCCGCCCAGGCCATGTAGCGGATCAACCGGTTGTCCTCGTCACCCTCGCCAAAGAGCGCCAGCGACCCGGCGAATACCGCCATCGTCAGCCAGCCAAGTGTCCCCACGTGGACGTGGGCGAGCAGTGGCTTCCGCTCGAAGTCGACGAGGTCGGTCCCGTTCAGGATTCCGATCACCACCGTGTAGACGAACAGCGCCATCGCTGCCTGGAGGATGAACCTCACCTCGCCGTCGAACGCACGCCGTCCGCCGGGCCCCGTTCCCGCTGTTGCTTGCATCGAAGCGCCCCTCGCTCTGTACCCGTCGCACCGCCTGCCCAGATGACGTTCGTTATAGTTTTGAAACTCATCCGCGTCCATACGCCGGCGGGGCATTCAGGGACGACGGCCGGGCAACCCTCACGTCCGCTGGAAAGTTCTCGGGGCGCGGCGTAGCATGGCGCGGCTTTCGAGACGTGTTCGCGGTCGCCGACCGCGGTGAGAGAGGGTGCGCATGGACTTCGCTGACAGCCCGGAACAGGCGGCTTTCCGCCAGGAAGTCGTCGAGTTCTTCGACAAGAACTTCCCGGAGGAGCTGGTCGCCGACCCGAACATCGACCCGCGCACCGAGGGCCGTCGCCGAGGCGGTGGCGAGGCCATGAAGAAGTGGCGCGCCGCCCTCGTCGAGAAGGGCTGGATCGCCCCGGCGTGGCCGAAGGAATACGGCGGAGCGAACCTCTCGCCGATGGAGCAGTTCATCCTCAACGAGGAGACCGCTCGTCGCGGCGCCCCGACCGTCCGCGTGCCGGACGTCGGCTCCACGATCATGGTCCACGGCAGCGAGGAGCAGAAGAAGGAGTTCCTCCCGCCGATGGTCCGGGGCGAAACCGTCTGGTGCCAGGGCTACTCCGAGCCGGGTTCCGGCTCCGACCTCGCCTCGCTCCAGACCCGTGCCGTCCGCGACGGTGACGACTTCGTCATCAACGGCCAGAAGATCTGGACCTCCGGCGCGCACCTCGCCAACTGGATCTTCGCCCTCGTCCGCACCGACCCGGAGGCCCCGAAGCACCGAGGCATCACCTACCTCCTCGCGCCGATGGACACCCCCGGCATCTCCATCCGCCCGCTCGTCCAGATGAACGACGCGCGCGGCTTCAACGAGACCTTCTTCGAGGACGTCCGCGTCCCGGTGAAGAACGCCGTGGGCGAGATCAACCGCGGCTGGTACGTGGGCGCCACGCACCTCGACTTCGAGCGCTCCTCGATCGGCCAGTCCGTCGGCCACACCCGCACGCTGGGTGAGCTGACCGACTTCGTGAAGAGCACGCCGCAGTCGCGCCTTGGCCAGGTGGACGCACCGCGCCTCGAGCTGGCGGACCGCTACGTCGAGGCCCAGGTGGCCACGCTGTTCTCGCAGCGCGTCATCTCCATGCAGGCCCGGGGCCTCATCCCCAACTACGAGGCTTCGATGGCGAAGGCGTACTCCACGGAGTTCAGCCAGCGCATCGCCCGCACGGCGACGCGCCTGCTCGGCCTGTACGGCGGCGTCCGCGGCGACGAGGCCCACGACGGCAAGAACGCCCCGATGGGCGGCCGCTGGGCGACGATGTACCTCTCGACGGTGTCGGCGACGATCGCCGGCGGCACGTCGGAGATTCAGCGCAACGTCATCGCGACGCGCGGCCTCGGGCTGCCCCGCGGGTAGCGTTCGACCTCGGTCGACACGACGAAGGCGGGCCTCCGGGCCCGCCTTCTGTTTCGCCTGACCTGTGAGCGGACTTGCCGCGTGCCGCGACCTCGGGCACAAAGATGGCGGGCCAATGGCCCGCCTCGATGTTGGTGGGGTGCGGTGCGGGTTCGGGGGCGGTCAAGCCGCGTCGGCGAGCACCAGCTTCTGACCGCATCGACGGCAGCGACCGAACTCGTGGCCGTCGGGCCCCTCGATCCAGTCGACGGTGCCGACAACATCGGGAGGCGGACAGTACGGACAGAACCAGCCGTCCGGCGGGAGCATGATGATCGCGTCCCGGTCATGTTCCTTGAGGAGCTGATCCTGCGGAGGCAGTTCCTTCATCGCGCGTCTTCGTCCTGCGAGGCGGCGCTGAGGCCGCCTCGCTGATTCGACGAGTTCGAGGAGTTACGCGTTCGCGTCCTCGAAGTCCTTGACCTGCTTCTCGGCTTCGTCCTTGGCGATGCCGTATCGCTCCTGGACCTTGCCGACGAGCTGGTCGCGCTTGCCGTCGATCTGCTGCATGTCGTCGTCGGTCAGCTGGCCCCACTTCTCCTTGGCCTTGCCGGAGATCTGGTTCCACTGGCCCTTCATCTTGTCTTCGTTCATGGTCGTTATCCCTTCGAGGCGCCGGCGTCTCGATGCCGGGCGACACAACGACCGTAGGAACGACGCGCTCCCGTCCGAGCATCATGCGGACTCGCACGAGTTGCAGTTTCGGATCGGCAGAAGTTGGCAGGATCGCCGCCGCTACGAGGTCGCGACGAGCTCCTCGAGGCGGGTTGCGATGCGGTCGGCGCCCAGCTCGCGCAGCCGCGGCGCGAGGCGCGACCAGTCGGGCGCGACCGCCGGTAGCGTGACCTCGACGTCGGGACGCATGAGCACGATCTCGCGGAACTGCCGGAGCTGCTCTGCCTCGCCGGGGCGCTTCACCCCGTCGAGCACACCCTCGAGGTCTCCGTACTGCAGCAGGAGCGCCGCAGCCTTCTTCGGCCCGATGCCGCTGGCGCCGGGGATGCGGTCCGAGCTGTCGCCCGCCAGCGCCTTGAAGTCGGGCACCTGCTCCGGAAGCACACCGAGACGCTCGACGACCCCCGCGGGACCGATGCGGTCCATCTCGCTGACACCTCGGCGCGGCGTGAGCACGGTCACGTCGTCCGAGACGAGCTGGTAGGAGTCCTTGTCCGACGTGAAGAGGAGGCAGCTGCCGCCGTCGGCAAGCTCCGCCTGGACCGCCGCCGCCATCAGGTCGTCCGCTTCGTAGCCGGCGGCCTTGCCGACGCCGCAGCCGGCCGCCTCGCAGAGCCCCGGGAGCACCTCGAGCTGGTCGAGGATGGCGTCATCGAACTCCCGTCCGGACTGGTACGCCGGCCAGAGCTCGTGGCGATACGTCGGCACGGAGAGCGTGTCCCACGCGACGAAGACGGCGCGCGGCCGCTCGGCGGCCCAGAGGTTCGCGAGCATCCCGAAGAACCCGACGATCGCGTTGATCGGGCGGCCGTCCGCGCCCTTCACCGTCTTCGGCGTCGAGTGGTACGCGCGGTGCGCGAGGTTGTCCCCGTCGACGATCAGCAGTGGCGCTCGCTCCATGCGGTCACTATCGCACGGAGCTGCGCCGGGAACCCGCGCTACTCGAAGGGCGTGCCGAAGCGCTCGCTGCTGGCGACCTCGGCCAGTGGCTTGCGCCGCTTGTTACCGCGTCCCAGGCTCTGCGCCGGGTAGCCGAACGAGAGCAGCGCGAGGATGTCGTACCCGTCCGGGACGCCGAGGATCTCCTCCACCGGCTCGAGGTTGGCGAAGCCAATCCAGTTCGAGCCGACGCCTTCCTCCCACGCGGCGAGGACCATCGACTGCACCGCGCGGCTCCCGTCCGAGACGCCGTAGATGCTGTCCGAGCGCACGGCCACGGCGACGGCGAACGCCGCCTCCCCGACGTAGCGTCCGGAGGTCGCGACCTCGCTCAGCGCCTTCAGCGTCTCGGCGCGCTCGACCGCGATGAAGTGCCACGGCTGATCGTTCTTCGATGAGCCGGTCAGGCGCGCGGCTTCGATGACCTTCTGGACCACCTCGTGCGGCACCGGTCGGTCTGCGTAGGCCCGCACCGCCAGCACCGTCCGGATCGCTTCGAACACGTCCATCGTCGTCTCCCCCCTCGGCGCGCCGCCGTCCTCCGGAGGAGCGTAGCGCGTCACTGAGTGCACCTTCGCGCAGGCTTCACAGTTGCGCCTGCCCGGTCTCCCGGATATACATGACTAAGTTAGTAAAGAATAGAAACTACTGACCGATCTCGGTCGCGGCGGAGGAGTCTTGATGTCGTTGTTCCTGCTGGAGGTCCCCCTGCCCGGCGAAGGCAAGGAGTCCCTCGACGCCCTGTTCGCGAAGCTGGCGGACACCGCGAAGCAATCGAACGGCGAGCTGATCGAGGTGCAGGTGAGCCGTGAGAACGGCCTCGCCTACGCCATCGTCGAGCACCGTGCCGCCGAGGTCGTCGACGCGTTCTTCAAGCAGGCCGGCGTCGACTTCAACGAGGTGGCCCCGGTGCGCCTCGTCGGCGCCGAGCTCGAGGACATCAAGAAGAAGAAGGCCGGCGCCCAGTACCTGGTCGAGTGGGACATCCCGGAGGGGGTGACCATGGACCAGTACCTCAACCGCAAGCGCGAGAAGGCGCCCCTCTACGCGCAGGTCCCGGAGACGCAGTTCCTTCGCACCTACGTCCGCGAGGACATGGTGAAGTGCCTCTGCTTCTACGACGCCCCGGACGAGGACGCGGTGCGCCGCGCTCGTGCCGCCGTCGACACCCCGGTTGACCGCCTGACCCGCCTCGGCGAGTAGCCACGATGACAAGCACAGCGGCGGGGCCGGTGTTGCTGGATGACGCGAGCCTGCACGAGCGGGTGCGCGACTACGTCGGCGCGCGCGCGCAGCAGGTCGACGGCTGCGAGGTCGCGCTACGCGACGGCATCGCTCACCTCGCGAGCCTCGGCGCGCTCGAGCGCGGGGTCTACGGCGCGCAGGCGCCCGAGGACCTCACGCGCATGTGCGAGATCACGGGGACGGTCGCCCTCGACTGCATGAGCCAGGCGTTCTCGCTCTGGTGCCATCGCATGGCGATCGAGTACTTCCACCAGGCCGACGAGGACTCCCCGGCCCGGGCGCGCTTCCTGCCGCAGCTGCGGACGGGCGAGACGCTCGGTTCGACGTCGTTCGCGGCGGCCACGGCGAACTTCCTCGCGGGGACGCCCTTGCCGGTGACGTTCCGTCGCGAGGGTGACCACCTCGTCGTCAACGGCCGCATCGCGTGGGCCTCGAACCTGCAGGCGCCGTTCGTCTCCGTTGCCGCCGCGGCAAACGAGGACGACCCGACCGAGCGCGTCGTGTTCGCCTACACCGAGGCGACGCCCGGGCTCGAGCTCGGCAAGTACCCCGACCTGCTGGCGCTCCAGGCGACGAGCAGCACCTCGCCGGCGTTCAAGGACGCCGTGGTCACCGCCGACGACATCCTCACCTATGACTTCGAGCCGTTCGTCTCGCGCGTGCTCGCGACGTTCCTCCTGATCCAGTCCAGCTTCTGCTGGGGGCTCGCCACGCGATCGCTCGACGAAGCCGGTCAGCAGCTCGACGGGCCGAAGCAGGTCTTCGCGCCGACGTACGAGGACCTGCGTGCGCGGCTCGACTCCGTCGAATCGCGCGTGCGGACGCTCTCGGCACACCCGAACCGCGAGGAGATCGAACACCGGGCGCTCCTGCAGCTCCGGCTCGACGCCGGACGCCTGGCGCTCGAGTCGGTCTCGCTGGAGTCCAAGCTCGCCGGCGGGCGCGGCTACATGCTGCACAGCGGCACCGCGCGCCGTCTCCGCGAGGCGGCGTTCCTCCCCGTCCAGTCGCCGACCGAGGTGCAACTCCAGTGGCTGCTAGCCCGCTCCGCGTAAGCGGGGGGACGCGCCGCTTCGGAGCCCGTGGGCAGCAGTTCACGGTCTTCGAAGGACTGGACCTCGAGGTCGAGGCCGGCGAGGTCTTCGTGCTCCTCGGCCCCAGCGGCTGCGGCAAGAGCACGCTGCTGCGCGTGATCGCCGGGCTCGACGAGCTCGACGAGGGGACCGTCGCGATCGCGGCGGAGGAGCACGGCCGCGACGTCGGCATCGTCTTCCAGCAGCCGCTGCTGCTGCCGTGGCTCAGCGTCCGCGAGAACGTCACGCTCGGTCTCAACTACGACGCGAACCGCAGCGCGGACGAGCCCGGTCTCGTCGACCGCACGCTCGCGGAGTTCGGGCTGACCGAGCTGGCCGACGCCTACCCGGACGAGCTGTCCGGCGGGCAAGCGCAGCGCGTCTCGCTCGCCCGCACCGTCGTCACGCGGCCGCGCGTGATCCTGCTGGACGAGCCCTTCGGTGCGCTCGACCCGCTCACGCGCCGCAACCTCCAGCAATGGCTCCTCGGCATCCAGCAGTCGCTGGGCCTGACCGTCGTCATGGTCACGCACGACGTGGAAGAGGCGCTCCTCCTGGGGAACCGCGTCGCTCTGATGTCGCCCTCCCCGGGACGGATCTGCCGTACGTGGGAGCTCTCCTCCGAGTCCCGGGAAGCGCGTCCGATGGCCGACCTCCGCGAGGAAGTCCTCCAGACCTACGCCGAGGTCGCGCGACTCGCCCCCGGCAACACCTCCGGCTTCGCGGCCGGCCTGTAATCCCTGCTGCACATGGAACGTGACGTTCCGACATCTGAGAGGTCACCTGCATGACTCCCCCACTGTGGACCCCGCGCGGATCGCACAGTTCCTCGCTGCTCCCGACGGCGCTCGACCGCCGGACGTTCCTGCGCGGCGCGGGCCTCGGCCTCGCCGGGCTGGCCGGCGCGGCGCTCCTTGGTTGTAGCGACGACGGCGGCGACGAGCCGGCTGCGACTGCTGCCACCGGCGCCTCCACCGGTGAGGGCACGGCCGCAGCGGGTGGCGCGCTCGAGAAGACCGAGCTGCGCGTCGGCTACCTCCCGATCACCGACTCGACGCCGCTCGTGCTCGCGCACGGGCTCGGCTACTACGAGGAAGCCGGACTCAAGCCGTCCGACCCGACGCTGTTCCGCGGCTGGTCGCAGGTGGCGGAGGCCTTCCAGGCGCGCCAGGTGGACGTCGTCCACCTGCTGATGCCGATGGCGATCTGGCTGCGCTTCGGGCAGAACTTCCCGCTGAAGCTCGTCGCGTGGAACCACACCGGCGGATCGGCGCTCACCGTCGCGAACGACGTGAACAGCCTCCAGGACCTCGAGGGCACTACCGTCGGCATTCCGTTCTGGTACTCGATCCACAACGTGGTGCTGCAGATGCTGCTGCGCGACGCCGGCCTCGAGCCGATCACGACCGGCGACCCCGGCGCGGGCCAGGTGAAGCTCGTCGTGATGGCGCCGCCGGACATGCCGCCGGGCCTCGCGAACGGTTCGATCGCGGGCTACATCGTGGCCGACCCGTTCAACGCGGTCGCCGAGGTGAACCAGGTCGGCAAGGTGCTCCGGTTCATCCCGGACGTCTGGCTGGACCACGCCTGCTGCGTCGCGGTGATGCACGAGGACGACGTCACGAACAATCCGAACTGGTCGCAGGCCGTCATCACAAGCCTCGCCCGGGCGCAGGTGTACGCGCGCGAGAACCGCGAGGACGCCGCGAAGCTCCTCTCGACCGACGGCAACGGCTACCTGCCGCAGCCCCGCCCGGTCATCGAGCGCGCCCTCACGCACTACGACATCGCCGAGTACGGCCCGACCGGCGCGATCCAGCACGAGGACTGGGACACGGAGCGGATCGACTTCCAGCCGTTCCCCTACGGCTCCTACACCGAGCAGCTGGTCCGCGAGCTGAAGCAGACCGTGGTGGAGGGCGACAACGCTTTCCTCCAGGACCTCGACCCGGCCGAGGCGCACCAGCTCCTCGTCGACGACCGCTACGCCCGCGCGGCGATCGAGGCGGCGGGCGGCGTCGATCGCTTCGGCATCGACGCGAGCCTGACCCGCGAAGAGCGGATCGACGTGTGATCGGACGGCCGCCCGCCCAGGACGACCGGCGTGACGCCCGTGGCCGCTCGGCGACGGGCGTCCTTACCGCGGTCGGCTACCCGCTGCTGGGGGCCGCCCTCCTCGTCGTGCTCTGGTGGCTGGCGATCAAGCTCTTCGTGGAACCGGGGAGCTTTCTCTCCGCGTTCGCCCCGGACCGCGGGGCGCGGGCCCTCGTCGACCTCGTGGGCGACGGCACGCTGAACCGCCACGTCATCGCGAGCCTGAAGCGGATCCTCGTTGGCCTCGGCATCGCCGCCGTCATCGGCATCCCGTTCGGGCTCGCGCTCGGCGGGCTGCCGGTGTTCTCGAAGACGATCGGCCCGGTGGCCTCGTTCGTGCGGATGGTGTCGCCGCTGTCGTGGACGCCGCTGGCGATCATCTGGTTCGGCGTCGGCGACCAGCCCGTCTACTTCCTCATCGCCATCGGCGCCGTCTGGCCGATCGCGCTCAGCACCAGCGCCGGCGTCGCCGCGCTCGACCCGCAGTGGCTCATGCTCGGGCGTAGCCTGAGGGCGTCTCGCGTCGAGCTGCTGCGGACCATCGTCTGGCCGGGCATCCGCGCCGACGTGCTGACCGGCCTCCGGCTCGCGCTGACCACCGCGTGGATCATCCTCGTCCCCGCCGAGATGCTCGGCGTGGACTCCGGCCTCGGCTACTTCATCCTCGACTCGCGCGATCGTTTCGCCTACTCGGACCTCGTGGCGGCAATCGTCGTGATCGGCGCGCTCGGCTTCCTCCTCGACCGCGCAGCGCACTACCTGCTCACGCCGCGACGGAGGACTGCCCGCCGGCCGGCGCGCCAGCGCGTGACGGGGCCCGCCGAGGTCGCGCTCGCCGAGCCCGGCGCGCGGGAGTACCGCATCTAGCGGAGCGAAACCGCCCTCGACCGGGCCGCGCGGGAACCTCGGCGCTCACATTCTCGTCACACTCCGGGCGCCCGGCGGGATTCCCGATGGGCGCGATCGGAGTAACCTCGAAGGCCGGAGGATGACGCTCCATGGTGGGAATGTTTCGCAAAATCCTGGGCGGCGGGGACTCCAACGAACGAGTCCTGAAGAACCTGCAGCCGCTCGTCGACGAGGTGAACGCGCTCGAGGCGGAGATCCAGCCGCTCTCGGACGACGCGCTCCGCGCGAAGACCGACGAGTTCCGCGCGCGCTACGCCGACGGCGAGTCGCTGGACGACCTCCTCCCGGAGGCGCTGGCGACGATCCGCGAGGCGATCCGTCGGGCGACCGGCGGCGTCGAGCGCGCCTACGACGTGCAGCTCATGGGCGCCATCACCCTCCACCGCGGCCAGATCGCCGAGATGCGCACTGGTGAAGGCAAGACGCTCGTCGCGACGATGGCGATCTATCTGAACGCGATCGCCGGCGAGGGCATCCATGCCGTCACGGTGAACGACTACCTCGCCCGACGTGACGCGCAGTGGTACGCCCCGGCGCTGGACGCGCTGGGCATCACGGTGGGCGTCATCCAGAACGGCGGCGGTGCGTTCCGCTACTCGCGTGAAGAGGTCTCCGACCAGGGCTCGTTCGAGCACCTCGTCGCCGTCTCGCGCGCCGAGGCGTACGTCGCCGACGTCACCTACGGCACGAACAACGAGTTCGGCTTCGACTACCTCCGCGACAACCTCGCCACCACGCTGCAGGGGCGCGTGCAGCGAGGGCGCAACTACGCGATCGTCGACGAGGCGGACTCGGTGCTCATCGACGAGGCGCGGACGCCACTCATCATCAGCGGCCCCTCGCAGGACGACACCTCGGTCTACCCGCGCTTCGCGCGCATCGTCCCGCAGCTCGAGGAAGACCGGCACTACACCGTCGACCTCCGCCACCGCTCGGTCGCGCTGACCGAGGACGGCGTGGACGTCCTCGAGCGCGCGCTCGGGATCGAGAACATCTACTCGCTGGAGAACTTCCGGCTCACCCGGTACATGGAGGCCGCCCTCAAGGCGCAGGTGCTCTATCACCGCGACCGCGACTACGTGGTGAAGGACGGCGAGATCATCATCGTCGACGACTTCACCGGCCGCCTGATGGAGGGACGCCGCTGGTCAGACGGCCTGCACCAGGCCGTGGAAGCCAAGGAAGGCGTCCAGATCCAGCGTGAGTCGGTGACCTACGCGACGATCACCCTCCAGAACTACTTCCGCCTCTACGACAAGCTCGCCGGCATGACCGGTACTGCCGCCACCGAGGCAGAGGAGCTCTCCGAGATCTACGAGCTCGAGGTCGTCGTCATCCCGACGCACCGCGAGATCGCCCGTGACGACCTCGCCGACCTCGTCTACCGCACGGAGCGCGGCAAGTGGGGCGCCGTCCTGAAGGACATCCGCGAGAAGCACGACGCGGGCCGCCCCGTGCTCGTCGGCACCGTCGCCATCGAGACATCGGAGATGCTCTCCGCGGAGCTGAAGAAGGCGGGCATCGACCACGAGGTGCTGAACGCGAAGCAGCACCAGCGCGAGGCGTCGATCATCTCGCGTGCCGGCCAGGCGGGCGCGGTCACGATCGCGACGAACATGGCCGGCCGCGGCACGGACATCAAGCTCGGCGCGGGCGTCGCGGAGGCCGGCGGTCTCCACGTCATCGGCACCGAGCGCCACGAGTCGCGCCGCATCGACAACCAGCTCCGCGGTCGGTCCGGCCGCCAGGGCGACCCGGGCTCCACGCGCTTCTTCGTCTCCTTCGAGGACGACCTGATGAAGCGCTTCGCCCCGGACTGGCTGCCGGGCATGATGCAGCGCCTCGGCATGGACGACTCCGAAGCCCTCGAGTCAAAGATGGTCACGAAGGCTATCGAACAGGCCCAGCAGCGCGTCGAGGGCCACAACTTCGACATCCGCAAGCGCCTGGTCGAGTACGACGACGTGATGAACCAGCAGCGCACCGTGGTCTACGGCGAGCGCGACAAGGTCCTCCACGGCGAGTCGATGAAGGACACCATCCTCGACATGTTCGATGCCGAGGTGGAGACGCTGGCGACGACGCACTTCGACGAGTCCCCGGACCCCGTCGCCTTCCGTGCCGCGATCGAGCAGATGGTGCCGGACGTCCCGGACGACATCCTCGACCCCAACGGCATGAACGCGGACGACGCCGTCGAGGACGCGCAGGACCTCATCGACGAGCGCTACGAGCAGATCGAGGAAGAGTTCGGCGAGGACCGTGTCCGCCTGCTGGAGCGCCTGCTGCTGCTCCGCGCCATCGACATGATGTGGGTGGAGCACCTGACGGCCGCCGAGGAGCTCCGCCAGGGCATCGGCCTGCGTGCGCTCGCGCAGCAGGATCCGCTCGTCGTCTACAAGCACGAGGCCCACGACATGTGGGGCCAGTTCCGCGAGCGCATCCGCCAGATCGTGACGCGCCAGATCTTCCGCACCCGCCTCACCACGCAGGCCGAGCAGGCCGCCCGCGTCGAGCAGGCCCCTCGCCAGGTCACCACGACCGGGCCGGGCGAGCCGGGGGAAGACGGAGCCGACGGCTCCCGCCCGACGGCGCAGCCCGTCACGGCCGGCGTCGTGATGCCGGACCCGGGCGAGAACGCCTCGCGCGCCGAGCGCCGCCGCTATGAGCGCGCGGTGCAGAAGGCGCAGAAGAAGAAGGGCAAGCGGGGGTGAACTTCCGTCCCCCGGAGATCTGGCTCGTCTCCGGCCCCGACCGCGAGCAACGCCACGCGCTGGCGCGCCGCATCGGCGTCGCCGTCGAGCATGCCGCGCACGTGGACGGCGAGGCGCTCTGGGACCAGCTTGTCGAGGGGCGTGCCGACCCGCAGGTCGATGAGGCCGAGGCCGACCGCCAGTACGAGCTCGCGATCCGCAACCAGTGCCTGCTGGCGCGCTCGTACGCCGAGGCCGGGTTCACGCCGGTGCTCGACTTCCCCGTCGCCACCCCGTACCACCTCGAGGCGTACCAGAACTACCTGATCGGCGCCCGCCTGCGGCTCGTCCAGGTCTCACCACCCGCCGACCTTGCGGGGATGGGCATCACCGTGACGATCGACGAACCGGTCGACGCCATCCTCGCGCGCGCCGAGGACACCCTCGTCCGCCGCGCCTGAGCGACTCCCCAGGCCCCTGAACAGCATCCGCCCCGCGGGACACGAGATTGTTACTTCACTGACGTGCACGTAAAGGTAAGTGCGCTACGCTGGGATGGTCACGCTGAACGAGCCCCCATCGCGGGCCGGTGACACTCCTGAGCCGAGGCGTTCGGTGGTAGATCGACCGACGTTCGAGTCCCCCTCTGCAGCCCTCCCGCCCGCGACGGGCCGGCTGGCGCGGTCACGCGCCCGAGGCACCCGACGGTGTGGATGAACTCGATGCGACGCCTCACCTGGATGGCGCTGGTCGCGCTGCTCCTGCTGTGGATTGCGACCGTTGAGCAGGAGCCGGGCGGCTTCGAGGCGCTCAGCGCGCAGATGGAGTCGGTCGAGCAGAGCATCGGCCACACGCTCCGGCAGTCCGAGCGCCCGCTCGTGGTCCGGCGGGACGGCGCCGACGTGACCGAGTACTCGAACGGCGTCCTCTGCGAGACGGACGGCGACCAGGCGACTGACTGCCAGCCGCTCATCGATCCGGCCTATGGCTACTGAGCTCTCGCCACCGCTGCGCTGACGGCGCGTCCCCCGCGCCGGATCCCGCTCGCCGCCGGCGAGCGGACCTCGTGAACCCCATCGGGACAGGAACCCAGGTTGACCATCTACCCGCTCGCGCGCGTCCGAAGCATGGACCGCCGACTCCTGCCGCTCGCCGTCACGACGATCGGCTCGTTCATGTCGATCCTCGATACGACCATCGTGAACGTCGCGTTGCCGAACATCCTGAGGCAGTTCGACGCCCGCATCGAGAGCGGCCAGCTCGTCCTCACGTCGTACCTGATCGCGCTCGCGATCGTGATCCCACTGAGCGGCTTCCTCGGCGAGAAGATCGGGATGAAGCGGCTCTACATCCTGACGTTGACGTGCTTCACGCTCGGCTCCGCGCTCTGCGGACTCGCGTGGAACCTCCAGAGCCTGATCGTGTTCCGCGTCATCCAGGGGCTCGGCGGCGGCATGCTCCAACCGGTCGGCATGGCGATCGTCTTCTCGATGATCACGCCGCTCGAACGAGCACGGTTCATGGGCTTCCTCGGCCTGCCGATGCTGATCGCGCCGATCCTCGGGCCGTCCTTCGGCGGCTACCTCGTGGAGTTCTTGTCGTGGCGGGCGATCTTCTGGATCAACCTGCCGATCGGCCTGCTGAACATCGTGCTGGCGATCCGGCTGCTCAAGGAGACGCCGCGCGTCCGCTCCGCCGCGATGGACGTGTGGGGCTTCGTGTTCGCCGCAATCGCGTTCCCGTGCATCCTCCTCGGCATGACCGAGGGCGAGGACCGCGGTTGGCTCACGCCCGTACCGATGGCGTTGCTCGCCACGGGCGCGGTGACGCTGGTCCTGTTCATCCGACGCGAGCTGAGGGTGACCGACCCGCTGCTCCGCGTGCGCCTGTTCCGGAACCCGATGTTCTCCCTGGCCCTCGCGGTGCAGTTCGTGATGCAGTTCTCGCTCTTCGGACTGGCGTTCCTGCTGCCGCTCTTCCTCCAGTCCGTCGATGGCTGGGGCGCGGCGCGGGTCGGCCTCGTGCTGCTGCCGCAGGGGGTCGCGTCGTTCCTCGCGATGAACTTCGCGGGGAAGATGTACAACCGCGTCGGACCGCGGCCGCTCGTCATCGGGGGCTTCTCAGTGATGGCGCTGACGACGCTGCTGTTCACCCAGGTCGATCAGTCGACGAACGGCTGGGCGATTGCCGCCCTGGCAGGCTCGCGCGGGATCTCGCTCGGGCTCTGCGCGCAGACGATCAGCACGGTCGCGTTCAACACCGTGCCGCGCGAGCACATCCCGCGCGCGACCTCGCTGGTGAACGTCTGTCAGCGGATCTTCGGATCGGTCGCGACGGCGATCCTCACCTCGGTGCTGGTGCTTGCGCTCCACGTCAGTGGCGCGCCCGAGGGCACTGCGATCGCGAACCGCACGGCGCCCGTGGGCGACATGCTGAACGCCTTCCACGCCGCGTTCCTCGTGATGACGCTCATGACCGCCGCGGGCATCGTCGGGGCATGGTTCCTCCGCGACCACGTGCTCCTCGCGGAGCAGCAACGGGCCGCAGAACCGGTGCTCGAACCGGCAGGAGTCGAGGCGTAGGCACGCCTCGTCCCCTGCCGATTGAGGCGTCCGAAGGCTACTGCCCGGAGATCGCGTACGTGATCGTGACGGACACGGACACGGTGAGCTGACCCGGCTGGATCGGCGTCTCGCCGCCCACGCCGCCGGCCTCCCCGGCGAGCGGGCGCGGCGTGCCGCCGCTGCCGCTGACCGAGACGTACTGCACCGCGCCGAGGTCGACCCCGGTGAGTTCGGCGACACGCTCCGCCGTCAAGCGGGCGTCGTTGATCGCGGACTGGAGCGCCTGGTCGAACGCCGCCTCCTGCTGCGAGGCAGCGAAGCGGATGTTCTGGACGCGGATCAGGTCGCCGCCGGCGGCCACGGCCGCGTCGATGATCTCGCCGACGCGGTCGATGTCATCGATCTGCGCTTCGACGAGGTTCGTCACTGTGAAGCCGGTGATCTGCGGTGAGCCGTTGCTGGATCCGGGCACCGGACCCTGCGGGCTCGGATCGCCGTACTGAGGCTGGATGCGGAAGTCCGCCGTCGGAATGTCGTCGCGCGTCAGGCCTTCGGCGAGCAGCGCGCTGATCACCTGGTCGAGGGCGTCGGCGGCCTGTGAGCGGGCCGCCTCGACGGTGTCGGCGGTGGCCTCGACGCCCAGTGTGACGAACGCCCGGTCCGCCTCGAGCGTCGTGGTGCCGGTCCCGGTCACCTGGATGCCAGATGGCGCGTCGGCGGTCTGGGCGGACGCGGTCTGCGTGGACATGACGACGCCGAGGAACGCGAACGCGACGGCGGCGAGGATGCCGAGGAGCGCGCCCGGCCGGAGCAGGGCGTGCGAGTTCTTGCCGGCTCCCACTGGAGACGAACGGTGATGGTTCATGGACAACTCCCCTTCGGCCTCATGCGCGGCGTCGTGCCGCGGAGGCTCATGAACCAACGTGCCTCGTCGCGCGTGGTGCAGTGCTAATCGGGAGGTGCCGGGGATGTCGGACTCATGAAAAAGGGGCGGGGATTCGAGGCTGACCCGTCGTAAGATGGACGGGTATGACTTCTCGCACGTCGACCGAGGGCATTGCTCGCCTCTCCGACATCCCGATCCCGGACGAGGGTCCGCTCACGCCTCAGCAGGGCGTCGAGGCCTTCCGCCGCGCCGTCGCCGAGGGCCGGGAGTGGTATCCGGCGCTCCTCGAGGTCATCGCGCGATGGGTCGCCCCCGAGGAAGAGGTGGACGGCGTGCGCCTCCACTACCTCATCGCCGGCGAGGCGTTCGACTGGCTGCTGCTCGCGCAACGCCTGCTGGAGGCCGCGGGCGAGCTCGTGCCCGAGGCGGAGGCGGAGAAGCTCGTCGTGGAGGGCGTGGCACCTCGGAACGAGACCGAGGAGGAGTTCGAGGCGGCGATCGGCCCGGCGAAGTACCGCGCACACCTCAACTTCCAGTACGGCGTCGTCATCGAAGAACTACTGCTGCTCGCCGCCGAGCAGGAGCTGAACAAGACCGGACGCCTCTCCGGTCACGGCATGCCCCCGGCGGACGTCCTCGCGTTCGAGCGGGTCTACGGGAAGACCTTCGACGAGTTGAAGGTCCTCTACCAGTCCGAGGAGGGCGTCACGCTCGGCGACCGGGTGAGCCAGACGGACATGCGGCTCATGCTCTACTGGCTCAGCAAGTTCCGGATCCGCTACGCGGAGCCCGCTCGCATCGCCTCCGATACCCGCAAGGCGATGACCGTGCTCGCGGGCATGGAGGGGCGTCGTGCCCGCCTCGCACGCCTTCGCGAGGCGGCGGCCCGGCGCGAGGCGCTGGGGTAGCCGCCCGAGCGGTGGCGGCGCAGCGGCGCGCCTATCTCGGAAACGCGCCGTTGATGATGAGGACGGGCGAGCCGATCTGCAGGTTGCCCAGCAGGGTCTGCGTGAACGCGGGCGCGCCCGGGCGGTAGACCAGCCACTTCCCGGTCTGCGGGTGCTGCGCGTAGATCGCCTCGACCGGGTAGTCCTGCGCCGCCGCCAGTGCGACGGGGTGGTTCGTCTTCGAGATGCCGAACGTGATCCGGTCGACCGAGATGATGCGGTTCGGGATGCCCTCGATTCGCTCGGCGCGGACCACCAGGCGGTGCGAGTACGAGAGCGTGGTTGGGTCGAAGACGCCGTCGCAGGTGTAGAGCGTCAGCGCCTCGGTGGGCACGAACGCGCTGAGGACGCTCCCCCAGGCGTTGTTCGACTCGTCCGGCATCTGCCGGCTCCACGAGACCATGTAGCGGTAGGTCTTCGCCCCTCGGTCGACCTCGACGATGTCCCCCGGCTCGAGCTCCTCGAGGCGCGCGAACACGCCGAGGCCCCGGTAACGGACGCCCGCGTACGAGACGTTCGCGTTGTAGTTGACGTGCCCGGACATGACGGCGTTGCCGCCGCCTCCGGGCGTGCCACCGAACCAGGCAGACTCGAAGTCATACAGCGAGACGTCACCCGGCCCGTACGGGTTCGGCATCGCGCCGCCGTCGGGGACCTCGTGCGTGCCGATCGCCGCGTCGACGTCGATCGCCGGGATGCGGAGACGCCCGAAGTCGGCGCGCGGATCCTCCCCCGCCACCGCGGCGAGCTCGGCGAGCGTCGAGACCTGGGTCTGTGCAGAGGCGTGCCTCGCGGGCGCGACGATCGCCGGCGTGACCGCCGTGAGCGCGAGGACGGCGACGAACGCGCCGAGGACCGTCGGGACTCGCGTCCCGCTTCGTGTGCGTTTCATCGAGCCGACCCCTTTGCGTCTTAGACGCGTTCCATCCGATCCAACGGCAGGACGAAGAGCACCGCCCCACCGACACGGACATCGATCATTGCGGACGACGGCGTCTCCATGTCGTCCATGAATGGCAGGCTGGCCACCGGCATCCGCTCGGTGACCTCCGGGAACTCCTGGTGGAGCAGCGCGACGAGCTCCGGCACGCGCTCGGCGGCCAGGGCGCTGAAGACGGTGGCGCTCCCGCGCTTGAGGAAGCCGCCGGTCGAACCGATGCGGGTCGCGGGGAAGCCCTGCTCGGACATCCGGTTCAGGAGTCGCTCACCGTCGCCTGACGGCACGATCACGATGCAAAACTTCATGCCTTCTGCCGGTTCGTTCGTCATCGGACGCCTCCACTCGACGCTCTCGGAACTTGCGACCTAGTCGGCTCGATTCGGGTACTGCTCGCGCACGCGCGCGTCCTTTTCCGCCACCATCTCTCGCAGCGCATCCTGGGATTCGACGATCGCCGCGCGGATCTCCTCGTCGGACGTCCCGAGGATGCGCGCCGCCAGCAGGCCGGCGTTGCGCGCGTTGCCGATGGCGACCGTGGCGACCGGGATCCCGGCGGGCATCTGCACAATCGACATCAACGAGTCGAGCCCGTCGAGGTACTTGAGCGGCACCGGGACGCCGATCACCGGGAGCGAGGTCACCGACGCGACCATCCCCGGGAGGTGAGCCGCGCCCCCGGCGCCGGCGATGATCACTCGCAGGCCGCGGTCCACCGCCGTCTTCCCGTACTCGATCATCGCCTCGGGGGTTCGGTGCGCCGAGACGACGCGCACCTCGTGCGCGATCCCCAGCTCGGCGAGCGCGTTCGCGGCTTCCTGCATCACGGACAGGTCGGAGTCGCTGCCCATGATGATCCCGACCAGCGGGGCTCCGTCGTTCGCGTTGTTCTCCGCCACGGTGGCCTCCGTCACGCTCGCTGCTGGGAAGCAGCCGAGTGGGCGCCTGTGATTACCGCGGCGGCGCGCATCGCGCGCTCCCGGGTCTCATCGAGATCGTCACCCAGCACGTTGATGTGTCCGATCTTGCGGCCTGGTCGCACGCCCTTGCCGTACAGGTGGACGCGCGCACGGTCGTCTTCCAGCGTCGGCTGCATCCGCGGCCCCAGGCTCTCGGAGTCCTGGCCGAGGAGGTTGGCCATCACGACCGCCGGCGCCACGAGGTCGGTCGCTCCCAGCGGCCAGTCGAGGACGGCGCGGAGGTGGTTCTCGAACTGCGAGGTCACGCAGCCGTCGATGGAGAAGTGACCGGAGTTGTGCGGACGCGTCGCGATCTCGTTGATCAGCAGACGCCCGTCCTCGGCCCAGAACAGCTCGGTCGCGACGATGCCCGTCGCGCTGGTGAGCTCCGCGACGCGGCCGCCGATGAGCAGCGCCTCCGCGGCGACCTCGGGCGGAACGGGCGCGGGTGCGAGCACCTCGTGGCAGATGCCGCCGCGCTGCACGGTTTCGACGATCGGATAGATCGCGGTGCCGCCGGAGGGGCGGCGCGCGACGAGGACGGCGAGCTCCTTGCGGATCGGCACGAATGCCTCGGCCATCAGGGGGACGCCGCGCTCGGTGGTCTCGGCGAAGAGCGCCTCGGCGCCCCCGCGGTCCTCGAGGATCCACACGCCGCGACCGTCGTACCCGCCACGCTGGGCCTTCGCGACGACCGGCCAGCCGTTCTCGTCGCCGAACGCGACGAGGTCGTCGAGCGTCGGCGTGTCGGCGAAGGCAGGGACGGGGAGCCCGGCGGCGCTGAAGCGCGTGCGCTGGTGGAGCTTGTCCTTGGCGTACTCGAGCGTGGCCGGCTTCGGGTTCACCTCGCCGCCGTCCGCGAGGATCGCCTCCAGCGCGTCGAGGTCGACGAGCTCGTGGTCCAGGGTGACCACGTCCACGGTGCGGGCGAAGGCGCGGAGCGCCTCGATGTCATCGGGGGAGCCGAGGTCCACCTCGGGGCAGACGCGGGCGGCGCTGTCGTCGGCACGCTCCGAGAGCAGGCGGACGCCGATGCCGAGCGGAATCGCGGCCTGGATCATCATGCGGGCGAGCTGGCCGCCACCGACGATGCCGACGGTTGGGAACCCGTCCGGGGTCATCCACGCTCCTCGTCCATGCGGTGTCGTCGCATGCGGTCATGCCGTGCAGTCGACCGCTCAATGGTAGCCGAGGGGCTGCCGAGCGCGTCCGCCGATGGTCACCGTCCGGCGCCACAGAGCACCGCCATCGGGCGACTTGAGCGCAGGTGTATCGTGCGCGCGTGATGAACGAGTTGGCTTCGTCTCCCTGGCGCATCTTCATGCGCTCCGCCACGCTCTCCTTCCTGCTGACCTTCTCGGTGCTCGCCGCGCTCGTCTAGACGAGCAGCTTCGCCCTCCGCCTTTATCCCCGCCTTACGTGCCTCCTCGCTACCGTGCTGCCAGCAGGACAGCCGGAAGCCGGCCGCGCCGGCGGAGGATCGACCCATG
>JACKCJ010000017.1 GCA_020634075.1 Dehalococcoidia bacterium | reverse complement strand
GTCCTCGCTCGCCTTCGACACGATCTACGCTGAGGGTCAGCGTCGTTATGTCGAGTCGCTGTCCGCCTACGCCCGCCAGTTCCTCGGCCTCATGGAGAAGCCCGACGTCGACTACATCGAGGGGCTCTCCCCCGCCATCTCGATCGACCAGAAGGGCGTCTCGAAGAACCCGAGGTCGACCGTCGCGACGGTGACCGAGATCTACGACTACCTGCGTCTGCTCTACGCGCGCGTCGGCATTCCCACCTGCCCGCACTGCGGCAACGTCATCGAGCGCCAGACCGTGCAGCAGATCGTCGACTCGATCCTCGGGCTCGACGCCGGGCGGCGCGCGATGATCCTCGCGCCGGTGATCCGCCACCGGAAGGGCGAGCACGCCCAGGTCTTCGAGGCGGTGCGTCGAGGTGGCTACGTCCGCGTCCGCGTCGACGGCCAGGTCCTGAACATCGACGACGAGATCAACCTCAGCCGCAACAAGTGGCACGACATCGACGTCGTGACCGACCGCATCGTCATCCCCTCCCGCGACGACGAGGACCTCGACGCGACGCGCACGAGGGTGACCGACAGCGTCGAGCAGGCGCTCCGGCTCGGCGAGGGGATCGTCGTGCTGGCGCTGCTGGGCGAGGACGGCAACGTCGCCGAGGAGCAGACCTTCTCGGAGCACTTCGCCTGCTCCAACACCGAGCACGAGCCCTACTCCGTCGGCGAGCTGGAGCCGCGCAACTTCTCCTTCAACACCCCGCACGGCGCCTGCCCCGCCTGCACCGGCCTCGGCTTCCAGATGCAGCTCGACGCCGACCTCGTGGTGCCGAACAAGAAGCTGAGCATCGACGAGGGCGCGATCGTCCCGTACCAGCGGATGGCGACGACCTCCGGGTGGTATCGCCGCCGCGTGCAGGCGCTCGGCGACGCGATGGGCTTCAAGCTCGACCAGCCGATCGGCGAGCTCGACGCGAAGCAGTGGCGCGCGCTGATGTACGGCACCGGCGACATGCAGGTCGACGAGGTCGAGATCCGCACGTCCCGAGGTTCCGCGCGCAAGTACAAGGTCACCTGGGAAGGCGTCGTCACCAACCTCGAGCGGCGCTACAAGGAGACCGAGTCCGACTGGGTGCGCTCCGACATCGAGCGCTACATGGTCGCCGTCCCCTGCCCGACCTGCCGCGGCGCGCGCCTCAAGCCCGAGGTGCTCCACGTCTTCGTCGACGGCCGCTCGATCCTCGACGCGGTGAGGATGTCCGTGGCCGAGGCGCTGCCGTGGGTCGAGTCGCTCCGCGAGGAGAAGGACGGCCCGCTGAACGCGCGTCAGTTCGCCATCGGGCGGCAGATCCTGCAGGAGATCCACGGCCGCCTGGTCTTCCTCCGCGACGTCGGCCTCGACTACCTCACGCTCGACCGCTCCGCCGGCACGCTCAGCGGTGGCGAGGGCCAGCGCATCCGCCTCGCGACGCAGATCGGCTCGGCGCTGATGGGCGTGCTCTACGTCTGCGACGAGCCCTCCATCGGCCTCCACCCGATCGACAACGAGCGGCTCATCAGGACGCTCACCCGCCTCCGCGACCTCGGCAACACCGTCCTCGTCGTCGAGCACGACGAGGCGATGATGCTCGCGGCGGACCACCTCATCGACATCGGCCCCGGCGCCGGCGAGCACGGCGGCCACGTCGTCGCGGCCGGCACGCCGAAGCAGGTCATGAAGTCGAAGGCCTCGAAGACCGGCGCGTACCTCAGCGGCAAGAAGGTCATCCCGATGCCGAAGGTGCGCCGCGAGGGCAACGGCGAGGTGCTCACGATCCACGGCGCGCGCGAGAACAACCTGAAGGACCTCACCGTCGAGTTCCCCCTCGGGACGTTCATCGCCGTCACCGGCGTCTCCGGCTCCGGGAAGTCGTCGCTCGTGAACCAGATCCTCTCGAAGGCGCTCGCCTTCGAGCTGAACGGCGCGCGCGAGAAGCCGGGCGCCCACGAGCGCATCACCGGCGTCGGCTACCTCGACAAGGCCGTGGTCATCGACCAGGCGCCCATCGGCCGCACGCCGAGGTCCAACCCCGCGACGTACACCGGCCTGTTCACGCAGATCCGCGACCTCTTCGCGCAGGTGCCGGAGTCGAAGGCGCGCGGCTACGGCCCGGGGCGCTTCTCCTTCAACGTGAAGGGCGGCCGCTGCGAGGCCTGCAAGGGCGACGGCTACAACCTGATCGAGATGCAGTTCCTGCCGGACGTGACCGTGCCGTGCGAGGTCTGCAAGGGCGACCGCTACAACCGCGAGGCGCTGGAGATCCTCTTCCGCGGCGCGAACATCGCGGACGTGCTGAAGATGACCGTCACCGAGGCGATCGAGTACTTCGACGCCTTCCCCGGCCCGAAGCGGAAGCTCGAGACCCTGCGCGACGTGGGCCTCGGCTACATCCGCCTCGGCCAGCCCGCCACGACGCTCTCCGGCGGCGAGGCGCAGCGCATCAAGCTCGCGACGGAGCTCTCGAAGCGCAGCACCGGCCGCACCGCCTACATCCTCGACGAGCCGACGACCGGCCTCTCGTTCTCAGACGTGGAAGCGCTCCTCGAGGTGCTCCAGCGCCTCGTCGACGGCGGCAACACGGTGGTCGTCATCGAACACCACCTCGACGTCATCAAGGGCGCGGACTGGGTCATCGACCTCGGCCCCCAGGGCGGCGCGAGGGGCGGCGAACTCGTCGCCACCGGCACCCCCGAGGACATCGCGAAGTGCGAGGCGAGCCTCACCGGGCGGTTCCTCAGAGACGTGCTGCAGTAGACATGGCACTCTCAATCGATTTTTGCTAGACGGCCTGGAGGACGCGGATCCGCAGAATGTGACGGAGGCACAACAGCGCCTTCAGGAGATGCTGACCGCGCGGCCGCAGCTCGTGGACCAGGTGAATCAAGCCCTTGGTCGGCTGCGCCCCCCGGCTCGCGTTCGGGCTATCTCGGTACTCGTGCCGTTCATCGCGGAGCGCCGCGACTTGGCCGAGCAGCTCGCGCGCGCCCTGAACGACCAAAACGACGAGGTCCGCAGGGCGGCGGCGCATGCTCGCGGGAGCAACCAACCCGCTACGGTCCGAATAGCACCGATTTCAGCGGCCGAGCACGACATGACGCGACGCACGTTGCCTCCATCAACTCACTTCCGTACAGTGACGACTCCGGAGGTCCGCACAGCACCTCGAGCGCTCCGATGATGCTCGGCCGGACATTCGCCGAACGGCAAGAAAACACGCTGTCGACGATGGAGGCGAGCGCCTCGATCCGGCGAGAGCGGCGAACTTCGCGCCTGCAGCGTCATTCCCGGCAGAGAGCGATCGAGACTCGCTGCGCTCACTGCCGGCGATAGATCGGCCGTACTGGCTCCAGGGACACCGGTGTCAGTGGACGCGCAGAAGCTCATTCTCGCCAACCGTATTGAACCGGCTACGCGGCTAATTTCGCGTCGCTGGCTGAGGTCAGGCCGAGGTTCCCCGGAGGCGCGCGGGAGAAGCCTTCCTTAGAATCAGGGCGCCGCCGCGCCGTTACGGCTCAGGGATCGCCACGGCGGCGCCGCCTTAGACGATGATGCCCACGATCCGCCAGCCACGGGAAGATCCCGTGAGTTTTGGGGGGCGCCGTCGGGGCTTTCTCCTGAACGCTCAGACTTAGCGTTGGTCAATCACTCAACCCCCTGATCGGCCAGGCCAGCAGCGCGCGCGTCATGCGCCAGAAGTGCGGGCGCAGCGGCGGGATGACCAGGCACGCGAAGTACGAGGCCGTCGCGTAGGAGACCACCGTCGCGATCGCGGCGCCCATGCCGCCGAGGCGTGGGATCAGCACGAGGTTCAGCGCGACGTTCACCACCGCCCCGGCGACGTTCCTCGCCAGCTCGAAGTGCGTGCGGTTCTCCGCCACGAGCGCGCGGCCCACGATCGCGCCCATGAACACGAACGGCGCCGCCCAGACGTGCACGCGGAGGATCGCCGCCGTCGGTGAGTAGGCGTCGGTGTAGAGGATCGAGATCAGCGGCCCCGCGATCACGGTGATGCCGACGGCGAGCCCGATCCCGAGCCAGCCCGCGACGTTCAGCGAGCGCTGGATCGTGCGGTGGTACGCCTCGTCGTCGTCGCGGCGGGCGACGAGCATCGGGAGCAGCGAGGACGCCAGCGCGACCGGGATGAAGTACCAGATCTCCGAGAGCCGGGCCGCCACGGCGTACACGCCGACCTCGGCGGACCCGCGGATCTGCTGGAGCATCACCTGGTCGATCTTCAGGTAGGCCACGGCGGCGAGGCCGGCGGCCATCAGCGGCCACGACGCCTTGAGGAGCACGCGTGCCTCGTGCCAGCGGTAGCGCAGCCCGAAGAGGCCGCCGTGCGTCCGCTGGTACATCACCGCGAACGCGATGCCGGTGAGGCCCAGCTCGATCGCCCCGGCAGCGGCGAAGCCGACGACCGGCGCGTGCAGGAGCAGCAGGACGAGGCGCGTCACGGACGCCGCCCCCAGCCCGAGCGTCCGCGCCACGAACGCGTAGTTCGACTTCAGCCGCGACTGGAACGCCAGCTCGATGACGGTGAGCGCGTTCAGCGGCAGCCCGAGCGAGAGCACCGCCACCAGCAGCAGCGATTCGCCGTCGCCGCTGAGCCCCGCGAGCAGTCCGAGGAGGAGCGCCGTCGAGAGGAGGCTCATCCCGAGCTGCAGGCTCAGCGCCGTCCCGAGCGTCTCCGACTCGCGCTCCGGTTCGTCCGCCAGCTCGGCGACCACGACCGGCCGCATCCCCATCGTCGCGACCGACTGCACGATCGTCACGAGGGAGAGCGCGTAGGACAGCGCCCCGAACCCGCTCGGCCCGAGGTAGCGCGCCATCCAGACGGAGATGAAGAAGACGATGCCCATGCGCACGAGGCGCTCGGCGATCAGCCAGCCGCTGTTCTGAGCGACCCGGCTGCCCATGCTGTCGCGCGCCGGGAGGCGTCGGACGAGCGGTCGCAGCCGCGTGCGGACCGGCTGCGGCACCGCGCCGCGGAGCGCGGACTCCACCCGCCCCCGTGAGCTGAGGTCGCGACTGACCATCAGGCCTCGCCGCTCAGCGCGGGACCGGCGTCGACGGTGAGATCGACGCGGTAGATCGGCTGGACGTGCGGCGGGTCCGTCGACCTCACCTCGTACGTCGCGACGTGGCGCCAGGGGTGCCCGGTGCCGTCGAGGAGCGCCTCGAGCTCCGGTCGCGTGAGGTGGCTGACGTACCCGGAGCCGAGCCGCGCCGTGAGGTGTTCGCCCTCGACGCACGCGGTAGGACATCAGCAGCGTGTCGCCGAACTCCGGCAGCCGCGCGAGGAAGCCCTCGGGGTGCGTGAGGAACTCGAGCAGTCCGCTCGCGACGAGGACGTCGTAGCGGTGCTCGACGGCGGGGTAGACGCCCGCGTTGAAGTCGCACTGGAGCACATCGGGCCCCTCGAACAGGTCGCACGCCTGGTACTCGCAGCCGCGCGGCAGGTGCCGGCGCAGCTCCTGCTGCCCCGCGCCGAGGTCGAGGACGGACGCCCCCGCCGGGATCAGTCGGGCGATGAGCCGGTTGCGCTCGGCCGTGTGGTACGCGGTCCTCCGGGTCCCGCCACCGATGCTCGTCGGTGCCGCCGGTGAGCATGCGGACCGCCGTGACGACGGCCCGCTGGGAGCGAGCGAGGCGGTTGCGGGCGCGGTGCGGCAGGTGTGTGCGGGACGTGGAAGTGGCTCACCTCGCGCGCCCCGCCCGGTTCGGGCCCCCGGTGGTTCGTCGCGGTATCAGCACGGCCGGGACGGCCGGGTGGTGGGTGCGCGGGCACACTGAGGCGACCGCGAGATGGCGTGGCAGGGTGCAGAAGGACGTAGAGCCGACCTCGATCCAGCGTGCGGAGGGCGCAGCAGGAGCACCTCTGACGCTGACCCTGCGATGTTCACGCCCGGTTGAGCAACGGTGGTGCCGCCGTCGAGTGCGAAGAATCCGCAATCATCGACGTGCGTCCTCTACGATCCTCGCGTGACCACCACTCCCGGCGACGACCCACAGGACGACACGCACTCAGACTCCGACGCCGCCGCGGCGCAGCGCGCCCGTGCCGCGGAGCACCCCGAGGTCGTCGGCGACACGGAGCCCACGCCGATCATCGTCCCGCGACGCCTCGCCTACATCGGCGCCGGGGTCATCGTGGCGCTGGTGCTGCTCGTCCTGTGGTCGGTGCCGTCCGTCATCACCATCGCCATCCTGGGCAGCGCGCTCGCCCTGCTCCTCTCCTACCCGGTGCGCGTCCTCGACAACTACATGCCGAGGAAGGCCGCGGTCGCCGCGACGGTCATCGGGACGATCACGGTCCTCGTCGTCACCCTGTGGATCGCCATCCCACCGATCGCCGAGCAGGTGACGGAGTTCGCCGCCGACCTCCCCGGCATCGTCGACGACGCCGAGGAGCGACTCCGGGAGACGGTCCGCGACCTCGAGGAGCAGGGACGCCTCCCCGAGGACTCCGAGGACCGCATCGGCGACCTCGAGGCGGAGCTCGCCGACCGCGCTCAGCAGGGCATCGAGCCGGTGCTGACGGGCGTCCTCGGACGCGTGACGAGCCTCGTCGGGCTATTCATCACCCTCTTCGGCATCCTCTTCGTCGGCATCACCCTGCTGCTCGACGCCGACCGCCTCCGGCGCAAGGCGACGAGCGCCTTCCCGCAGCGGTACCACGACGACCTCGACCAGCTCTGGACCGAGCTCGGCGCGTCGATGTCGCGCTACCTCGGCGGCCTCATCGCGATCGCGCTCATCCAGGGTGTGCTGATCGCGATCGGCCTGCTCTTCCTCGGCATTCCGTACGCGCTGCTGCTCGGCGTCTGGGTGGCGCTCACCTCGGTGGTCCCGTACGTCGGCGCATGGCTCGGCGCCGGCCCGGCGATCATCCTCGCGCTGCTCGGTTCGCCGATCGACGCGGTGTGGGTCGTGCTGCTCTACCTCGCGGTGAACATCCTCGAGGGGAACTTCCTCACGCCGCGCATCCAGGGCGACGCCGTCCGCGTCCACCCGGTGCTGGTGCTCCTCACGATCGTGGCCGTCGGCAGCCTGTTCGGACTGCTGGGCGTCATCCTCGCCGTGCCGATGCTGGCGCTGGGCCGCGTGTTCTTCGACTTCTTCTACGCCCGCATCCGCATCCAGCCGCCTGAGACCGCGGACTAGCCGGCCCCAGAGGACACCCGACCCCGCCGCGGACGCGGTCTTCCTCGCGTCTTGTGACGCCTTCGCAATTCGCCTCATCGTTCTCGTGAGGCGTCCGCTAAGCAGCTCCCCGTACGTTCATCTCATGAGGGCGGCAATCGCAGTCGTTAGTGTGCTGTTTGCAGTGGGCCTTGCGGCGGGATTCGTGTTCCCGCCGGAGACGACCGCGCAACCCGCCTCGGCGCGCACATCGCTCACCGCCCCGTCGTCCGAGCAGCTGTACGTCGGCCAGGGCCTCGGGGCCGCGCGGCTCCCGTGAGCGCCTCATCGAGCACGTCGGTCTCGAGCGACATCGAGGTCTCTCTCGGCGACCTCGTCGGAGCGATCGCACTCCTCGGCGCGGGCGCTGTCGTCGGCGCGATCTGGGTGCGCTCGCGTAACCCCGTCACGCGGATCACGCACCGCCACGACCCCGACGAGGACTGGCGAAGCCGCTGGCGCTGACGCCCGACGGCATCCCGTGCCGCGCACCGCCCCCGCGCCGAGCAACGCCGTCCCTCACCCGCTACCCTCCCCGCAGCCCCAGGGGCAGACGGAGGGAACACACCGCATGGACTACGAGGACATCGTCTACGAGGTCGAGGACCGCGTGGCGACGATCACGCTGTACCGGCCCGACAAGCTGAACGCGCAGACCGCGACGATGACCCAGGAGATCCACGCGGCCCTCGACGAAGCCGAGGCGGACGATGACGTGCGCGCGGTGATCTTCACCGGCGCCGGGCGCGCCTTCTGCGCGGGCTCCGACATGTCTGCCGGCCCCGCTCCGGCGCTGCCGCCCGGCACGCCGCCGCCCTCGAGCGACCGCCAGGGCTCGATCTCGATCCACCTGTTCGACTTCCCGAAGCCCGTCATCGCCGCCGTGAACGGCGCGGCGGTGGGCTTCGGCGCATCCTCGACGCTGGCGATGGACATCCGCATCGGCTCGCCGGCGGCGCGCTTCGGGTTCGTCTACGCGCGCCGCGGCATTCCGCCGGAGTCGGGCGCTTCGTGGTTCCTCCCGCGCATCGTGGGTCCGGAGCGAGCGTTGCGGTGGATGTACTCGGGCGAGGTCTTCGGCGCGCAGGACGCCCTCGACGCGGGGCTCCTGAGCGAGATCGTGGAGCCGGACGCCCTGCTCGAACGCGCCCACGAGATCGCCCACGAGATCGCGACGCAGACCTCGGCGGTCTCGATCGCCCTCATCCGCCAGCTCGTCTGGAAGGGGCTGAGCACGGCCCAGCCCGCGGAGATGCAGCAGCTCGAATCGGAGCTGACGCGCGGGACGCGGGGCACGCCCGACGCGAAGGAAGGCGTCACGTCCTTCCTGGAGCAGCGGGCGCCGAACTTCGTCGGGAAGGTCTCCAGCGACCTGCCCGCGCCCTACCCATGGTGGAAGTAGCGAAGTGGAAGCCGCGACGTAGCAGCGACTCAGTGGCCGCGCGGGTGCTCCTCGCGCGGCGGTCGCAGCACCCGCTCGACGCCGAAGTCCGCTCGCCGCAGGCGCCACGCGCCGCCGATGATCATCACCGTGCCCAGGCTGCCCGACAGCGCGTGGACCGGCTCCTCGACGAGCAGGAGGTTCGCGAGCGCGAAGGTCACCAGCGCGACGCCCGCAAGCGACAGCATCAACCCGGACAAGCGCGGGGAGACGCGTCGCGACCGTTCAAGCCGCCACGTGATCCACGTGAACACGAGCGCGATGAGGACGCTCCCGAACGCCGCCATGCTCCTCCTCCGGGCCGAATGGCCCGGATCGAGGCTAGCGCGACGCTCGCTCCCCTGCTTGTTGGGACGGAGTGTGGGGACGGCCGAGTAGGCGCTTACTCCGGCCGGTGACCGACCGCCATTCGGACCTGGTACCAGCCCACCTCGTTGTCATCGATATAGCCGCGGATCTCGCGCACCTCGAACCAGTCGAGCTTGCGGCCGTTCTCCCGCGAGTCGGCGATGCCGTTCTTGATCGCATCCTCGACGCTGTCGGAGGACGTCCCGACGACTTCCGTCATCCGGTAGGTCTGCCCCTGGTCCATGCTTCCTCCAGTCGTGCGGCCGCGTGTCGCTGCCCACGACGGTACGAGGGCGCCCCGATCGCCCGCCTAACGCGCACGTCCGAGCGCGTAACAACGTGCTCGCAGGCGTCCTCGCACGGCCCGTGCGTCGGCCACTCGCCCGATGCCCGCGAGCCAGCGCGGCACCGCCGAACCTCGGAAGTGCCGTAAGGTGAGTGCATGACGACGCTGCAGTTCCGGAGCGAGGACGCGCGCATCGTGTACCTCGCGACGATCTTCCACCTCGGGCGCCCCGGGTCGGAGACCGACCCGAACACGCCCAGCGGCACGACCTTGGTCTCCGAGCGATCCACGACTACCTGGTGCCGCGCCTGAACCAGGCCGTGGTGGAGGTAGAGGCGTCGCCCTACCAGGTCGTCCGGCTGGGCGAGGCGCTGCTCGGCTGCGCGAACGAGCTGAAGCAGTTCTCGCTGGCCCAGGGGCGATCGATGGTCCCGCGCTTCGCCGAGACCGTGCGTGAGCTCTACCCCGAGACCGCCGAGGAACCCGGCGCGGCGATGGATCTCGTCCAGCACCCGGTGATGCTGCGAAACCGAATGCAGCAGGCGGTGAACGACGCGCAGGCCCAGATCCAGGCGGCCATCGATGAGCAGCGCGCCCAGGAGCGAGCAAAGAAGCGCTGGTGGGAAGTCTGGAAGAACTAGCGCGAGGTAGCGGGATCGTCAGGACTGAATGCCCTGTGCGCTTGTTCCTGTCAGGCCGATACTTCTATAGTCCGGCTGAGACCAGTCCGGCGGAGGACCTATCCGGCAGAAGGGATTCCCGGCATGACCTACGTGATTACTCAGCCGTGTGTCGACACGACCGACCAGTCGTGCGTGGACGTGTGCCCCGTCGACTGCATCCACTTCGACGAGGGTGTCGACAAGATGCTCTACATCGACCCGGATGAGTGCATCGACTGCGGCGCCTGCGAGCCGGCCTGCCCGGTGACCGCCATCTTCGCCGAGGACGACGTCCCCGACGACCAGCAGAAGTTCGTCGAGATCAACCGCCTGTGGTACTCCGACAAGGATGCCGCGCGGGCGAAGGTCTAGCGCCGGGAGGTCGTCACGACCTCTGCGACGAAACCACAGCGACAGAACCACAGCGGCCGCCCTCACGGGCGGCCGTTCTGCGTCTCCTGGTTCCCGGACAGGGCTAGGCGCCCGTCTTCCCCCGGTAGCGCACCATCGCGAGCGTCGCCTCGCCGGGCGTGCCGTCGCGCCCGACCCAGGCGAGCGGTCGCTCGACGCGTGCGCCGTCCGGCTTCCAGCCCATGTGCTCGTAGAACCCACGCGAGGCCTCGTTCGCCTCGTACACCCACAGCACTGCCTCGCGAAGCCCCGCCGCGCGAACGCCGCCATCGAGTGCTCGAAGAGCGCCCGCCCGACGCCACGACCTCGGAAACTCCGGCGCGAGGTGGATGTGGAACAGCCAGCCGCACCCCTTCGGCACGCCCTCCCAGGGAGCGGCGTCCTCGGCGGCTCGTTGTTCGCGAAGCCCGCCGGGATGCCCCCGAGGAACGCGATCCACGTCGTGCTGCCCTCGCGGGGCGCCTCGAGGCGTGGCTGCCAGTAATTCAGGCGCTGTGCGTCCTGGTCCAGTGAGGCGAGGTAGGCAGCCGGCGCGAACGGCCGGTACGCCTGCAACCACGATCGCACATGGATCCCCGCGATACGTGAGGCATCACCCGCCCCGGCCTCGCGGATCTTCAGGTCAGGTTCACCCACGGCTCATCCTCGCCCAGGCTCCGCGCCATACGGAGCGATGGCTCGACCAACATCACTGCTGGACGGAGACGATAGCGGCGGTCGGACCTCACCCGCCGACATCGCGGATGCGGATCATCTCTCGTCGAGGTGGCCCCGCGCCGCGATCCCCGACGAGGATCCCGCCGCGGAAGACGACGACGAGCCGATCGAGTCCGGCGCCGCCAGGTGGTACGCCTCGACATGCCCAGTCTGTGAACCGGTCGAGCGTCACGCCGAACATCCGGAAGCCCGGACGGAGGGATCGCGTGCCGCATGATCACCATCCGGTCGTCGGTCGCGAGTAGCCCGCGAACACCTCCCCACCGTGCGGCAGTTCTGGGACCGGTTGGTTCCACCGCTCCCTCGAACGTCCAGCCGGCTGGACGGAACGCGAGAACGCCGAAGAAACGTCCGGACAGGAGTCGGCGTTGTCGCCCACTCCCCTGACGGCGGACGCTGGCGGATCTGGATCGAACAGCCCTGTCGAATGCGGATCCGGCCGAACACCGTCACCCTCCGCATCGAAAGACGGCCCCATCTCACCACCGTCGACGGTGGCGGAGGATGATCATCGCCTCGGATCGATGTAGTAACCGGCCGACCTCCTGACTGGCGGTCCCCGGTATCCGCCGGGCTCGCCCGGACTCCCTCGCGTGTACTCGAGGACCTCGACCTCGCGGCCCACGAGCTCCTCGCGGTCGCGACGCTCCACGGTCCCCGCGCCGCCGAGGAGGGCGATGAGCGCGTCCAGATCCGGAGTCGGCATGGGCCCGACGCTGAGCCCGAGCGGGAACCCCGGGTGCAGCGCGAACACCAAGTATCGGGCGTCCTCGGACGGGCGCTGCTCGACGATCCCGACCCGTGGATCGAAGATCCGTGCGACCTCGCCCGAGACGACGATCTCGCGCGGCCCCCACTCGAGCATCGCCGTCGAGTCGTACTGCTCGACGCGAAACGCGGTCTCGCTGCGGAACCACCACCGCACTCCGCTCACGGTCGGCTGAGTGGCCAGCGACGTCGGGGAGAGCTCGGACGACGGGTCGGTGAGCGAAACCTGCGCTTCGAGGTAGAACGCCCCCTCCGGCTCGTCCTCGGAGTCACACGCGACGATCGAGATCAGGGCGAGCGCGGCGAGCAACGTCGCCGCTCGGAGCATCACGCTCCCCGCAGGAATGGCACCTCGTCGTGCGCGAGGTGGGGCTTCCCCTCGTCCAGCGGGACGGCCCGCAGCGTCACCGATCCGTCCTCGCCGAGGTCGACGATCAGGACGTGGCCGCCGGACTCGCCGCCGAGGCCGATCGGAGCGCCCGAGTAGGCGGCGACGCCGAGCTCACCGGCGGCGACACGGGTGAGCTGCTCCCAGTGGCCGAGGGCGACGTAGTCGCGTTCGGCGTCGGCGAGCTGCTCGGCGTAGATGTGGAACGAGTGGTGGCGCAGGGCGTCGGGGTGGATGAAGTGACCGTGCCCCACCGCGAGCTGCCACGGCGCGGCGCCGCGCTGCGGGATGCCGTCGAAGGGGCGGAAGTCTGGGAGCGTCTCCGTGTGCGAGCGTGCCCAGACCTCGACCTCGAGGCCGTCGACCGCGACCGTCTCGCCGTCGCGGCCGCGCATGACCGACACGTTCTGCGCCGTAGCGGAGAGGTCGTGGCGGTCGTACACGGAGCCGGGGCCGACGTGGTCGTGGTTGCCCGGCGCGATGACCACCGGACGGTCGAGGCGCGCGAGTTGCTCGGCGGCGAACTCCAGGGTGGCCGGGCGGACGCGCGCGTTATCGAAGAAGTCCCCCGCGATCAGCGCGAGGTCGACACCTTCCTCGATGCCGATGTCGATGACGCGACGGAAGCCGGCCTCGAGCTGCGCACGATGCTCCTCAGACGCGCCGCGGGAGTCGAACGCGCCGAGGTGGACGTCCGAGGTATGCAACAGGCGCAACCTCGGACCGTGCATCGCTAGACCTCGATCTCGTCGTGCGACGGGACGACCGGGCGCAGCGCGTCCAGGCGCTCGCTGACCGCGTCGACCAGGCCGGCGATCGGGACGCGGATCTGCTCGGTCGTGTCGCGCTCGCGGATGGTCACCGCGTGGTCCTCCAGCGAGTCGAAGTCGACCGTCACGCACAGCGGCGTGCCGATCTCGTCCTGGCGCCGGTAGCGGCGACCGATCGACTGGGTGTCGTCGTACTGGACGCGGAACTGCTTCCGCAGCATCGAGGAGACCTCGCGCGCGGTCGGCTCAAGCGTGTCCTTCTTCGAGAGCGGCAGCACCGCCACCGTGACCGGCGCGACGTCCGGCGAGAGGTGGAGGACGACGCGCTTCTCGCCGCCGATCTCGTCCTCGTCGTAAGCGTCGAACAGGATCGTGAGCATCTCGCGGTCGAGGCCGAGCGCCGGCTCCACCACGTGCGGCACGATGTGCTGGTTCGTCTCGGGATCGAGGTAGGTCAGCTTCTTGCCGGAGTGCTGCGAGTGCGCCGTGAGGTCGAAGTCGCCACGGTGGGCGATGCCCTCCAGCTCACCCCAGCCCCACGGGTAGTGGAACTCCACGTCGGACGTAGCCGACGAGTAGTGCGAGAGCTCTTCCTGGTCGTGGTCGCGCAGGCGCAGGTGCTCCCGGCGGATGCCGAGGCTCAGGTGCCAGCGGAGCCGTTCCTTCTTCCAGTACGTGTGCATGGCGAGCGACTCGTCGGGATGGCAGAAGTACTCCATCTCCATCTGCTCGAACTCGCGCGTGCGGAAGATGAACTGCTTGACCGTGATCTCGTTCCGGAACGACTTGCCCTGCTGCGCGATCCCGAAGGGGAGACGCTTGCGGGTGGTCGTCTGGACGTTGTCGAAGTTCACGAACATGCCCTGCGCCGTCTCGGGGCGCATGTAGGCGCGGCCGCTCTCGTCCGACACCGGGCCGACGATGGTCGAGAGCATCATGTTGAACTGCCGAGGGGTCCCCATGGTCCCCTTCTTGCCACAGTTCGGGCAGATGTCGTCCTCGAGGTGGTCGGCGCGGAAGCGGCCCTGGCACTCGCGGCACTCCACGAGCGGGTCCGTGAAGTTCGAGACGTGGCCGGACGCGACCCACACCTCGGGGTTGGTGATGATCGCGGCCTCGATGCCGACGATGTCGTCGCGCTCCTGCACCATCGCGCGCCACCAGAGGTCGCGGATGTTGCGGCGCATCTGCGTCCCCAGCGGGCCGTAGTCGTACGCGGCGGCGAAGCCGCCGTAGATCTCCGCGGAGGGGAACACGAAGCCTCGACGCTTCGCCAGCGAGACGAGTGTCTCGAGGTCGGCCTTCACGCCGGAGGCCGGCTCAGGGGTGTCGCTCAAACCATGCTCCCTGCGTACTCGGACGGTGGATGCAGCTCGATGCGTCGAGGGGTGGCGGGGCGCAACAACCGGGGTCTGCGCCGGGTTCGCGAGCGTAACATCGGCCCCCGGCACCCTCAACGCGCGACCGCGGATCGCGAGGATGTCGATCGCCTCCGCTCTGGCTCGGGATTCGCGCGGACTCGCCTCACCTCGCTCGGACGCACGTGGCGCATCGCGCGGACGTGGCACGGCGACGCCGGAAATGGCTAGGATGGGACGAGAAGCGTTGGGATGGTCTTGAAGCTCTACTGCGCCATGCTGGTCGGAATTGCCATCGGGGCGGGCGTCGCCCTGGTCCTCGCGGCGCGCGAGCTCGAGGATGTCGTCCCGGCCGAGACCCAGACGATGCCGGTCACACCGGCCAACGGCCCTGCGATAGGAGCCTGAGGATGCCCGAGCGACCGGATCCCACCAAGCTGGTCATGATGATCGTGTCCGACACGGACGCCGACAACCTCATGGCCGCCCTCGTCGAGCGAGGGTTCCCCGTCACGAAGATCGGCTCCACCGGCGGCTTCCTGCGCCGCGGCAACGTGACGATCTTCTCCGGCGTCGTGGAGTCCGAGGTGGACAACGTCATGCAGCTCGTGACCGAGATCTGTCACGCGCGCAAGGAGTTCGTCCCCGTGCAGACGCTGCCGTTCATCGGTGACGGGTCGTTCTCGGCGGAGCCGATCGAGGTCCGCGTGGGCGGCGCGATCGTGTTCGTGCTGGACGTCGACCGCTTCCAGCGGATCTAGTCGCCCGCCTCGTCGCCGCCGGAGTCGTCACCCGGATCGTCGTCCTCGGCATCGCTCGGAAGCTCGATGGCCGGGATGTCGATCGCGGCGCGGACGGCGGCCAGGTCGAGGACCAGCTCACCCGGATCCTCGAGCAGCGCACCATTCTCCGCGAGCACGTCCGCCGCAGCGCCCAGCGCGTCCGGCAGGACCGTGACGACCTCGAGGTCGAACTGGCGCTCCGCGCCGGCGCGGAGGATCGCCTGGGCTTCCTCGTCCGTGTGCGCGGGGCGGTACGGACGGTGCGCGCGGAGCGCCCAGTAGGCGTCCGCGACCGCGAGGATGCGCGCCGGCAGCCCCATCTCGTCCTCGCCGAGCATCTCCGGATAGCCACGGCCGTCCGGGCGCTCGTGGTGCTGCTCGACCCACTCGGTGATCTCGTCGAACCCGCTGATGTGCTGCAGCAGCCGCGCCCCGAGGCCGGGGTGACGCCGCATCAGCTCCATCTCCTCCACCGTGAGGATCGAGGGCTTGTCGAGCACGCGGCGCGGCACGCCCAGCTGGCCGATGTCCAGCAGGTGTCCGGCGAGTCCGATGACGTCGCGGGCGCCCTCGGAGAAGCCGAGCTGGCCGGCCATCGCGCGGGCAAGCGCCGAGACGCGCATCGCACGACCCGGTTCACGCACGGAGTAGTCGATGACCGCGCCCATGGCGGCGACGGCCTCCTCGACGCGACGCCGCGAGGGCTTCCCCTCGCCCACGCCGAGCCGGGCAACCATGCCCGCGGCGTCGTCGCTGAACAGCGCCAGCCACGTGTCGTCGTCGCGGAGCACCTCGTAGAGCGCCTCGGCGACCTGCGGGCCGACGAGCGGCACGAGCTCGGCGCCGTTGGCGCGCTGGAGGTTCGCGCGAGCACGCAGCGGGTGGTCGACGTGGTCGCTGTACTCGGACGCCCAGTGGGCGGCGCTGACGCAGAGGGCCTCGAGCGGGATGTCGGTGCCGGCGCGCCCCAGCGGCTCGCCACGGCCGTCCCAGCGCTCCAGGACGGCGCTCACGGCCTCCCGCACGGCCTCGCCGACGCCGAAGCGCTCGGCTACCCACGCGTTCAGCTCGACGGGTGCGCCATCGATCGCCGGGCTCGTGCCGGCGGCGTGCAGCAGGCCGACGTAGAGCACGCTCGCGCGCTCTTCCGCGCCCATGCCGAGCTCCTCGGCGACGCGGTGCGCGAGGTAGGCCACGCGGGCGGCGTGACCGACCTCCTGGCGCTCCGAGAGGTCGAAGGCGCCGGAGAAGTGCGCGACGAGGTCGATCCGTCGCGCCGGCCGGACGCGCAGCTCGCGCGAGCGGTACGGCGTGGCGATCGCCAGCGCGCCGATGGTCTGGATGACGGGTTCGCGGTCCATCGCGTCGATTCGTCCTCGATGTGCTCTCTTGCTCGCGCCGTGCCGGGTTCCGGTCCGAAGATCCGGCGCCCGCACGCCCCGCCCTGCCCTTCCATCTTCGGCCGCGATCGAGGATTCATAAGGGGTGTTTGCCCGGGGCGCCGCCTCGACGTCAGAATCAGGACAACCCCGACCCCACTCGGCGCAGCCCAGGGCGCCGTTCGATAAGGAGCCCGCGTGATCCTCGAACGATTCATCGTCGGACGGCTCCAGGCCAACTGTTATGTCGTGGGTGACGAGGACACCCGCGAAGTCATCGTGGTCGACCCGGGCGACAACGGCGATGCGATCGTCCGGGAGCTGCGCTCACGCGAGTACCGCCCTGTCGGGATCTTCGTCACGCACGCCCACCTCGACCACTCCGGCGCGGCCCACGAGGTCCTCGAGGGCTTCCCCGAGGCACAGTTCTGGATGAACCAGGACGACTTCGAGGCAATCGACCCGCAGAAGGCCACCGCTGCCTCGTGGTACGGGCACGAGATCACCGCCCCGAGGCAGCCCGACCGACCACTCCAGCACGGCGACGTGCTCCAGGCCGGGAAGCACGCATTCACGGCCCTCCACACGCCCGGACACACCGTCGGCTCCGTCTGCCTCGCCGGCGAGGGGGTCGTGTTCACCGGCGACGTGCTGTTCCAGGGCTCGATCGGCCGGTTCGACTTCCCCGGCGGCGACGGCCCGACGCTCATCGAGAGCATCCGCACGCACCTGCTCGTGCTCCCGGACGAGACGCTGGTGCTCCCGGGCCACGGGTCAGAGACGACCATCGCGACCGAGCGGGCGCAGAACCCGTTCCTCACCGCGACGAGGCAGATGCTCGGCTTCGACTAGCGCCGCTCCCTCTGAGCTTCGCCGCTCACGTCAGACACGGAAGAGGCCCCGCTCGCGCGGGGCCTCTTCGTGAGTGCTCGGACCGAGCCAGCGGGAGCTAGCCGAGGAAGAGCGGGCCGAAGACGACGGCCACGATGGCCATCAGCTTCAGGAGGATGTTGAGGGCCGGGCCGGAGGTGTCCTTGAACGGGTCACCCACGGTGTCGCCGGTCACCGCGGCCTTGTGAGCCTCGGAACCCTTGCCACCGTACTCGCCGGTCTCGATGTACTTCTTGGCGTTGTCCCACGCGCCACCGGCGTTCGCCATCATGAGCGCGAGCAGCGAGCCCGCACCGATGGAGCCGATGAGCAGACCGCCCAGCGCCTCCGGGCCAAGGACGACGCCGACCGCGATCGGGACGACGACGGCGATGGTGCCGGGGACGATCATCTCCTTGATGGCGCCCGCGGTCGCGATCGCGACGGCCTGCGCCGGGTCCGGGTCCTGCGACCCGTCCATGATGCCCGGCTTCTCGCGGAACTGGCGGCGAACCTCGTTCACCATCGCCATGGCCGCGCGGCCGACGGCGCCCATCGTGAGCGCGCCGAAGATGAACGGCATCAGGGCGCCGATGAGGAGGCCGATCAGGACCTCGACCTCGAGGATGTTGAACACCTCGATGCCGGTGACCTGCGCGTAGGTGACCATCAGGGCCAGGGCGGTGAGCACCGCGGAACCGATGGCGAAGCCCTTGCCGGTCGCAGCCGTCGTGTTGCCCAGGGAGTCGAGCGCGTCAGTGCGCTCGCGCACCTCGGCCGGGAGGTGAGACTGCTCGGCGATACCACCGGCGTTGTCCGCGACCGGACCGTAGGCGTCCGAGGCGAGCGTCACGCCGAGGGTGGAGAGCATGCCGACCGCGGACAGCGCGATGCCGTAGAGGCCGGCGAGTTCGTACGTGATCCAGATGGCGCCCGCGATGACGAGCAGCGGAACCATCGTCGAGAGCATGCCGAGGCCGAGACCACCGATGACCAGGGTGCCGGCGCCGGTCTCAGCCTGCTGAGCCAGCTTCTTCGTCGGGCTGTACTCGTACGCGGTGTAGTACTCGGTGGCGGTACCGATGATCTGGCCGGACACGAGTCCGACGACCACGGCCCAGAAGATGCCCCACTCGAGGTCCATCATCACGACCACTGCGGCGGTCGCGGCGAGCACGAGGCCGCCGGCGGAGAAGACGCCCGTGCGGAGCGCCTGCAGCAGCTTGCTCATGTTGGCGTCCTCGGACGTCCGCACGAGGAACGTGCCGACGAGCGAGCAGAGGATGCCGAGGCCCGCGATGAGCAGCGGCAGGACGAACGCCGTGTCCTTGTAGTTGGTCACGTCGACCGCGTCGAAGATGCCGTGCGCCGAGACGCCGGTGCCTTCGGAGGCGACGGCGACGGTGGCGAGGGCCATCGTCGCGACGATCGAGCCCGAGTAGGACTCGAAGAGGTCGGCGCCCATGCCGGCCACGTCACCAACGTTGTCACCCACGTTGTCGGCGATGGTCGCCGGGTTACGCGGGTCGTCCTCGGGGATGCCGGCCTCGACCTTGCCGACGATGTCGGCGCCGACGTCAGCAGCCTTGGTGTAGATACCACCACCGACGCGGGCGAAGAGGGCGATCGACGAAGCGCCGAACGCGAAGCCGGTCAGCGGCGTGTAGTGCTGGAACAGGAGGTAGAGGACGGTGATGCAGAGGAGGCTGATGCCCACCACCGTCATGCCCATGACCGAGCCGGAGGAGAACGCGACGCGGAGCGCCGGGTTCAGGCCCACCCGCGCCTTGGCGGCGGTGCGGACGTTCGCGCGGACCGCGACGTACATACCGACGTAGCCGGCGGACGCGGATGCGATGGCGCCCACGAGGTAGGCGATCGCCGTGCGCGGCAGGTCCGTCAGGGCCCCCTGCGCGTCCGGGAACTTATCGAGCGCGTCGTAGTCGATGAAGATCGCCAGGACGACCGTGACGACTGCGACGAAGACCGCGAGGAACGTGTATTCCCGGCGGAGGAACGCCGCGGCACCCTGCTGAATCAGGGCCGCGATGTTCCGCATCGTCTCGTCGCCTTCATCCTCCTTGAGGATGCGCTGCGTCGTGACGATCGCAAAGAGCAGCGCTACGACCGCGGCTCCCAGTGCGATGTACAAGCTCTCCATGTGGTGGTGTGCCTCCGGCTCCGGCGTGAGCGAAAACTCACGCAATATCGGACTCCGGCCGCCCTCCCGAGGCAGGCCGCGCGGCACTGTACCACCGGCTCACGCTATGAACAGTGAGCCGTTCAGCCGGTGGGAGCGCCGCGGCGAACGTTAGCCCAATTGCGCAGTACGGACGAGAGTTATCAACACTCAATCCCCACTGGTGGATAACAGGTCACGTGCTACGTAACGAACTGAGACTGCCGAGCAACAGAACCGTTGCGGCGAGCATCACTAACCTGAACACGGGCGAGTCAACGAGAGTGACCGCCGGGGGCTGTCCGACGGCTGCGAGGAGCCGGACCTAGAGGTCGTCGATCTCCGCGGGGAGGTCGCCTTCGCGGGCACGGTCGATCATCTCCCGCGTCTCGGCGGGGACATCCATGCCGTACTCCTCGAAGCGGCGCTCGACCCACGAGCCGATCTGTCGCGGGTCCTGGATCCCGCCGGCAGCGTCCGAGGTGCCGTACTCCTCGATGACGTCCTGGGTACTCCGCGTGCGCTGCACGCGCGACATCAGGCGCTTCATCCGCGTGGAGCCGCAGTGCTCACACTTCGGCTTCACCTCCGCCTTCGCGGAGCGGACGAAGACGCTGGAGACGCGCTCGCACTTCTCGCAGCGGTACTCGTAGATCGGCATGGCGGCAGCCCCGCCCCTACTCGTCCGCGTCCACGAGTCGCTCGCGGGCGCGACTGATCCGGTTGGAGATCGCGAAGCTCGGGTCGGCACGCTCGGACGGGTCCATGCCGGCATCGGCCTGCGCCGCCAGCTCACCGAAGTCCGTACCCAGTTCGCCGTCGTACTGCTCGCCCATGCGGCGCGCCCACTTCTCGAACGACTTCGGGTCGTTGCCGTCGAGGCGGCCGAGCTCCTGGTTGAGGTCGATCGAGTCGATGGCGTCCCGCGTCGAGCGCCCTCGGGCGATGCGGGAGACGGCGCGCTTCAACTTCTTGCCGCCACACTCCGGGCAGACGGCGCTCTTGTCGTCGACCTTGGAGATCGAGCGGAAGAACACCTCGACGCGCTTGTCGCAGCTGGGGCAGTCGTACTGGTAGATCGGCATGTCCACGCTCCCCGTCACGGGCGGCGCGGCCGCTGACGGCGGCCGCTGCGCGCGACACCTTAGCGCGGGTGCGCGCTCGAATCAGCCCTCGATGGCGTCTTCGACGTGGTTCAACTGTCCCACGTCGCCGCCCACCGTGAGCTCGATCGCGATGAGGTCGATGCGGAGGTTCTCCGGCAGCTCCTGGTGGTCCGCCCAGTACGCCTCGGCCAGCGCGCGCAGGCGCGCGCCCTTGGCGGGCGAGATCTGCTGCACGGCCGCGCCCATGCGGCGGGACGTGCGGAGCTTCACCTCGACGAAGGCGGTGGTGTCGTCCTTGATGGCGACGATGTCGATCTCGCCCTCCGGCCGCCGGATGTTGCGGTCGACGATCTCCCAGCCCTGCTTCTCGAGGTACTCGGAGGCAATGCGCTCCCCGGCCTGGCCCAGCATCTGAGAACGTTCAGTCACGGTCGTACCTCTTGCCTGTCGCTCAGTCCGCCGACCGCTTCGCGCACCGGCGCGAAGGACAGGCGATGAATGTTGGTGTATCCCAGCCGTGCGAGGGCTGCTCGGTGCTCGGCCGTGGCGTAGCCCTTGTTGATGGCCAGCCCGTACCCCGGAAACCGGCGATCGAGGTCGCACATCATCCGATCCCGGGTGACCTTCGCCACGATCGACGCTGCCGCGACGGAGGCGCATAACGCGTCGCCATCGATCACCGCCACCTGGTGAATGCCGCCCTCGACCACCTCTCGCCCATCAATGATCAACGCGTCGGGCGTGGTGGGCAAGTTTTCAACCGCTCGCTTCATCGCGAGCCGAGTTGCCTGGAGAATGTTGATCTGATCGACCACTTGAGTGGATACCGCCGCGACCGAGCAAAGCGCGTGCTTCCAGATCGACTCCGCGAGCCGTTCCCGCTGCCGTTCGGTCAGCATCTTCGAGTCACGGAGTGCCGCGATCCAGCCGCTGCGCGACGGATCGCCGGACGTACGACGGGGAAGGATCACCGCTGCGGCAACCACCGGTCCGGCCAGCGGCCCCCGCCCCACCTCGTCGATCCCGGCAACTGCCTCGAAGCCCGCACGCCAGAGCAGGCGCTCCTGGCGGAAGCCGGGGCGCGGCTTCGCGGACGGTCGGCCGGCCCGGGGACTCCGAGCCCTGCGAGCGGAAACACCGGCCGTCGTGGCGGGCGTGGCTGCCATGCGCACCATAGTGACAGGTCGATATCGAGAAGACAACTGAACAGTTCTTGACATGCATCCCGCCAACGGCGCCACCCCGAAACGGATGCCCGGGCGACAGACACCCGTGGGGCGTGCCCCGCACCCCTATCATGCGCTCCCCACGGTGGAGACCGTGTGAGTCACCCGTGCTGCTAGCCAGCACTCCGATATCAGTCGTGAGTCATTCAGCGTGCGCCCGACCGAGGAGGTCCCTCATGCCCATCGTGCGAATCGAAATGCTGCCGGGACGCTCCCTCGCGCAGAAGCGTGAGCTGGTGCGGCTGATCACGGACGCCGTCTGCAACGTCGCGCACACCGACCCGAAGAACACCCACGTCATCTTCGAGGAGCACTCCGTGGAGGAGTGGGCCTGGGACGGCAAGCTCTACGTGGACCAGGACGACGAGGACGACGACTAGACGACCAATGCTCCGCGGTACCACGTGATCTGGCGGTGCATCTCCGCCGGACCACCCAGCTCGGATATCACCGGCAGCATGCGCGCCTCGGTGCTCACCTCGGTTTCGTCCGCCTCACGGACGCCGTCACCCAGGCCGAGGATGAGCGATACCTCGCGGGCGCGCCGGACGATCCAGCCGATGCCGCCCTGGGCGCCCTCGTGGTGACCAGCGATGCCCTGCACCACCGACTCCGGGAAGTGCCACGCCTGCGCGACTTCGACGCCCCATTCGACGTGGTCGACGCCGAACAGCTCGCGCTCCGCGGCACGCGGATCTGCGCCTCGGCGCACGGCCCCGATCACCGACCGAAAGCGATCGCTCTGGTTCGCGGCCATCGCCAGGCGCCCGAGATCGTGGAGCAGCCCGGCAGAGAACGCCTCGGAATGCTCGACCGAGGCGAGCGCCAGGTGGTCCGCGATGACGGCCGTGGCGAAGAGATGCCCCCAGACATCGTGCAGGTTCAGGCCACTCCGCCGGGCCGAGCGGAACGTCTCGTTCGCTGCGGTGGCCAGGATGATGCGTCGAGCCTCCTCGGTACCGATGCGTACCGTGGCGTTGCGCGCGGTGCCGATGGGGGACATCGGAGCGGAGGCGGCCGAGTTTGCGGCACGGAGCAGGGCGGCAAGGAGCCCGACATCAGCGTCGGCCACGTCGACGATCTCGTCCAGTTGCGGCGATGGATTGGATAGCAGGCGAAACGCCCGCATCCTCCCGGCCGGGAGGACGGGTAACGAAAGCTCTTCGTGCATCAACTAGTACCGCCCCAAAACGGAGCGTACGGCACCGGACCGGGGTCGGAAACTGAGCGATTCCCCCAAATCAGGACGCGAGCCGGCGGCCAGTTCCCGACGACGTGTCGCGTTCGTGCGAGGCGCCGCGGGGTACGCCGTGAACGGGAGGACGCCGGGGAAACACAGGGATTCTCCTCACCTGGCACATCTGCGCGGGGAGGGTCCGGTGTTACACTCGAAGGCCAGACCCCACCGCGCTCCCCGGGCCGATCGCACTCGTGCCCGCCGGGGCGACGTATCCCCCGGGGCCGGCGTGCGGTAGCGAGCGCCGAGGTCCCCGCAGAAGCGAGCGAGCATGAATACGCGCTCCGTGCGAAACATCGCCGTCTACCTGGTGATCCTGTCGGCTCTCGTGCTGGTGCTGGTTGTCCTGCTGCGGCCCACGGGCAGCCAGGACAAGCCGCTCTCGTACGTCCTGTCGGAAGCCAAGGCCGGCAACGTCGACCGCATCGAGGTCAGAGGCGACAACCTCACGGTGTACCTCAACGGCCAGACCGAGCCCGTCACCTCCCGCAAGGAGTCCTCGTCCTCCATCGAGGAGATCCTCCGCGACAGCGGCGTCCCCGTTGGCCCGGACGGTGTCGAGATCTCGATCGAAGGGCCGAGCCAGTTCGGCAACATCTTCGGACTGTTGCTGAACTTCCTACCCCTGATCATCTTCGGGGCGATCCTCATCTTCATGATGAGACAGGCCGGGGGCGCCAATAACCAGGCGATGTCCTTCGGCAAGAGTCGCGCCCGACAGTTCACCGGCACCAAGCCGACCGTCACGTTCATCGACGTGGCCGGGCAGGAAGAGGCCAAGCAGGAGCTCCAGGAGATCGTGGAGTTCCTGAAGTACCCGGAGAAGTTCGCCGCCCTCGGCGCGCGGATCCCTCACGGCGTGCTGCTGCTGGGCCCTCCGGGCACCGGTAAGACGATGATCGCCCGCGCCGTCTCCGGCGAGGCCGGCGTGCCGTTCTTCCACCTCTCCGGCTCGGAGTTCGTGGAGATGTTCGTCGGCGTCGGCGCGAGCCGCGTCCGCGACCTGTTCGACAACGCGAAGCGCAACGCCCCGGCGATCGTCTTCATCGACGAGATCGACGCGGTCGGCCGCCAGCGCGGCGCCGGCCTCGGCGGCTCGCACGACGAGCGTGAGCAGACCCTGAACCAGATCCTCGTCGAGATGGACGGGTTCGACTCGAACCAGAACGTGATCGTGCTGGCTTCGACCAACCGCCCGGACGTCCTCGACCCGGCGCTGCTGCGCCCGGGCCGGTTCGACCGCCAGGTGACGCTGGACCTTCCGGACGTGAAGGGCCGCCGCGCGGTCCTCGACGTCCACGTGAAGGGCAAGCCGCTCGACTCGTCCGTCTCGCTCGAGACCATCGCGAAGCAGACGCCCGGCTTCTCCGGCGCCGACCTCGCGAACCTCGTGAACGAGGCCGCGATCCTGGCGGCGCGCCGCGGCAAGAAGCGCATCTCGATGGACGAGATGAACGAGGCCGTGGACCGCGTCATCGCCGGCCCGGAGCGCAAGTCGCGCGTCATCACCGAGGTCGAGAAGAAGATCATCGCCTACCACGAGGCGGGCCACACCGTGGCCGGCTACTTCTCGCCCCGTGCGGACATCCCCTACAAGGTCACGATCGTCGCGCGCGGCATGGCCGGCGGGTTCACCCGCTCCCTGCCCTCGGACGACCGGCGCCTGCAGGACCGCTCGTACTACGAGGCGATGATGACGATGGCGCTCGGCGGGCACGTCTCGGAGGAGATGGTGTTCGGCGAGATGACCACCGGCGCCCACGACGACATCGGCAAGGTGACGCAGATCGCCCGCAACATGGTCACCCAGTGGGGCATGTCGTCCCGCCTGGGCCCGCGGACGTTCGGCAAGCGCCAGTCCATGGTCTTCCTCGGCCGCGACATCTCGGAGGAGCGCGACTACTCGGAGCGCACCGCCGAGGAGATCGACGACGAGGTCCGTCGCATCATCGACGAGGCACACGACCGCTGCCGCACCCTGATGGCGGCGCACCGCGACCGCCTGGACGCGCTGGCGCAGCGCCTCATCGAGGTCGAGACCGTCGAGGGCGACGACCTGCTGGAGCTCCTCGGTCCCGCCGAGGGCCGGCCGCGGCCGGGCGAGATTCCCTCGCAGTCGCAGCCGGGTGTCTCCGCCGAACCGAAGGCGCCGGAGTCCTCCGACGAGGAGGAAGAGGCACCGCAGGGCCGACCGGGCCTGGCCTGGGGGCAGGGCGGCTCGAGCAGCGAGTAGCCTCGACCGAAGCGAATCAACGAAGGGCCCCGCGACTGCGGGGCCCTTCTCGTATGTCAGCCTGCCATTGGCGTCCGCGAGCGGCGCACAAGGCCGTTCCCGTCAGGCGCGGAGCGCTGGAACTCTACGCCTCTGCCCCGCTCAGCTCGGACTCGGCAGCGGCTGCCTCGGCCGCCTCGCGCTCGCGGATGGCGCGCATCCGGCGCTCCATCGTCTCGCGCATCACGAGGAACCACGCCGTGGCCGCCACCGCCAGGCCGATGCGGAGCGCCGGGTGCTGCTCGAGCTTGCCTTCCTCGTCGAGGACCGCCGTCCCGAAGATGAAGCCGCCGCCCACCCAGACCGAGTTCGCGATGACCGCGCCGGCGTAGTCGAGGGGCATCCAGAGGCGCAGCGGGATCTTCAGCGCGCCGGAGCCGAACGGCCCCACGGCACGGGTGACGCTGTGGAGGTGGTAGAAGGGAATGAGCCACCTCGCGCGGCCGTCCATCACGGCCGCCCCCATCCGCAGCGACGGGCCGAGGCGGGTGTTCGCCAGCCGGTCACCGCCCCAGCGACCGGCCGCGTACGAGAACGTGTCGCCGAGCATCGTCCCGATCGCGGCGACGAAGAACACGAGCGCCACGTTCGCATCGCCCTGCGAGGCAGCGGCGCCACCGAGGAACATCATCAGGACGCCCGGGAAGATCACCCCGAGCCCGATCGTGCTCTCGGTGAGCGCCGACACGAAGACGATCGGCGTGCCGAAGCGGTCGAACAGGTGGTTGACCGCCACGAACAGGACGTCCGTCACCCAGTTCAGGAAGTCGTACGGTGCGGTGATGACGTCGACGGGGTCCAGGAGGCCGCTCCAGGTTCGGGGTGTGGCATAATGATAGAGGCCCGAGGACGCCGACATGTTTACGGAGCCGTGACCATCAGTCCCGTGGGGACAGATGTGCAGGCTCCGGATCCGAGTGTCCGTCCCTACCCATCATGATTGATCATGGTGGTGCCGCTCCGTAGACTCGAACGTCTGACCAAACCGTGCACGGGCTGCACGACATGTGGTTTGGCCGACACCCAACTGGGAGTGACCGATGTTCGCGATTATCCGCACCGGCGGGAAGCAGTACCGCGTCCAGGAGGGCGACCGCATCAACGTCGAGCTGCTCGACGTCGAAGAGGGCGCCGAGGTGACGTTCGATGAGGTGCTGCTCGTCGGCAACGACAGCAACACCACGGTGGGTTCGCCCACCGTCTCCGGCGCGACCGTGAAGGCTCGCGTGGAGGCTCAGACGCGCGGCCCGAAGGTGACGTTCTTCCACTTCAAGAACAAGACCCGCCAGAGCCGCCAGAAGGGCCACCGCCAGCACGAGACGCGCGTGGTCATCACCGGGATCAGCGCCTAGCCACGAGGGCGACCTCGAAGGCTACGGGCAGGACAGGACGGGAACGCCATGGCTCACAAGAAGTCCGGCGGTTCGACGAAGAACGGTCGCGAGTCCGCCGCTCAGCGGCTGGGCGTGAAGCGCTACGACGGCCAGGTGGTCACCGCCGGGTCGATCATCGTGCGCCAGCGTGGCACCCGCATGCACCCGGGCGAGAACGTCGGCCTGGGCAAGGACCACACCCTGTGGGCCAAGGTGGACGGTGTCGTGCGGTTCTCGCCGTACGCCAAGGGCCGCCGCAAGCAAGTGTCGATCGAGCCGGTTGAGGCCTAGCCAATAGGGGCTTCGCCCATCCGCTCAGAAGGCAGAGAAGATGAAGACTGACATCCACCCCGAGTACGAAACCGCGACGATCACCTGCTCGTGCGGGAACTCGTGGGAGACCCGCTCCACGAAGCCCTCGATGACCGTGGACGTCTGCAGCGTGTGCCACCCGTTCTTCACGGGCGAGCAGCGCATCGTGGACACCGCCGGCCGCGTCGAGCGCTTCCGCCGCCGCTACACCCGCGGTGGGGGCAGCAACAGCTAGCCCACGCGACAGCGACAGGACGAACGGGCGGCCTTCGGGCCGCCCGTTCTCGTTTCCGGCCTCCGGGACCGATGAGCGACATGAGAGACGCGCCCGACTCGTGCGGTACGCCCGTCACCCGTACGCTGGCCCGGTGACCCGCCCTCCCGCCACGCCCCCCTCCTCCACGTATGGTGGCCAGGCCGTCGTCGAGGGCGTCATGATCCGTGGCGCGCGCTCGATGGCCGTGGCCGTCCGGGCGCCCGAGGGCGAGATCCTCGTCCGCTCCGAGGAACTCCACGGCCCCATCTACGTCGGCCTGCTGCGACGCGTGCCGTTCATCCGGGGCATCCTCGTCCTGGCGGAGACGCTGGCGCTCGGCGGCAAGGCGCTCACGTGGTCCTCGGCCGTCGCCGCGGGCGAGGTGGACGACGACGGCGAGGCGAAGTCGTTGACGTTCGTCGAGCGGATCTTCCTCGCGCTCTCGATGGCCGTCGCACTCGCGATCTTCTTCGCCGGGCCAGTCCTCGCGACGGCGTGGCTCGACTCGAGGCTCGACCAGTGGGTCGTCCTCGCGATCGAGGGCGGCATCCGCATCCTGTTGCTGCTCGGCTACATCTGGCTCATCGGACGCTCCGACGACGTCCGGCGCGTGTTCCAGTACCACGGCGCCGAGCACATGACGATCGCCGCCTACGAGGACGGCCGCGAGCTCACGGTGCCGGCCGTCCGCCGCTACCCGAAGGAGCACCCGCGCTGCGGCACCTCGTTCCTGCTCACGGTCGCGCTGGTCTCCATCGTCGTGTTCGCCTTCGCGGGCACCGACCCGTTGTGGTGGCGGCTGGCCTCGCGCCTCGTGCTCATCCCGCTGGTGGCGGGCGTCGCCTACGAGGCGATCCGGTTCGCCGGCTTCCACCAGGGATGGCCCGTTGTCCGGCTGCTCTTCGCCGGGAACATCGCCCTGCAGCTCCTCACGACCCGCCCGCCGGATGACGAGCACATCCAGGTCGCGATCCGAGCCTTCGAGGAGGCCCGCGATGTCGAGGCGAACCTGGGCCCGCACCGCTAGACATCGCGTCGCTTCCGGCCGGCCGTTCGCCCGAGGTTGCCGTTGCGCCGTATAATCTTGACTAAGTCGCTCAACTACTCAGGAGACTGGTGATGGCTGCTGCGTCCTCCCCCCTCCGCGTCGATCGCAACACGCTGCGCGTGAACCAGGCGTTCATCGTCGGGTTCACGGTGCTCGCCTTCGTCGTCGGCGACGAGGTGGGGCGCTGGTTCGTCCTCGGCACGGGGCTGGTGATGCTCCTCGGCACGCTCGACGAGCGCCTGGCGCTGTTCAAGCAGGTCCACCGACGCATCCTGAAGCCCTCGGGGATCCTCGGGCCCGACGTGAAGATCGAAGACCCGATGCCCCACCAGTTCGCGCAGGCGATGGGCTCCGTGTTCCTGCTGGCCGCGTTTGCCGCCCTCGCCGGTGGCGCCGTCGGCCTCGGCTGGGTGCTGACGTTCATGGTCGCGGCGCTCGCGCTGCTGAACCTGACCGTGCAGTTCTGCGCGGGCTGCTTCGTCTACTTCCAGCTGGACCGCCGGGGCCTGCTCCCCGCCTCCATCGCGAGCACGCGCGTCGCGAGCTAGAACACCGGACCGATGCTCGAACGACTCCTCATCGCCACCGTCGTCCTCGCGATCGTCCTCGTGGCGATCGCCGCCGGCCGGCGCTGGTACGCCTGGCGCAACGCCCGCATCGAGGACCGCCTGCGCGCCGAGGCGCGAGCTGTCTCGGCGGACACTGCCTCCGAGGACGCGCCAACGGCTCCCGGGGGGCCGCGCATCGTCTACTTCACGACGAAGACCTGCGTGGTCTGCAAGGCGCAGCAGGAGCCGGCGATCGCGGCCGTCCGCGAGCACCTCGGCGATGGCCTGCGCATCGAGCGGCACGATGCCGTCGAGGAGCGCGCGCTGGCCGACCGCTACGGCGTGCTCACCGTTCCGACGACCGCGGTGTATGACGCCGGCGGTGAACTCGTCACGGTGAACCGTGGCTTCGCCCCCGCCGCCGTCCTGCTCTCGCAGCTCCGCGGCGAGGTGCCATCGTTCGAGGGCGGCGCGCTGATGTCCTCCGAGCGCCTCGACGAGCGCTCCGCCTGACCCTGAGCCCCACGTCCCGCTAGGATGCGGCCCATGAAAGTCACCGTGCTCTCCGGCGGCATCGGCGCCGCACGCTTCCTCCACGGCCTCGCAAACACGATCGAGCCGTCGTCGATCACTGCCGTGTGCAACGTCTCCGACGACCTGACGTGGCACGGCCTCCACGTGTCCCCCGACCTCGACACGGTCATGTACACGCTGGCCGGACTCGAGGGCGAGTTCGGCTGGGGCGTCCGAGGCGACACCCAGACCACGATCGAGACGCTGCGCGGGCTGGGCAGCGAGGAGTGGTTCAGCATCGGCGACCGCGACCTCGCGACGCACCTCTACCGCACGGGGCATCTCCGCGCCGGGAGCACGCTCACGGAGGTCACGCAGGCGCTGATGACCGCCCACGGCGTCGAGGTGAACGTGCTGCCGGTCACGGACGAGCCGCACCCGACGATCGTGCGGACGGCCGAGGGCGACCTGCAGTTCCAGGACTACTTCGTCCGACTCGGGGCCGGGGTGAACGTGACCGGGTTCGAGTTCCCCGGGCGCGACGCCCGCCCGGCGCCCGGCGTGCTCCGCGCGATCGGTGACGCCGACCTCGTGGTCATCGCGCCGAGCAACCCGTTCGTCTCCATCACGCCGATGCTCGTCGTCCAGAGCGTGCGGCAGACGCTGGCGCGCGCGCCGGGCAAGCGCGTCGCGATCTCACCGATCGTCGCCGGCGCGGCCGTGAAGGGCCCCGCTGCCGCCATGCTCGAATCGCTCGGGTACGAGGTGTCGGCCACCTCGGTCGCTCGCCTCTACCAGGGGCTCATCGACCTGTTCGTGGTCGACGCCGCCGACGAGGCGCTGCTGCCGGAGATCCGCGCGCTCGGCATCGAGGCGGTCGCGGTGGACACGATGATGACCGGGGACGAGGGCCGCGCGCGCGTGGCGAGGAACGTCCTCGTCGCTGCCGGCTTCGAGCCGTGACCGGCGACGGCGCCCCCGGCCCGGGCGCCGACTACGTCGTGATCACCGCCGTGAAGGACGCCGGCCAGGCGAAGAGCCGCCTCGGTCCCGACCTCGACGCCGGCACGCGTCGCTCGCTCGTCATCGCGATGGTCGACGATCTGCTCTCGACGGTTCGCGAGGTCTGGGCGGGCCGCATCGTCGTCGTGAGCCCCGACCCCGTCTACGACGCCATCGCCCTCGACCACGGCGCCACGGTCGTCCGCGATCGTGGCGAGGGCTACAACGAAGCAATCGCCCTCGCCCTCTCCACCGTCCTCGACGCCGAGGCCGCGCTCGTCCTGCCCGGCGACCTGCCCCACGCCGACGTGGACCACGTCACGACGCTGCTGAACGCCCTCGCGGAGCCCGGTGTGTGCGTCGTCACCGCCGAGGACGGCGGCACGCTCGCACTCGGCCTGACCCCGCCCAGCGTCATCGCCCCGGCATTCGGCCCCGACTCGGCGCGGGCGCACGAAGAGGCCGCGAAGGCGGCGGGACAGCGCGTCAGCGTCGGGCAGCTCGCAGGCCTCACGCACGACGTCGATACCCTCGAGGACCTCGCGCGCGTCTGGGACCGCGTCGGCGAGGCGACGACTGCCCTGCTGGAGCACCTCCCGATCCCGACGAGGAGCGTCACCCATGACTGAACCCGACACCTCGGCGATCGTGGACGGCGCGATCCGCTCGCGGCGCTCGATCCGTGGACTCACCGGCCCCGCCCTGAGTCCCGAGCAAGTCGAGCACCTCGTCGCCCTCGCCTGCACCGCCCCGGCGCCCCACCACACGCGCCCGTGGCGCTTCGCCGAGGTGTCACCGGAGCGACGGAGCGACCTCGCGACCGCGATGGGCGAGGCATGGCGCGCCGACATGGAGCACGACGGCGTCCCGGTCGCTCAGCAGGAGAAGGCGCTCCGCCGGACGCGACGCCAGATCGAGTCCGCTCCCACCCTGCTCCTCGGCTGCCTCGTGGCCGACGGCCTGCGCGTCTACGAGGACGACCGACGCGCCCGCGCCGAGTGGGGCCTGGCGCAGCACTCGTTCGGTGCTGCACTGCAGAACGTGCTGCTGGCAGCCTCGACGAGCGGGCTCGGGGCGTTCTGGATCTCCGCTCCGCTGTACGCGCAGGATGCGGTCCGCTCGGCGCTCGACCTCGACGCATCGTGGCAGCCGCAGGCGTTCGTCGCGCTGGGCCACCCGTCCGAGGATTATGTCCCGTTCGACCGCCCCACCCCGGACCTCGGCGTGCACTTCGTCCGGCGGTAGTCGCCTCGGGGGGCCCGATCGACTCTCCCGGCGTTGGTGGGCGCGCGAGCGTTCCGATGGCTCATGCTTCGACAGGCTCAGCATGAGCGGTGGCTTCCCGGCGCTTCCGCTCAGGAAGGCCCGTTCCGATCGCTTTCGCTGAGGAAGGGCGTTCGGATCGCTTCCGCTCAGGAAGGGCGTTCCGATCGCTTCCGCTCACCCTGAGCCTGTCGAAGGGGGAGCCACTGGAGCACCCGCTCGCTCGACGACGCGTCGAGGGCGACTAATCCGAAGCGAGCTCCAGCATGGGCGGGAACTCGGTCAGCGACCGCACCACCGAGGCCGCCGGCACCGGGACGCCATCGACCTTCTCGAATCGGTCGAGGAGTACCGCGGTGATACCCGCGGCCACGGCCGGTTCGACGTCGTTGTCGAGGCGGTCGCCGATGACGATCGAGCGGGAGGCCTCGGCGCCCGCGCGTTCGAGCGCGAGCTGGAAGAAGCGCGGGTGCGGCTTGGAGACCCCCGCCTCCTCGGCCGTGAACGTGTGGTGCAGGAGGTCGAACACCGGCGTCCGCATCAACGCGGCATTGCCGTTCGTCGCGGCGACCAGCGTGAAGCCCCGCTCGCGGAGCGTCGTGACCGCGTCGATGACGTCGTCGTACGGCTCGAGGGCTTCGTCGCGCGCTTCGTAGAAGCGCCGCACCGTCTCGGCCACGGCGCTCTCGTCATCGACGCCGCGCTCGCGCAGGACCTGCCGGAACGACTGGTCACGGACCTCGTTCAGCGAGCCCTTGAACGACCGCGCCACGCGGTCACGCGTCTCCTGCAGCGCCTGGGGCGTGACGATGCGGTCGGTGCGCTCCGAGAGGTACTCGGCGGCCGCGTAGAGCCCGACGGCGAGCGACGCCCGGAAGTCGACAAGCGTGCCGTCGACGTCGAAGAAGACGTGCGACACGTGGAACGGCGGGCCGGCCATCGTCGCGGTCCTCGGCGTCCTACGGGTTGAGGTTCACCAGCTCGCCGGACTCGAGGTCGAGGCGGCGGTAGTAGCAGTCGCGCGGCTCGCCGGCCTCGTTCTTCGTGTGGCAGATGCCGCCGCGGCGCGGGCGCACGATGTAGACCAGCGAGTTCTGCTCGCAGTTCACGCGCACCTCGAGGAGGTCGAACGTCTCGCCGGAGGTCTTGCCCTTCTCCCACAGCTCGTTGCGGGAGGTGCTCCAGAAGACGGCGGAGCGCGTCTCGATCGCCTTCGCGAGCGCCTGGTCGTTCACGTAGGCCACGAGGATGACCTCGTGCGTGTCGGCGTTCTGCACGGCGCAGGGGATGACGTGCGAGTCACCCACCTTCGCGAGCTTCTCGAAGTCGAGCGTGAGGGTCGTGCCCTCCTCGAGCTGGTTGGTGTCGGCCACGGGTCTCTCCGGTCCAGTCACGTGCTCGCTAGGAGACGGGCGTCTCCGTGCCGGTCTCGACCGGCCGGATCGGGATGCCCCGGTCCGCGAGGTACTGCTTCAACGTCGGGATGTCGTACTTGCCGAAGTGGAAGATCGAAGCGGCGAGGACCGCGTCGGCGCCACCCTCGGTGAATGCGTCATACAGGTGCTCGGGCGTGCCGGCGCCGCCGGAGGCGATGATCGGCACCTCGACGGAGTCCGAGATGGCGCGGAGCAGGCCGAGGTCGTAGCCGTCCTGGTGGCCGTCGGTGTCCATCGAGGTCACCAGCAGCTCGCCGGCGCCGCGCTCGGTCGCCTCGCGCGCCCACTGCACGGCGTCGATGCCGGTGGGCGTGCGGCCACCGTGGATGAAGACTTCCCACTTCTCCGGCCCCACCCGCTTCGCATCGACCGCGACGACGATGCACTGGGAGCCGAAGCCCTTCGCGCCTTCCTCGATGAGCTCGGGGCGCTGGATCGCGGCGGTGTTGATCGAGACCTTGTCGGCGCCCGACTCGAGCATCAGGCGCACGTCCTGGGGGGTGCGCACGCCGCCGCCCACGGTCAGCGGGATGAAGACCTGGTCGGCCGTGCTGCGGATCATGTCGTAGACGCTCGTGCGCGCGTCCGATGAGGCGGTGATATCGAGGAAGACGAGTTCGTCGGCGCCCTGGGAGTCGTACTGGGCCGCCAGCTCCACCGGGTCACCGGCGTCGCGCAACTCGACGAAGGAGACGCCCTTCACGACTCGCCCTTGATCGACGTCGAAGCAGGGGATGATCCGGCGGGTCAGCATGAGGCGATCCGAGACTGGCGACGGTCCTCGATGGCGGCTGCCGGGATCGACAGTCGGCCGCGCGAGTTAGACGGCGGCGGCGGTGAGGGCCTCGGGAAGCTTGATGTCACCAGTGTAGAGCGCGCGCCCGACAATCGCCCCCTCGACGCCGCAGTCAGAGAGGCGCTGGATGTCCTCGACGCTGCCGACGCCCCCGGCGGCGATCACCTTCACGGAGGTCGCGGAGGTCAGGCGCTCGTACATCTCGAAGTTCGGGCCGTTCGTGACGCCGTCACGGAGGATGTCCGTGTAGACGATGCGCGTGACGCCCTGCGAGGCGAGGCGCTCGATGAACTGCAGCGCGTCGAGATCGGTCGCCTCGGTCCAGCCCTGCAGGCTGACCTTTCCCTCGCGCGCGTCGACGGACACGATCAGCCGGTCCCGCGCGACGGCGATCGACTCGCGGAGGAACTCCGGGTCCTTCACGGCGCCGGTGCCGATGACAACGCGGTTCACGCCCTCGTCGAGCATCTCGCGGACCATCTCGACCGAGCGAATGCCGCCCGAGGTCTGCACGGCGCAGTTCACGGAATCGACGATCTGGGAGACGACGGCGGCGTTGGTGCGCTCACCCGTCCGTGCGCCGTCGAGGTCGACCACGTGGATCCGATCGGCGCCCTGGGACGCCCAGCGGACGGCCATCGCGATCGGGTCTTCGCCGAAGACCGTCTCGCGCGAGTAGTCGCCCTGCGCGAGCCGTACGCAACGGCCTCCCAGGATGTCGATAGCCGGAATGATCTCCACGGAGCCAGTCCCCTCTCGGACTTAGCGCGCCCCTACCCCCTCGGGCGCGATCGAGCCTCGCTCCTTGGCGAGGCGCAGGAAGTTTGCATACAGCTGCAGCCCCCACCGCGAGGACTTCTCGGGGTGGAACTGCGTCGCGATCACGTTCCCCCGGCCGACCACGGACGGGAACGTCACGCCGTCATAGTCGGTCTCGCCGAGCACGACTGAATCGTCGCTGGGCGCGGGGTGGTAGGAGTGCACGAAGTAGAAGAAGGAGTCGTCAGGAACGCCCTCGAACACCGGGTGCTCGACGCGCATCCGGACGGTGTTCCAGCCCATGTGCGGCACGGTCATGCCGCTGGGGAACCTCGTGATCTTGCCGGGCAGGACGCCCAGGCAGTCGTGACGGCCGCCCTCCTCGGAGTAGTCGAAGAGCGCCTGCTGTCCCATGCACACGCCGAGGAACGGCCGGTCGGACGCGATGTACTCGAGGATCGGCTCCACGAGGCCGGCGTTGCGCAGGTTGGACATGGTGTCCTCGGCCGCGCCGACACCGGGCACGATCAGCGCCTTCGCGCCGACGACATCCTCGGGCCGGGCTGAGACCTTCGCCTCGACGCCTGCATGGGCAACGGCTCGCGCGACGCTACGCAGGTTGCCTGCGCCGTAGTCCACGATCACCACATCCATGCGTACCTGCCGTGCGTGCTGGCCCGAGACGTTGACCCGAGGTATTCGCTGTACATCCAGTGTACCGCCCACCCTCGCAGCGTCATGTTGCCTCGAGGTGAACCGCCGGAACCGATGAGAGAGCGCCCGGCGGAGGTGTCACGTCCGCTCCAGGCATGCCCCGACCCCCGCCTATACTCGACCTCATGACGCAGCCGAGCACCTCCGACACGCGCGAGTACGAATCCGCGCGCGAACGCGTCGAGGAACTCCGCACGCAGATCCGCTACCACGACTACCGCTACTACACGCTCGCCGAGCCCGAGATCGGCGACTCCCAGTACGACGCGATGATGCGCGAGCTGCGGGCGGTCGAGGAGCAGCACCCGGAGCTCATCACCCCGGACTCGCCCACGCAGCGTGTCTCGGGTGAACCCGCCGAGGGTTTCGCCGTCGTCGAGCACCGCGAGCCGATGCTCTCGCTCTCGAACGTGTTCGACCGCGAGGAGCTCCTTGCCTGGCAGCGCCGCATGACGAGGCTCATCGAGCGCGAGGACTTCACCTACGTCTGCGAGCCGAAGATCGACGGCCTCGCGATCTCGCTGGTCTACCGCGGCGGCCACTTCGAGTACGGCGCGACGCGTGGCGACGGGCTGCGCGGCGAGGACATCACGAGCAACCTCCGCACGATCCGCTCGATCCCGCTGGTGCTCCAGGCTGACCCGGACTCGCTCCCACCGGCCTTCGAGGTGCGGGGTGAGGTCTACCTGTCCAAGGAGGAGTTTCGGCGCCTGAACGAGCAGCGTGCCGAGGCGGGCGAGCAGCTCTACATGAACCCCCGCAACACCGCCGCCGGCTCGCTGCGCCAGCTGGACCCCCGGGTGACCGCGAGCCGCCGCCTGGACGTGTTCATCTACCAGCTCGGCTGGGTCGAGGGCGAGCGCCCGGTCGCGAGCCACTCGGAAGCGATCGCCTGGCTCCGCTCGCTCGGGTTCACCACCAACCCCCTCACCGAGACCTTCAACGATGTCGACCGGGTGGCGACGTTCTGCGAGAACTGGGTCGAGCGACGCGACGGCCTCGAGTACGAGATCGACGGCGTGGTCATCAAGGTCGACGACCTCGCCACCCAGCGTGCGCTCGGCGTCGTTGGGCGTGAGCCGAGGTGGGCGACGGCGTGGAAGTTCCCGGCCGAGCAGGCGGTGACGCGCCTGAACGCGATCCAGGTGTCCGTCGGCCGCACCGGCGTCCTCACGCCATTCGCCGTCCTCGAGCCGGTGTTCGTCGGCGGGGTCACCGTCTCGATGGCGACGCTGCACAACCTCGATCACGTCCGGGAGCTCGACATCCGCGCGGGCGATGACGTGATCGTGCAGCGCGCGGGCGACGTCATCCCCCAGGTGGTCGGCCCCGTGCTCTCCCGCCGCGAGGGGCGCGACCTACCGATCTTCGAGATGCCAGAGACCTGCCCCGTCTGCGGCACGCCGGTCGCGCACGACGAGGGCGAAGCCGCCTACTACTGCCCCAACCGTCAGTGTCCGACCAAGCTCGCGCGGCTCATCGAGCACTTCACCTCGCGGTACGCGCTGGACATCGAGGGCTTCGGCGAGGAGCGGTCGGCGATGCTCGTGGACCGCGGCTTCGTGACGTCGCTCGCGGACCTGTACGACCTCCCCGGGAAGCGCGAGCAGCTCCTCGAGGTCGAGGGCATCGGTCCGAAGACCGTCGACGCGATGTTCGCGGAGCTGGAGAAGAGCAAGACGCAGCCGCTGCACCGGCTCCTCATCGCCCTCGGCATCCGCCACGTCGGCGGCGAGACGGCGCGCGCCCTCGCTCGCCACTTCGGTTCAATGCAGGCGCTGCGCGACGCAGCCGTCGAGGAGATCGAGGCGGTCGACGGCATCGGTCCGATCGTCGCGGAGGCGGTGCACGACTACCTCCACGACGACGAGTACGCGGCACTCATCGACGCGCTCGCCGAGCGCGGCCTGCGCATGGACGAGGACATCGCGGCCCGCGGCGGCATCCTCGAGGGCGAGACCATCGTCGTCACCGGCTCCCTCGACCGCTGGAGCCGCAACGAGGTCGAGGAGCTCATCAAGTCGCTCGGCGGCAAGGTGACGGGATCCGTCTCGAAGAAGACCTCGTTCGTAGTCGCCGGCGAGGGCGGCGGCTCGAAGCGCGACAAGGCGGAGACGCTCGGCGTCGAACTGAAGGACGAGGCTGAGTTCATCGCGCTCCTCGAGGAGCGCGGCTGGAGCACCGACGAATAGCCCGGTGAAGCCCGGACTATCGCCCTCCGTTCGTCCCGCCGAGTCCCCTATCCTCGGGAATCGCTAGCCTCAGCCAGCCACACTCCAGGCTGCCCAGTCACGCCCGAGGCTGCGAGGAACCCGCATGACGACCACCGCCGATGTGAAGCGCTACCGCGAGTTCCTCGCCGACGAGGCGGATGGCGTCTTCATGTACGCCGCCCTCGCCGACCTCGAGGAAGACGAAGACCTCCGCGAGATCTACCGCAAGCTCTCGGAGAGCGAGGTGCGGCACCTCGACCTGTGGCGCGAGCAGCTGCGCGCGGCCGGCGAGGATGACACGCCGCCGCCGCCGTCTCGTCGCATCCGGCTCATCATGTGGCTCGCGCGCCGCTTCGGTACCGAGACGGTCCTCCCGATCATCAAGACGATGGAGACCGACGCTACCTCGATGTACACGGGGATCGATGTCGCCGAGGCGGCCGGCCTCCCGAGCGACGAGACGGCGCACTACCGCGTCTTCGACGCGCTGACGAAGCGGCAGCGGAACGAGGGCGTCTCCGGCTCCGTGATCGGTCGCGTGGAATCGCGGCACCGCGCGCTCGGCGGCGGCAACGCGCTCCGCGCCGCCGTGCTCGGCGCGAACGACGGGCTCGTGTCGAACCTCGCGCTCGTCGCCGGGTTCGCGGGCGCCGACCCCGGCCAGGGCGCGATCGTCCTTGCCGGCGTCGCCGGCCTGGTCGCGGGCGCTTTCTCCATGGCCCTCGGCGAGTGGATCTCCGTGACCTCCTCACGGGAGGCCGCCGAGGCGCAACTGCGCGTCGAGCGCGAGGAACTCGCGATGGCCCCCGACGAGGAGGCCGAGGAGCTGGCGCTCATCTACCAGGCGCGAGGACTGCCCCGCGAGGCGGCCGAGCAGCTGGCGCGGCAGATCGTCGCTGAGCCGGAGCACGCACTGTCCACCCTCGCCCGCGAGGAACTCGGCATCGTGCCGGAGGAGCTCGGCTCGCCGTGGGCCGCGGCGCTCGCCTCGTTCTTCCTGTTCGCCATCGGCGCGATCATCCCGGTGTTCCCGTTCTTCTTCGGGAGCGGACTCGCGTTCGTCGTGGTCGGTGCGGCGGCCTCAGGCGTCGGCCTGTTCCTCCTCGGCGCGGCGATTACGCTCCTGACCGGACGCAACTGGTTGTTCGGAGGCGGGCGTCAGCTCGTCCTCGGCCTGGCGGCCGCCGTGGTCACCTACGTGATCGGCGGACTGGTGGGCGGTGTCGCAGGAGTCTAGTGAGGCCCTCAGACCTCCTTTCGCGATCCTCTTCCGACGACGCCTCGTCCGAGGCGTCGCGCGAGGCGTACTCCTCGCACCTCCGTGACGCGGTGTTTGGCGCCATCGACGGGACGGTCACGACGTTCGCGGTGGTCGCCGGTGCGATCGGCGCCGAGCTGTCCGGTGGGATCGTCCTCATCCTCGGCCTGGCGAACCTCTTCGCCGACGGGCTGTCGATGGCGGTCGGGAACTATCTCGGCGAACGGGCGGACGAGCAGGCCCAGGAGCGCGCACGCGTCGAGGCGGAACGAGTCGTACGCGAGCGCCCGGAGCAGGCCGAGATCGAACTGCGCCTCCACTACGCCCGGCTGGGGCTCGCGAACACCGAGCTCGAACGCGTCGTCGAGGCGGTCACGTCGGATCGTGCTGTCTGGGTCGAGACGCTGATGAGCGGGCGCTTCGGGCCCCGAGAGAAGCACCGCAGCCCGCGGACCGCGGCGGTGGTGGTCTACCTCGCGTTCCTGGTGGCCGGCACCATGCCGCTCCTCGTCTTCATCGCCGATGCGCTCGGCGTCGAGTTCGGGAAGGCGCTCTTCCCGCTTGGCATCGGGGCGACGCTCACCACGTTCTTCGGGGTCGGCATGCTGAAGGGCCTCGTCGTCGCGCGTCCGTGGTGGCGGGACGGCCTCGAGACCCTCGCCCTCGGGAGCATCACCGCCGGCGTGGCATTCGCGATCGGGTGGCTGCTCCGAGGGCTCGCCGACGCGGCCTGAGCCGGCGTGTGCAGGTTCGCGAGGAGCCAACTTCTGTAACGCCGGCCGCGGTTGCTGGGGCATTCCGGCGGTACCTATACTCGGTCTGTCGCACTCCCCAGCGGCGAGCTCCCGGCCTTCTCCCCACGTTTAGGTCCGGTTGATCCTTGATCAATCCACTGTCCTCGTTCCTGGGGATGTTCTCTCACGACATCGCCATCGACCTGGGTACGGCGAACACGCTGGTCAGCGTGCGTGGCCGCGGCATCGTCATCGACGAGCCGTCCGTCGTCGCGATCGACCGCGTGTCGAAGCGCGTCCTCGCCATCGGCGCGGAGGCGAAGCGCATGGTCGGGCGGACCCCCGCCTCGATCATCGCGGTCCGCCCGCTCCGCGACGGCGTGATCTCGGACTTCGCCGTCACCGAGAAGATGCTGCAGTACTTCATCCGGCAGGTGCACGAGCGCTTCGGCCTCGGCATCCCGAAGCCGCGTGTCGTCGTCGGCATCCCCTCCGGGGCCACCGAGGTGGAGAAGCGCGCCGTCCACGACGCCGCCATGGCGGCCGGGGCACGTTCCGCCTACCTGATCGAAGAACCGATGGCGGCCGCGATCGGCGCTGAGCTGCGCGTCATGGACGCAGCCGGCTCAATGGTCATCGACATCGGCGGCGGCACGACCGAGGTCGCCGTGCTCGCCCTCGGCGGGATCGTCCGGTCGCAGTCCGTCCGCGCCGCCGGCGACGCGATGGACCTCGCGATCGTCGACTACGCCCGGCAGGTCCACAACATGCTCATCGGTGAGCGCTCCGCGGAGCAGGTCAAGATCGAGGCCGGCTCAGCGTTCCCGCTCGACGACGAGTGGAGCATCGACCTCCGCGGCCGCGACCTCGCCACCGGGCTTCCGAAGTCCGTCGAGATCTCGACCGTCGAGGTGCGCGACGCCCTCTCGCCGGTGGTGAACGAGATCGTCCGGACCGTCCGCGCCAACATCGAGACGACGCCCCCCGAGCTCGTCGCCGACCTCATGCTTCACGGCATCGCGATGGCCGGCGGCGGCGCCCTGCTGCGCGGCCTCGACCGCAAGATCGCCACGGAGACACGCTTCCCGGTGTACGTCGCCGATGAGCCGCTCCGCGCGGTCGTGCGGGGCTGCGCCGCGGCGCTCGAGGAAGCGGACACGCTCCAGCGCGTGCAGTCGGCGGTCGTCAGCCGCCGGCCCCCGAGATAGGCAGAGGTAGCGCACAGATGACGACGGCGCGCCCCTCCAACCGCTCGGGCGCGACGAGTCTCCTCCCACCCGGCTCTCGCGCGAACCCGGCCCGCGTCCCCTCCCCCGAAGGGAGGGGCGCTTCGTGACGAGCGCGCGCAGCGCGGCCTGGTTCTCCGGCATCTTCTTCGCGGCCCTGCTCCTGCTCGCCCTCTCGCCGCTGCCCGTCGCCGGGGACCTCGAGGCGCGCGCAGGCGCGGCCGTCGCGCCGGCCGTTGACGCCGTCCGTGGAGCGATCAGCCCCGTGACGGACATCGTGCTCCACGCCGGGCAGATCTCCGAGCTCTCCGAGGAGAACGCCGCCCTCCGGCAGGAGCTCTCGCGGACGCAGGCCGACCTCGCCTCGCTGCGGGAGGGTCGGATCGCGCTCGAGCAGGCGAATGCGCTCATCGCGAGCGTGGGCGCGGAGGCCGGCTCGACGATCACCGCGACGGTCATCCTCCGCGACCCCGCACCCGGACGGCAGAGCGTCGTGCTGAACCAGGGCAGCAGGGCCGGCGTGCGCGTCGGGCAGCCCGTCCTCGGCAGTGGCGCGACGCTGCTCGGCATCGTGACCGAGGTGAACGAGACGCGCTCCCGTGTCCGGCTGATCACCGACCGTGAGAGCGCGATCGCGGCGCTGCTCCAGTCCTCGCGAACGACCGGCTCGCTGGTCGGCGACGGCCGCGAGCTCCACCTGGACTTCGTCCCGCTCGATGTCGCGGTCGCGCCCGGCGACGTCGTGCTGACGAGCGCCCTGGGCGGACTGCTGCCCCCGGGCCTCCTCGTAGGACGCGTTTCCGAGGTCGAAGCTCCGGGACAGGAGCTGCACCAGCGCATCGTCGTCGACCCGCTGGGGGACCTCGAGCGCATCGAGCAGGTGCTCGTCATGACGGGCTTCCGGCCCGGGACCGACATCGCCCCGGCCTCCGAGGACGCCAACTGATGGCGATGGTCCTCGTGCTGCTCGTGGTGCTCTCCGCCCCGCTCCAGGCAGCGATCACGACAGCGCTCGTGCGCGACCCGCTCGCCGCCCCGGTCATCCCGGTGGTCCTCGTCGCCGCGTGGGGCGCCGTCCGCCGGCCCGACGAGACCTGGCCGGCGATCCTCCTGCCGGCGGTCGTCCTCGGCGTGGCGTCCGAGGAGCGCGTCGGGTGGTTCCTGCTCGCGCTGCTGCCGGCGCCGCTCATCGCCACGCTCGGCGCGAAGCGGTTCAAGCGCCACGCGACCGGCTTCTGGCGGCGCGTCACCACGGCCGGGCTCGCTGCGGGCGCCGCCGCCGCCTGCTACGGCACCGTGCTGGCACTCGCGGGCGGGCTGCTTGGTGAGCTGCCCGAGCGTTCGGGCGCGCTCCTGGCGGCGGCCACCGAGAGCGGCGTCCTCGCCGTCCTCGTCGCGCTGTGCCTCTGGCCCTTCCGGCCGCGACAGCGAGGGCTGTTCGAGTGACCCGCCTGAGCCCGGCGCTGCGGGTGCGCATCCTCCAGGGCGCCCTCCTCGGCGCGCTGCTCATCGTCGGCATGCGCGTCGTGAGCATGCAGTGGCTCGACCCGGTGATCCCGCCGGACTACGGCGACGGCCTCGCGCCGCGCACGCTCGAGGTCGAACCGTCGCGCGGCCTGATCGTCGACCGCGACGGGGAGGTCCTCGCACACAACGAGCCGAGGTTCCGCGCCCTGCTCGTCCCCGGCGAACTGCCCTCGGACGAGGAGGGGCGCCGCTCCGCCCTCCTGGCGCTGGAGTCCGCTTCCGGGATCCCGTACGCCGACCTCGAGGAGGCGTCGTCCACGGGCCTCGCGGTCGTCGATCCGTTCGCACCCGTGGTCATCGCCGAGGGTCTCCAGCCCGAGGAGGCGATCCAGCTCCGCGCACGGCTCGCCGGCCTCCCGGGGATGCGCGTCGAGGCAGCCCCGTCGCGCACCTACATCACGGAGCCGACGCTCGCGCACATCCTGGGTTATGTCGGGAAGATCCCGGCCGAGGAAGCCCAGGCACTGACCGAGCGCGGGTACCCCCTCGACGGCCAGGTCGGCCTGTCGGGCGTCGAGTCGGTCTACGAGGACGACCTCCGAGGCAGCCCCGGCCGCCGGCTCGTGCTGTCCGACCCGCAGGGCCGCGAGGTCGAGCTGCTCGCCTCCGACGCGGCCCAGCCCGGCGCGGATGCCGTGCTCTCCATCGACCTCGACCTGCAGCGGGCCGCCGCCACCGCCCTCGCGCGCGGCATGCAGAACGGCCTTGCGGTCGTGCGGACGGACACAGGCCAGAAGCGCGACGCGCCGATCCCGCTCGGAGCCGCGCTCGTGATGGACGTGCACACCGGAGAGCTGCTCGCCTCGGTCTCGCTGCCCTCCTACGACCCGAACCTCTTCGTGAGCGGCAGCGACGAGGACATCACGAAGCTCTTCGAGGACAAGGCGAACCCGCTGATCGACCGCACGTTTATGTCGCCTCGTTCGCCGGGGTCGATCTTCAAGCCCCTCGTCGCGATCGCGGCTCTCGAGGAAGGCGTCGCGACCGAGGACACCGTCATCTACTCGCGCGGGGCGATCACGATCCCGGACCAGTACAACCCCGGGACCTACTACGTCTTCCGCGACTGGATGGCGCACGGCAACGTCGACATGCGCCGCGCCCTCGCCCGGTCGTCGGACGAGTACTTCTACTACATGGTCGGCGGCTACCAGGACTTCGTCGGCATGGGCCCTGACGCGCTCGCGAAGTGGGCGCGCGCCGCCGGCCTCGGGAGCCCCACCGGCATCGACCTGCCGGGCGAGGTCGACGGGCTCGTCCCGGACACGAAGTGGAAGGAAGCCGAGTTCGGCGAGCAGTGGGTGCTCGGCGACTCGTACCCCTTCGCGATCGGCCAGGGCTACCTCACCGTCACCCCGATGCAGATGGCCGTGATCGCCTCCGCGATCGCGAACGGCGGCGACCTCCTCCAGCCACGCGTGGTCCACGGCTTCCGCAGCAACGGCGTGATCAAGACGCTGCCGACGAGCACCACTGGGCACCTGGACGCGACGCCCGAGCACTTCCAGGTCGTCCGCGAGGGCATGCGCGACGCCGCCGCGACCAGCGGCACCGCGTACACCGGCGTCCCCGCCGGCGTGACGATGGCCGGCAAGACCGGCACCGCCGAGTTCGGGCAGCCCTACCCCGACGGCGAGTTCGACACGCACGGCTGGTACATGGGCTTCGCCCCGTACGACGACCCGCAGGTGGCCGTGGTCGTCTACCTCGAGTACGGGGTCGGATCGACGCACGCGGGGCCTGTCGCGAAGGAGATCCTCGAGGCGTACTTCGCCCTGCAGGCGCAGCAGTCGTCCCCGCAGGCGGCGCAGACCGGAGCGCGGCCATGAGCCTCGCCATCGCCGTCGCTCGTCGTGCGCTGCCCGACCCTGCGCTCGTGATCGCGGTCGTCGGGCTGGTCGCCCTCGGCCTGCTGATGATCCGAGGCGCCACGATGCCGGCTCCCGGAGAGCTCTCCGGCGAGGCGCTCCGCCAGCTCTTCTACGGCGTGGTGGGGGTCATCACGCTCGTCGGCGCGTCCCGGCTCCACGTCGGCGTCCTGCGCCGCCTGGCGCCCCTCATCTACGCCGCGAGCATGGCGTCCCTGCTGCTCGTGCTCGCCCTCGGCTCCGAGGAGTTCGGGGCGCGGCGCTGGATCGCCCTCGGCGGTGGCGTGACGGTGCAGCCCTCCGAGTTCGCCAAGATCGCGACGGTCATCGCGATCGCCGCCTACGCGGCTGAGCGCGAACCCGGCGTGCGCTTCACGCTCGTCTCGCTGGCGCTGGCTCTCCTTCCGGCTGCCCTCGTGCTCGTCGAGCCTGACCTCGGCACGACGCTGGTCATCGGCGCGGCATGGGTCGCGCTGATGGCAACGTGGGGTGTGTCGTGGCGCGTCATCGGCGGCATGGGCGCCCTCGCCGTCTCGGTGCTCCCCATCGCGTTCGCGGTCGCCGTGCCGGCGTACCAGCGCGAGCGCCTGGAGGTGTTCCTCCACCCCGACCGCGATCCACTCGGAAGCGGCTTCACCATGCGCCAGGTCGAGATCGCGCTCGGCTCCGGCGGCGTCACCGGCAAGGGCATCGACGGCGCGGCGTCCGCCCTCGACGGAGTCGCGACGCGCGCCTCGGACTTCGCATTCGCCCAGCTCGCGGAGCAGATGGGGCTCATCGGTGCGCTGCTCGTGCTCGTGCTGTTCGCGCTGCTGGCGTGGCGCGGCCTCGAGGCGGCCCTCCACGCGCCGGACCGCTTCGGGCGGCTGCTGGCCGGAGGGCTCACCGCGACCATCGTGCTGCAGGCGCTGATGCACACCGCCGTGAACACGCGGCTCTTCCCGGCGACGGGCATCCCGCTCCCGTTCATCTCGACGGGAGGTTCCGCCCTCGTCGGCATGTGCCTCTCAGCGGGCCTGATCCTGGCCGTAGCCGCCGATCGCGCTCCGGCGCTGACCGACCTCTGGCGCCCCGAGCGCTAATCGTCATCCGAGCATGCAGAAGGGCCGCCCTCGCGGGCGGCCCTTCGTTG
>JACKCJ010000016.1 GCA_020634075.1 Dehalococcoidia bacterium | reverse complement strand
GCCGCCCTGCGCGAACGCCTGGATGCCGTGCCGCGCGAAGCCGGTCGTGCCGCCGCCGAGGACTTGCGTCCCAACATGACCCGCGAGGCGTACCTCGCGGCCGTCCGTCGCGCGCAGGAGTACGTGCGTGCCGGGGACATCTACCAGGTGAACTTCGCGCAGCGCTTCTCCGCGCCGCTCCACGGCACCGGACTCGATGCCTACCTCCAGTTGCGCGCCGCGAGTCCGGCGCCGTTCGCGGCCTACCTCGACACGCGTGGGCCATCGGGTGGTATCGAGGTGCTGTCGTCGTCGCCCGAGCGCTTCCTGCTCCTCGACGGCGGAGTGCTCGAGACGCGCCCGATCAAGGGCACGCGCCCACGAGGACGGACACCCGAGGAGGACGCGGCACTCGCCGAGGAACTCCGCTCCAGCACGAAGGATCTCGCCGAGCACGTGATGATCGTCGACCTCGAGCGGAACGACCTCGGGCGGGTGGCCGTCACGGGGAGCGTGCGCGTACCCGAGCTCGCGCAGTTGGAGTCGTTCCGGCAGGTGCATCACCTGACGTCGACGATCCGGGCGGAGCGGCGGGCGGACGCGAGCCTCGAGGAGGTCCTCCGCGCCACGTTCCCCGGGGGCTCGATCACGGGGGCGCCGAAGGTGCGGGCCCTCGAGATCATCGATGAGTTGGAGCCGACGGTGCGCGGCGTCTACACAGGCTCCATCGGGTACGTCTCCGCGCACGGACGGCTGGACTTCAATATCGCCATCCGCACGATCACCCTCGCGGACGGCATCGCGCACCTGCACGTTGGCGGCGCGATCGTCCACGACTCCGACCCGGAGCTGGAGTACGCGGAGACGATGCACAAGGCGCGTGGCATGGCGCGCGCGCTCGGCGTCACGCTGCCCGATGAGGTCGCCGTGGACGAGGTCGGCCGCCGTTGAGTGGTGGCCTGGCCTGGGTGAACGGTGAGGTCGTCCCACGCGCCGAGGCGCGCGTGTCAATCGATGACTTCGGCCTTCGCTACGGTCTGACCTGCTTCGAGACGATGCTCGCGCGACACGGGCGCGTGTTCCGCCTGGCGCAGCACCTCGACCGCCTCGAAGCCGGGCTGCGACTGTTCCGCGCCGTGCCGCCGGCCCGTGCCGCGCTGGAACATGCCATCGAGAAGGTTCTGCGCGCGAACTCCCTCGATGATGCCTCGGTGCGACTGTCTGTCACCCCGGGGGCGGGGACGCGTCCAGCACTCCCCGCCTCGGGCGATCCGACCGTCATCGTCACCGCCGACCCGCTGGCGCCGATGTCGCCACGCAGCCGCCTCTGGGTGAGCAGTGTTCAGATCGATTCGGAGCGCGCCTGGCGGCGCGCGAAGGTCGGGCAGTTCGCGCCCTATCTCCTCGCCCGCGCCGAGGCCGAGGACCTCGGCTTCGAGGATGCGCTGCTACTGGACTACTCCGGCCGGATCGCGGAAGCCGCCACGGCGAACGTGTTCTTCGAGCTCGACGGCGTGGTCGTGACACCCTCGCTCGCCGCGGGGGCGCTTCCCGGCGTCACCCGTGCCGCGATCCTCGAGCTCGCCGCCGCCGAGGGCGTACCAGCACGCGAGGGCGACCTGACGCTCGACGACCTCGGGCGCGCGACCGCGGGCTTCCTCACCAGCAGCGTCGCCGGCGTGGTGCCCGTGACCTCGGTGAGTTGGCGGGCGGGTGACGCGTCGGGCGAGTGGGCTCCGTCAGGTCTGACGGTCGACCGGAGAATCGTCGACGTTATTGCGGGGGCTTACGAGGCTCTGGTGGAGGCTGAAACCGCCTGAGGGCCGGGGAGGCGAACGCACCCCCTCACACTCACCCGATCCGTGCCTGCACCATTTTTCTACCGAGTGTTCTCTCTGGCGTCAGCATTCCGTCAGATAACGTTCCCTGACCGGTGACATCAGATTGTTATGCTTTCGCACGTTACCAGTGCCTCCTTTCGGGGAGGACACCAGGCGGCTGGTACACGGCCCAGCTCCCACGTGAACGCCGTCATTGGCGGTCACATCGCACGCGATGTGACGACGCGTGGGCCGGAGGGGTCGGGACACGGAGGACACGTGGCTCGCACATGCGAGCCACGCCCATATGGACGGCACCAACAACAACCATTCGGGCCAGTGGGGGCAAGCACGGATCCTGCTCGTCGAGGACGACCGGGATGTCCGTGAAGCCGTCGCCATCGCCCTGAGGCAGCTCGGGTGGGAGACCGAGGGCGTCGCGAGTGGCGAGGATGCCCTCACCGCGTTCGCCCGGGCCTCGTTCGACCTCGTGGTCCTCGACCTCGGCCTGCCGGGCCTTCCCGGGATCGACGTCCTCCGACAGCTCCGCGTCCGCAGCGAAGTGCCCGTGCTGGTCATGACCGCGTCTGGCGGCCTGGATGACCGCGTCACCGGGTTCGACCTCGGCGCTGACGACTACGTGGTCAAGCCCTTCGAGATCGCCGAGCTGGAGCGCCGCGTCCGCGCGATCCTCCGCCGTACCACCGGCCCGCGGCCCGACGATGTCCTGCACGGACCGAACGACATTCGGCTGCTGCTCCGCGCGCACGAGGCGTACGTCGGGGACGAGCAGGTGCATCTCACGCCCAAGGAGTTCGAGGTCCTGCGCGTCCTGCTCTCCCGTCGCGGTGAGGTGATCGCCCCGGACGACCTCTCCGTCGAGATCTGGGGCTACGAGACCTTCGGCTCGCGGAACTACGTCGAGGCGCACGTTTCGCGCCTGCGTGGCAAGCTCGCCGACGTCGGCGCGGATGGTGTCATTGGCACCGTCCGCGGCGTCGGCTACATGGTGCGCTAGCGGCCCGCACTCCCGGCGTCCGCACCGTCTGAAGTCTGGGCTGAGGTCTGGCGCGCGCGGTGTATGCTCGCCGCGCTATGACGACTACTCCCTTCACCGCCGTACAGACCGAGTCCACTGATCCAGCCTGGTTCGAGGTCGAACGCTCGATCGTCGAACCAGCCGGGGGGCGCGTGGTGGTCCAGCGCGCCGCCAACCAGGACGAGCGCGCCGAGCTGCTGAAGGACGCGCAGTGCGTCCTCGTCGGCGGGGCGAAGATCGACGGGCCGCTGCTCGACCGGCTTCCCAACCTCGAGCTGATCATCCGCTACGGGGTAGGCCTCGACTCGCTCGACATCCCCGAGGCGACGAAGCACGGCGTCGTCGTTGCCCACTACCCGGACTTCTGCCAGCCCGAGGTCGCGAACCACGCGCTCATGCTGCTCCTCGCCGTCGCGCGGAAGCTCATCCCGCACGACCGCGCCATCCGCTCCGGGGAGTACCGCAGCGTCCCGCTGCCCTACTCGCCGCCGCTCACCAACGAGACGCTCGGCATCGTGGCGTTCGGGAACATCGGCCAGCAGATGGCGAAGCGCGCCAAGGCGCTCGACATGGAGATCCTCGCGTACGACCCGTACATCGATGACGCGACGATCGCCGCTGCCGGGGCGCGCCGCGCAGCCTCGTTCGAGCAACTGCTCGCCGAGGCGGACCACATCTCGGTCCACGCGCCGCTGACGCCGGAGACCCACGGCATGTTCGGCATCGAGCAGTTCCGCGCGATGAAGCCCGGCGCGATCTTCGTGAACACCGCCCGCGGCCCGATCGTGAAGCTCGACGACCTCGTGCAGGCGCTGCGCGACCGCGAGATCGCGGGCGCCGGCCTCGACGTGTTCGAGGTGGAGCCGATGGGGCCGAACCACCCGATCTACGAGTTCGACAACGTCGCGCTCACCCCGCACTCGGCGTTCTACTCCGAGTACTCGAACCGCCACATCAAGGAACGCATCGGCCAGACCATCGTCGACTTCATGAACGGGAAGTGGCCGACCACGGCGACGCTCCCGAACCGCGACGAGGTCACGCCGAAGCGCGCCCTCTCCTAAGCCAGTCCACACACGACCGGCGCACGATCGCCGGGAGTCCGAAGCACACGAGCACCTCGCCGCTCCCGTTGGGCGGCATCAGCGCGAAGGGAACTCCTCCATGCGACCGAACACCACGCTGCGGGCCTGGCGGGCCGGGCAGAAGACGATTGGCGCATGGCTCAGCGCGCCCAGCGCACACACCACCGAGGTCATGGCGCACGCCGGCTTCGACTGGCTCTGCGTGGACATGCAGCACGGCCTCATCGGCGACGCGGACGCGATGAACATGCTCCGCGCGATCTCCACCACCGAGACGATCCCGTTCGTCCGTGTGCCGTGGAACGAGCCGTGGATCATCATGAAGGTGCTCGACGCCGGCGCGTATGGCGTCGTCGTGCCGCTCGTGAACAACAAGGAAGAGGCCGAGCGCGCCGTCTGGGCAGCGAAGTACCCGCCGATGGGCGGCCGCTCGTCCGGCCCCGCCCGCGCCACGCTGTACGCCGGCTCTGACTACCAGGCCCACGCGAACGACGAGATCGCCGTCGTCGTCATGATCGAGACGCCCGAGGGCATCGCGAACCTCGACGAGATCCTCTCCGTGCCGGGCGTCGACGCCGCCTACGTCGGTCCCTCGGACCTCGCGTACGCGCTCGGCATGCAGCCCACCGGCGACAACGCCGACCCGAAGCACAAGCAGACCTGCCTCGACATCATGGAGGCGTGCAAGCGCCACAACGTGGCGCCGGGCATGCACACCGGTTCGCTCGAGTACACGAAGATGTGGCTCGAGGCCGGCTTCCAGATGGTGACCCTCGGCTCCGAGGTCGGCTTCATGCGCGCCAAGGCCGCCTCCGATCTCGCCGCGGCGCGGGGCGACACCAACACCCCGCGAGTCGAGCCCGAGGCCTAGCGCTCGATGTCGATCACGGTCCCGGCGCCCGAGCTCACCGCCTTCGTCCAGCGCATCTTCGAGGACGTCGGCAGCCCGCCTTCGGAGGCGGCGCAGGTCGCGGAGCACCTCGTGGGCTCCAACCTCCGGGGCCACGACTCGCACGGCGTCATCCGCACCTTCGGCTACGTGCAGCAGGTGCGGAACGGCGTCCTCAAGCCCGGCGCCCCCATGACCATCGAGCGCGAGACCGTCTCGACGGCGCTCGTGAGCGGGGGCTGGAACCTCGGCATGCCCGTCGCGATCCAGGCGATGGACCTCGCGATCCGCAAGGCGAAGGAGACGGGCATCGCGTTCGTCTCGATGCACGAGGTGGGGCACATCGGCCGCGTCGGCGCCTACGGCGACCAGGCGCAGCGCGAGGGCCTCATCGCGATGGGTGGGGTGAACTCGCCGGGCGGTCGCCTCGTGGCGGCCTTCGGGGGCTCCCACCGGCGCACCGGCACGAGCCCGCTGATGATCGCGATGCCGACGGCCAACCCCGACGAGCCGTTCATCCTCGACATGGCGACGTCCGTCGTCGCCGAGGGCAAGCTCAAGGTGGCGGTGAACGCCCAGAAGCCCGTCCCCGATGGGTGGATCCTCGACGGTGACGGGAACCCCTCGAACGACGCACGCGACTTCTACGGAACGGGCGGCAACGAGCGCCAGGGAACCCTGCTTCCGGTCGGTGGGCCTGACGGCGGCTACAAGGGCTTCGGCCTGAACCTCGCCGTCGAGACGCTCTCGGGCGTCCTCTCCGGCGCCGGCACCTCCATCGAGGGCACCCGCGGCACCAACGGCGTGTGGTTCATGGCGCTCGACCCGGCGAACTTCCTCCCGTTGGAGGCGTTCACTGCCGGCCTCGAGGACCTCATTGCCTTCGCGAAGGAACCGCCGCTTGCCCCCGGGTTCGGCGAGATCCTCGTCGCCGGCGAGCCCGAGCGACGGCGCATGGCCCAGCGCCTCGCGCAGGGCATCGAGCTCGACGACGAGACGTGGCGCCAGATCAACGCCGCCGCCGAGGAGACCGGCACGGCCGCCCCGGAGATGGGCTGGAGCTAGCCCTCGCTCGTACCGCCCGGGCACTCCATCGACGCGCCCATCGCAATCAGTTCATCCTCGGTCAGGAGGGTGGATGTGATCGTGATGTTGCGGTCGCAGGCGTACCAGGACAGCACGATTACATTCCCGCGCGGCGGTTCCACGATCACGCCCTCAACGCCGCCAACGTCAACTGACCTGGTTGGGGCATCGTGCGTCGTAGCCTCCGCCAACAGCATCTGAATGACTGACGCGCCGTCGTGGTCGCCTCCATCGCTCTCGTACCAGAGGTTGACCGAGGTCCCCGTCGTTCCCCCACTGCCGGCAAAGGGGGAGGCCGAGCCGCCCCCGCTCACGAGCTTGAGGCCTCGCGGGAGGTCCGTCGGGTACATCGGCGTGATGCCGTACTGATCGACGAACTCGGCCGCGCTGCCCTCGAACGGGTCGCCTCGCTCGTCGCTCAGGTTCAGCGCCTCGCGAGGAAGATCCTCGATGCGCAGCGACGCGTCACCGGCGTTGTCGCCGGAGTCGCATGAGGCGGCGAGCGTGAGGCTCGCGATGAGTGCCAGGGCGCCGAGCAGCCTCGCGGGCATCGGGAGAAGTCCTCTCGCGCGCGCCGAGGCTAGCACGTACTAGTCGCCTAGCCGGCTCTTCTCCGTCGAGTCGCCCGTCGGCTTCGGCGCCTCGGACGCGCACTCCTGGTCCATCGAGCTGCCCATCTCGCCGGCTGCCTCAGCGTCGATGACGTGCGAGGAGATCGCGAAGGTGATGTCGCACACGTTCCAGCTGATCTGGATCGCGTCGCTGTCCGGGAACGGCATCACGAGCGCCTCGACGTCACCCACCTCGACGGTCTCGAGTTCGAGCGCGCTCAGGTCGGGCATCGGCTGCTTCTGCTCGGTGAGCTGGATCCAGTCGTCCTCACCCTCGCCGCGGTACTCGAGGATCAGCGTCGCGCCTTCGTCGCGCTTACCACCGCCGAAGCGTGACGGCACGATCGTGGCGGAGGTCAGCTTCCGGTCGCCCGGGATAGCCGTCGGCAGGACGGGGTCGAAGGGCAGGATCACGAGGAACTGCGCCGCGTCGCCGTCGAACGGCTGCGCGCCGGCGGCGTAGGCGAAGATGCGCCCCTCGGGGGGCAGGTCCGCGATGCCGAACTGCTCATCCGGGGTCGCGGTGCCCGAGGGCTCCTCGTCCGCCTCGTCGGAGTCGCCGCCGCACGCGGAGAGGGCGAGCAGGGCGAGTCCGAGCGCGAGCAGCATCATGATCGACGCGAGCCGTCGCCGGCCCGTGGAAATGGTCATGCGTTTCCTCCCATGAGGGCGGAACGACGCCGGGACAGGGAGCGTTCGGACTAGCGGTCGCGCACCAGCCGTGGCGACTCCTCGCCGCGCAGCCAGCGCCCGACCTCCTCGAGGAAGATCGCGTCGATCTTCGGCCACTGGCCGGCCGACCGCGCCGAGTCATGCGGGCTCACGATCGTGTTCGGGAGGTCCCACAGGGGCGAGTCGGACGGCAGCGGCTCGGGGTCGGTCACGTCGAGGTAGGCGCCGGCGATGCGGCCGGACGCGAGACGTTCGATCAGTGCGTCCTGGTCGACGATCTCACCGCGCGAGACGTTGACGAAGAGCGCACCCGGCGGCAGCAGGTCCAGCGCGGTCGCGTCGAGCATCCCGCGCGTGGTCGCGGTCAGCGGGATCGTGCTCACGAGGATGTTCGCGCGTGGGAGCACCTCGGCGAGGCGATCCGGTGGACACCACTCGTCGACGCCGTCCTCGGGCCCCGCGGGCGTGCGACGCACGCCGACGAGGTGGATGCCAAACGCCCGCGCGTACTGCGCGACGTACCCGCCGATCGCCCCCAGCCCGAGGATCACCATCGTCTGCTCGGAGAGCACCGGCGGCTGCTGCTCGGGCGGGAGCTCACGCGGTGACTGCTCCCACGAGTGGCGACGCTGCGCCTCGATCCACGGGAGCAGTCCACGGTTCAGCGCCAGCAGGCCAGCCATCGCGGTCTGCGCGATCGGCTCGGCGGCGAGGCCGGCGGAGTTCGTCACGGCGACGCCGCGGTCCATCAGCTCCTGGAAGATCGGGTCGTCCGCGCCGGAGTGCCCCATGTGCAGCCACTTGAGGTTCGGCGCGCGCCGCGCGGCGCCGAGGATGCGGCGCGACGCCAGCGGGCCGGACGCGGTGTTGAAGAACGCCGCCTCCAGGCGCTCCATCACCTCGGGCGGCAGGATCGCCCCCTCGCCCTCGGGGGCGGCGATGACCTCGAGGTCATCGAACGCGGCGAGCTGATCGTGAAGGCGGGTGGCGATGTCGGCGGGGACGAGGATGGTGGGCATGCGGGCAGCATACTGACGCCCCCTCCCGGCGTAACGAAGCGCTGGCAATTGAGCCCAGACATCTCTGCTGTCATTGAAGCCGCATGGCGGCGGCGAGCACGCTGAGGACATTCCTCGACGCAGTCCGGCTCTGGGACGGCGTCCCAATGGAGGACGAGATGGGTGCTCTTCTGAACAACCGGAGGCTCCGCGCGGCGGGGCTGATCGTGGCGGCCTGCTTCGGCGTGGTCGCGGCGGTATCGATGTACGTGCCGGACAGCCGCATCGTCGCGGCGCCATTCGCGCTCGTGGCGCTCGTGGGCGTCGCGATCTACACGGCCGGACGCCTGCGCCAGCTCGCGCGCCAACGTCGGGAGGCGCGGACGAGCGCCTGACGCTGCGTCCGCTCGTTCCCGACGGCGGCTCAGCGGCCGTCGCGCTATCGTGCCGGAATGCCGCGTGCTTCGACGCAGGAACAGGGCAACTTCTTCGAGCCGACCACGTGGCAGGAGATGGTCTCTGCCTGCGCGCAGATCGCGCTCGACCTCGGGCTGGATGTCGAGACCGAGGTCTACGTGGGGCGTCGCATCTGGGGCGCGCGGCGTCGCATCGACCTCGTCGTCACCGACCTCAGCGAGCGGCGCTCCCTCGGCATCGAGGTGAAGTACCAGTCCTCGCGTGGCTCCGCCGAAGAGAAGATCCCGAGCACCATCGACGACATCGCCGCCTGGCCGATCCCCGGCATCGTCGTGTTCCACGGGCCCGGCTTCAGCGGCCACATGCGCTCGTTCCTCAGCGCCTCCGGCAAGGCCGTCGAACTGAGCGAGCTCGAGACGTGGCTGCGGCTCTACTTCGTGATCCCCGTGCGCCGCGCCGGCTTCGGCGGGGCTGAGGAGTAGCGCCGCGGCGGTCTAGCGGATGCGCCCGGTGGCCTCGGCCCAGCTCCATGCGTCGAGGCCGGGCGGCTCGATCCCGAGCGTCGTGAGGATGCTGCAGATCTGGCTCCGGTGGTCGGCGCCGTGGTTCAGCGCCTGCACGATCACGACGGACGCATCGATTTCCTCGTCCTCGGGCGACCGGAACGTGAACGGCGAGGCGTCGACGGCGTGAGCGCGCTCGCGCAGTCCCGCGGCCGAGGCGCGGATCATTGCATCGAGCGTCTCGAAGCTCGGGGTGCTGCCTCGCTCGTACGCGGGGCCGTCATACGTGCCGCCGAGGCGGGTCACATAGCTTGGCTCGGCGACGACGAGGTGCAGGAGCGTCTGCCGGATTGTGCCGTAGACACCCTCGGCGGTCGCATCGAGCTGCGCATCGGAGAGGCTTCGGCACGCCTCGAGGAGCCGGAGGTTGGCCCACTCGTGCTGCGCGAAGAGTTCGTCGATCACGCTCGCCATGGGCGAATGCTAACGGGGGTGGCTACGAGTTCCGAGGGCGCGATGACTCGAGCGCGCGACGCTCCTCGTCGGCGCTGTAGTTGAGCGCGATGAGCTCGTCGATCGCGCCGCGCCGGTCGCCGCGCGAGTTGATGGCCCGCCGCGCGAGCGTGGTCTCGAGGCGGTAGCGCATGCCGGGGCGTCCGAATGGCCCTCGGTCCGCGGAGTAGAGGCCGAGGATGTAGTCCTGCGCCGAGTTCGAGAGCATGACGCGGACGCCGCGCTCCGTGAGCTCGTCGATCGCCCACTTCAGGCGCTGCTGCTCGGAACGGTCGAACGCGCCCTGCGTGTAGTTCGTGAACGACGACGTCTTCGAGAGCGGCTCGAACGGCGGGTCGAGGTAGACGAAGTCGCCCGCCTGCGGCGCCTTCAGCGCCTCCCCGAAGTCCGAGCATGTGAGCTCGACGTTCCTCAGGGCCTGCGACGCGTCGCGGAGCCCCTCGATGTCGAGGATGCGCGGCGAGCGGTACTTGCCGTGTGGCACGTTGAACTCACCGCGACGGTTCACCCGATAGAGCCCGTTGAAGCAGGTCTTGTTCAGAAAGACGAATCGCGCCGCGAGGTCGATCCGGCCGGTCGGCCGGCGGCTCCGCTGTGCGTAGTAGAACTCCGACCGCTCGTCGTCGCCGGCCTCGAGGTAGCTCTCGGAGAGCGCGCCCAGCGCCTCGATCAGCGATTCCACCTCGTCCCGGACCACCTCGTACACGGTGACCAGGTGGTGGTTCAGGTCATTGAGCACCGCGCGCTTCGGCGCGAGCTCGGGGTTGGCGAGGAGCCCGAAGAACATCGCACCGCCGCCGAGGAACGTCTCGTAGTACGTCCCGATCTCGCGCGGCGCGCGGGCGATGAGCGGCTCGAGGAGCTGCGTCTTGCCGCCGGCCCACTTCAGGAACGGACGCGCCGCAGCGGCCTCACCGCCCGTGGGCGGTGACGTCGATTCGCCGACGTCGAGCTCGCGGTCGTCGTCGGCGTGTGCGGTCGCATGTCGGGCAGCGATGGTGGCGCGCTCCGAGGTCCATCTGCCGAGTGGGTCGGGGAGTCCTCGGATTCTACCGGTCGCGATCGTTCACCGCGAACATCGCCACGGCACGGCCCCCGGACGCGGAGCGCCGTGAGGGATTGCAGACTGACGAAACATGGATGTAACAGAGCGGACACTCTCGCGACATCCGATGCAGACATTCTCGCCACGCGGACGTAACGCAGCGCGGACTTCGCGCGCGAACTGGGAGGTCGTCCGCTGGGAGGAGTTCGGATGGATAGCGGCCACACCGCTTGGCTCCTGATGAGCAGCGCGTTGGTGTTGTTCATGACACCCGGTCTTGCGTTCTTCTACGGCGGCATGGTCCGCGCGAAGAACGTGCTCGCGATGTTGATGAAGAACTACGTCGCGATGGGCGTCGTCACGATCCTGTGGGTGCTCGTCGGAGCGTCACTGACGTTCAGCGGCAGCACGACGCTGGGGGGCTACAGCGTCATCGGTGACTTCAACCTGTGGGGGCTCCGGGACCTGGGCCTGAGCAACGACCACTTCGGACTGCCCTACCCGGACAACGTCCACATCATGTTCCAGCTCACCTTCGCCATCATCACGCCGGCCCTGATCTCCGGCGCGATCGCGGAGCGCATGAAGTTCACCGCCTGGGCGGTGTTCATCGCCATCTGGTCGCTGCTGGTCTACGTCCCCGTCGCCCACTGGGTGTGGGGTGGCGGTTTCATCGGCGCTGACATCGAGGCGCTCGACTTCGCGGGCGGGCTCGTGGTCCACATCAACGCCGGCGCCGCGGCGCTCGCGCTGCTCATGGTGCTGGGGCCGCGCATCGGCTTCCGCCGCGACATCATCCGGCCGCACTCGTTGCCGCTGACCGTCCTCGGCGCGGGCATCCTGTGGTTCGGCTGGTTCGGCTTCAACGGCGGCTCGGCGTTCGCTGCTGACGCCGCCGCGGGCAACGCGTTCCTCACGACGCAGGTCGCCGCGGCCACGGCCGCGACGGCGTGGATCATCGCCGAGGGCTTCATCCACGGGAAGCCGACGACGCTGGGCTTCGTGTCCGGTGCCGTCGCCGGCCTCGTCGCGATCACGCCCGCCGCGGGCTTCGTCGGTCCGCTGGGCGCGATGCTCATCGGCCTCGCGGCCGGGCTCGTCTGCTTCTGGGCGCTCCGCCTGAAGATCATGTTCAACTTCGACGACTCACTCGATGTCGTCGCGGTGCACCTCGTGGGCGGCATCCTCGGATCGCTGCTGCTGGGGGTGCTGGCCGAGGAGGCATACGGCGGCCACAGCGGGAGCCTCGAGCTCCTCGGTCGCCAGGCGCTCAGCGTCGTGATCGCGTTCGCCTACTCGTTTGGCGTTACGTTCGTCATCGCGAAGGTGCTCGATGCCGTCATGGGCATCCGCGCCGCGGCCGACGACGAGCGCAGCGGTCTCGACCTCGCGCTCCACGAGGAGCAGTCCTACGTGATGGCGGAATAGGAGCGGCACGATGAAGCTGATCATTGCCTACATCAACCCGTTCCGGCTCGACGAGATCCGGGACGCCCTCAAGGAGGCCGGGGTCTCCGGGCTCACCGCGATCAACGCGCAGGGCTTCGGCCGTCAGTCCGGCCACACGGAGACCTACCGCGGCGCGGAGTACGAGGTGGACATGGTGCCGAAGGTGCGCATCGAGGTGCTCGTGGACGACACCCTCGCGCCGACGGTCATCGACACCATCGAGAGCACCGCGCGCACCGGGTCGATCGGCGACGGCAAGATTGCCGTCCTGCCGGTGGAGGATGTGATCCGTATCCGGACCGGTGAACGTGGGAACGACGCCCTCTAGCATCCGCGCGATGGCGGCGTTCATTCGATGACAGCGTTCACTCGATGACTGGCGCGCATCCGGCGCTGGCTCGATTCCTGGAGGCGCGCTCGGCTGTGGCCGGGCGCGCCTCCCTGGCGCTCCCCGACCGGGACGAGGGCGCACGGGGCGCCGCGATCAGCGCCTTCCTCGCGGACTGCCTCGACGCCGCGGTCGCCGAGCTGGCGCACGGTGTCGATGGCGTCGCGGTGGTGGCCGTCGGCGGCTACGGCCGCGGTGAGCTGGCGCGTCACTCCGATGTCGACCTCATGCTGCTCGTGCCGGAGGGCTCCCCGAAGGAGACCGAGGAGCGCGCCGTCCGCATGCTCTACCCGCTGTGGGACGCGCAGCTGAAGGTCGGCCACTCGCTCCGCACGCCGGCCGAGAGCGTCGAGGCGGCGAAGGCGAACATCGAGACGTACACGGCGCTCCTCGACGCCCGGCTGGTCGTCGGTGACCTCGATTCCTACCAGGCGTTCATCGATGCCCGCGAGCGACTCGTGCGCGGTACGGCGTCGTGGCTGCGCGCCCAGCTCGTCGCGCTGCGCGAGCGGCGGGTCCACGCCGAGCCGTGGCAGTTGCTCGCCGTCGACGTGAAGAACAGCCGCGGCGGCCTGCGCGGCCTCCACACGCTCCACTGGCTCGACGCCGCCCGGGCGATCGCGCACGGGCACGAGGTCGAGCCACTCGCCCCCGCACTCCTCGAGGCGCACGAGACGCTGACGCTCACGCGCCACGCGGTCCACGCCCTCGTCGACCGCCCCAACGATGTCTACCGACCGGAGTACGCCCGCGAGGTCGCCGACTGGCTCGGCGTCGACTCGTTCGAGTGGGGCCGCCAGCTCTATCGCCACATGCGCGTCGTGGATGCGGCCGTAGCGACCGCCCTCGCGCCCGAGGAACGCCCGAAGCGACGGTGGTGGCGGCGTGGCGGGAGCGAGGAGTCGCAGTCGGAGGCAGCCCGCCCGGACGGCCGGGACGATCGCAGCCAGCTCGCCGCGCTCCGACGCACGCTCGACCACCTCGAGCCCGGGGGGCTGCTCGAACCGCTCGGCGAGCCGTCGTGGCTGGCGGCGCTCCTCCCGGAGTGGGAGGCGCTGCGCGCTCGCCCGCACATCGCCCCGTTCCACATCCACCCCGTCGATGTGCACGTCGCGCGCACGGTCGCGGAGGCGCGCCACGTCATCGCCGAGGACGAGTTCAACGCGGGCACACCCGGGGTCGCGGCCGAGTTCGGTCGGCCCGAGGAGGTCCTCCTCGCGGCGCTGCTCCACGACATCGGCAAGGGCCACGCCGGCGTCGAGCATCCCGCTGCGGGAGCGGTGATCGCCGAGCGCTTCGCTTCGCGCGCCGGCCTCGGCGCGACGGCCACGCAACGCCTGGTCGCCGCCGTCCGCCACCACCTCCTGCTGCCCGCCGTCGCCACCCGGCGCGACATCGCTGACCCGGAGGTCATCCGCGAGACGGCCGAGATCGTCGGCGACCTCGACACCCTGCGGCTGCTCTACGTGCTGTCGGTCGCGGACGCGCGCGCGAGCGGGCCGAACGTCTGGAACCAGTGGAAGGCGCAGCTGATGCGCGCCCTCTTCGACCGCGTGAGCGCGGTGCTCGACCAGCGCCCGCACGCGCTCAGCGTCGAGGCGGTCGCCGAGGCGCTCACCGGGCGCTTCCCGCCGGACGTGGTCCGCGCGCACCTCGCGGGCCTCGATGCGACGTACCTGCTGTCCACGCCGCCGGAGCGCATCGGCGACCAGATCGCGCTCATCGAGGAGGCCGCGCGCTCCGAGACGAAGTCGGCGGCGCGCCGCGAGACGCTCGGCGAGATCGACCGCGTCACGCTCGTCTCGCCGGACCGCACGGGCCTCCTCCAGGACATCGCGGGGACGCTCGCCGGTTTCAACGCGAGCATGCTCGGCGGTGTCGCCTACACGCGCGCGGACGGCATCGCGATCCAGGTCTGGCACGTCGGCGACGCCCTCGACCGCGACGGGCGCGGCGGCGGCATCGACGACCGCCGCTGGGCGCGCATCCTCGAGGCGCTGCCTCGCGCGGCGGCCGGTGCCTTCGATGTCGAGGAGCGGCTGGCCGAGGTGCGCCGGTCGTATCCCCAGCCGCCGCGTCGCGCCGACATCGAGACGAAGGTGCACGTCGACAACGACGCGTCGCGTGACTACTCGGTGCTCGAGGTCTCGGCTCCCGACCGTCGCGGGCTGCTCTACGCGGTGACGAAGGCCCTCCACGACCTGCGCATCGACATCCACCTCGCGAAGGTCGACACGATCGGCCCCGAGGTGTTCGACGCCTTCTACGTGCGCCGCGAGAACGGCTCCCGCATCGAGGAGCCCGACGAGATTGAACGCCTCGAGGCGCGCATCGAGGCGGTGCTGGCGCAGCTGGACTAGCGCACGACGGTGCCCACGACGAACAGGGCCCGCCGTGAGGCGGGCCCTGTCGGTGGGAGGGGCGAGGACGAGCGCTAGGCGGCGCGCTCCTCCTCGCGGCCGCCGCGGAGCAGCAGCCAGAGCCCGAACCACATCTCGCCGACCACCGACGGGATGAGGACCATCGTGAGGAAGAGGTCCGCGTAGTCGTCGTAGTTCGCGAGGGCCGCGTTGGCGGTCGTGTCGACGATGTAGGCGACGCCGGCGGCGATGAGCAGGTAGCCCAGCACCGGCTTCGCGACGCCGGCCTTCAGCACCAGGTACCCCACGACGATGAGGTGGATGCCGAAGGCGGCCAGGCCGATGAGCCACGTGAAGTTGAACGCGTCCAGCAGCAGCATCGCCTGAGCGTCGATCTGGCCGGCCTCGAACGCTCCGAAGTAGTCCGCGCCGCCGACGAGTTCGAGCACCATCAGGAAGAACACGACCGCGACGCCGAGGAACACCGTGTAGACCAGGCGGGACCACGCGCCGAGGAGCGACACATCGTGGTTCGTCGAGCGGAACACGAGGTGGATCCCCCAGGCCACGACGATGTCGATGAGGAAGACCGCGGCGAAGGCGATCAGGCCGGCCCGGAACATGCCCTCGGACTCCCGGATGTTCGCGACGGTTGCTGATGCGTCGCCCGCCTCGATGAGCCCTTCGCGGACGAAGAAGTTGGCGAAGATCGCGAGGAAGAAGATCGCGAAGTAGCCGACGCCGGCGACCTTGCCGCCAAGTCGTGCCGAGGTGCCGTTCCCGGAGGTGGTCGCGGTGCTGGTCCGAGCCTGCCGAGCGGTGAGAGTTGCTGCCATGGTGTGCTCCAGTTCGTGTGCGTGTGATCGTCGAGTGAGTGGCATCGTGGTGATTGGTGGCGTCAGAGGGTGATCACCACCTTTCCGCGCGCCTGGCCGGCGTGCTGGTAGCGCACCGCCTCGGCGGCCTCGTCGAGGGTGAACGCGCGGTCGATCGCCGGCGTCACCGCGCCCGCTTCGATGAGCTCCGTGAGCGCCTCGAGGTCGTCCACGTCGACCTGGGAGAAGAAGAACCGCAGGTCCTGCGAGACGAAGCGCGAGAGGATCGTGGCCCGCAGCTGGCGGTTGATGCCGCCGAACCACTTGCCGCCGCCCTCGCCGCCGACGATGACCAGGCGGCCGTCGGCCGTGAGCGCACGTCGCAGCTGCGACAGCGAGCGGTTGCCGCCGATGTCGAGGACGAGGTCGTACGCGCCGGTCCGGGCGTCGATCTCCTCGCGGGTGTAGTCGATGACCTCGTCCGCCCCGACGGCACGCACGAGGTCCAGCTTCGCGGTGCTGGCGACGCCGGTGACATGCGCGCCCAGCGCCTTCGCGATCTGCACGGCGTACGTCCCGACGCCGCCCGACGCGCCGATGACGAGGACGCGGTCGCCGGCCTGCACCCTGCCGACCTCGCGCAGCGCCATCAGCGCGGCGGCGGCCGAGTTCGGGACGGCGGCGGCCTGCTCGAACGTGAGGTTCGCCGGCTTCAGAGCGAGCTTCGCTTCCTTTGCGGTCGCGTACTCCGCGAACGAACCGTCGGCGCAGCCGAAGACCTCGTCGCCGGGCCGGAAGCGCGTGACGGCGCTGCCGACCGCCTCCACCGTGCCCGCGACGTCCATCCCGGCGACCGGGTTCTTCGGGCGGCGGAAGCCGAACCCCATCGTCCGGAGCAGGTACGGCTGGCCCGAGACCAGGTGCCACACGCCCGCGTCAACGCCGGCGGCGTGGACCCGGACGAGGACCTCGTCCGCGCCGACCGTCGGTCGCTCGATGTTGCGGACCTCGATGACCTCCATCGGGTCGCCGTAGCGGTACTGCGCCGCGGCGCGCATCAGCGCGGAGGCGTCGCCGTTCTCGTCGATGCGGCACACGGACACCACCGGGATGCCGAGGTCGCGCATGCGCCCGAGGACGCCGTGCAGCGCCGGCTGGTCGGCGAGCTGAGCGGTGAGGGTGCTCGTGCCGTCCGCGTCGTGGCGGATCTCCACGCCATCCACCCAGTCGCCCCAGCGCTCGTCCAGGTGGCCCTCGACGCGGATCTCGTACGCGCCCGGCTGCGTGGTTGAGGTGTTCATGATGCCCATCGTTCGCTCCGTTCGCCGGCAGTGCCGGGGCGGTGGTTGATGAGTTCACTCTGCCTGAGGAACGCCGGGCCGCCCTCGTCCAAAGGGTGCAAATGGGGGGTGCAACTTCGCTGCACCCCCGGCCGGGGATCCAGACATAACGAGGGAGGTGGCCGGCTGGGCCACCTCCCTCGTGCGCTCGTTCCCGTGGTTGTCGCTACACGTCGCGACGGCGGAGGAGCAGCTGCGCCGAGCCGAGGAACAGCGTGAGCCACCCGATGACCAGGACCACGCCCACCAGCGGCGGGCTGTTCGTGGGCACATCGACCGCGTGGGCGATCGTGAAGCTGTCCACGGCCTGGCCCGGGAGCAGGGTCAGGATGTTCTCCTGCGCCCACGCCGGGAGCATGTCGTTGAAGACCAGCGGCAGCCAGAGCAGGGCGAGGGCCGCCGTGATCGCCCCGGCCGTGCTGCGCAGGATGAACCCGAGCGCGAGGCCGATGACCGGGAACAGCGGGGTCGCAGCTCCGAGGCCGATGACGAGCCGCAGCGCGTCCGGATCCTCGAGGCTCGTCGTCGGCAGTCCGTAGGCGCCGAGGACCGCCTGGCCGACGAGGAACATGCCCGTCACCGTCGCGAGGCCGAGCACCGTGGTGATGCCGAAGACGAGGAGCACCTTCGACCACAGCACCCGTGTTCGGCGCGGCGTCGCGATCATCGACTGGCGGACCATCCCGTTCGCGTACTCGCCGGAGACCGTCATCACGCCGAACACCGTCGCGACGATGAGTGCGATGACGTTCCCGACCATGGCGAACATCAGCGGCTCGAAGGACGCCTGCTGCGCCTCGGACCAACCGTCGTAGGTGTTGCCGACCGCCATGGCGAAGAGGCCAGTTGCCGCCACCGAGAGCGAGAAGCCGAGCCCGAGCGTGATGTACGTCGAGCGGAGCGTCTTGAGCTTGATCCACTCGGATGCCAGCGTGTCGCGGAAGCTCACCTCTCGTCCCTGCGCGGTCGCCGTCGTGTGCTCGAGAGTTGCTGCCGTCATCATCGAACCTCCATCGTCTCCAGCGTGCTCGCGGCGGTGGCGCGGTATTCCACGCTGTCGCCGGTCAGCTCCATGAATGCCGCCTCCAGGCTGGCGCGGCGCGGGGTGAGCTCGTGGAGCTCGATGCCGTGTTCCGCCGCGATGCGGCCGATCCAGCCCGACTCGACGCCCGTGACCGTGAGGGCCTCCTGCGCTTCGACCACCGCCGCGCCGGCCTGCCGGAGCAGCGGCACGAGGTCCGAGGACCGGGGCGACACCACGCGGACGTGGCTGCTGGTGCTGTTCCGCGTGAAGTCCTCGATGTTCGCGTCCGCGATCAGCTGACCGCGTCCGATGACCACGATGTGCTCCGCGGTCTCCTCCATCTCGCTCATCAGGTGGCTGGAGAGGAAGACCGTGCGGCCTTCACGCGCCAGGCGCTGCAGCAGCGAGCGGATCCAGCGGATGCCCTCCGGGTCGAGGCCGTTCACCGGCTCGTCCAGCAGGAGGATGGGCGGATCGCCCAGCAGGGCCGTGGCAATTCCCAGCCGCTGCGCCATGCCGAGGGAAAACTCGCCTGCCTTCCGGTTCGCCACGTCCGCCAGCCCGACGATGTCGAGGACCTCGTCGACGCGGGTGCGCGGCAGGCCGCCGGCACGCGCGATCCAGCGGAGGTGGTCGTACGCCGTGCGCTTCGGGTGGAACGCCTTCGGGTCCAGCAGCGCGCCGATTTCGCGCATTGGCGAGGTGATGCCGCGGTAGGGGCGGCCGTTCACCAGCACCTCGCCGCTCGTGGGCGTGTCCAGCCCGAGGATCATCCGCATCGTGGTGGACTTCCCGGCGCCGTTCGGCCCCAGGAACCCGGTCACGCGGCCCGGCTGCACGGTGAACGAGAGGTCGTTCACCGCGGCGGTGTCGCCGTACCGCTTCGTCAGTTGCTGCACTTCGATCACGTGTGCATTCCCTTCCTCGCCGGCGCTCGAGAACCGGCGTCCTGTTGAGATGCACTCTGCCCGGACGGCGCGCGGCCGCCCTCGGCCGAAGGGTGCAATTCAGGGGTGCAATTCGTGGGAAGGGGCCAGCGAGGGCTAGATCAGGCGCAGCTCGTTCGCGCGCGCGACTGCCTCGGTGCGGTGGTCGACGCCGAGCTTGCCGTACGCGTTCGCGATGTGGCGCTTCACCGTCGCGACGCTGATCACGAGCTCGTCCGCGATCTCCTGGTTGCGCATCCCGGCGGCGATGAGCCGCAGGATCTCCACCTCGCGCGAGGTGAGCGGCTCCGGGAGCGACGCGCCGGCCTCGGCGGACGGCGCCGCCTCCCCCAGGGCCCCGAGGAGCCTCGATGCGTACGCCGTCGAGACGCCGCGGGCGACGGCGGCGCGGAGCAGCTCCCGCATCGGTTCGCCCTCGGACGTGAAGAGGCAGACGTAGTCCTCCGGCTCCGTGCGCGTGAGCGTCTCCGCGAGCGGGGTGAGCGCCGCCTCGGTGTCGCCGAGCGCCTGGGATGCGAGCGCCTGGAGCAGGAGGATCTCGATGACACTCCCGTCCCGTTTCCCGCGTGCGGCCTCCAGCAGCCGGTCGAGGAGGCCCAGCGCCGCGGTCGCATTCGCGGCGGTGCCTTGCTCGCGCGCCTGGTGGAGGAGCAGCCGCGCGAGCGTCAGGTGGTCGTACTCGCGGGCATACACGACCGGATCGTCCGCGGAGACGCCCTGCGCCTCCCGCCACGCTTCGACGTCAGCAACACGCCCGGCGCGGAGCGCCACGCGAGCACGGATCGCCGGGATCGGGTGCGAGGGCACGGTCGCCGGGACGTCCAGCCGCTCCGCGTCCTCGAGGTCCGCGATCGCAGCGTCCATCTCGCCGTCTGCCTCGTGGAGTCGCGCGCGACTCTTGGCCAGGCGCGACAGCGTCTCCGGCAGCAGCGCGTGTCGTGCGTGCTCCTCGGCGGCCTCGTGGTGCTCGCGTGCCGTGTCGATGTCGCCGCGTTCGAACGCGATCGCGCTGAGGCCGATGTGCAGGTCGGCCGCTCCCGGCATCCGCGGGTCGCCGGTTGTGCTCCACAGCTCCAGGCCGCGTTCGAACTCCTCGCGCCCCTCGCGGAGTCGACCGCGCCACATCGCGAGCTTCCCGGCGTCGTAGATGGAGCTGATGGCGAGGGCCGCGTCGCCCGCACGCTCGAGCCCGGCGGTACCTTCCAGACGCTCGACTGCCGCCGCGTCGAGGTCACCCATCTGCCACGGCACCAGCGAGAGCAGCAGCGCGGCTCCGGCTCGCCACGTGTACTCCTCCTCCGGCAGGACCTGGAGCGCTCGTCGCGCCTGCTCGATCGTCCCGTCGACATCGCCGACGGCCATCGCACCGTATCCACGGGCGATCGCGATGATGCCCGGGAGCGAGTCGAACTCCTCGGATTGGCGCGCTGTGGCGGGCGGATCCGCGACCAGCCCATCGGCGATGTCCAGCCAGCGCGTGGCCTCCTCGAACTCACCCGCCGGGAAGAGCCCGAAGGGGTAGTAACCGCAGAGCACCGGGTGCTGCTGGATGACCGCGTCCGGCAACTGGCGGAGCCAGCCGACCAGCTGCAGCGGTCGATAGGCACGAACGGTGTCACGCGCGATCGACTCGATGAGCGTCGCGGCGAGCTCGAGGTGGCCACCTCGGAGCGCGTGCTCGATCGCCTCCGGGACGTGTCCCGCGGCCGCGTACCACTCGCTGGCGCGGCCGTGGAGGGCGCTCGCGTCCTCGCCCGGCTCGGTCCCGAGGTGGGCACGCAGCACGTCGCCGAAGAGGTGGTGGTAGCGGTACCACTGCCGCCGGCCGTCGAGCGGCACGACGAAGAGGTTGGCGCGGTCGAGCTCCTCGAGCATCGTGGCGCCGTCGCTCTGGCCGGTGACGGCGTCGCACAGCGCGCCGCTCAGTCGCTCGAGGATGGAGGTGCGCAGCAGGAACTCGCGGACGCGCGGCGGCTGACGCTGCAGCACCTCCTCCACGAGGTAGTCGACGATGTAGCGGTCGTTCCCGGCGAACGCCTCGACGAATCCGGCGACGTCGTCGCGGCCCTGCATCGAGAGCGCGGCGAGCTGCAGCCCGGCGATCCATCCCTCCGTGCGCCCTTCGAGCGCTTCGACGTCAGCCGGCGCCAGGTCGAGGCCCATGACCTCGCCGAGGAAGGTCGCAGCCTCGGCGGCGGAGAAGCGCAGTTCGGCGGCACGTAGTTCGACGAGCTCCCCGCGCGCCCGGAGGCGTGCCAGCGGGAGCGCCGGGTCGGCTCGACTGAGGATCACGATGTGCATCTGCGGTGGGAGGCGGTCGACGAGGAACGCCATCGCGTCGTGGACCTCGGCGGACTCGATCACGTGGTAGTCGTCGAGGACGAGCACGAGGTCGTCGGGGCTCGCGGCGATATCGTTGAGCAGCATCGCGAGGACGACATCGATCGCCGGGGCGTGCCCGGACTCGAGCATCGCGCGTGCCGCCTCGCCGAGTTCCGGGCGCACGGCCTGCAGCGCGGCGACCACGTACGTCCAGAAGCGGTCCAGGTCGCTGTCGGCGGCGTCCAGCGACAGCCAGGCGATCTCCCGCCCTGCTGGCGTCTTGCTCGAGGAGGGGTGCTCGGCCAGCCACTCGCCGAGGAGCGTCGTCTTGCCCGATCCGGCAGGCGCCGAGACGAGCGTGAGCCGTCCGGATGCGCCTCGTTCGAGGCGAGCGACCAGTTCCGGGCGCGGCACGAGACCCTCGCGCCACCTCGGGGGGTAGAGCTTGGTCTGGAGCAACGGGACCGCCGCTCGAGGTTCCCGTTGCGAACCTGCCATGCCGGGGATTGTACGGGGTGCGGCGGGGCGCCCCGGCCGGCCCGGGACACCGACCGTGCGCTGTCAGCCGGAGCCCTCGGTGATAGGATGCCGGGAGCCTCGCGGGAGGGCCGGACTGCGGCCTCAGTGCCCCTCCGGAACGCGAGCAGAAATCGGCCCGAAACGCGCGCATTCTCGCGCGATCGAGACCACGATCGGGGGACTCACCATGCCCGAGAAGAAGGACCTGTACGAACTGGGCGAGACGCCGCCGCTCGGCCACGTGCCGAAGCAGATGTACGCCTCGCTTATCCGCGAAGAGCGCTTCGGCGAGCCGAAGGACGCCTTCAAGACCGAGGTCATCGACGTACCCGAGGTCGGCCCCAAGGAGGTGCTGGTCTGGGTGATGGCCGCCGGGGTCAACTACAACAACGTGTGGGCCGCCCTCGGCACGCCGGTGAACGTCATCGCCGCGCGCCAGAAGGCCGGCCAGACCGAGGACTTCCACATCGGCGGCTCGGACGCCTCAGGCATCGTCTGGGCCAAGGGCTCCGAGGTCACCAACGTCGACATCGGTGACGAGGTCGTCCTCTCCTGCGGCATGTGGGACGACAACGCCCCGGACATCCAGGCCGGCGCTGACCCCATCACCTCCAACTCCAACAAGATCTGGGGCTACGAGGAGAACTGGGGCTCGTTCGCCCAGTTCTGCAAGGTCCAGTACCACCAGTGCTTCCCGAAGCCGAAGCAGCTGACGTGGGAGGCCGCCGGCGCGTACATGCTCGTCGGCGCCACCGCCTACCGCATGCTCATGGGCTGGGAGCCGAACGTCGTCCACGAGAACGACCCGGTCCTCGTCTGGGGCGCCACGGGCGGCCTCGGCGTGATGGCCACGCAGATCGTGAAGGCCAAGGGTGGCATCCCGATCGCGGTCGTCTCGGACGAGTCGAAGTTCGAGATGTGCTACCAGCTTGGCGCCAAGGGCGTCATCAACCGCAAGGACCCGTCGTTCACGCACTGGGGCCGGCTGCCGGACCTCGACGACGGCGCCGCGTTCGGCGAGTGGATGAAGGGCGCCCGGGCCTTCGGCGCGAAGTTCTGGGAAGTCCTGGGCGAGCGGCGGAACCCGAAGATCGTCTTCGAGCACCCGGGTGAGTCGACCGTGCCGACCTCGGTCTTCATGGCCGACAACGCCGGCATGGTCGTGATCTGTGCCGGTACCTCCGGCTACAACGCCGACGTCGACCTGCGCTACCTGTGGATGCGCCAGAAGCGTCTGCAGGGCTCGCACTTCGCGAACACGCAGCAGTGCGCCGAGCTGAACGACATGGTCGCCGCCGGCGAGGTGGACCCGGTGCTCTCCCGCGTCTTCCCGTTCGAGGGCGGCGTCGGTGAGTGCCACCAGCTGATGTACGAGAACCGCCACCCCGCCGGGAACATGGCGATCCTCGTGAACGCGACGAAGGAAGGCGAGACGACCCTCAAGGTCGAGTAGCCTCTTCCCTCAGCACGACTCCATCGAGGGCGTCCCGCAGGGGGCGCCCTCGATGCGTAGGGGGCGTAGCGCGTCCGTTGCAGCACGAGGCTTCGTGATGCCGCGGTGGTTGCCGGGTGATGGGCCTGCAACGTCCTCCTGCTTCATGACACCCCGAAAGCACCGTGATCACGGTGACATGTAGCCCTCGTGGGTCGGACCGAGGAGGTGCTGCATGGTTGGACTGTTGATCCTGCTGTTGCTGCTGGCCCTGCTGTTTGGCGGGCTTGGTGCGGCAGTCAGTCCACTCTTCTTCATCCTGCTGGCCGTGGTGCTGGTGCTCGCGCTGGGAGGTGGCGTCTACGGACGCGGCCGATGGTGACCCGCGCACGCTGATGTGCGGCCGGTGAGCCGCGCAATCGGATGACTGACGCCAGGGGCGGGCCCGCGAGGGCCCGCCCCTTTGATCCTGTGCCATTCGCGTCGTCGGTAGGAGCGAGCGCCGGGCTCACACGGCCTCACGTGAAATGGCTAGTCTGATCGCATCGCGACCGAGGCGCCCGGCTGAGACGTCGCCGTCGACGTTGGCCCGCTGACGCAGCGGTCCGAGGAGGAACGATGGTCACCAACTCGGGGATTGCCGAGCGCTGGGCAGGCCTCGCGTCGGCTGCGGACGACGAGCGGGTCGGCAAGATGCGCGAGGTACTGGACGACGTACTGGCGCTTGGCGACGCCGAACGCACGAGCACGATCGAGTCGATGGTGCAGAGCGAGTACGCGCTGGACGAGGCGCAGTTGCGCCCCTTCACCATCAGTCGGCTGCGCGCCTGGCTGCAGGTCGCTGACGGGAACATGGACGGAGCGACATCGCTGGCGCGCGGGTACGACGCCGCCTTCGACAAGCTCGGCGCGTCGCTCGCGATGCGACGATCGACGATGGTCCAGACGGTGGCGCGGCACGACCTGACGCCCGAGGAGGTGGCCGGCCTCTTCAACCTCATCCCCTCCATCGTCCGCCAGGTGCCGAAGTCCACCGCGCCCACGCGCGTCTATGACAAGCCGGAGCAGAAGAAGCCGTTCTGGAAGTTCTGGTAGCCACCCAGGTCGAGCTGACGAACGGAAGGGGCCACACGATGCGTGGCCCCTTCCTGTTGTGCATCCCCCCTCGAGCCGGGGGACGGTCATCGTTCCGCTATGGCGTCGATCCTCGGAACGCGCGCGCTGCTGCCGCGACGACGAGCAGCACGAGGAACACGACGAAGAGGATCTGAGCGATCCCGGCGGCCGCGCCGGCAATGCCCCCGAAGCCGAGGAGCGCCGCGACGATGGCCAGCAGGAAGAAGAGCAGGGCCCATCCAAGCACGGTGTCATCCTTTCCACGCGAGGCCTTCCGGGTGCCTCGACGGAAGGACTTTCGCCTGCGTCCAGTAACAAACGCGTGCCGCACGGGGAGCGTTCAGGGCGCGATCCGTCATCCTCCGAGGAGCTGACACCGATCCGACCGCGCCGGGGACGAGAACTGCGATGTTTTCGCAAGCGCGAGGTGGCTCGGAGGGGTTCGCCCACGTGGCGAGGGGTGGCAACCTCGGAGAGTGCTCCAGGCCGTCGTCTTCGGACTCGTGACGGGAATCAGCCTCGCGGTCGGTAGTGTCGTTGGGTTGAGTGACCGGGTGCCAAAGGCACTCGCGGGGGTGCTGCTTGCCTTCGCCTCCGGCGCCCTGATGTTCACCACGGCGACCGAGCTCATCCAGCATCCGCTCGAACAGGCGCCCATGTGGTCCATCCTGGTCGCGGTGCCACTCGGGGCGCTCGCCTTCCTCGGCCTGAACGCGCTCTCGGACCGGCTCTCCGCGGGGAACCAGGGCTCCGTCACCTTGCTCATCGGCGTGATGGTCGATGGCATCCCGGAGAACCTCGCGCTGGGATCGAGCATCGGCCCGGCGCTGCTCTACTCCATCGTCGCCACGAACTTCCCCGAGGCGCTGACGGGCGCCCGCGACATGCGGACGCGCACGAGCTGGTCACGCCGGCGCGTGGTCTCGATCTGGTCGCTCGGCGGCCTGCTCCTGACCCTCGCCGTCCTCGCCGGCTACTTCCTCACCCAGTTCGTGAGCGACGAGGTAACCGCGGTCATCAACGCCTTCGCCGGCGGCGCCGTCGTGGCCTCGCTGTTCGCGGCGGCCGTCCCGGAGGGGCACGACCAGGGCGGATCGTGGGCGGCGATGGGCACGGCCGTGGGTTTCGTGATCGCGGCGGTGATCGCCTGAGCCCGAGGTGCCGATGGCGCGTGACCGCGCGCCGGAGTATCCCGGTAGTGGACTAGTGAGAGTGAGCAGCGATGCGACGTCATGTGGCCATCGGCCTGACCGTGATGGCGATGCTTTCGGTGGGAATCCTCGGCGCCTGCTCGAGCGAGGGTGACGACACCGCCTCGACGCCGACCGGCACCTCCGAGGTGGGCACGGAGACGGCGACCGCCACTCCGTCCGTGACCACGACGGTCGAGGCCTCCCAGACGCCCGGCGTCGCCGCGACGCCGTTCGCCGGCGAGGAAGACATCCAGTACGCCGAGGTCACGCCCGACATCGCCGGCCTCAGCTCCCACACGGACAGCAACCAGGGCGAGCCATACAAGTACTTCGAGACGTGGCCCACGCTGGAGGGCTTCCCGGTCCTCGCCGACGAGGCCGGCTCGCAGGTGACTTCGTGGCGCCAGTCGTTCGAGGAGCAGTTCGGGCCGCCGCCTGCCGGCTCGCCGATCGTCCAGGAGTTCAACGCGTCGTACTCGTTCATCGTCGCGTCCGGCGACGTCATCGGGATCCGCTTCCAGGTCTACGAGTTCCCGGGCGCCGGTGGCGTCAACCTGAGCCACACGCTCTGGTTCGACCTCCAGTCCGGCGAAGCCGTCCCGTCCACCGCGCTCCTTGATGGCGACGCCGCGCTGCAGCAGGTCTCGGACCTCGCCATCGAGGCGCTGAAGCGTGACCGCCCCGACCTGAACATCCCGGGTGGCATCGAGGACGGCGCGTCGCCGACCGACGAGCACTACCACAGCCTCGGGTTCACCCCCGACGGCGACCTCATCGTCGAGTTCGACGAGTACCAGGTCGGCCCGGGATCGTCCGGGTCGCCGCGTGTCCTGATCCCCGCGGACGTCGTCGCGCCGCTGCTGTCCGACTTCGGACGGAGAGCGCAGGCGGAGGTGATGTCGCCCTCGGACAGCCTCGACCTCCCCGATACGACGGCCGCAGTGACGCCCTCCGCAACGACCCCGCCAACCGGCGGGGTCGATTGCTCCGTGGAGGCGTGCATCGCGCTCACCTTCGACGACGGCCCCTCCGGGCCGACGACCGAGTTGCTGGATCTGCTCCGCGACCGCGGCGTCCACGTCACGTTCTTCGTCGTCGGCGTGAACGCGACGTACCAGCCGTCGACGGTCGCCCGCGCCGCCGCCGAGGGCCACGAGATCGGCAACCACACCTTCGACCACCGCGACCTGACCATGCTCTCGAAGGAGCTGATCACCGATCAGATCACGCGGACGTCCGACGTGATCGAAGCGGCCACCGGCAAGCGCCCGACGCTGCTGCGACCACCCTACGGCGCGACGGATGACAAGGTCGCGGCGACGGCCGGGATGCCGCTCATCCTCTGGTCCATCGATCCCCGCGACTGGGCCGACCACGACTCGCAGCTCGTCACGCAACGGGTGCTCGACGCGGCAAGCCGCGGCGACATCGTGTTGCTCCACGACATCCACGAGACGTCCGTGCAGGCGGTCCCCGCCATCCTCGATGGGCTCGCCGAGCGGGGGCTTGTCCCGGTCACGGTCTCCGAGCTGCTGGGGAGCGATCTCGTCGCCGGGCAGTCATACCGCCGCGCGAGCTAGCCACCCCTCGGGCGAGGTAGCCCCTCGCGCGCATAGGCCGCGTCGGCCGCATACTTCCGCGCCATGACGCGCATTCCTCGCTCCATAGTCCTCGACGTGCTCGCGGCCACGGCACTCCTCGCCACGGCGCTTCTCGCTGCCTGCGGATCGAGCGGCGATGGCGGGGGCGGCGATGCCGGCGCCAACGTCGAGGTGACCGCGACGGCGAGCCCGACACCCTCCGGCACCATCCCGCCGAGCGAGACCGCGATGACGGCGGCTGCACCGCTCTGGGCCTGGAACGGCCAGCAGTGGACGAACCTCGGTGGGCCGGCGCCTGAGTGTCCGGATGTCCTCGTGCCTGCCGTGGACGTCGGCGCCGCCACGAGTGTGCTCTACCCGGGCCAGGTGCGAAGTGACTACAAGGCGCACGGCGGCTTCCGCTTCGACGGCCTCGGCGCGTACGACGTCCCCGTCGTCTCACCCATCGACGGCGTGCTCATGCGCGGCGCGCGCTACCTCGCCAGCGGCGAAGTGCAGTTCACGCTCGACATCGTGCATCCCTGCGGACTGATGGTGCGGCTGGGTCACCTCCGCGAGCTGACGCCCAAGTGGGACGCCTACTTCGCGAACTTCCCCGCCCCGGTCGAACTGGACTCGCGCGCGACGTTCTTCGACCCGGCCCCGGCTGTCGTCGCCGGCGAGCCGGTCGCGGTCGCGGTCGGCGTCGTGGGCACCTCGAACACGTTCATCGACATCGGTGTGTACGACCTGCGGCATCGCAACGCCGCGTCCGAGGATCCCGCGTGGCTCGCCGAGCACGACAACGACACGCACGCCTATGGCCTCTGCTGGTTCGGGATGTTCGGCCCGGAGCTGGAGCAGCGGGTCGCGGCGCTGCCTGCCGCCGACGGGCAGATGGGCACGACGAGCGACTACTGCGCGCCGCGCTAACGGCGGTCCGGCAGTCGCTACTGGCTGCCCTCACCACACGCCGACGACCATCGCGTCCGCCGGCCCGTCATCGAACACCGCGACCGCCAGGCGCCGACCCGCCACGAGTTGCCCCGACGCGATCCCTCGCGACACAGGCACGCCGCTGACGGACGACGACAGCGACGAGGCGTACCGGACGGTCGCGGTGTAGCCGCTCGATTCGAACGCGATCAGCGTGGCCGGCTCAACGACGAACATCGCTCGCTCCTTCCGATGCGCTTGCTTCAGACCGCCCCGAGCCCCAGGCGCATGCTGTAGCGACCTCGCGGGCGGCGCGCGTAGTCGAAGGTCACCGAGCGCACGCGGTACGGAGCCGCGTCGAGGGCGAGCGAGTCGTCGCTGACCGCGATCACGTCGCCCGGCTCATGACCGGGGTGTGGGGACGCCTCCAGCGTGCCGAGCTCCTGCGCGAGCTCGCTGCGGCGGAGGACGGCCTCGGCTCGCGCGGTCGCGACGGGAGCCGAGGTCACAGCGGCGTCGACCACGACCGCGACTCGACTGCCGTCGTCACCGCCTCCGCTCGCGACCGCCTCCCCGACGGCGTCCGCCCCGAGCACACGCGCCCAGCGGGGGCCGCGTCCGGAGTCAGTCAGCTCGATGGTGCGGATGGGATGCGTCGCCCCGTAGGCGTACGACGGATCCTCCGCCGGGTCGCGTTCGACCAGGTGGAGGTCGATCCCGCGCCCGAAGATCTGATCGGGAACCCTTGCGAGGAGACGCGCGAGCGCCGTCGCGCCGGATTCACCCGCACGGACGGCGAACCCCGGCGTCAGCGTCGTCGCCGCCGTGCTCGCGCCGGCGCCCGCGAGCCGCACGCCCGCATCCCGGGCGATCGAGCGGGCGACGGTCGCGATCGTCGCGTCGCCGGCGGACCACGCGAGCTGCCGGGGCGCCTGCCAGCGCGCGAGTCGCCCGAGTGCGCCCTCCGCCGTGACGTGCAGCTCGGCGGCGCCCCGCTGGACCGAGGTGACCCAGAGCAGCCGCCCCGTGATGAACTCGATCCCGGCGTCGGTGACGTAGCCGGGCGAGAATTCGATCTCGGTGCCGACGCTCGGCCAGTTCGTCAGCGACTGCGCATCGAGCGCCAACCGCAGCCGTTCTCCGCGATGGTCCGCCTCGTAACGGGCGCTGAGGACGGCGGTGCTCACATCCACCGGCGAGCCGCCGATCTCCGCGGACCACAGCTCCGACGCCGACGCGAGGAACGAGGTGGTGCCGCGCGCGGCCGCCGCGAGGCCCCACGGCGATGCGTGCTCGAACGGCGTCGGGTCGCGCCAGTCGCCATCCTCGAAGGCGCCGCCGGCGAGTCCAGTCGCCAACATCGTGCGGTCGAACGCCCCGGTCCCGGAGTAGGACTCGACGAACGTCGCGCGAGGCGCGCCTGCCTGGGCGACGCCCGTTGCGCGGTAGGACACGTCCAGTCCGGGCGACGCGAGGATCAGCGGCGCGAGCGCGCTCCAGTGCCCCGGCGGGCCGCCGATCCCGGACCCGAGCCGCGTGCTCCAGCAGCCGGCCCGGCCGTTGCTGTCCTCGCCGCTCACGAGGATCGCCCAGTCCTCCGCGTCCCCTACGGCGAGGCCGTTGATGCTCGCGAGGCTCTGCGTCCACGCGGCCGGCGCCGACCAACTCCCACCTGCTGGCCGCGTCGCGACGTAGCACGTGCCGCCGATCGCCCACGTCGCGATCGCCGAGCCGTCGGATCGCACGGCACCGCTGAGCGCCGTCACCGCGCCCGGCGACGCGACCGTGATCGCGCTTCCGAACGTGGCGCCCGCATCGAGACTCTCGCGGACGAGGACCTGCGTCCCGTCCGTGTACGCCAGCAGGACGCGCGTGCCGGCGGCGTGGAGGCCCAGCCCGGGCGTCGCCACCGCGCTGCCGAGGCTGTCCCACGACGTGAAGTCCGCTGCCTCCGAGGGCGTCGCGATGTGCTGGACGTGGAGCGTCGCTGCCCCCGCGTCGATCCTCGCGCGCACGAGCGAGCCGTCGACCGGGAGCGCCACGCCGGCGGGTCCCGCGGCCTCGACGCCCTGGTACCAGCGTGCGAAGTGGAGGCGGGGCACGCCGACGTCGCGGTCGCTGAACCGGACCCGGACATGCGGCGTGGCGCTCCCGGAGCGCGCGGCCTCGAGCAGCGTCGGGCTCGTCGTGAGCATCGCTAGCGCCGACCGACCGCGGCGGCCGATGCGACGTAGAGGCGTCGCGACTTGAGCCGGCGCTCACGTCCGTGCTTCGCCAGCGCACGGGAGAACGAGGCGAGCCGATCCTGGCCCCACGCGAGGTAGCGACGCCAGACGTCGTCGCCGCCGACGTTGATGCGGTTCGTCGCGTACGACGCCCACTCGATCGCGGCGTACGCCGCAGCGCCCGTTGCGACGAGGTCGTGCAGCGCATCGGGGACCGTCGTCCCCTCGGCATCGAGGGCGTGCGCGGCCGAGTAGCGGACGTGCACCTCCTCGCCCTCGAGCGGCGCGCCGTCCACCTCGAGGGTGAGCGTGTCGCCCCAGATCGCGAACGGGACGAACGCGGGCGGGTACTGCCCCACCGGGAACTCGACGCCGTCGATGGCGATGACCCCGGCGAGCGCGCTCAGGTCGAGGTCACGGCTGCCGGCGGTCGTCGTCAACGTCGCGGTCACCTCGCGCGGTGCCGCGAGCGAGAGCTCTCCCAGCGCGCGCTCGATGTGCCGGTCGAGCGTGTCGTCGTCCCAGCGCTCCGCGCTCGGATCGCGCAGATCGGTCCGCACCCGCGCCCGCATCGTGTCGAGGTCCATCGTCAGTCCTTCGTCTGCTTCGATTCGCTGCGCGTCGATCCGCTACGTGAGCGAGGCCCACGCATCCAGGTCGAGCGTCGGCGTGTCGCCCTCGAGCGCGGTGACCGCGAGGAAGACGCGCGCCCCTCGCGCCGCCACGCGGAGCCGGTAGCGCCCGGTCGCGGTGAAGAACGCCGACTCTCCGCGGAACCACGCGTCCGCCGCCGCGCCGTAGTAGAGCGGCGTCACCTCGACCAGCGGGTCGGTGCCGCCGAGCGTCACGTCGAGGTCGAAGTCGATGTGCTCGAACCCGGACGCGTCGAGGCTGTCCGCGAGGTCCGGGTCGCCGGCGTCTACCGCCGTCACGCCGGAGCGATGCGCCACCGGCACCGTCTGCTCGAACACCGCGGCCTTCGGCACTCCGTTGTCATCAATCCGAACGTTGGGCATCTCATCCTCCGAAACCCCTCCCCCGCCTGCGCGGGGAGGGAGGGGGGTGGGGGCGAAGCCTGCGCCGACCTCGGACCAGGCAATCCGAGAACGGGACCGCGAACATCGAGGTCGGCGCGAGCGCATGACCGGCAGGCAGCGGCTACGCCGCGGCCGCCTCCGCCGTGCGGACGCCGGTGAGCTTCGCGAGCTTGAGTTCGTTGAAGACGGCCAGCGACACGTACCACTTCACGCGGATGCGGCTCGCGTCCTTCGTCTCGAGGGAGCCCACGCGCTCCACGGTCAGGCCGCCCGGCCCCGTGAGGCCGGCGACGCCGCCCTCGCCGAACTGCACGGCGTAGATCGTCGAGCAGTCGTCGCTGCCGCCCACCGTCTGGTCGTCGGCGATGTAGTCGTCCACGCCCACGGGGATGCCGTCGTAGTACTGGACCATCCGCCCGAAGGCGTCCCGGTCCTGCTCGACGACCCCGCTCCCCGCCGCGCGCCCCAGCGCCGTCAGCGACCGCCGCGTGCGACGCGACATCAGCAGCAGGTCGGGCTTCCCGCCGCGCACGAGGTCGATCAGCTCGTCGAGCTTGGTCAGCGTCAGCGCCCCGCCGTCGTCGCCCATCGCGAGCGTCTGCCCGGCGGCACACGCCTGGTCGATGCCGTCGAACGACTTCGCGTCGCCGCTCACGTCGCCGTTGATGAACGTGTCGTCGAACGCCTGCTGCACCGCCTTCGCCTTCAGGGCGACCACGGCCGCCTCGAGGTCCTGCACGTTGCTGCGCGTCCGCGCGAGGTAGTGGTCGACGTCGGCGTCCCCGCCCAGGATCTTCAGCGTCGCCGTCACCTGCGTGAACGTCGGCGTGTCCTCGGACCAGGTATCGCCCACCGCGTAGAACCCGGCGGTCGCCGGCGCGTTCTCGCGGTTGTAGGTCAGCCCGTTCCCCACGATCTCGATGAAGGGCATCCGCTGGAGGACAGGCGAGTCCGCGATCGCGGTCTCGATGACCCCCTCGAGCAGAACATCGTTCGAGAGCTTGGCGCCCTCAGCCAGCGTCAGAGCCATGTCGTCGCACCCCCGTGCTGTGCCGTCGTGTGGGGATGGACGATGCCAGAACGTATGTGCGATGCCGAAGGCACACTTGGCGCGGCGGAGGCGTGAACCTCACTCCCGCACGAACACCCGACCCTGATCGCGTTCGGCGATGGTGCCGCCGACGGTGGTGCGTTCGAGGATGACCGTGCCGTCGTCCTGTGCAACGACATCGCCGCGGATATCGCTGTCGCGGACGGTGATCTCCACTTCGTCGCGGGCGCGGACCGTCGATAGCGTCGAGTCCTCGATGAGCACGCGGCCATCCCCCGAGGAGAATGCCTGGTCGGCGAGTTCTGAGTCCCGGACGACGAGGCTGTTCCCGGCAGCCACGATCGGACTCCACTCGTTCGTCCGGCTGTTCACCAGCCGGAGCGATGAATCGAGGAAGGTCCACGTCGCGTCGTCGTAGTGCTGTGCGCGAAGGCCGGTGAGTTCCGCAGCCAGCCCGCTCTGATCGCCTTCGATTGAGAGGGTAACTGTGAGGCCGCTCGCGTCGCGGATCGTCACGTCGCTCGCGCCGCGCATCGTGAGCCCCCACTGAGAGGCGTGCGATCGCACGGCCCGGAGGTGGATCGGGACGCCGGTCTCGCCCGCATTCGGGAACTCGTAGTCGTCTAGGTCGGCGGGCAGCACTTCGTCCACCCTGACGCCCGAGGGCCACACGTATTCGATGAACAGGTCAGGGGAGTCTTCGATGTCAGCGTTTGCCGAGCCATCGATGGTTCCGTGGAAGCGCGCCGACCGGACGGTCACCGTGCAGTCGTCCGTGCACCAGTGCCAGATACGGGACTCCCTGTCCTCTACCCGATTCAGCGTGAGCGTCGAGTGCCCGAGGAAGTTCCAGTTCAGCCAGTCGGCGGAGCGGATCTCTGAGTTCGTGACGACCACGCTTGCCTCGTCCGTCGCCTGCAGCGTGAACTCGAAGGCATGTCCCTGGACATGGTCGAAGACTGCGTTGTGGATCTCGAGGCGTGCCCGGTCGCGTAGCACGATGTCGCCCTGGTGGACGTGGTGTTCACCGTCGATCACGAGCACGTCGTCGCCCTCGAGGACGATCGGGCCGCTGCTCTCGACGACTGGGAACTCGCGTGTCGGCGCGCGGGCCACGCGCCCGAGGCGCTCGTCGAGGTCGACCCCGGGAAACATCGAGGCGAGCTCGGGCCCCTTTCCACGCGCGATCGCGATGGCGGCGACCGCCGTAAGCACGACTGGCACCCCCACGAGCCCGAGGATCGCGATCCGCCACCGACTCCGCATGAGGGCAGTATGCCAGCCTTGCCGGGACCTCAGCCCCCTCCGATCGGGACCTCGGTTTATGCCACCGCAAGACGGCGATCGGTAGCGTCGAGGGGTACCCGCGGGAAGGGGTGCCCTCATGACCACCGAGACCGAGATCGGACGCATCGACTCGCTGCTGGGCAAGCTGCTCGACATCGGCGAGGCCGACGGGGACCGGCTCACCGTGACCGCGACGCTCGACCTGACGCCCGATGGGACGGGGCAGCCGCCTGTCCTCAAGGCGCTGCGGCAGGCCGGCCGGCAGGCCGCCGAGGGGCTGGAGAAGCACCAGGCCGAGGCCGTCGAGGACGAGATGCGGGAGCTCGAGGAGGCCGCGGCGGACGCGAGTTCGCGCGGAGTGCTCGGCCTCGTGTGGGTGGCTCACCCCGTCTACTCCGGCGACGCCCAGGACGCCGACCCGAACCCCGGGCCCTTCGTCGTCCTCGAGCTGGCGGCGCCGATTCGCAACAGCGTGCACGCGGGCAGTGGCCCGCGTGTCTTCGAGGTGGCCCGGGCGGCGTACCTCGACCGCCCCGTCGCGCTGGTGACGACCGACATGCACACCATGGACGTGACCCGCGTGCGCTACGGCGCCGCCGCCGGCAGCGACGAGGTCGACTGGCCGCAGCACTACACGTCGAAGCTCGGGCAGCGCACGAACCGCGCCGCGCAGGGTGGCCCCGTCGGCGGCATGCAGGGCACCGGGCACGCGTACGCCAACGTCGAGCGCTGGGTCGAGGCGCAGCGCAACCTCTTCGCGAACGAGGCCGCCGAGCACGTCGCGAAGTTCGTCCACGGCGACGACATCCTCGTGGTCGAGGGCGTCGACGAGGCACGCTCTCAGCTCCTCGGGCGGCTCCCGGAGTCGGTGTCGGCGCGCGCCGTCCAGCTCAACGCGCCGCCCCACGGTGAGGACGACCGCGACCGCTTCGACCGGCTCCGCCGGCTTGCCATCGACGTCCAGCTCGACAACGGGCGCCAGCGCGCCGAGGGCTGGTTCGGGGGCGCCGAGCCGAACGCGATCAATGGCCTCGAGGCGATCGCGACGGCGTGCGAGCAGGGGCGAGTCGCGACGGTGATCGTGCACGAGGACGCGACGGACCACCTCGGGACCGCCGAGGACACGCGCGTGCACGAGTCGAGCGTCGACGGCGCCGCGGTCGAGCGGCTGCTCCAGGCGGCCCTGCGGCAGGGCGCGGTGGCGGTGTTCACCGATGACGAGCGCCTGCTCGGCGAGGGCGGGATCGTCGCGATCGGCCGCTACTAACAGGTCGCGAGGCGGCCCTCGAGGTCGCGGCGCGCTACTTGAACTTCTGCGCCGTCTGCGTGGCTTTCCTCGGTGCTCCGCCACTCGGCGCCGGCGTTCCGGCGGGCGGGGCGGCGGAGGTCGCAGTTGCGGCGCGCGAGGAGGCGGGCGTGCGAGCCTGCGCGGCGGTCGCCGCCACGGTGGCCTTCGGCGCCCGCTGACCGGCGGACAACTTGGGGCCGCCGAGGAGGAATCCCAGCACGCCTCCCAGGCCCAGCGCGACGAATGCCTCGACCACGTTTGTGTTCCCCTTCGCCTCGTGATTCTCGGACGGCGGGGTCGCCGTCCACAGCGTTGCGACGGCTTCGAACCTGTCAGTTGTCGGCGTACACTCCGCGCACCCTGGGCGCCGCCGACGCGTGCGCCGGGCACCAACAGGCGAGGGGGTTGCCATGCCGAAGCTGACCGCTGAATTCGTCGACCGTCACGAGATCCGGTTCGATGTCGCCCGCGAGAACGGCGCACACCGCACGTTCACCAATGTCCGCGTACCGGCCGAGGACGGCAGCGGCCCGGTCGACTTCACGTCGGTGGACCTGCTGCTGATCGCCGTCGGGAACTGCACGCTCGGCTACCTGCTCAACAATGGCCGGCTCGCCGACGCCGAGGTCACGAAGGCCGTCGCGAACGTCGAGGCGACGATGCAGGAGTTCCCGCGCCAGGTGGGCCACATCCATTCCGAGGTCGAGATCGAAGTGACCGACCCCGCCCTCCTCGACCACCGCGAGGAGATCGAGATCGGCGCGTGCGGTGGCCCGATGTGCGCCGCCCTCGGTGACCTGCTCAGCGCGACGGTGACACTGAAGCTGAAGCAGTAGCGACGACGAGATGAGCGCCGCGGGCGCGACGAGGGAGGCGGAACGATGGCGATCGTGACGACGACGGCCGGACAGGTCGAGGGGCTGGAGCGGGACGGCGCCGGCTGGTTCAGCGGATCCGGCAGCCACCACGCCTTCCTCGGCATCCCGTTCGCCGCGCCGCCCGGTCGCTTCCGCGCGCCGGAGCCGCCCGTGCCGTGGGAGGGCGTCCGCGCGGCGAAGGCGTTCGAGAAGAGCGCGCCGCAGGGCGACCACCCCATCCAGGGCTTCGCCTCCAGCACCCCGCGCGACGAGGACTGCCTCTACCTCAACGTCTATACGCCGTCCCCGGACGGGGCGAAGCGCCCGGTGCTCTTCTGGATCCACGGCGGTGGCTACACGCACGGGGCCGGCTCCGAGCTGCTCTACGACGGCGGCCCGCTCGCCGTGCGTGGCGACGTCGTCGTCGTCACGATCCACTACCGCCTCGGCGCGCTCGGGTTCGCGGACTTCGAGGGCGTCGTCGACGGTGCGCAGCGCAATGTCGGCCTGCTCGACATGGTGCGCGCGCTCGAGTGGACGCGGGACAACATCGAGGCGTTCGGTGGCGATCCGGCGAACGTCACGATCTTCGGCGAGTCCGCCGGCGCCTCTGCCGTCGGCGCGTTGCTCGCCACGACGCCCGCGCGTGGCCTGTTCGCGAAGGCGATCCTCGAGAGCGGGAGCGGGCGTGCCACCTCGCAGGCGGACGCCGCGACGATCCGCGACGCGCTGCTGCGCCAGCTCGGCATCGCGCCGTCAGACGCCGCGAGCATCCTCGACCGCCCGTGGCAGGAGATCGTCGAAGCGCAGCACAAGACCGGCATGCGCTACGGCCCGGTCGTCGATCCCGAGGTGATCCCCGAGCCGCCGATGGACGCGATCGCGGAGGGGCGCTCTGCCCCCGTCCCGGTGCTCATCGGCACCAACCGCGACGAGGTGAAGCTCTTCAACGCCACGAGCCGCGACCGGCACATCACTGACGCGGATCTCCCCGGCGCCGTCGCCCGCGAGCTCAGCGGCGCTTCCGAGGACGACGCGAAGCGCCTCATCGAGACGTACCGCGCGTCGCGCTCGGAGGCCGGACTGCCGACGGAGAACGTCGACATCTTCGACGCGATCAGCACGGATCAGCGCTTCCGGATGAACGCGCAGCGCCTCGCGTTGAACACGCGGAAGCAGGGTCGCGATGCCTTCGTGTACCTGTTCACGTGGGAGTCACCGGCGCGCCACGGCGCGTTCGGCTCCTGTCACGCGCTGGAGATGCCGTTCGTCTTCGGCACGCTCTGGGCGCCGACGCAGGACCGCTTCGTTGGCGGCGGTCCCGAGGCCGAGGCGCTGTCGCTGCAGATGATGGACTCCTGGATCGCCTTCGCCCGGACGGGCAACCCGTCGCACGAGGGCGTCGGACAGTGGCCGGCCTTCGAAGCCGCCACCCGCCCGACGATGATCCTCGGCCGCGAGGTGCGCCTGGAGCAGGACCCATTCGCCGTCGAGCGCCAGGCCGTCGAGGCGTTCGTCTAACGCCCGGAAGCGGAGTCGGAGGAGAGCCCTCTCCCCAACCCTCCCCCCGATCCGGGGGAGGGGGCCGGACGGGCGGGTGTTCCCGCGCGTCGAGCCTCCCCTGCAGTCACCGCTCGCCCTGAGCTCGTCGAACGGCGAGCCCCCATGGGCGCCGGCGCGCTCCGCGACGCTGACTCCCCACCTCGACTCCCGACCCGCTGAGGGAGGAGTCCGAATGCCATGAGTTCGCCCGCCTCGAGCCTCACCCGCAGTCGCCGCCCCCCTGAGCCGGGCGGACGGAGAGCCCCCAAGCGCCCGCGAGGGTGCTCCCCACCTCGACTCCTCCCCGCTGGGGGAGGAGTCCGAATGCCATGAGTTCGCCCGCCTCGAGCCTCGCCCGCAGTCGCCGCTCACCCTGAGCCTGTCGAAGGGGGAGCCGCACGAACGCCTCGGCGTCCTCCGGCGTCACGTTCGCCGCCCTACGGCCAGCCCGTGAACGCACGCCTCCGGCTCCCTCTCCCTTCCAGGGAGAGGGCGGGGGTGAGGGCTCCCCTCCGATGACGGGGTGTCGGGAGCTAGCGAGAAACGGTCGGTGCGTCGGCCCACGTCGTGCGATAGCCCTCGCGGAGCGACGCCTCCGACGGCGCGTCCGGTGGGAGGTCCAGCGCCTGGGTCACCGTCAGCGCGAACCACGACTCCGTCTCGAGGAGCACGTGCTGCGGATCGGACTCCGAGAGTTCGAGGAGTCGCGCAGCGACCGCCTCGGCGTCCGCGCCGGCGAAATGCTCGCGGGCGAGGGCGTCATCGAGGCGCGCTTCGATGCGCACGCGCTTCCCCTCGATCAGGCCGCCCTCGGGGCCCTCGCCACGGACGTCCGGCGGGCAGTGGAAGAGCTGGAAGATCACGATCTCGCGGTCGTACGTGTCCCAGCCCAGGTCGACCGTCATCCGGACATCGAGGAGCGCCCCGCCCGGGCCGCCCTCGAACGCGGTCGCCTTGAGGAGCACACGGAACTCGTGCGTGTTCGGCTCGTGCAGCGTCAGCAGCTCGTCGAGAGTGTGGGTCGCCATCGGAACTAGCGTAGCGATCGGTGCGGCGCGGAGGAGACGAGCGCTACTTCAGCGACCACTGGCCGCCGCTGTACTCCAGCGCCCCCAGGCGCGACGACTTCGCCAGCTCGACCTTGAGGCCGATGGGCGGCTCGAAGCTCAGCTTCTGGACGTGCTTGATCTCGATCGAGCCGCTCCACTCGCCGTCCTCGCGCTCCGCGCTCATCGAGACGCCGAGGCCAACGCTGCCCACCTGCGGTCCTTCGCCCGACAGGGCGCCCGCGATGATCGGGCCGTACATCGCCTTCTGCAGGCTCCCGAACGCGATGACCGGGCCGAGCGAGTCGCTCTCCTGCGAGGCCTTCGTCGCGCGGACGAACTTCACCAGCGCGACGCCGATGTCGGCGAGCCACGCCGGCGCGCCGCCGAGCAGGTCGCCCGGGATCGTGCCCTCGGCGTCGAACGTGATCTCGAGGTCGGAGCCGGACTTGGCCACCTCGAAGGCGACCTCGAAGCTGCCCACGGTCACGCTCGCGCTGAACGAGACCGACGAGGTGTCCTCGCCCAGTGACTTCTGCGCCCCGCGACCGGTGAGCCCGCCGCTGTTCTTCGCGCCGGCAGAGCCCTTCGCGGCCTTGATCGACTCCGCCGTGATCTTCTTGCCGGCGGTGTAGGTGACACCGATCTCCATCTCGACGAGGTCCGAGATGCCGATCTCGCCCTTCCCGGCGACGACACCGCCCGTCTCGATGTAGGTGTTCTTGACCCGCTCACGTGCCTTCTCGACCGCGGCCTGGTCGGCGGCGATCGCTGCCTTCGCCTTGGACGGCGGCATCGACTTGTACTTCGGGTCGTCCGGGTCGACGTCGGGGATCTCCGAGAAGAGCCGCTTCTCGAGGTCGCGCGACCACACCTCGGCCTTGTCGTAGCCGTGCTGCGAGGTCTGACCGCCCCACATGTAGTTGGCGACCTCGCGCGGGATCGCCTTCGACTCGCGGAAGCGCCGGTAGAGCCCGTACGAGTAGAGGTTCATCACGTCGGCGGAGGTGGCGGCCTGCGCCTCGATGTATCCACCGAGCTCGGCCTTCACCTTCGCCACGCCGATGTTCGCGCCGCCCGTCACCACCATCTCGGTGCGGGCCTTGATCATCCCGTCGTCGTCCTTCTCCGCCTCGATGGAGAGGCGGCCGCCGATGAAGCCAACGCCGGACGGGTCGATCGGGATTTCGAACTCGACCTCGACACTGGCCGAGTCGCCGGGCGCCGAGACGGCCTTGTCGAGGACGCCGGCCGCCTTCACGAACAGCGAGTCGGCCGAGCCCTTGTAGTGGTCGCGGAGCTTCTTGTAGGCCTGGTGCTCCTCGCCGATCTCCTCGGAGTACTTGTCGCCGAGCACGCCCTTCACGAGCGCGAGCTCAGCGTCGACGTTGGTGATGAAGTCCTTGAAGCCCTGCATGCGCTTGACCCGGTTCGGGTCTTCCGACGTCGTCCCGTCGTCGAGGGCCACGGTGTGGTCGTCGATCCAGAGCTGAGCGGCGGCCTTCATCTGCGCCAGCATGTTGGCGTGCGCGGCCGTCGGCTTCTTCTTCTCGGTCGGGAGCGCGTAGTACGAGGTGAGCATCTCGATGACCGCGGTCTGCGCCGCGCTCTTCGCGGTGAAGAAGCTCTCGTAGGTCCGCTCGGTGAACTCCTTGTTCGTCCAGAGACGCTGCGGAGCCTTCGGTGCGGAGGTGGTCTTCACACGACGCGCGGCAGTGTTGCCGGCGGCCTGCTGCAGCGCGCGCATCGCCTCGGGGGCGACGGAGGCGGTACGGACATCGGGACGCGGGCGCGCCGTCGGGCCATGCGGCGTGACGGCTGCGCGGGCAGCGTCGTCGCCGGGAGGCGCTTGTCGGACACGGGAACGGGCGCGAGCCATCGGACCCCTCGATGAACCTGCTCGTGAGCGCCCAACGTACGGGATCGACGGCCGTCCGAACAGGGATCGATGGTGCCAATCTGATCACGGGTGCTTCACGCATGTCCGACACTGGAAGCATGAACCAGACACCACCCACCGATCCGATGGTCGCTCTCCGGAAGCGTTCGAGGATCCTCGATCGCCTGCTGGACGATCGCGGGCGCGTGAAGCGCTGGCCGGTCCGACGTGCGCAGCAGCTCATCGTGCTCGATCACATCGCCGCGCAGATCGAGGAGGGCGTGACCTGGAACGAGGTCGAGCTCGGTCACATGCTCGACGGCCTGCACGCGTTCAACGACCCGGCTCGCATCCGCCGGGAACTCGTCGACCTCGGCATCCTCGCGCGGAAGCGGGACGGCTCCGCGTACTGGAAGGTCGCGCCCGCCGAGGACTGACCGGCCCGACGACGAGAAGGCGCCCCGCGCCCGGCCCCGCGAGGGCTCCGAGCACGGGGCGCCGCGCCCCCGTCCGCCGGCAGGTGCGGTCTAGATCAGGCGTTCCTGCAGTCCGGCGGCGATCTTCTCGTGGGCGCTCAGGCCCTCGCGGCCGCGGGCGTGCCCCCGCTCCGAGGAGCGCGCCGGCGCGCCGACGGGGAAGCCCCGAGGGCGCTCGGTCGCCACGCGCTCGCGGATCCGCTGGACAGCCTGGCGGGCTGCCGCTGCCGCGGCCTCGACCTCCTCGAGCGTCTCGCCCTGCACGAGGTCGGGCGGGAGGTCCGGCTCCGCCGCGAGCAGGGCGTCGCGGAAGCGAGACACCGCCTGCCGCGTGAGCGTGCGCTGCCGTGCCAGCTCGCGCTGCGCCTCCGCGAGCGCCGATTCCAGGGCGACGTTCCCGTCATCGAACTCAGCCGAGGCGAGCGCCTCCAGTTCCGCCTGCACCTCGTCCGGCAGCGTGTCGCCGTCGTCGGTCACGAAGTCCTCGTCCGTCTCGAACGCGCCGTCCGCGAACGGGTCGACGTAGACCGTACGGCCCTCGGAACCGTCGCCGTCGAGGTCGTCATCCTCCGGCGCCTGTTGCGCCTCGAGTGCTTCAAGCTCCAGTTCGTTCACATCCACCATCTCGACGCTCCCCCATTCGCGCCCAGTGATCGTCAGTGGACTGAGTAGAACGTATGTTCGTATGTCTGTCGAGGGGCCATTGTCGCCGAGAGTCTCTCCTCCGAGGGATCTTCGATCCGGATCGCCTCAACGGTGGCACACTGGAAGTGGCCGGTCGTGACCGGTCGCCGCCCCGGTGAGGCCGAGGACCTCCGAGCGGGCGGGCCGCATTCATCCTCGAAGCCGCCGGTGACTGCCGGCCCGCGCCGGTTCGATAAGACGGATCGCGGGTCGACCGAGGCCGGAGGCACCGAGGGCGGGCGGCGGATCAGCCCAGGCGTCCAGCTACTCCTCGACAGTGGAGGTTAGCCATGGACCAGATTGAGTATTCGGTGGCCTACGTGGACACACGTGGGCGCATCAGTCGTGACGGCGTGGAGTTCATCCGCAAGAGCGGTGAGCATCGCACGTCCTTCCTTGCCCGGTACCTCACGGCGCTGGGCAAGGAGGGGTGGGCAGTCTCCGGGATCCAGCACCTCGCTCGACCCGAGACGGCCTACTACATCCTGCAGCGTCCACTCGCCGAGGGCTCTACGCCCGAGGCCGAGCAGACCCGCGACGACTAGCGTCCCGCCCGCCTAGCGCGGGCGCGACGAACGCCTGAGCCCATCCCGACCGGCGCGGCCGCGCCCCCGATCTCCCCCGGAACCTCGCCCGGCGCGCCCCGCGCTGCAACATCGCCCGCGTAGACTGCCCGGACGATGGAACCGACGGCTCCGCGCATCTCGTTGCGCGACATGACTCGGGATGACGTCCCCGCGGTGAAGCGCATCGAGAGCGCCGCCTACCAGGACGCGTGGCCGGCGCGGCTCTTCGAGAAGGAGCTGGCGAACGGCTTCGCGCAGTACGTCGTCGCCGTCGAGGAGACCGCGGACCCGCCGCCGGCCGGCCCGCTCACCGCGCTGCGCCGCGCCATGTTCGGCGGGACGCACGAGCGCATCGTCGGGTTCATGGGCGTCTGGTACATGGTGGACCAGCTCCACCTCGTGACGATCGCCGTCGACCCCGGTCAGCAGCGTCGAGGGATCGGGACGCGGCTCCTGCTGGAGGTCTTCGACCTCGCGATGGAGGCCGAGCTGAACGAGATCGTGCTCGAGGTGCGCGAGTCGAACGACCGCGCCCGGGCGATGTACGAGGCGTTCGGCTTCCGCAAGGCGGGCCAGTTGCTCGACTACTACAAGGACAACCACGAGACCGCGATCGTGATGCTCTCCGGCGCGCTCTCGCAGGCCGGCGACCGCATCGCGGCGATCCGCGAGGGACTCTACGCGGCGCACCCCGGGGTCTTCGAGGGCTAACGCTTCCGGATGCGACCGCGCCCGATCCTCGGCGCCGGACTCAGCGCGTGCGGGCTCGTGGGCGGCGGTACGTCCGGCGCACGTCGCGTGGTGCGAGGTGCTCTCCGCAGCCCGTGCACACCACGACCGACTCCGGACGGGCGGCGCTGTGGTCGCACTCGTGGTGGGCCAGCAGGACGGGCGGCCCATCGCTCCCGGCGAGGTACTCGTCGCCCCAGTTGAATAGCGCGATCAGCACCGGGTAGAGGTCGGCGCCCTTCTTCGTGAGGTGATAGGCGTATCGCGGCGGGCGCTCCTGGTACTGCTCGCGCTCGAGCACGCCGTGGTCGACCAGCGTCTTCAGTCGCGCCGCGAGGATGTTCCGCGCGATTGGCAGGCTCTCCGCGAACTCCTCGAACTTCGTGAGTCCGTTGAAGGCGTCGCGCAGCACGAGCATGGTCCAGCGCTCGCCGATCACGTCGAGCGAACGGGCGACCGAGCAGTGCAGGTCGGAGAGCGACTTCGCCATGGGCACAGGTTACGCGGGGCGCGTTGCAAAACACAACGCTCCCGCCTAGAGTCCGTTGCGTTCCAAAACTGACACTCGCACCCCGAATCGAGGACCGCGCGTGACTGACGAAGTGCTGGTGGAGGTCGCGGATCACGTCGCGACGATCACCCTCAACCGCCCGGATGCGATGAACGCGATCAACGCCGAACTGGGCGCCGCCCTGGGCGAGGCGTTCCGCCGCGTGGACCAGGATGACGACATCCGCGTCGCGATCCTCACCGGCAGCGGCCGCGCCTTCTGCGCCGGCGCCGACCTCCGAGGCGGGAGTCCCGGCTCGCGCGGCGCGGCACCCGGCGACGTGTTCCGCACGCCCGAGGTGGAGCGGCTCCGCGCATCGGACATCCGCAAGCCCGTGATCGCGGCGATCAACGGCTACTGCCTCGGCGGTGGGTTCGAGTTCGCCCTCAACTGCGACCTGCTGATCGCCTCCGAGGCTGCACAGTTCGGGCTCCCGGAGATCACGTTGGGCTTCTACCCGCTCGCCGGCGCGCCGATCCGACTGCCCCGAGCCATCCCGCGCGCGCTGGCGAACGAGATGCTGTTCCTCGGCGGCCGCATCGACGCGGCGACGGCGCTTCGCTACGGCCTCGTGAGCCGCGTCGTGCCGCCTGAGCGGCTCATGGACGAGGCGCGCGAGATGGCCGCGAAGATCGCCGGGTACGCGCCGGTCGCCGTGCGGGCGATGAAGGAGATCACCTACGCGCAGGAGGATCTCGCGGCGCCCCAGGCGGCACGCCTCGACACCGTGCTCCGCTGGATCGTCGGCCGCACCGATGACTCGAAGGAGGGGGCTCGTGCGTTCATGGAGAAGCGAGCGCCCGTCTTCCGAGGGGAGTGAGCCCGGCGCAGGGCCGATGAGGCTGGCCTCTGGCCCGTGCGGGGAGCCGATGGGTATCATCGGGCCATCCCGACGCCCTTCGTGGGCGTCCGCGTAGCGACGATCGAGGACGGTACCCATGACCACCGACGCGCCGGAGATGGCCCACGAGACGTCCGTCGAGCTCACGTTCGACGACTTCTATGTCCTCACCGCGGACGACGTGGATGCGTTCGCCGTCGACTGGAACGAGGAGCCCGCTCCTCCGCCGTTCTACGTGGTCGTGGACGGGAAGAAGTTCGCCTACACGGGCCAGACGTACCTGGTCCGCGGCTACGGCGCCGAGCTCCCGGACTGGGTGAAGGCCGAGGACGCCGAGGGCCACCTCGTGCTCTTCGTGGAGCGCGGCACGCGCCTGCTGGCCTACTCCTACGACCCGACCATCGAGGAAGAAGAGGACGGCGAGGAAGCCGCCGAGTAACGCCCTCGGCCGCCTCGGAATCCGTACACACAGGACGGCCCCGCGCGAGCGGGGCCGTCCTTGTATCCGTCCGACTGTCGGGGCTAGCTGCCCGAATCCGCCGGCAGCGCGTCGTCGATGGCGGCGCGGTAGACGTCGATGCCCTGGACGCCCGGGATCTGCTTCCCGTTGACCAGGACCGTCGGCGTGGAGCCGATGCCGGCGTTCGTCGCCGACCGGTTCTCCTCGGTGACCTGCGCCTCGTACGTCCCGGCATCGAAGCACGATTCCCAGGCGTTGTAGTCGAAGTCATCGACGGCGTCGTCGATCGTGCGGGCGTAGCCCTTCAGGTTCGAGTCCGAGAACACGCCCGAGTTCTCGCGGCCCTGCCGCAGGAACAGGATGTCGTGGAAGTTCCAGAACTGGTTCTGGTCCGCGGCGCACAGGGCCGCCTCGGCGGCGCGCGTCGACTCGGGGCCGATGAACGCGTAGTTGCGGAACTCGAACGTCGCCTTGCCCGTCTGGACGTACTCCTCCATGAGCGTGGGCTCGATGGTCTGGAAGAAGTTCTCGCAGTGCGGGCACTGGAAGTCGCCGTACTCGATGATGCGGACGGGCGCGTTCGGGTCGCCAACCACGTTGCCGTTGACGGGCACGTCGAACTGGCGGGCGGTGAACTCGGCGCTGTTCGCGCTCGAGCCGGGTCGGTTCACGAACACGAGCACCCCGGCGATGACGATCGCGAGCGCGATCGCGCCGATGACGGTGAAGCCGCCCCAGGAGTCGATCGTCTCCCGCCACGGGGGCTTCGGCTTGCTGCTCAGAGCCCCGCCACCGGAGCGCGAGCCGCCGGAGCCGGACGCCGAGGCGTTGGACTCCTGCGATCCGCGCTCGCGCCGGTTGCGCAGGCGTTCCTGTCTGCGATTACGTCCCACGGGACCTCCGTGTGTGCGGCCCATGGCCAACCCGCTCGCGGACGCGGTCGGGCGGTGGGCAGACTGTCAGTGCGAGGTTTGATTATCCGAAGCGCGCTCCGCTGCGGGCAACCACCAACTGTGATCGGGGGGTGATCCCGTTGGAGCGCGAAGGAGGCCCCGGCGAACTGCCGGGGCCTCTCGATGGGACGCGATCGGACAGATCAGCTCTACTGGCTGCTGCCCTGGCTCCCGCTCTGGCTGCCTCCGCTCTGCGTACCACCCTGGTTCGAGCCCTGGCTCGAGTTCTGGCTCGAGTTCTGGCTCGAGCTCTGGGTCGAACCCTGGCCGGTGCCCGCGCCGAGCACGTCAGTGCCCTGCGTGGCCGCGAAGTCGCCGGTAGCGCCGAGCTTGAGCGCCACGATCAGCGGCGGCTGGTCCTTGGACGGCACCCCGGCGGGCCAGACGATCGTGTCGCCGACCACTGCCGGCTGAGCGTTGATGCCCACCGGCGCCTTCATCTTCCACACCTGCTCGCCGGTGTCGCGGTTGAAGGCGTACATCGTGCCGTCGTTGGTGGCGGTGATCACGAGGTCGTTGACGACGGTCGCGCCGCCCAGCGGCATGCCGGTCGTCAGGTCCTGCTTCCACAGCGTCTTTCCGTCGTTGACGTCGATCGCGTAGATCTGGCCCTTACCAGTGGACAGGTCCACCTCGTACGACGAGCCGTCGAACTTCGACGGGATGTCGATGTTCGTCTCGTAGATGACGCCGTCGGCGTAGGCCATCGGGGTCTCGACGCCGCCGATGAGCGACGGCCAGACCTCGATCTTGTCCGAGCCCGGAGCCGGAAGCTGATCGAGCTGGTCGTTCAGGTGCTTCCCGACCGCGTTCTGCCACAGCAGCTCACCGGTCTTGCGGTCGAAGCCGTAGACGATCCCCATCTTGCCCGCGGCGACGACGCCCGGGACGGTCTGATCGCCCTTCTGCATGTCGACGAGGATTGGCGAGATCTGCAGGTCATGGTCGAAGAGGTCGTGCGGCTTGACCTGGTTGTACCAGAGCAACTCGCCCGACTTGCCGTCGAGTGCGATCAGGGAGTTGGTGTAGAGGTTCGGGCCGGGGCGGCTCGTGCCTGACGGGTACTTGTCGGTCCCGGGCCATGGGCCAGGGTTGCCGGTGCCCCAGTAGGTCACGCCGGTCTTCGGGTCGACGGCTGCGGGGTACCAGGCCCCACCACCGCTGTTGATGTCCGGGTTCCCCCAGATGTCCTTGGAGTCGACGGTGTCGAAGCTCCACTTCACCTCGCCGGTCTGGGCGTCCAGCGCATAGATGATGCCGCTGTCACCGCCGGCGTAGAACTTCTCGACGGTCCCCGGGACGGTGCTCGTGTAGACCATGCCGTTGAACACGACCGGCTGGATGTCGATGCCGGCGGTGTCTGAGTCGACGAGCTTCTGCTGCCAGTCGATCTCACCGGTGTCGATGTTCAGCGCGTACATCGTCGTGCGCGTCGCCGCGTAGACGTGCCCGTAGCCCACCGCGACCCCGTCTGGGCCCTCGGTGGCCACATCGAGGTTCTGCGCCCAGATCGTCTTCCCGGTGGCCTCGTCGAGTGCGTAGACGTTCGAGTCGAGGTCCTGCATGTAGACGACGCCGTTGAGGACGACGGGGTTCGCCGCGAGGACGCCGAATGCCAGGGCAGCCGGCGCGTTGACGGCTCGTGCCCAGGAGACACCCAGCGTGTCGATGTTCGACGAATCGATCGAGGATTGATTGGCCACGCGGGCGTTCGCGTAGCCGTTGTTCGCCGCGACCCAGTCCGTCGCGGCCGCGTTCTGGACTTCAGGCGGCGTTTCGCTGGCGGTGGAGGCCGTCGGCGTCGCGCTCGCCGTGGCTGATGCTGTCGCGCTCATCGTCGCGGACGGTGAGGCAGCCTCCGAGGTGGGCGACGCGTTGGAGCTGGAGCTCCCGCTGCTGCAGCCCGCGAGGAGCCCGAGCATCGCCAGCGCGAATGCCCCCGTGAGCACGAACGCCCGCGGGCGCGCTGCCCTGAGGACCTGGGACGCCGGAGATGTCCGCGGTCCCCTGCCACCCCGGGCGCGCCAGGGTGTCCTCCTGTTGATGGGAATCATGCTGTCCTTCCCCCTTACTTCCTATCGCCGAGCGAGCGGCGACATCGGTCCGTGCCGGGTGGAAGCGGGGGCAGAGCACGAGGCCGTTCTGGATCCAGCATCCTGCGCAAACCTCGAAATGGACTCTTTCAGCCGCGCCGTTGCTAACGATCTCGTATCGGATCGCTCACGGGCCGTTCCGCGCGGCTGGAGCCGCCTCCCGCCGCGGCGCCGAGCGCGATGCGATGGCTTCTTAACTTGAACGCAAGGTTCCTGACCGGCATGATTCCGCGTCATCCAGAGGGAAGGGACTACTCCGGTTGCCGCGAGGCATGCCGGCACGTCCCGAGGGGGCCACGAATGGCCCAGGAGGTATGCATTGGACGTTCGAATGTTCCGCTGGGGGCGCGCGGCCCTGATTCCGCTCGCCGTCACGGGCGCGCTGCTCGTCGCCTGTAGCGACGACGAGGGCGACGCGGACGCCGAGGCGACCGCTTCCGTCGAGGCCACCGCCACGGGCGAGGCCACGGCGACGGAGGCGACCGCCACCGAGTCTGCCACGGCAACCGCCGAGGCGACCGAGGCGATGGCTGAGACGGTCGAGGTCACGGCTGTCGACTACGGGTACGAGGGTCTGCCGGAGACCGTGAAGGCCGGCACCAAGTTCACCCTGGTGAACTCGTCCGAGTCCGAGCTCCACGAGTTCGTCGCGTTCCGCGTGCCGGACGACGAGACCCGTTCCGCCGAGGAGCTCACGAAGCTCTCCGAGGAGGAGCTTGGTCCGCTGCTGGCCAACGGGCCGGCCACGGTGATCCTCGCGGCCCCGGGCACCGGCCCGGACGCGAACATCCCGGCGGTGGGTGACGGCACCCTGACCGAGCCGGGCCGCTACATCATCATCTGCGGCATCCCCACGGGTGCCGACCCGGAGGCCTACCTCGCGGCCGCTGCGACCTCGGGCAACGAGGCGCCGCAGGTCGAGGGGGGTGCTCCGCACTTCGTCGCCGGCATGTACGGCGAGGTGACCGTCACCGAGTAATCGGGGACGTCACTGCCTCACGGCAGACGCGAGAAGGCCCGCCGTTCGGCGGGCCTTCTTCGTGTCATGACCTGCGTGCGGTGCGCGCGCCGCTGCCGCGCTAGGAGCGGCTGAGGTGGTACGTCGGGCGGGAGAGGATGTAGGCAGTGCCGACGAGCGCCAGGGTGAGCACGAGCGCCTGCGCCCAGTGCATCGACCACGGGATCGCGACGCCGAGCGAGAAGAGCACGAACGGCCACATCACGGAGAGCGAGAGCACCTTCGCGCGGAGCGGCATCCCGCCGGTCTCGCGGAAGCGCTGCACGTGCGGGCCGAACACCGGGTTGGCGAGGATCTTGTCGTACATGCGCTGCGAGGACCGCGCGTAGCAGGCTGCCGCGATGATCAGGAAGATCGTCGTCGGCCAGCCGGGGACGACCACGCCGATGAGCCCGAAGACCAGCGAGACCGAGCCGAGCGCGCCCCACATCAGCCGTGCGAGGCGGCTGTCTGAGAGCTTCATCCCCGACGCGCCCGCGTCGAACGCGACCGCGGACCGCGACTGGTCGTCGAATGCAGGGTTCACGCAGCACTCCGAAACTGAACGGGCTACCGACGTGGAGAGCATCGTCCCGGACCGGTCATCGCACCAGCGGTGACGATTCTGAATCTCACGCGAGACGCGCAGATTTAGACAGAAGTTGGGACGGTCGTCAGGACCCACCGGGACGATCGTCATCCCCGACGCGGGCCGCACGATCGTGAACTCGTCTTACCGGCACGGCAGGACGCTTTCACCATCGTCGGGCATACTCAGCAGACACCCCCGCTGCGGCTCTGCCGCGATGATCCTCACCGAGGCCGAGAGGTCCCCAGCGTGCACCAGCCGTCCCTCCGCGCGCCTCGTGCGCTCGCCTCGCTCGTCGCGGTCGCCGGCCTGGCGGCCATGCTCCTGCTCGGTGCTTGCTCCGAGGAGGCCGCGGACGACACGGGACCCGTCGGCGTGACCTCCGCCACTCCCACGTCCGAGGCGACCGACACGCCGACCGAGGTCGCGACTGAGACGGTCACCCAAACCGCCACCGCGACGCCGGTGAAGGATGCCCCGCTCTACGACGAGTCCCTCACGCGCGATGACGTCGACTGTTCGCTCGACTTCATCTCCAGCGGCGGAGGCGAAGACTTCGTCGACGGCTTCACCTCGGGCCACTTCGTCGTGCATGGCGTGCTCGGGCAGACCTGCATCGGAGACGACGACCGGCTGCTCCGCGCCTGGCAGTGGCTGCGGACCGTCGCCTCGCCGGAGGACCTCGAGCCGCTGATCCTGCTCGCCGGCTTCGACGCGCCGAGTGACCTCCTCGCGTACGTCGAGGCGCTCAGCACGCCCGACGGCGGGGTCGCGTTCCAGATGACCGTGAACCTCGGCGAGGCGGAGCGCGACGACATCGAGCTGGCGCTGACGATGGCGCACGAGCTCACGCACGTCTTCACCGGCGTGGACTCTCAGCTCGACCGTGGAGTCGATGAGAGCCAGTGCACGACCTACTTCGAGGGCGAAGGCTGCTACACCGACGACTCCTACATCGCCCGCTGGATCGACGCCTTCTGGGGCGACTGGATCGACGACATCGATCCGCAGCACTCCGACGACGAGGCCGCCTACGACCGGTGCGTCGTGGACCCGTCCTTCCTCGGCTCCTACGCCGCGACGAACCCGGAGGAGGACTTCGCCGAGACCTTCTCCGCCTACGTCTTCTCGGTGCCGGTGGAGGATCCCGGCCTCGTCGCGAAGTACGACTTCATGGACGCCGACCCGTACCTGCGCTCGTTCAAGCAGCGCATCGAGGACGCCGGGATCGAGCCGCTCCCGAACCAGTTCGAGGGCTGCGGCTTCTAGGTCCACGCTCCCGACGAAGCACCCCTCGAAACTCTCGACCTCGAACGGACGTTCTGCTAACGTCCGTTCGAGGAGTCCGCATGTCCGACAAGCCCGAGCGCGAGGGACCGCTGGCGCCGACCGCGACCGACGAGGACGTCCACGGCGAGTCCTCGCTGCGCCCGCGCCGCCTGGAGCAATACTTCGGGCAGGAGCGCATCAAGGACAGTCTGCGCATCCAGATCGAGGCCGCGAAGCAGCGCGACGAGCCCCTCGACCACGTCCTGTTCCACGGCCCGCCCGGCCTCGGCAAGACCACGCTCGCGATGATCGTCGCGGCGGAGATGGGCGTGTCCATCCGCATCACCAGCGGCCCCGCCCTCGAGCGCGCCGGTGACCTCGCTTCGCTGCTGACGAGCCTCCAGCCCGGCGACGTGCTCTTCATCGACGAGATCCACCGCCTCTCCCTCGCGGTCGAGGAGGTGCTGTACCCGGCGATGGAGGACTTCAGCGTCGACATCATCCTGGGCAAGGGGCCGAAGGCCCGCGACGTCCGCCTGAAGCTCAACCGCTTCACGCTCGTCGGCGCGACCACCCGGTTCGCGATGGTGTCCCAGCCGCTGCGCGACCGCTTCGGTGCTGCCTACCGCATGGACTTCTACGACGAAGACGCCCTCGCGGCGATCGTGGGACGCTCCGCGAAGGTCCTCGGCTGCCGCATCCAGGACGACGGCGTCCGCGAGATCGCCCGACGCTCGAGGGGCACCGCGCGCGTGGCGAACCGCCTCCTCCGTCGCGTCCGCGACTACGCGGAGGTGCGAGCGGACGGTGTCATCACCGCCCCCGTCGCGTCCGAGGCGCTGGAGCAGCTCCAGATCGACGCGCTCGGCCTCGACCAGATGGACCGCGACCTCCTCGGTGTGATGGCGCAGCGCTTCAACGGCGGCCCCGT
>JACKCJ010000015.1 GCA_020634075.1 Dehalococcoidia bacterium | reverse complement strand
CCGCCATCGGCCTGGAAGCCGGCGTAGGCGTCCGCTGCGTGATCCCACGCGGCGCGCACGGAGTCGGAGTCGAAGCGCTCCGGGATCGAGGGCATCGGACCGTCCGCTATCCCGCCAGCCGCTTCGCGGCGTTCAGCGTGTTCACGAGAAGCATCGCCCGCGTCATCGGGCCGACGCCGCCCGGGACGGGCGTGATCGCGCCCGCAACCTCGAGGGCGGGCTCGTAGTCGACGTCGCCGCTGAGGATGGCGCGGCCCTTCGCCGTGGTGCCGACCTGCGTCGTCCCGACGTCGATGACGGTCGCGCCCGGGCGGATCATGTCGGCGGTAATCGCCTTCGGGACGCCCATCGCCGCGACGAGGATGTCGGCCTCGCGGGTGACGGCGCCGAGGTCCTTCGTGCCGGTGTGCGCGACGGTGACCGTCGCGTTCACCGAGCGATCCGACATCAGCAGCGAGAGCGGCCGGCCGACGAGCAGCGACCGCCCCACGATCACGACGTGGGCACCCTTCGTCTCGATGCCCTCGCGGCGCAGCATCTCCACGACACCCGTCGGGGTGGCCGGGGTGTGCACGGGCTTGCCCTGCACCAGCATCCCGAGGCTCGCGGCGGTCAGACCGTCGACGTCCTTCAGCGGGTTGATCGCCTCGATGATCTCGTTCTCGTCGACCTGCGACGGGACGGGGAGCTGCATGAACAGCCCCGAGACGGACGGGTCGTTGTTCAGCCGGTGGAGCTCGGCGAGGACATCGGCGTGAGGCGTGTCCGCGGGGAGCCTCACGGCCTCGGACTGCATGCCGACGGCCTGGGCGTCGCGCTCCTTCATCCGCACGTAGACGTGCGACGCGGGGTCATCGCCGACGAGGATGACGGCGAGCTTCGGCGCCGGGCGACCGTCCCCTACCAGCGCCTCCACCTCGCGCGCGACGTCCGCCTTCACGGCGTCGGCGATGGCGTTTCCGTCGATGATGCGCGCGGTCATGGGGCCCCCGTCCGTCTGGGCCGAGTATGACACCGCTGCGTGCTAGATTCGCCCGCGAGCACTTCCGAGCAGCCTCGGACGCTCGCCAGCGCGGAAGGTCGCCCGTGAGCACGCACGCCGTCGGCGTCGACGTCATCGAAACGCAGCGTGTCGGCAAGGTGCTGGGCAAGCACCCGGAGCGCTTCCTGCGCCGCGTCTACACCCCCGCCGAGGTGGGCTTCTGCCGCGGCCGCGTCCCGGAGCTCGCGGCGCGGTTCGCAGCCAAGGAAGCCGTGATGAAGACCCTCGGCACCGGGGCGCGCTCGGTCGCCTGGCGTGACATCGAGGTGCTCCCCGACCGCCGCGGCAAACCGCTGGTCTACCTGTACGGCGGCGCGAAGAAGCGCGCCGAGTTCATCGGCCTCGAGGCGATCGACATCTCGCTCACTCACCTCGAAGGCATCGCGATGGCGGTGGTCGTCGCGACGGCGACGAAGCCCGAGTTCACGCACGTAGAGTCGCGCGAGCGGCTCGTGCAGTTCCTGCAGGCGCGCGGCCTCATGGGCGAAGACGAGCAGAACTGATGACGAAGCTGGTCACGACGGAGCAGATGCGCGCCCTCGAGCGCGCTGCCATCGAGGCCGGGACGCCGGAGCGCGCGCTCATGGCCCAGGCGGGCCTCGCGGTGGCGCAGGAGGCGTGGCTCGCCCTCGGCATGAACGAGGAGGCGCCGGTCCTCGTGCTCTGCGGGCCGGGCAACAACGGCGGAGACGGCCTGGTGGCCGCCCGCGAACTGGCGAACTGGGGCGCGACCGTCGGCGTCTATCTCACCCGTGCCCGCGCCGAAGACGACCCGGAGTGGCAGGCACTCCACGCGGCCGGCGTCCCCGCGACCAACGCGGAGGACGACGCGGACTTCGAGGTCCTCGACCGCATGCTGTCGCGCGCAGCGCTGATCGTCGACGCGGTGTTCGGCATCGGCCTCCGCCCGACCGAGCGCCCCATCGAGGGCACACCACGCGAGGTGCTCGCACGCCTCCAGCAGGCGAAGGGGCGCGTCGTCCCGCCCCAGGTCATCGCCGTCGACCTTCCCTCCGGCGTCGACGCCGACACGGGCGCGGCCGACGAGGTCACGCCGCGTGCCGACCAGACCGTGACATTCCAGTGCGCCAAGCTCGGGCTCTTCCTCGGTGCCGGCCGTGCGCTCGCGGGACGCGTCGAGGTCATCGACATCGGCATCCCCGCTGACGCCGTGCGCGACCTGCCGGTCGAGGAGCTGAAGCTCCGTGAGCTCCGCGCAGCGGTCCCGAAGCGCTCCGACGACTCGAACAAGGGCACGTTCGGCCGCGCCGTCATCGCCGGCGGGTCGCGACGCTACCCGGGCGCCGTGCGCCTGGGCGCGGAGGCCGCGGCGCGCAGCGGCTGCGGCCTCGTCACCCTCGCGGCGCCGGAGTCGATCCAGCCCCTGCTGGTGGGCCTGCCCGATCCGACCCACGAGCCGCTCCCGAGCACCGAAGGCCACCTCGACGCCGAGGGAGCACGCGCGCTGCTGCGCGCTCTCCACGGTGCCAACGCCCGGGCGCTCCTCGTCGGCCCCGGCCTCGGGCTGACCGACGCCACGCGGAGCTTCGTGCAGCACCTGCTCGCCGGCATCGACGCGATCGAAGGCCTCGAGGCGCTGGTGCTGGACGCCGACGCGCTGAACGTGCTCGCCGAGGAGGCCGCGTGGTGGGACCGGACGCCGATACCGCGCGTCCTCACGCCTCACCCCGGCGAGATGTCGCGTCTCACCGGCCTCAGCGTCGTCGACGTGCAGGCGCGCCGCCTCGACATCGCGCTGGAGTACGCGGAGCGGACGCAGTCCGTGGTCGTCCTCAAGGGCGCGGGGACGGTCATCGCCGCCCCGGACGGGCGGGCGCGGATCTCGGACGTGGCGAACTCGGCGCTCGCGCACGGCGGCACGGGCGACGTGCTCGCCGGGCTCATCGTCGGCCTGCTCGCGCAGGGCATGACGCCGTTCGACGCCGCATCCGCCGCCGTCTGGGTGCACGCCGAGGCCGCGCGGCAGGTCTCCGAGGTCTACGGGGCGCCCTCCACGCTCGCCAGCGACCTCCTCAAGGCGCTTCCGGAGGCTCGAAAACTCCTCGAACCTCCCTCGCCGCGCGGGGACATTATGTCGCGGTTTGAGGGTGGACAATCCCCGATCTAGCCCCTTCCGCTGGTACAATTCGGGGGTTACGACCGCACTCTGACGGCGGTCTGAAGGGGTCACTCGTGACTCAACATCCTGAGGCGGCACACCTCGGGGACGAGCCGCGCGACAGCACTGAGTCGCTCGCGCTGGTGTTCCCGGGCCAGGGTTCGCAGGCGCCCGGCATGGGGCGTCTCATTCACGATCATTCCGAGGCCGCTCGCCAGACCTTCGAGGAGGCGAGTGACTACACGGGGATCGACATCGCGACGGTCTGCTTCGAATCAGAAGCGGACGACCTCGCGTCGACCGAGAACACGCAGCCGGCCGTCCTGACCACCTCGATCGCCATGCTCCGCGCGATGCGCGAGAAGGTGACCGAGGTCCGCGACCACGTGAAGCCGCGCCTGCTCGGCGGGCACTCGCTCGGCCTCTTCAGCGCGGCCGTGGCGTCCGGTGCGCTGTCGTTCCGCGACTCGCTGCTCATCATCATGGAGCGCTCGCGCCTCATGGGTTCCTTCAACGAGGAGCGCCCCGTCGGCATGGCCGCCATCGTCGGCCTGGACGTGGCGACCGTCCGCGAGATCTGCGACGAGGCGACCGAGGGCGACCTCAGCCGCGTCGATGTCGCGAACCACAACGAGGACGTGCAGACCGTCATCTCCGGCGACGTGAGCGCGCTGGAGCGCGCCATGGCGCGGGCGAAGGAGCTGCAGGGCAAGGCGATCCGCCTCAAGCTCAAGGTGTCCTCGCACACGCCGCTCCACGAGGGGCAGGCGCACGAGTTCGCCCAGATCATCCGGGAGATCCCGTTCGCGGACCCGGAGCTTCCCATCGTCTCGAACATCACCTCCGAGCTGCTGCACACCGCCGCCGAGGTGCGCGCCGAGTTCGAGGCGCAGTTGAAGTCGCCGGTGCTGTGGGCGGAGAACGTCCGCCGCATGACCCGCGAAGGGGTCGACACCTTCGTCGAGGTCGGACCGGGCCACGCGCTCTCGCGGATGATCAAGCGCATCCAGGACGAGAGCACCGCCGTGTCGCTGGACGACGCGCGCGAGGCCCCGATTCCCGTCTCGATCCTCCCCGTCCGACGCCCGTCTCACTAGGACCTGTCGAGTTAGGACGCCCATGCGCCGCGTTGTCGTTACGGGACTCGGGCTCATCACGCCCGTCGGCAACGATGTGTCCTCGACCTGGGATTCGCTGATCGCCGGCCGCTCCGGCCTCGGGCTCGTCAGCCGGTTCGACGCCTCCGCCTACGACCACCCGATCGCGGCCGAGGTGAAGGGGTTCAACCCCGCCGAGGTCGTCGACCCGAAGATCGCGCGACGCATCGACCTCTCCTCGGCGTTCGCCCTCGCGGCATCCCACCAGGCGCTGGCCGACGCCCGGCTCGATATGGCCGCCGAGGACGCGTCGCGCGTCGGGGTGCTCCTCGGGACCGGCATGGGCTCAGCGCACCAGATCGTGGAGCAGCAGCGCATCCTCGACGAGAAGGGGCCGCGTCGCGTCTCGCCGTTCATGGTGAGCCACATGCTGCCCGACACCGCGACGGGTCTCGTCGCGATCGCGACCGGGGCGCGCGGCCCGAACTTCGCCGTGACTGCCGCCTGCGCCACCGGCGGCGCCGCCACCGGTGAAGCCGCCGAGATGGTCGCCCGCGGCGACGCTGACGTGATGATCGCCGGCGGCTACGAGGCGCCCCTCCAGCCGATCTACTACGCCGGTTTCAACGCGATGAAGGCGCTCGCCGAGCACGAGGACCCCGCGAAGGCGGTCCGCCCGTTCGACGCGACCCGCAACGGCTTCATCCTCGGCGAGGGCGCGGGCGTCCTCATCCTCGAGGAACTGGAGCATGCGAAGGCGCGCGGCGCGCGCATCTACGCCGAGTGGCGCGCTGCCGGCACGAGCAACGACGCCTACGACATGGTCGCGGCGGCCGAGGACGGCCACGGCATCGCGCAGGCGATGCGGCTCGCCCTCCAGCGCGCCGACCTCAAGCCCGAGGCCGTGAACTACATCAACGCCCACGGCACGAGCACCCCGCTCAACGACCGCGTCGAGACGCGCGCGATCCACGAGGTGTTCGGCGAGGCCGCCGACGACGTGATGATCTCGTCCACCAAGTCGATGCACGCGCACATGATGGGCGCCGCGGGAGCCGTCGAGGCGGCCATCTGCGTCCTCACCTGCCATCACGGCATCGTGCCGCCGACGATCAACTACGAGCACCCCGATCCGGACTGCGACCTGGACTACGTGCCGAACGAGGCGCGCCAGGCCGATGTCCGCGTCGCGATGAGCACCTCCGTCGGCCTCGGCGGTCACAACTCGGCCATCATCTTCAGCAAGTGGGAGGACGCCTGACATGACTGGTACGCCAGAAGGGCGACGCGTCGTCGTCACCGGGATCGGCATCCTCTCCGCGGTGGGCGCCGGCCGTGACGAGACCTGGAAGAACCTCCTCGCCGGCATGAACGGCATCGACCACACCACCCACGTCGAGACCGAGGACCTGCCGTCGCGCGTCTCCGGCGAGGTGCCGGAGTTCGACCTCTCGACGTACATCGACCGCAAGGGCGTGCGCCGCATGGACCGCTTCACGCACCTCGCGGTGTGCGCGGCCGGCGAGGCACTCGACCAGGCGAAGCTCGACCTCGCCGGTGAGGGCGACCGCATCGGCTGCATGATCGGCTCGGGCATCGGCGGCATCGGGACGCTCGAGCAGGAGTTCGACGTCTTCTTCCACAAGGGCCCGAACCGCGTCTCGCCGCTCCTCGTGCCGATGTTCATCCCGGACATGGCCGCCGGGCAGACCTCGATCCGCTTCGGGCTGCGCGGTCCGAACTACAACACCGTCTCCGCCTGCGCCTCGGGCGCCGACGCGATCGGCACGGCCTTCGAGGTCATCCGCCGCGGCGACGCGGTCGCGATGGTGGCCGGGGGCTCCGAGGCGTGCGTGACGCGCATGTCGATCGCCGCCTTCGCGAACAGCCAGGCGCTCTCGACCAACAACGACCCGAACACCGCGAGCCGCCCGTTCGACGCCAATCGTGACGGCTTCGTCATCGGCGAGGGCGCCGGCATCCTCGTCCTCGAGGACCGCGAGCACGCCGAGGCGCGCGGGGCGCAGATCTTCGCGGAGGTCGTCGCCTACGGACAGTCCGCGGACGCGTTCCACGTCACCGCCCCGTCCGAGAACGGCGAAGGCGCGGCGCGCGCGATGAACATCGCGATCGGTAAGGCCGGCATCAACGCCAGCGACATCGACTACGTGAACGCCCACGGCACCAGCACGCCGCTGAACGACAAGTTCGAGACGATGTCCATCAAGACCGTCTTCGGCGAGGGCGCCTACGCCGTCCCGGTGTCGTCCTCGAAGTCGATGATCGGGCACACGCTCGGCGCGGCCGGTGGCATCGAGTCCGCGATCACGGTGCTCTCGATCGTGAACCAGAAGATCCACGGCACGATCCACCTCGAGACCCCCGATCCGAACTGCGACCTCGACTACGTCTCCGACGGCCCGCGCGACCTCGACATCAAGTACGCGATGTCCAACTCGCTCGGCTTCGGCGGCCACAACTCGTCGCTGCTCTTCTCGCGCTACGAGGGATAACCGGGATCGCGGACGCGACCCGCAGCGGCGGCCCCTCCTCCGGGTCGCCGTGACTCGGTGCTACGCTCACATGCAGTCCGCTAGCAGCTCCCCGCTCGCGATCGGCTTGCCGTGACCTCGTCTTCCGAGACCCGAGAGCGCATTCTGCGCGGCTCCGGCAACCGCCGCTGGCGGCTTCTCCCGGCCCCTGAGCTCGACGGATTCGCCGACGCCGGCCCCGGGCTTCCGGACCTGATGCGCGTCCTCCTTGCCCACCGCGGCGTGAAGACGACCGTCGAAGCCCGGCGCTACCTCGGCAGTCCCGGTGAGCTGACCGACGCGCGGCTGATGCCGAACCTCGAGCGGGCGGTGGAGCGGCTCATCCAGGCGTGCGAGGACGGCGAGACGGTCGCGGTCTACGGCGACTACGACGTCGACGGCGTGACCGCGACAACGCTGCTCGTGGAGGGGCTGAGGTGCCTCGGCGCGCAGCCGATCCCGTACATCCCCGACCGCTTCACCGAGGGCTATGGGCCGAACGTCCGCGCTGTGCGCCAGCTCGCCGACCGAGGGGCGTCGCTGCTCGTGACCGCCGACACCGGCACGTCCGCGATTACCGAGGTCTCCGAGGCCAACTCGCTCGGCATGGACGTGGTGATCATCGACCACCACACGATCCCCGACGAGCTCCCGGACGCCCTGGCGATCGTGAACCCGCGCCTGAACGACGTGTCGTACGGCTCAGAGCCCGCCGCGGTCGGGGTGGCGTACAAGGTCATCCACGACCTCCACGACCGCATGGGGCGTCCCTACGCGCCGGAGGAGCACCGTGCGCTGGTGGCGCTCGGGAACGTCTGCGACCTCGCGCCGATGCTCGCCGAGAACCGCGACCTCGTGCGCCTGGGCCTGGGCGCACTCGGCCAGACGAAGCGGCCGGGGCTGCTCGCGCTGTACGAGGTCGCCGGGGTGAAGCACCCCGAGACGATCAACGCCGAGACGATCGGCTGGGTGCTCGGGCCGCGGATCAACGCCGCCGGGCGCATGGAGCACGCCCGCATCGCCCTCGACCTGCTGCTCGCCGAGGACCTCGCCACCGCCCGGACGCACGCGAAGCGGCTGGAGGAGCTGAACCGCCAGCGGCGCGACGACACCGCGAACGCCGTCGAGGTCGCCCGGGACTCCCTCACCGACGCCGACCGCGCAGGGGCGCTCATCGTGGTGGCGAGCCCCGCGATCTCCTCGGGCATCGTCGGGCTCTGCGCGGCACGGCTCGTCGAGGAGTTCTCGCGGCCGGCGATCGCCATCGAGATCCGCGACGGCGAGGGGCGCGGCTCCTGCCGCTCGATCCCCGAGTTCGACGTCACCGCCCTCCTCCGCCGCCACGGCGACCTCTTCCTCCGCTACGGCGGCCACCGCGCGGCGGCCGGCTTCAGCATCGAGGAGTCGAGGTTGCCCGAGATGAAGGCGCGGCTCATCGAGGACGCGAACGCGCACCTCGACATCGCCACGCTGGCGCCGACGTTCGACATCGACTGCGAGCTGCCGCTGGAGGACGTCGACCGCAAGACGCTGCAGTGGCTCACGCTGCTCGGGCCGCACGGTGTCGGCAACGACTCACCGACGTTCCTCGCGCGCGGGGTGCGCGTGGTGCAGGCACGGGGCGTGGGCCAGGACGGGTCGCACCTGAGCATGACGCTGAAGGCCGGGATGGCGACGTGGAAGGCGATCTCGTTCGGAAACGCCGACGCGCTCGTGCCGTCCGGCGAACTCGCGGACGTGATCTACACGTTCAAGCAGGACGACTTCCGCGGCGACGGCGCGCTCCAGCTCGAGGTGCTCGACCTGCGTCCCGCCCGCGACGACTGAGCCGGGTGCGGCCTCGAAGGCTCGCGAAGCCGGCTAGTCGGAGTCGATCGGGTTCCGGGACCAGAGGGTGTGGTAGCGCTCGCCGGTGATGGCGGCCCGGTGCTCCTCGTGCTCAATCGCGCAGAGCGCCTCGAAGCAGGACGCGGCCTGGTCCGGGCAGTCGATGCGCTGCATGATCGTGTCCCACACGCCCATCGTGATCAGCGACGCGACGCGCGCGTCCCACGGGATCAGCGTGATCGACTCAGGGCGGGAGAACTGAGGGCGCAGCTTTCGCAGCGAGCGAAGCCGGTCCCCGCCGCTCTTCGCCATCGGCACCACCTTCACGAAGGTGCCGGCGAACTCGTTGGTACGCGTGTCGATGAGGAGGGTGCGACGGAGCGTCGGGAAGAAGAGGCTCACCACCTCTGCTTCGGCGATGTTCTGGACGACCTCGTCGAGGTCGATCTCGATGCCACCGTCGATCATCCGTGCGTCCTTCCCCGACCCGCTGTCCCGATCCGCGTCACTTCTGCACGAGGCGCAGGAAGCGATGGCGTCCCACGCGCAGCTCGTCGCCCGGGCCCACCTGCGTGGCCGGGTCGTCCACCTTCTCGCCGTTGACCTGCACGCCGCCGCCCTGCACGAGCCGGCGGACCTCGCCCTTGCTCCCGGCAAGGCCGGCATCGACTGCGAGGTCGACGAGCGGCACCGGGGCATCAAGGGCGAACTCAGGCATCTCGTCCGGCGTCTCACGACGCTGGAACGTGGATTCGAAGTACTCGAGGGCGGCGTCGCCGGCGGCCTCGCCGTGGAAGATGGCGGTGATGGTTCGCGCGAGGCGCTTCTTCGCGTCGATCGGACGGAGCGAGCCGTCCTCCAGCGCGACACGGATGCCCTCGATCTCATCGGGGCGCAGGTAGGTGACGAGGGTGAAGTACTCGACGATCGACTCGTCGGGGATGGACATGGCCTTGCCGAACATGTCGTTCGGCGGCTCGGTGATGCCGATGTAGTTGCCGAGGGACTTGGACATCTTCTCGTGCCCGTCGGTCCCCACGAGGATCGGCGTGGTGATGCAGACCTGCGGACGCTTGCCGTTCGCCTCCTGGAGCTGCCGCCCCGCGAGGAGGTTGAACGTCTGGTCCGTCCCGCCGATCTGGACGTCGGTGTCCATGTGCATGGCGTCGTACGCCTGCATCATCGCGTAGAGGAACTCGCTGACGTGGATCGGGTCGCCACCGTCGTACCGCTTCTGGAAGTTCTCGCGGCGCAGGAACTGGGCGACGGTGTAGTTGGCCGTGAGGCGGATGACGTCGGCGAACGTGAGCTTGCTGAGCCAGTCGCCGTTGAACATGATCCGCGTGCTCTCGCGGTCGAGGATGTGGAACGCCTGGTCCGTGTAGGTCTGGGCGTTCTCCGCGATCTCCTCGGGCGTCAGCATCGGGCGGGTCTTGTCCTTGCCCGTGGGGTCACCGATCAGCGCCGTGAAGGAGCCGACGAGGAACGTCACCTCGTGGCCAAACTCCTGGAACTGGCGCAGCTTGCGCATCGGCACCGTGTGGCCGAGGTGCAGGTCGACCTTGGTCGGGTCGAAGCCGCAGTAGACGCGCAGCGGACGGTCTTCCTCGAGGCGAGCGCGGAGCTCGCGCTCCATCGTCTGGCGGGTCCCCGGGTCGCCGAACTCGGTGCCGGCCATGAGGACGGTCATCTGCTCGTCGACCGGGGCCATGCGGCGAGTGGTCGCGGTCATGCGAACCACTCCCGCGTCGCCACGATGTCGCGGTTCATCTGCTCCACGAGCGCGTCGACACCGTCGAACTTCAACTCGTCACGCAGGCGGTGGAGCACCTCGACGGTCACGATCTGCCCGTAGAGATCGCCCTCGAAGTCGAGGAGGTAGGTCTCGAAGTGGCGCTGATCCCCATCGACGAAGGTCGGGTTCGTGCCGATGTTGGTGGCGGCCATGTACGTGCGCCCGCCGTGGTGCGCGCGGCTGACGTAGACGCCGTTGGGCGGCAGCGCGCGGTCGGCGGAGATGCCGATGTTCAACGTCGGGAAGCCGATGGTGCGCCCGCGCTGGGCGCCCTGGAGCACGGGGCCGCGCACGGCGAACGGGCGGCCGAGGAGTCTCGCGACATCCTCCATGCGCCCTTCCGCGAGGGCGCCGCGGATGCGGGTGGAGGAGACGCGCTCGGCGTCGTCATCGTCGTGGTAGAGCGGAACGGGGATGACCTCGAAGCCCTGCTCCTCGCCGATCTCGGCGAGGCGGTCCGTGGTGCCCTCGCCACCGCGGCCGAGGCGGAAGTCCTCGCCCACGACGAGCAGGCGCATCCGCGCTTCCTCGACGAGGAGGCGGGTGAAGTCCGCGGCCGAGACCTGCTGGAGCTCCGACGTGAACTGGAGGACGGACACGAACTCCGCCCCCACTTCCTTGATCAGCTCAACGCGTCGCTCGAGGGATTCGAGGTAGGCCACGGGCGTGCCCGGGCGGAGGACGCTGATGGGATGCGGGTGAAAGGTCACGACGCCGCCGGTCAGCCCTCGGGCCTTGCCCTCGTCGAGCATGCGGCGGATGAGGGTGCGATGACCACCATGGACGCCATCGAACACGCCGACGGAGATGGCGTGCTCGCCGGGCGTAACGCTCCGACGCAATTCGTCACGGACGAGTAGCAAGTGGAGCGGATCCTTTCGGGCGGTGTCGTTCGATCGTAACACCGCCCTGACCTGAGGTAAGCCGGATTGCGAGGTGCAACCGGCCCGGCCCACCGACCTCAGACGCCGGTGAAGTCCTCTTCGGTGTGGGTGAACTCGGGCGGCCGAGCGCCCTCGAGCTTCACGAGCTCGATGTCGCCGAAGGCGTCCGACTGCTGCGCGGCCAGGTAGCGCTGCTTGATCAGCTCGAGGACCGCCATGAAGTCGACGATGACCATCGTGCGCGACGTGGCCGACTGGATCAGCGCGCGGAACGACGTGCGGCCGTGCACCTGGAGCGTGTCGACGAGCGAGCGCATGCGGTCTCGGAGTCGCACCGGGTCGCGCCTGATCTCGGCGGCCGGCTCCTCCTCGGGCATGCGGTCGAGCACCTCGCGGATGACGTCGACGAGCGAGGAGAGCGTGACGGTATCGAGCCCGGTCGGGAGCGGGACGGCCGGAGGCGGCACCTCGCGGCGGTACGTGCCGTGGCCCACCTCGCGCTCGCGCAGGAACTCGGCGGCCTGCTTGAAGCGCCGGTACTCGCGCAGCGCTTCGATGAGCGCGCGGACATCGCTGCCCTCGTCCTCGTCCTCCGGGGGCGCCTCGTCCGGGTCGCGCGGCAGGAGCGCGCGGGACTTCAGCAGCAGCAGGCGGGCGGCGACGGAGATGAACTCCGCCATCGCACCGAGGTCGATCTGTTCCTTCGAGCGCAGCGCGCCGAGGTACTGGTCCGTCACCTCGAGGAGCGACACCTCGGTGATGTCGAGCTCGTTCCGCTCGATCAGGTGGAGGAGCAGGTCGAGGGGCCCGTGGAAGACCGGCAGGTCGAGTTCGATCGCCGCTTCCGCAGCGTCCACCTCGGCTTCTGCGTCGGCATCTGCGTCGGCGCCGGATTCCGTCTCGCCCTCGGGCGCATCGCCAGGTGCGGACTCGGCGACCGGCGCGTCCTCGGACGTTTCGGCGGGGGCAGCGGCCTCGCCCTCCTGCTCGGCAGGAGGGGAGGCCGTGTCCTCGTCAGACTGCGGGTCCGACTGGTGGTCGTTCGGGTCGATCTCGTTCGTCACGCGCTAACGCTAGACGGTCGCGCTACGCCGTGGCGCCGGCCGGCAGGGCCGGCGGCTCGGCGAACGGGCGACCGACGGCCGAGGCGAGCGAGCGCGCCTCGTTGGCCATGTCCGCGAAGTTCGACGGGGTCAGCGACTGGGCGCCGTCCGAGAGCGCGTGGTCCGGGTTCGGGTGCACCTCGATGATGAGGCCGTCGGCGCCGACCGCCACGGAGGCGAGCGTCATCGGCTTCACGAGGTACCACTTGCCGGTGCCGTGCGAGGGGTCCGAGATCACCGGGAGGTGGCTCAGGCGCTTCACCAGGGCGATCGCGTTGAGGTCCAGCGTGTTCCGCGTGGCCGTCTCGAACGTCCGGATCCCGCGCTCGCAGAGCATCACGTTCGGGTTGTTCTGCGACAGGATGTACTCGGACGCGAGGAGCCACTCCTCGATCTGGCCGGCGAGGCCGCGCTTCAGCAGGACCGGCTTGCCGGTCTTCCCCGCCTCCTCCAGGAGGACGAAGTTCTGCATGTTGCGGGCGCCGATCTGAATGATGTCCGAGTACTGCGCCACGGCGTCCACGTCGCGGACGGAGAGGCACTCGGTGATGACGGGCATGCCCAGCTCATCGCCGACCTGCCGGAGCATCTTCAGGCCCGGCACACCGAGCCCCTGGAACGAGTACGGGGACGAGCGCGGCTTGAACGCGCCGCCACGGAGGATGTGCGCGCCGCCCTCGCGGACGCCCTTGCACGCCTCCCAGAGCTGCTCCTCGGTCTCGATGGAGCAGGGCCCGGCCATGAACACCGGGTGGCCGCCGCCGATCTTCACGCCGAACGGCAGGTCGATGACCGTGTCCTCGGGGTGCGTCTCGCGGCTCGACAGCTTGTAGGGCTTCGAGACGCGGATGACCTCGTCGACGCCGGCCATCATCGAGATCTCGTCGCGGTGGTCCTGCACGACCTGGCCGAGGCCGGCGATGACGGTGCGGACCGCGCCGTGCACCGGCTGGCCCTTCAGGCCGAACTCAGTCATACGGTTCATCACCGCGTCGGCTTCTTCCTGTGTGTGGTCAAGCTTCATGACAACGATCACGGCTGGGGCTCCTCGTCGCCCACGAGGTCGCGTCGGAGGACGCGCGCCCCGCGGAGATACACATGCTTGATCTCGGCAAGCGGCCGGTCGGTGTTGACGTGCATCAGGATGCGCAGGCACTTCGCGAGCGATCCCGGGACGTTCATCTCCATCAGGCATTCCAGCGCCACCTGGGTGTACCCCGCTTCGCGGGCCGCGACCGCGGGGAACTCCGCGCTCAGGTCCGGGGTGGTGCTGAACTGGATGGAGGCGACGAGGTCGGGATCGATCGCGTTCTGGCGGACGATCTCGTCCAGCAGCTCACGCGCCGCGCCGAGGATTTCCTCGCGGGTGTTGTTTTCCACCGTGGTCGCGCCGCGGATACCGCGTACCAGCATGCTGGAGGTCTCCCGTTCGCTCGTCTCAGACTGGGCCGGTCACCGAGGCCGGGCCGACGATCGTGCGTCAGCTCCGGCTGATGTAGGTCATGAGGGGGTTACGAGCCAAACGACCCGGCCGCACTCTGGCGCACCCCGGAAGTCGCGTGGCTCCACGTATACCGCGCATAGGCGCCGGTATACGGGCGAGCGAGGCCACCGCGGGCAATCCGCAGGGCTGGCGACTGGTGCTTATCCAGAGTCACGACCGGTGATCTCCTCCAGGTACGCCCGCACTTTCGCGGGACGTTCCTCGCGGGGCGTCTCGCCCACCAGTTGGACGAAGGCGCTTCCCACCACGGCTGCGTCAGCGTACTCCCCCACCTGGCGCACGTGCTCGCGGGACGAGATCCCGAAGCCGATCGCGAGCGGGAGGTCCGTCTGGGCTCGGACGCGGGCGATGTACTCCGGGAGCTCGTCCGAGAGCACCGACCGCGCGCCGGTGATCCCGACGACGCCGACGCAGTAGATAAAGCCACTCCCGTGATCCGCGACCAGCTGGATGCGATCCTCGGTCGAGGTGGGCGCCAGCAGGTAGATCATGTGCAGCCCCGCCTCGCGGGCCGGCGCCTCGACTTCCCCCGCTTCCTGCGGAGGGAGGTCGACGGTGATGAGACCGTCCACCCCGGCCTCGGCGGCCGTCTGCACGAACCTGCTGATCCCGTACGAGAGCAGCGGGTTGAAGTATCCCATAACGATCAGCGGGACGGAAACGCCGCGGGCGCGCAGTTCGCGGACGGCGGCGAACACCGTCTCCGCGTTCGCGCCATTCCGGATCGCCTCCTCGTACGCCCGCTGGTTCGTGGGACCGTCACCCATCGGGTCAGAGAACGGCAGGCCGATCTCGACACCGGCGGCGCCGCCGGCGACGGCGGCCTCGACGATCTCGACGGTCGCGTCGATCTCGGGCCAGCCGGCGGGGATGAACGGGAAGACGGGCGTGCGGCCCTCGGCGCGCGCGGCCGCGAAGGCGCGGGCGATGCGGTCCTCGGTCTGCACGGTCATGAGTTCACCCCGGCGATGGTCACGGCAAAGGAGACGCCGTTAAAGATGGCGTGCGCAATCACTGGCGTCCAGAGCGACCCCGACCGGTAGTACGCGAACGCGAACACCATGCCGATCCCCCAGAACGGGATCACGACGCTGATCTCGAAGTGCACGAGGGCGAACAGCAGCCCGCTGATGATCATGCCGGCGGCGAGGCCCCACCGCGCCTGGATTGCCCGGAACACCAGCCCGCGGAAGAACAGCTCCTCCGCCAGCGGCGCCGCGACGATCACGGAGAGGCCGAGCACGAACCACACCGGGTCCGTCATCGCGTCGGTCTCCGGGAGCGGATTGCCCTCGGCGAGCCGCGAGAGGTCGCTCCCGGTCACGTTCTCGATGGCGAGGATGGCGGCGCCGTAGATCATCACGATGACGATCCCGGCCGCCCACGTCCCCAGTGGCCACAGCATCGCGACGCCGCGGAGCGCCCGGAAGCCGAGCTGATCGAGGCTCAGGTTCTTCTTCGTCGCGAGCACCAGCACGATGGTCGCGAGCCAGATCTCGAACCCCAGCGTCGCAACGGCGACGGCGAGCGCCGAGGTGGTATCGACCGCCGGATCGCCGATGTTGAGCGCGATGATGGTGACGATGACGGCGACGGCGGCGTAGCCGAGGAACAACAGCCCCAGCGCTGCCGCGAGGTCTCGCCCGGACCAGGGCGCGGGCGGAAGCGGTCCAGCGTCGTCAGCGGAGGAGAACTGGGGAGATTCCACGCGATCAGGCTAGCAGTGAGCAGGCGATAGGATGATCAGGTGAGGATCACCCACGTCATCTATGACCTCGACGGGACCCTGCTCGATACCGAGCCGTTCTACATCCGCACCACGAACGAGATCTTCGCGCGCTTCGGGATGCAACTCCCGCCGGCGGTGCGCGCGATGATGATGGGGCGCCCGACGCCCGTCGCCGTACCGCTCATGATCGAGCACACGGGGCTGCCGATGACTGCCGAGGAGTTCATCCACGAGCGGTACGTGGCCCTGAACGCCCTGTTCCCGGACGCCCTACCGACGCCCGGCGCACGCGAGCTGACGGCGCACCTCGCTGCTCACCGCATCCCCCAGGCCGTCGCCACCTCGTCGTCGCGCGAGTCGCTCGAACACAAGCTGACGAACCACGCCGCATGGTTCGACGCGTTCGAGACGGTGGTCATCGCGGACGAGGTGGAGCACGGGAAGCCCGCGCCGGACATCTTCCTCGAGGCGGCGCGGCGCATGAACGCCGACCCGACGACCTGCCTGGTGTTCGAGGACGCGCCGATCGGGGTCGAAGCGGCGCTCGCCGCCGGGATGCAGGTGGTCGCGGTGCCGGAACCCGGGCACGTCGACGCCGTCTCCGGCGCTCACGCGATCATCGAAAGCCTCGAGGCGTTCGATCCCGCATCGTGGGGGCTCCCGCCGTTCGGCCTCCCCGGCCAGAACGAAAGGCCGGGCCAAGACCGACGGCCGAGGCTGAACCGCCGGCCGGGCCAGAACGAGCGCTAGCGCCGCGTCCCGGACCTAGAGCGAAACGCCGAGCGCCTGGGCGACGGTGTTCATGTCCTTGTCGCCGCGGCCGCTGAGGTTCACGAGGATGATGTCGTCCGGCTTCACCTCGCCCTTGAGCTTCAGCACCTGCGCGATGGCATGCGAGGACTCCAGCGCCGGGATGATGCCCTCCAGCCGCGAGAGCCGCTGGAATGCGTCGAGCGCCTCGTCATCGGTGACGGCGCGGTACTCCGCGCGCTCGGTGAGCTTGAGGTGCGAGTGCTCCGGACCGACGCCCGGGTAATCGAGCCCCGCCGAGATCGAGTGGGCTTCCTGGATCTGCCCCCACTGGTCCTGCAGCAGGTACGAGCGGCTGCCGTGCAGCACGCCGGGGCGGCCCTTGGAGAGCGTGGCCGCGTGCTTCGCATCGAGGCCCTCCCCGGCCGCCTCGACGCCAATCAGGCGCACCTGGTCCGGGATGAACTCGTGGAAGAGGCCGATGGCGTTCGAACCGCCGCCGACGCAGGCAACGGCGATCGTCGGCAGACGCCCTTCCTTCTCGAAGAGCTGCTGCTTCGCCTCGCGGCCGATGATCGACTGGAAGTCCCGCACCATCATCGGGTACGGGTGCGGCCCGACGACCGAGCCGATGATGTAGTACGTGTCGCGGACGTTGGTGACCCAGTCGCGGATCGCCTCGTTCGTCGCGTCCTTGAGGGTGCGCGAGCCGGACTGCACCGCCACCACCTCGGCGCCGAGCGTCTTCATCTTGAAGACGTTGAGCGACTGGCGCCGGACGTCCTCGGCGCCCATGTAGACCACGCAGTCGAGGTCGAAGAGCGCGCACGCGGTCGCCGTCGCGACCCCGTGCTGGCCGGCGCCGGTCTCCGCGATGATGCGCTTCTTGCCCATGCGTCGCGCGAGCAGCGCCTGCGCGAGCACGGCGTTGATCTTGTGCGCGCCGGTGTGGTTCAGGTCCTCGCGCTTGAGGTAGACCTTCGCGCCGACCTCCTCCGAGAGCCTCGAGGCCAGCGTGAGCGGGGACGGTCGGCCCACGTAGTCCTTGAGGAGCGCCTCGAGCTCGGCCTTGAACTCGGGGTCCTCGCGGTAACGCTGGTACGCCTGCTCGAGCTCGGCGAGGGCCGGCATCAGCGTCTCGGGGACGTACTGGCCACCGAACTCGCCCCAGTGGCCGAGCTCGTTCGGGGCGCTCGGGTCGGCCGGAATCTCGGGGTTCGGGGTCATACCTCTGCCTCCGTCGCGAGCGCCGCGTCTGCCGCGCGCACCGCGTCGATGAACGCGCGGACACGCGCGTGGTCCTTCTTGCCGTCAGTCTCGGTGCCGCTCGACACGTCGACCACCCACGGGGCGACGGACCGGACAGCCTCCTCGACGTTCTCCGGGCTCAGGCCGCCCGCGAGGACGATCGGGAGCCGGTCTGCCGTCTCGCGCGCGACGCTCCAGTCGAATGTCACGCCGGAGCCACCACGGAACGGCCCGTGCGCCGAGTCCAGCATGAGCGCCTCGGCGAACCCCGGTTCCACCAGCTCGAACACGTCGGCGGGAGCATCGAGGGGCGAGATGTGGACGACCTGGAACACCGGGCGATTCACCCGGAGGGCGTCCTCCCACGTCTCGTCGCCGGAGAGCTGCACGATGTCGATGCCGGTCGCGTCCGCGATCGCGTTCACCTCGTCGATGGGCTGATCCGCGAAGATGCCGACGGTGAGCGGTCGCTTCGCTTCGAGGTACGCCTCGATCAGGTCCGCGCCGTGCTCGAACCACGCGTCGAGGTCCTCCCGCAGCTCCGGGGAGATCGTCGGCACGTCGACCCGGCGCTCGGCGAGCGGAGTTCCGAGCGCCTGCACCATCGCCTGGGCGTCCGCGATCTCGACGCGGCGCTTGCTGGCGGCGAAGACCATTCCGACGAAGTCGGCACCCGCCGCCGCCGCCGCGAGGACATCCTCCGGCGTGCGATTGCCGCAGATCTTCACGAGAGTCATGCGTTCACCTCGGCGAGCATCAGCGAGCGGGCCGTCTCGACGACCGTGCCTGACTTCACGAGCGCCTCGCCCACGAGGAGCGCGTGCGCGCCGGCGTCCGCCATGCGACGGGCATCCTCGGGTGCACGGATCGCGGACTCGGCGACCAGCGTGATCCCTTCGGGCGCGAGCGCCGCGAGGCGCTCGAACGTACCGAGGTCCTCGTTGAAGGTCCGCAGGTCACGGTTGTTCACGCCGATGACCGTCGCGCCGACCTCGATCGCCGTGCGCATCTCGTCCTCGTCATGCACCTCGACCAGCGCCTCCATGCCGAGCGCGCGCGTCTGCGCGAGCAGGTCACGCAGCGTGTCCGGCTCGAGCAGCATCACGATCAGCAGGAGGGCGTCCGCACCGAACGCGCGCGCCTCCAGCACCTGGTACGGGTCGAAGATGAACTCCTTGCGGAGCAGGGCCGGTCGGTCCGGGTCGCCGTCGAAGGCGGCACACACGGCCGCGAGGTCCTCGATGCTGCCCTTGAAGTAGTCCGGCTCGGTCAGGATGGAGATCGCAGCCGCGCCGGCCTCGGCGTACTGCGTCGCCTGCTCGACCGCGTCGAGGTCGGCGTCGAAGACACCCTTGCTGGGCGAGGCGCGCTTGATCTCCGCCACGAGCCGGAGTCGCGAGGGCGGCGTCGCGTGACGTCCCTCCCGCAACCGTCCCGCGAACGAGATCGGCGGGCGCGCCTGATCGGCGAGGGCGCGGAGGGCGACCTCGTCGCGCGCGGCCCGGTCCGCAGCGAGGCGGACGCGCCGGTCGGCGACGATACGGTCGAGGACCGTGCCGGTGGTGCGTGCAGACACGCGGCGACTACTTCCCCGCCGCGCGGCGCGTGGCTTCGACGAACGCGGCGACCTTCGCGGCCGCGTCGCCTTCCTCGATCGCGTCGAGGGCCATCTTCACGCCGTCCTTGAGCGAGGACGCGAGGCCGGTGACGTACAGCCCGGCGCCCGCCTGCGCGACGATCATGTCGCGGATCGGGAGCGGACCCTCGCCGCTGAGCACCTCGCGGAAGATCCGCGCGTTCTCCTTCGCGTCGCCACCGACGATCTCCTCGGGCGCGTACTGCTGGAGCCCGAGGTCGGCGGGAGTGATCGTGCGGTGGGTCACGCCGTTCGCGCGGACCTCGTAGATCTCGGTGGGGCCGGTCACGGAAATGTCGTCCACGTTCCCCGCCCCGCTCGCGACGATCGCGTGGCGCATGTCGAGGTTGGCGAGCACCTGCGCGAGCCGCTCCGCGAGCTCGGGCGTCGCGGCACCCATGACGTGGCACTTGGCGTAGGCCGGGTTCGTCAGCGGGCCGAGGATGTTGAAGACCGTGCGGAACCCGATCTGAGGACGCAATGGCCCGGCGAACTTCATCGCCGGGTGAAACGTCTGGGCGAACATGAAGCCCATGCCGGTCTTCTCGATGCACTCCGCCACCTGCGGCGGGGTGAGCGCGATCTGCGCCCCCAGCGCCTCGAGGAAGTCGGCGGCGCCGGAGTTCGAGGTCATCGCCCGGTTGCCGTGCTTCGCGACCTTGGCGCCCGCCGCCGCCGCGACGAACGCGCCGGCCGTGGAGGCGTTGAACACCTTCTTCGATCCGCCGGTCCCGGCGGTGTCGAGGAGCGGCTGCACCTTCACGTCGAGGCGAAGCGCGTGCTCCCGCATGGCCTGGGCCATGCCGGTGATCTCCTCGACCGTCTCGCCCTTGAGGCGGAGCGCGGCCATGAACGCGCCGAACTGGGCGGGCGTGGCCACCTCGCCGGTGGGGTTCTCGAGGCCGGCGCGCATCATCTCGCGCATGGCCTCGGCGGCTTCCTGCCGGGTGAGGTCGCGGCGCTCCTCGACGAGCGCGATGAGGGCGTCACGGATCACGAGGCGACTCCTGCCACACCAGCCGCAGACCGGTTGGGCATCTCCAGGAAGTTCTTCAGGAGCTGGTGCCCGTGCTGCGTCATGATCGACTCCGGGTGGAACTGCACGCCCTCGATGGCGAACTCGCGGTGGCGCGCCGCCATGATGATGCCCTTCTCGGTCCGAGCGGAGACCTCGAGGACATCCGGCACGCTGTCCGGCCGGATCGCGAGCGAGTGGTAGCGGATCGCCTCGAACGGGCTCTCGATGCCGGCGAAGACACCCTTGCCGTCGTGCTCGATGAGGCTCGTCTTCCCGTGCATGATCTCGCCGGCGTACTCGACGATGCCGCCGTAGGCCTCACCGATGCACTGCAGCCCGAGGCAGACGCCGAGCAGCGGCGCTTCCCCCTCGAACGCGCGCACGAGCTCGACCGAGATGCCGGCCTCCTTCGGCGAGCACGGGCCGGGCGAGATCACGACCCGCTCCGGCTGCATCGAGAGACAGTCCTCGACGGAGATCTGGTCGTTACGGTGCACCTCGACGTCGCCGCCGAGCTCGGTGATGTACTGGTACAGGTTGTAGGTGAACGAGTCGTAGTTATCGATCAGCAGGATCACGGCTGATCCTCCTCTTGCTCTTCGTACTGCTCGGTGGCGGAGCGCAGCGCGGCGGCCTGGGCCATCTCGCGCAGCTGGGTCGCGTGCTCTCGGTCGTGCGACGCGATCGTCGCGAGGCGGTCACCGATCTGGATGACCCCGCGCTCCGGGTGGTTGGCGTAGGCGTTCAGCGCGTCGGGCGGCAGGTACTGCAGCCACGTGCGGGTCTCCGCACGCACCGCCTCCATCCGCTCCCGCAGCGCGCCCTCGTCCTCGACCGGGCGCAGCGAGTGGACATCCTTCCACTCGTCATCGTTGAACGGTCGCCACGCGCGGCCCGGTTCCTCGATGCAGCGCCGTGACTCGTTGCGGTAGTACGCCTCGACATCGACCGCGTGAGCGAGCACGTCGTTGGGCGTCCAGCCTTCCTCGTTGAGCGGCTCGCTCCGGAGGTGCCGCGGGATCGCGTCGAACGCCGCGAGGAACTCGCCGCGCGCGTCCGCGATCTGCGCGAGGAGCTCCTCGGAGGTGTAGTCCGCGAGCGCGGGCTCCGAGTCCTGCCCGTTGAAGACCTGCAGGAGCCAGTCCCGCAGCTCCGGCATCAGGTCAAGGCCGTGCATGTCCGCCGGCGCCGCCCACAGGGCGTCGTCGAAGAGCGACGCCGGGAACTTCGCGTCGCCCTGCCAGTCCACGCAGGTGAAGGCGTTCGCGATGAACCGCTCTCCCGTGTTCGCGGTGAGATAGACCGTGTCGAGGAACTCGTACGGGCCGGGCTGCACGTTCAGGTACTCGCGGAGCAGCCGCTCCAGGGCGTCCTCGGCCGTCTCGACATCGGCGACACCGACGAAGGGCAGCGTCCAGAGCCCGGCGAACGGGCCGGCGGCGTGACGGACGAAGAGCGACTTCGCATCGTCGCGGACCATCAGCGCCAGGGATGCGAGCTGGGGACCGTCGTTCATCGTGGCCCCCTAGTACCCGAGGCTACCGACGGGGCCGCCGCCCTCGCCGCGTTCCGCGTCATCGATCGCCGCGAGGAGCGCCCGCGCCTTGTGCTGGCACTCCTCGTACTCCTTCTGCGGGTCAGAGTCGAAGACGATGCCGGCGCCCGCCTGGACGTGCGCCAGGCCGTCCTTCATGACGAGCGTGCGGATGGTGATGCAGGTCTCGATGTTGCCCGAGAAGTCGAAGAACCCGACGCCACCGGAATACGGACCGCGCCGGTCCGACTCCAGCTCCGCGATGATCTCCATCGCGCGAATCTTCGGCGCGCCGGACACCGTTCCGGCCGGGTAGGCGGCGCGGAGCGCGTCGTAGGCCGTCATCTCCGGGCGGAGCTGCCCCTTCACGTGGCTCACGATGTGCATGACGTGCGAGTAGAACTCGAGGTCCAGCTTCTGCGTGACCTCGACGCTGCCGGCCTTCGACACGTGACCCACGTCGTTCCGCCCGAGGTCGAGGAGCATCACGTGCTCCGCGATCTCCTTCTGGTCGTTGATCAGTTCCTCGGCGAGGCGCTGATCTTCCAGCGGCGTCTCGCCGCGGCGGCGCGTGCCGGCGATCGGATGCACCTCGACTTCGCCGTCCTCGATGTTCACGAGGAGCTCCGGCGAGGAGCCGACGATGTGCGTGTCGTTGAACTGCAGGAAGAACAGGTACGGGGACGGGTTGATGCCGCGGAGGCTCCGGTACACCTCGAATGGGTGGGCGCCCGTCTCACGCGTGAAACGCTGCGAGAGCACCACCTGGATGATGTCGCCGGCGACGATGTACTCCTTGCAGCGGCGGACCGCCTCCAGGAAGTCCTCGTGCTTCCAGTTCGACTGCACCTCGTTGCCGCGGGTGCCGGAGAACGGGATGTACGGCAGCGAGCCCAGCGGCTGCTCCAGCCGCGCGACGATCTCGTCGATCTTCGTCTGCGCCTGCCGGTACGAAGCGTCGATGTCGCCGTCGAGGCGGACGTGCGCCACGACCTTGATGCTGTGCTTCACGTGGTCGAACACGAGGATCGTGTCCGTGAACATCAGCCACGATTCCGGGACGCCGAGGGCGTCACGCTCCGCGAGGGGCACGCGCGGCTCGAAGTGCGTCACCGCCTCGTAGCCGAGGTAGCCGACGGCGCCGCCGTGGAACTTCGGCAGCCCGGCGACCTCGACCGAATGGAACCGGCCGAGCTCTTCCTGGACGACGTCCAGCGGATCGCCGTCGTCGTGGCTCGCCGCGTGCACGCGGTACGGCTCCGTACCGATGAACGAGTAGCGCCCCAGGCGCTCCCCGCCCTCGACCGACTCGAGGAGGAACGAGTACGGGCCGCGCGCCACCTTCAGGTACGCCGAGACCGGCGTCTCGAGGTCGGCGCGGACCTCGCGGTACACAGGGACGATGTTGCCCTGGCCGGTCATCCGGCGGACATCGTTGAGGCTGGGCAGGTATTCAGTCATGGGATGCTCCGAGGATGGTCGCGCACGAAACACGGTGGTCGCAGCTGTCGGGCTGCCACCACCAGCGAGGCCATCCCGTCGGTCGGCTCGTGCCGGGGCGCGACGTGAAGATGGACATCCTGCGCTCTCCTCGAATGCTCTCCAACTGACGACTCACGGTCGATGACCCCAACAAAAAACCACCGCGCCACGCAATCGTGGGGCGATGGTCCTCGCGGTGCCACCCACATTCTCCCGGCGCACACGTGCGTCGGGACTCAGCCAGCGACGGCGCGCCCTCGACGCGCTCACTCCGAGCGCTGAGGGGTTGCGATCGCCTGGGCATGGATAACGGCGCCCACACCGCCGACGCCTACTCCCCGCTCCGAGGCGGGTTTGGGGCCGGGACTCACGGGTCCATTCGGTCGCTGCTGGCAGGCGCCGGGCTTTCACCTTGCCCCGGCTCTCTGGAGCCCCGCTCGCGACGTACTCGTCCCGATCAGCGTCATGTCTACGCGACTGACTGAGCAACGAAGTTACGGTTCCGCGGATCGATATGTCAACGAGGCGCGCTACGCTCGGCGCCTCGTGACCGACTGCCGATCGGAGACCCCATGACCCCGGACGAAGCGACCGCCGTCGCCACCATCCAGCGCTGGCTCGAGGGCTTCAACAGCCGTGACGCCGAGGTGCAGGTCGACACCTTCAACTTCCCGCACGTCCGCTTCGCGAGCGGCAACTTCCGGACGATCGAGGACGGCGATGCGATGCGCCGGCAGAACGAGACCGGGACGCAGCGCCTCAAGGACGAAGGCTGGGGCTACACCACCCTCGAGTCGATCGAGCCGGTCCAGAGCGGTCCGAACAAGGTGCACGTCGCCGTGCACTACGCGCGCCGCCGCGCGGACGGCGCCGTGTACAACGAGTTCGACTCGCTCTGGATCGTCACGAACCAGGACGGCCACTGGGGCGTGCAGTTCCGCTCGAGCTACCTCGACAACCAGTAGGCACGAGCCCTCGTCTCCCTTCCAGCGATGGGAAGGGCCCCCTCGAACGCTTCGCGAGCGGTTCGCCTGCGGCTACGGCCCGGCAATCGGGAGTGGCGGCGGCGCCGTGAATGTCACTTCCCCGACCGCCAGGTCGAGGACGAGGTAGTTCACCTGCCCGAAGATCTGGGTCGTCCCGGCCTGCGTCCCTGCCGTCAGCGTGGCCGTGTAGCGACCGTCGCCGTGATACGTCGTGTCGCTGAGCGTGGCGAACTCCGGGTCGACGAAGAGGTCGACCACGCGCTCGATGTCGCCCTCTGCGATCTCCCCGACCGCGTTCTTCAGTTGCACGGTCACGGTCGCCGTCGACGTGCCGTCCGCCGCGAGCGAGGGCGGGTCGACGGTGATCGTCGTGTCGCGGAACTCGGAGAAGCCGTAGGAGTGCGCGAGCCGCAGGCGGTACCGCGCGACGAGGGGCAACGTGGCGCCCTCGGTGGAGGCGGTCCGCAGGAGGAGCTCGCCGGGGCCCGACTGCGCGAGCGAGCCGAGCGTTGAGTCAGAGGTCTGCTGCGTGTCGAACAGGTCCCACGGGCCGAAGCCGAAGTAGAAGTCGAGCTCCGGCTGGCCGGGGGCGACGGTGATGGTCAGGTAGTCGCCGTCGAAGTCCGCGGTCACGGCACGACTCGCCGTCGTGAACTCGACGCCGGGATCCTGCACGACGGCAGTGAGGGCGGTGAACTGCGTGCCGGACGGGTCGTAGACCAGCGTCGAGCCGGGGCCTCCCGGGCCGGGGCGGAAGCACGGTGTCTCGCTCGTGGCCTCGGTCATGCAGCCGCCGAAGGTGACGCCGACGAGCCACGAGACCGGCTGACAGTTGCTGTCGAGGTAGTAGCCGGGCCAGTCGCCCCCGGGGACGTTGTCACCGGGCCAGCGGTCGCCGTGGCCGATGTGCGCGTCGATGCGCCACTGCGGGATCTCGAAGTCGACCGGGAACGAGATCAGTCGGAACTCGGTGCCCGTCCAGTGGCAGGCGGTGAACCACTCGGCCTCGGCCGCCGTGGCTGCATCGTCCGAGGTGGACTCGACCGCCTGCGCCGAGGCGCTCCGGGCGGGCAGCAGGATGGACATCGCCACCACGGCGATGACTGCAAGCAGGAGATGGCGCGTCACGGTGCTCCCCGTTCGTCCGCCGCCGCGAATCCTGCCGACCCGAGGCATGAGGACCACGCCCGTGTGTAGAACGTGCGGCATGGGGGGAGCGTTGAGGGCGGGTAGGCGAACCTGCGCTAAACGCGCGCCCGCTCGCGGCCGGGGCGCGCTCGCTCGCGTTCGATGAGGGCGAGGAAGGCATCGACGGTCGCGTCGAGGTCATCCTCGACGTTCACGAGCGGGGTGCAGAACGCGCGAGCGCGCGCGATCTCGTCGGCGGCGATCTCGAGGCGCCGGCGCATCTGTTCCGGTGTCTCGCTGCCGCGCCCGGCCAGGTGCGATTCGAGGGCGGTCGGGTCGGGGGGTTCGAGGGCGACGAAGAGCGCATCCGGGAGCACGCTGCGCAGCGACTCAGCGCCCTGCACGTCCACGCGGACGATGACGTGCTTGCCGGTCTCCAGCGCGGCGCGGACCGACTTCCGCGGGACGCCGTAGAGGTTGCCGTAGACCTCGGCGTGCTCGAGCAGCTCGCCGGCGGCGACCTGCTCCAGGAACTGCTCGCGCGTCACGAAGTAGTGGTGGACGCCCTCGTGCTCTCCCTCGCGGGGGGCGCGGGTGGTCATCGTCGCGGGGCGCACCACGGGCTCGCCGCGATCGACGGCGCGGTTGACCACGGCGTCCTTGCCGACACCCGAGGGGCCGGTGAGGACGACGACGAGCGGCGGGCGATCCTCGGAAGCGACGGTTTCGCTCACCCGCTAGTCCGCGGCCGCGTGCTTCATGCTGCTGACGCGGCTGTGGAAGGTCTCGGGGGTGATCGCGATCAGCGTCACCCACTCTTCCTGCATCACGACGACCGCCTTCGTGCGGCGCCCGCTCGTGAGATCGATGGCGCGGTGCTGCTCCTTGGCGCGTTGCACCATGCGCTTCATCGGCGCCGATGCGGGCGAGGCAACCGCCAGCACGCGGTCCAGCGTGAGGTAGTTGTCGAAGCCGACGTGGATGAGTTCTGAGGACATTGGCGTACCTCCCCGGCGGGAGACCGCGCCAGCATTGGTGCAGCCGCCCGAGGTCGTTCCAGAGCGAAGGATACGACACCGAGACAGCCCCGAGTGCCAGCGAGGCGTCGACGCCCCGTGGCGAGGAGGGGCCCCTAGATGCGGCGGCGCATCCGCTCTTCCTCGTCCATCTGGCGCAGGCGGTCCTCCGAGGCCTGCATGACCTCGTTGAACTTGTCGCGAATCCACGCCCCGGCGAGGTAGTCGCTCAGCCCGGCGGCGCTCTGGCTCTCGCCGACCGGCTTCTCTTCGCGCCCGACCTTGCCGTACTTGTACTCGGCGTGGTCGAGGTTGGTCGCCGCCAGCAGTCGGTAGAACTCGTCTTCGCCCTCGACGTCCACGAGGCGGCGGCGCAGCTCCTGGAGGGCGACCACGTAGCGGTCGATCCAGTGGGCGATGTTCTCCTTGTTCGTCATGGCGATGTCGTACGCCATGTCGGGATCGGTCCCCGCGAGGCGGGTCATGTCTCGGAACCCACCGGCCGCGAGCAGGGACAGCTCGGGCCAGGCCTCCGAGGCGCGCCCCATCGAGAACAGCGCCATCGCGGCCATCATCGGCAGGTGGGAGATCGCAGCGACGTAGGCGTCGTGTTCCTCGGCGTCCATGACCATCGGCGTCGCGCCGAGTGTCTTCGCGATGTTGGTGATGATCGTGATGGCCTCGGAGCTCGCCTCGACCGCGGGGACGATGACCCAGCGCGCGCCCTCGAACAGCGTCTCCTCGGCAGCCTCGGGGCCGAACTCGGTCTTGCCCGCCATCGGATGGCCGGCGACGACGCCGGCGTGGCCCGGGAGGATCTCCCGCGCCCAGCGCATGATCTCGGCCTTGGAGGAACCCGTGTCGGTGATCACGGCGTCCGGTCGGACGGCATCCTTGATCTCCTCGAGCAGCGGCTTGATCGCGAGGACCGGCACGGCGAGGACGACGACGTCCGCCTCGCGCACCGCTTCGGCCGCCGACCACACGACCTCGTCCACGGCCTTCCGCTTACGGGCGGCATCGAGCGCCTGGCGGCTGCGGTCGTAGCCGACGACGTACACGCCCTTGACGCGCTCGCGCAGGCCGAGGCCGATCGAAGCGCCGATGAGGCCGGTCCCGAGGATCGCTACACGCATCGAGGTCACTCCCTGCCCGGTGGTCGATCGATCGTACACGTGGTTGCCCTGCGAACGGGGATGTCCTCAGGCCGTACTCGGCGCTAGACGGAATCGTCCGCTCGAATGAACGCCTCGATCTCCGGGTCCGTCGAGCCGGCCCGGGTGTGCTGCTCGACGATCTCGACGACGCGCGACGAGGAACCGACACGCCTCAGCATCTCCGCGCTGAGGCGTGCGTGGTGGCGCAGCCGCCAGAGGGCACGACGCCATCGCGGTCCGCTCTGCCCGGCGAGCACGGCGTTGAGCGGCCCGAGGAGCACGAAGGCGACGCGATGCCACGTCGCGATCTGGCCCTTGCCGACATCGTGCAGGAGCGCCGCGACCAGCATCGCGTCTGATGCCCCGTCGCGCTGGAGGAGCCGGTAGAGGTCCATGGAGTGCCGTCGATCGCGTGCCTGGGCGTTCAGGAACAGGCGGAACTCGGCGGCGGAGAGGCGCCCCCGCGCCTCGGCGATCTCACCGGGGGCGAGGCGCGGACGGAGTCCGCGGGTGAACTGGCGCACCCGGTAGCGGGCACGCGCGAAGGGGACCGAGAGCCCGGCAGCCATCAGACGAAGATCAGGCTCCCGGCGTCACCGGCGAAGAGCCGCATCAGCAGGCGCACCACCGGCCCCAGGATCGTGAAGAGGCTGAACTGCCCGTTCGTGATGAAGCCCGAGAAGATCAGCAGCATCAGGATGCCGAAGCCCCACGGCTCGAGCTTCGCGTACTCGCGGGCGAGGTCGTCCGGGAGGATCCCGGCAAGCACCCGGGACCCGTCGAGCGGCGGGATCGGCAGGAGGTTGAACACGCCCAGCAGGACGTTGAGGATCAGCACCGTGCCGAGGAAGAGACCGGCGAGGTCGGCCGGGCTCGCCGTCCAGATGTCCGCCCAGAGCCCTGCCTGCGACGAGTTCACGAACGGGTGGTAGAGCGGCACGAGCCCCATCTTGATCGGCAGGCCGGCCAGCCCGGCGACGACGAGGTTCGAGGCGGGCCCGGCGAGGGCGATCACGGCCATGGACTGCTTGGGATTCGCCGTGTTCCTCGGGTTCACGGGGACCGGCTTCGCCCAGCCAAAGCCGACGAAGAAGATCAGCGTCGTGCCGATCGGGTCGTAGTGAGACCTCGGGTCCAGGGTGAGCCGGCCGGCGAACCGCGCGGTCCGGTCGCCGAGCCGGTCGGCGACGTACGCGTGGCAGAACTCGTGGAAGATCAGGCCCTCGAGCATCGCGAATACGAGCGCCGAGGCGAGGATCAGGAACGCCAGCGGCGATTCGGCGAGGACCGAGATGAAGGTGACGATCACGATTCGAGAATAACAGCGCACGCGCTAGTGTCCCGGAACGTGTCCGAAACGGTTGAAGCGCCAACGCCTGTTCGTTGACTCCCCGATCCGCGCTGCCTATCGTGATTTTGGATGTGGCGACTCCTGAGTCGCGCGTCCTCGACCGTTCCGATCAACGTGACCTCACGCTGAACGAAAGGCTGAGGGGTGCGTCGCGAGCGATGCCGCCGGCGGGGGTGGGCATCGCAGGCCGGGACTCCGGACGCGCGTGCCCACCGCAGATGGCTCCAGCCCCCCGCGCTCGTGCCCTGCCACGGAATCTGATCATCGCGACCGCCGTCGCTGCCGTCGGCGTGCTCGCGGTGGCGTCGCTCGTCGCGCGCGATCGCCTCGCGGAGGACACGCCGGGCGCCACCGTGCAGGCTCCCGGCGCCCCGATGATGGTCTTCGCCGAGTTCGGCCTGAACGAGGACCGCGTCTTCACCGCTCCTGCCGACGCCCCCCAGCAGCGCACCCTCCACGCGAGCGTGAAGCATGCCGCCGGCTGGGGCATCAATCCCGGCGCTGCCGCCGCGGGTTCGCTCGTCGCCTACACGGTGCTCCCCGAGGACGCCGAGCCGGACCGCGAGACCCCCGCCGAGCTCTGGATCCTCGACGTCGCCACCGACGAACTGACCCGGCTCGCCCGGGATGCGGACCTCCTCGTCCCGCCCGTGTTCACGGACGGCGGGGCGGCCCTGCTCTACCGCCGCTCCGAGGGGGCGCAACAGGAGATCGTGCGCGTCGACGTCAACGACCTCACGCGCGCCGTCGTCCACCGTGAGCAGACCTCCTTCGGCATCTTCCCGATCGGCACGCGAGGCGACTCGCTGCTCTTCACCCGCCTCTCGACCGACGGGACCGACCTCTACTCGGTCGAGCCGGACGGAGAGCCGAGGTTCCTCCTCCACGCCTCGGACGACATCGCGCGCGACTGGCGGCTCTCGCCGGACGGACGCGCGCTCTCGTACCTCGCGCCGCTGGTGGAAGCGGAGCGCGTCGTCTACCGCGCCCAGGTTGTCTCGCTGGACTCGCTGGAGGCGATCCAGCTGACGCCCGTTCCGGCCGACACCGCCGTGGCCACCGAGCAGTACAGCCCTGTCTGGACCCCGGACGGGAACGCGCTCACCGTCGGCCAGGAAGCGTTCACGTCGCAGTCCGAGCCGGCGGTCGTGCTCGGCCTGGACGGCTCGCGCGTGGAGCTCACGACGCCCGACTTCGGCTTCGACGTTCCGATCGCATGGAGCGGTGACGGACGCTATCTCGCCGTCCGCTCGTTCGACGGCCGGAACTCGGTGCAACCGGGATTGCAGCGGACGATGATCGTGGACCGCGAGGGCGCTCGCATCGCCGTCGACGTGCCGTCCGAGGTGATCTTCCTGGGCTGGTACGCCGGTGTCTGAGGCCACTCCGACGTCATCTCGTCCCTCGCACCGACGCCTGATCGGCCGCGGGCAACTGCTGCTGCTCGCCGCGGCCGTCCTCGGCGCGTTCGTGGCGCTGATGCCGCGCGCCGCGGACCATGCCAGCGCCTGCGCGTTCGACCCGCTGCGCCCCTACGCCTACGAGGCGGACCAGACGCGCACGGCGTACCGCCTCGCGTTCGACGCGGTTTCCTCGAACGCCCTGTTCGCGAATGACCCGTTCTTCTCGCTCCCACCGATCGAGCGAGGCACGCGCAGCAACCGCGCGAATGCTGAGGCGTTCATCCCGGCGGACCTCCTGAAGGCGGTCTCCTGGGTCGAGTCCGACATGACGATGGCGCAGCGCGCCGTTCCCTTCGACTCGATCGGCGAGGCGCTCGTGTCGTTCGACTGCGGCCACGGGCTCACGCAGGTCACGACGGGCATGACGGTGCCCCTCGGCGCGAACAACCTGCCCTCGGACCGCCAGGTGCTGATCGCGACCCACTACGCGTACAACGTCGCGCGCGGGGCGCAGATCATGGCCGAGAAGTGGAACACGGCGCCCGAGCAGCGCCCCGTCGTCGGCACCGACACGAACTCCGACCCGGCCCTCATCGAGAACTGGTACTACGCGGTCTGGGGCTACAACGGCTTCACCGGTCCCGGCTCGAACCGCAGCAACCACCCGCTCGACCCGTCGCTACCGTGGCCACGCCCGTCGTTCCAGTGCGACGGCACCCAGTCTCGGGAGCGCTATCCGTACCAGGAGCTCGTGTGGGGCTGCCTCGCGCGTCCCGCGACGAGAAACAACACGGCGATGTGGACGGCGATCCCCGCGACGCTCCCCGATCAGACCAACCCGGTCGTGTTCTCCGCGATGGCGATCGGGAACTGGTCCTTCCCCTACAGCAACATGGACATCCCGACGCCGCAGCCGGCGCACGTCGCCACGGCGCCCGCGCTCCCGGGCGACTACCGCACGAGGTTGCTCGGCGCGCCCATCCTGCAGCCCTCGACGCAGAGCGTCTCGATCCGCCTCAACGACCCGACCTCGAACGGCCGCGCGACCGTCACGATCACGAACGCGGGCACGGGTGTCCTCTCGTGGATCGCGGAGCCGTCGGCGAACTTCCTCACGCTGACGCCGCCCGGTGGCGTCGCGCTCGGCAACGGGCTCGCCTGCACCACCGGATCGTGCCCGCACGGCACGCTCACCATCGAGGTGAACCCGACGCTCCTTCCCTCGAGCGCCGCGAACGCGACGATCACCGTGCGCTCGCCGAACGGCGGATCCGGCACCATGCGGATCAACGTCAGCGTCGTCGCGGACTTCGAGGTCGGCGCGCCGGGCACGAGCCGCGCCCGCTAGTCCCGCCCTCCCGCCTGGAGGGCTCCGAGGGCTCCCGGCGGCGACACCTATACTCGATCCATCCCCGAATCACTCGCGAACCGGACGGAGACGCGATGTTCCTCCTCAACCTCGTGCGGAACTGGCTGGAGGACGTCCGGCGCAATCACGGCCTCGAGCACGCGACGGTCGCGGTGCTCTTCGCGCGCCGCGGCCCTCAGCGGCTGGCCGGCCGGGCGAGCGGGAACGGCTTCTTCATCCTCGGGAAGGTCGACGCGGACCTCCTCGAGTCGTGTGCGCAGGAGGCGCTCTCGCGCATCAAGCGCGGTGAGTCCGGGCTCGTCGTGTCGCCGATGTGCGGCACGAACCTCGTGGTCACCGGCGGCGTGTGCGCCCTCGCGACGATGGTGTCGCTGACGCTGTCGCGCGAGAAGAAGCCGCAGGAACGCCTCGGCGACGCCGTCTCCGCCTCGACGATCGGCGCGATCGCCTCGCAGCCGCTGGGGCGCCTCGTGCAGGAGAAGATCACCACGATGGCCGACCACGCGGACACCGAGGTGGTGCGCGTCCGCCAGTTCACGCCCTGGCTGCTGAAGGTCTACACCCGCCGCGGCTAGCCGCGGGCGGACACCTCTAGAGCAGTGAGCCCTGCGTCTCGGGCTCGGCCTCTTCGAGGCACTCGGGGTCGTCGTACTTCACTGAGTTCACTCGCTGCGAGACCGGGCGCGCGACGAGGAACTGCTCGTCGACGGGACGCAGGAGCGCCTTCAAGCGCTCGACCGGTTCGTCGGCGTGCAGCCAGGCGTCGATCGCATCGCTGTCCGGGAGGATGACCGGCATCCGGTCGTGGATGTTCGCGACGAGCGGGTTCGCCGAGGTCGTCACGATCGTGAAGGTGCGCATCGGGGCGGCTTCGCCGGAGATGCGGCTGCTGACCTGGAGGCCGGCGAAGGCGAACACGCCGTCGTCCGGGCGGTGGAACCAGAACGGACGCCGGGACTTCGCATCGCCGGTCCACTCGAAGAACCCGTCGGCAGGGATGACGCAGCGGCCCGTCTGGAAGGCCTCCCGCGAGACGCGCGTGCTGTCGATGCTCTCTGCGCGGACGTTGATGTGCTTCGCGCCCGCCCGGCGTTCCTTCTCCCACCAGTTCACGAGGCCCCACGTGGCGTGGTGCGGGACGCGCTCCTCGCGCTCCGAGGTCACCACCCAGTGCTCCTGCATCGGCGCGATGTTCCAGCGCGGGATGTAGTGCTCTTCGAACACGTCGTTCGGCGAGATCCCGAGCTGGGCCGCCACGAACTCGACGTTCTCGGGGGTCAGGGAGAAGCGCCCGCACATGAGCTGAGTGTACGCTCGCCGACGTGAGCCGCTCCTCTGTCGCCGCGCGCTCTTCTCGCTTCCAGGTGCGGAGCGCGTGGCCGTCCATCGGAGGCCCCGTCCTCACCTCCGCCGTGCTGTTCGCGCTCTACCTGTGGACGCTCGCCCCCTCCATCTCCGAGCTCCACGACAACCTCGACAGCGCCGAATTGGTGACCGTCGCGAGCGTCGGCGGCATCGCCCACCCACCCGGTTCCGCGCTCTGGCTGCCGCTCGCCTGGGCGGCCCTCAAGGTGTTCACCTTCCTCGACGAGCCGGCCGCGCGGACGAACCTCCTGTCCGCGATCTGCATGGCCGCCGCCGGTGGCGTGCTGGCAGCGGCCACGGTTCGATGGCGTCCCGAGACACCGGGGTGGGCCGGCGCCTTCGCCGGACTCCTCGCCGGACTCGCACCGATCACCTGGGCCCAGGGGCTCGTTACCGAGGTGCTCGCACTCCAGGCCCTGCTGACCGCCGTCGCGCTATGGCTCGCGCCAGCGGCCGCCGAGGGGAAGCGCTGGCCGGCGTTCGCGCTGGTGCTCGGCCTGCTCGCGTGGAACCACCCGACGGGGCTGGCGCTCGTGCCGCTTGCCGCGGTCGCGGCGAGTCGCCGGCTTCCGCCGCGGCGCGACCGACTGCCCGCGCTCGCGCTGTTCCTCCTTCCCGGCGTGCTGACGGTCGCCTACCTGTGGCTGCGGGCCGATGCGGAGATTGCGTGGGGCCAGACCGATTCGCTGCGCGGAATCTGGGAGCACCTCTCCGGCAGCGCTTACCAGGGCGCGGTCGACCTCGGAACGGCGCCGCAGTCGTTGCCGGAGACACTGCGACGGCTGCTCCGACAGCTCCCACCGCCGGCCTGGCTGCTGGTCGCGATCGGCGCCCTGGCGTTGTCCGATGCGCGTCCGCGCCTCGCCGTGGCGCTCGTCGCGACGTGCGTGCTGCTCATCGGTTTCGTATCCGCGTACCGCGCGACGGGACGACAGGACTACCTCGCGCCGGTGATCTTCATCGCCGCGATGGCGGCCGCCTACGGCGCGGAAGAGGCGTGGGACTGGCTCCGACGACGGCTGCGGACGCGGCAGGTCGTCCTCGCCGCGGCAGTCGGCCTGTGGGGCCTCGTCGGGGTGTGGGGCGTCATCGTTGGCGACGACGTGTCACGACGCGGCGACACCACCCTCCGCGACATCGCGGTGGCCCGTCTCGAAGCGGCCCCGGACGGCGCACTCATCGAGACCTCCGACGACGCGGACACCTTCGGGCTCTGGTACGCGCAGGTGGTGCTGGGGGTGCGGCCGGACGTCACGATCGTCGATGTGCGCGGCGCCGCGCCCGTCATCGGACCGGGAGCGCGCTGAGCTAGCGTTCGCGTTTCGCGGCGAGACTGGCGTCGAGCTGCTCCAGCCACTCCAGCTGACGCGTCGTGGGCGCGGACTCCGGGCGGACGGCGAAGACCATGCGGTGCGCTTCCGGGAGCCGGAGGTCGTGCTGCATGAGCAGCGCCATCGCCACCGTCGGCGTGCGGCCGAGCCCGGCATGGCAGTGCACATAGAGCGCCTGGTCCACGTTCGGGTCTGCGTCGCGGTCGAGCCACGCGATCAGCTCCGCGAGTTGCTCGTCGGTCGGCGCGTGGCGGTCGAGGATCGGGATGCGGCGCCAGCGGAATCCGAGCGACTCAAGGGCGTCGGGGTCGTCCGACCCCTCCTGCCTCAGGTCGACGATGTGCGTCACGCCCCGCTTGCGGAGGTCGGCGTACTGGTCGATGAGCAGGTTGGGGCCAATGAAGAGCCAGGGCGCGACGCGATCGACACGGCGAGCCAACTCGCCGCCATCGAACGGCTCTTGCTCGCGGCGGAACCGCCCCAGCAACCGACTAATGCCGCCCACCCTGCACCGCCCAGCGCAACGGGTTCGTACCTCGCGTAAGCATATCGCGGCATGAGGGTCAGTTGGCGGGCATGGCCGGCACGTCCGGGTCATTGAACCGTCGCCGGCGGTCAGCCTCCCCGAGCGTGAACGTGAACGTGGCGCCCTCGCCGGAAGCGGCATCTGCCCAGATCCGTCCGCCGTGTCGCGTGATGATCCGCTCCACGGTGGCGAGGCCCACGCCGGTCCCCTCGAACTCGTCCTGGCTGTGGAGCCGCTGGAACATGTCGAAGAGCCTCGAGGCATCGCTCATGTCGAAGCCGACGCCGTTGTCGCGCACGAAGTACGTCGGGAGGCCGTCGACGTCGCGGCGTCCAATCTCGATGCGCGGGACCGGTTCGTTGCGGCTGAACTTGATCGCGTTCCCCAGGAGGTTCTCAATCACGCGGCGGAGGAGCGCGCGGTCGGCGACGACTTCGCCGAGGAAGCCGACCTGCCACTCGATCCCCGGGTGGCCGTACTGCGGCAGCAGCTCATCGATCGTCTCGCGCACGAGCGTGTCGAGGTCGAACGGCTGCGGGTCGAGCTGCTGACGCCCAACCCGGGCGAAGTTCAGCAGGTCGTCGATCAACTCACCCATCCGGTCGGTGCCGGTCAGCAGACGCTTCAGGTACATCCGCGCCGCATCGCTCTGCGTCCCGTCGAGTTCCTCGGAGAGGAGCTCGGCGAAGCCGTGGATCGCGCGGAGGGGCGCCCTCAGGTCATGCGACACGGAGTACGAGAACGCCTCCAGCTCGCGGTTCGCGTCCTGCAGGGCGGCCGTCCGCTCGCGCACGCGCTGCTCGAGCGATTCGTTCAGCTCGACGATCTCCGCGCGCTGCTGTCCGAGCGAGGACGCCATCCGGTCGAACGCCGTCCCGAGGTCGCCGATCTCGCCCGGTGGGTACCTCGGCCCGACGCGCGCCGAGAGCTCGCCCACGGTCATGCGCTCGGCGGTCTCCTTCACCCGCGTGAGTGGCCCGACGATCAGCCACTGGCTCCCGAACCAGGTGATCGCGACCGCGATCCCCGTGAAGAACAGAAACATCGCCCCCTGCTGCCAGAGCCCCGCCTGCGCGGCTCCGATCGCCACGTCGCGATTGAGTCCCACGAAGATGAAGGCCCCGTCCCCCATCGCGTCGATCGAGGTGTAGCCGATGTACGAAGGCACACCGTCCGCGCTCGACGCGCCGACGACCCCAGCGCCGGAGCGCCGGGCCTTCTCGTACGTCGTGCCGCCCGTGGCGTCCTGGCCGAGCGTGACGTTCGAGGTCTCCGGGTACCGGGCGATGACCTGGCCCAGGCGGTCGGTGACGGTGACGAAGGTCTGGTCCGGAAGTGCCTGGATGATGTCTGGCGGCGTGAGCTCATCCAGATCGAGGAGTGCGACAACCACGCCGATCGGACGGGCCATCGCGTCGCGCACGGCGAAGTAGACCGGCAGCACCGGCTCGTCCGGCAGGGCGCCCGTCACGAGGGGCCCCGCGATGGACCCCGACGACGCGAGCGCCTGCTCGAGGAAGGCGGAACGCTCGATGAGGGCGTCGCCCTGGATGCCGCGACTCCCGCAGATGAGCGCGCCATCCAGCCCCACGATGGCGATCGCGCGCACGTACGACTGCGTGACGAACGGTTCGAGCCGCGCCCGGCACGCCGCCAGCGAATCGATCCGCGTGTCGTTCGAGACGTACGGCGCGACGATCAGCGCGACCGGGCGGAGCAGGTGGCCGGCCGCGTCGATCCGCGCCGAGACGTACCGCTCGTACGACTCCGCGAGGTGCAGCGCGCTCGCCTCGGCCTGGTCTTCGTCCTGCGCGCGTCGCTCAAGCCCCGCGTAGATCGCAAGTCCGGCAACCGGCAGCCCGACCAACATGATCAGGACGAGTAATTGAACTCGGATCGAATCGGGGCGAGGAAGGGATCGAAACACATCGGACTTTCGTGGCGATCACAGAACGAAAGAGTTATCGCCACGAACCGGATCAATTGTCAACTCTTTGACTGGTTATTTCCCGACAGCAGAAAGACCGAGTCTGACAACCACGGTCAGTCCCCGCGCGTAAGGCCGTCGCGGAGCGGCGCCTCGGGCAATCGCGAAGCCGGCGCGATGCCAGATCGAAGCCGGCGCGAGCGGGCGCGGCCGCCCGCCCGCGGCATACACTCGGGGTACGCCCTCGTAGCTCAGTGGACAGAGCAGCGGCCTTCTAATCCGCCGGTCGGAAGTTCGAATCTTCCCGAGGGCGCCACCTGTTCCTACGGGGAGAGCCATGCCCACGAGCCGTACAGTCACCGGCAAGGCATTCGACTATTCGGGCTCGCTGGCCGAGGGCCTGACCGTCACGCACGCGAGCGGCCATGCCACGCGCATTCGCGCTGCGACCATCGGCTTCGTCATGGCCGAGATCGAGCGGCGGAGTCCGGTCCTCATGGGGGCGAATCGCCAGCCCTTGGTACGCGACTCACTTGGGGAGTCGGTTCGCACCGAGCTCGGACAGTCCCCGCAGATCCTCAGTTACCTCATCCCGCTGCTCACGGAGACTGGCTTCTGCCGCGTGACGAAGTCCGGCCGGAACTACGTCGTGCACCGCCGCTGATGGAACCGGCCGCGCCTACCGCGCAGCGACGGCGTGACTCATTGCGAGGTACGCCCCGTAGCAGGCGGACCACTCGGCGCGCGCGAACGGGTGGATCGTCCACTTGCTCGGATCCGTCGAGGTCTGGCGCTGGCCCGTCCAGCAGTACGGCGTGGCGTCCGGCCAGAGCGCACGCGCTTCTGCCCAGGTCCGCGGGCGCGGGTACTCCTCGAGGCCGTCGAGTCGTCCGTCGCGGGCGCAGTCAGCGGCGTGGATCGCCTCGTGGATGACTGCCGTCGCGCCGGCGGCGTCGGTCAACCAGAGGGATGGCAGCCCATCAACGCAGCCGGTAGCCGCGATCGAAGCGCCGCCATTGTCCGATGTCACGTTCGCGACGTGATTCACCGGAACGAAGAGCGCGATGATGAACGTCATCAACGCCACGATCTGCCCGGAGATGAACGTCATTCACTTCGCCTCTGGCCAACCCGATTTGCGCTGTCCTGAAGAGAGCGTCTATCGGGCTGGTCGAGGAGAAGTGAACCGATCGCATCGATCGGCGATCAGTCGTCGAACACGAGGTCCATCTCACGATGCTCGATGCCGGCGTCGAGGTAGACCGGCCCGTGCGCGACGTACCCCAGGCGTTCGTAGAACGGGAGCGCGTGGAGCTGCGCCGAGAGCGTGATGCCTCGCTCGCCGCGTCGTCGGGCCTCCGCGTGGAGGGCCTCCATCACCACGCGCCCGAGGCCGGTGCCGCGGTGCGCCGCGAGGACGGCGACGCGGCCGATGTGCGGGTAGCCGTCGCCCTCGTGGGCGAGGAGGAGCCGCGCCGTGGCGGCGGGGGAGCCATCGAGGCGCACGAGCACCTGCACTACGTCGTCACGCTCGCCGGGGCGGTCGTCGAACGCGTCGACTTCCTCCTCGATGGGCACCTGCTGCTCCTCGACGAAGACACTGAAGCGGATGCCGAGCGCTTCCTGCATCTGCTGGGGGCTGCGGATGACCTCGACGGTCGCGCGCTCGGCTGCTGAACGATCTGGCACGGAAACCTCCCGGCTCTCCCGGCATCCTATGATGTCGCGCAGATGCCAGCAGACCAGCCGACCCCGTCCGCGACGCCGCGCGTCGACTGGCCGTCCGTGCGAGCGGAGGCCCTCGAGGTGCTCCGCGACTACCTGCGCATCGACACCTCGAACCCACCCGGCCGCGAGGAACCCGCGGCGCGGTTCATCGGCCGCCTCCTCGAGGCCGAGGGCGTCCCGGTCGAGTACATCGAGATCGCCCCGGAGCGTGTCGCCGTCGTCGGTCGCCTGCCGGGGAGCGGAGCCGCACGCGCGCTGATGCTCTCGAACCACCTCGACGTGGTCCCGGTGCAGCGCGAGTTCTGGAGCGTCGACCCGTTCGGCGGCGAGGTCCGCGACGGACGCATCTACGGGCGCGGCGCCATCGACATGAAGAGCGTGGGGGTGATGCACCTCTTCGCCGTGCTGCTCCTCAAGCGCCTCGGCGTCCCGCTGGCCCGCGACGTGGTCTTCCTCGCCGCGCCGGACGAGGAAGCCGGGAGCAGCCAGGGGATGGCGTGGCTCGTCGAGCATCGGCCGGAGCTGTTCGACGTGGAGTGCTCACTCAACGAGGGATCGAGCGGCATGGCCGACTTCGGCGGCCGGCCAGCACATCTCTTCGAGATCGCGGTCTCCGAGAAGGCGATGTCGCCCCTGCGGCTGCGCGTGGTCGGTACGCCCGGGCACGGCAGCAAGCCCGCCCCCGGCAACCCGCTCGTCCCGCTCATCCGGGCCCTGGACCGGCTCACGACGTGGGACCGCCACGTCGAGCTCACGCCGGCGACGCGCGCCTACCTCGAACGCCTCGAGGCCGGCGGACTCGTGCGGGACGCGACCGACATCGCGGCGATCGAGGCGGACGTGAAGCAGAGCCCGGACACCGAGGCCGCGTTCACGAACACCATCAACGCGACGATGGTGCGGGCCGGTGTGAAGAACAACGTCATCCCCGCCGTCGCGGAGGCCGAGGTGGACTGCCGCCTCCTCGCCGGGACGAGCCCGGAGGAGTGGCGTCGCCAGGTCGTCGAGCGGATCGACGACGACCGCGTCGAGGTGAGCTTCATCTACGACCACGAACCGGACCCCGCTGTGTCACCGTGGGGGACGGAGATGGCGGCGCTCATCGAGGGCGTGCTTCGCGACGCGTTCGAGGACGCCGTGGTGGTGCCCTCGACGGCGATCGTCGGGACGGACAACCGCTTCCTGCGTCCGCTGGGGATCCCGTCCTACGGGTTCATCCCCTGCCTGCTGAGCCAGGCGGAGCGCGACGGCTTCCACGCCAACGACGAGTTCCTGACCGTCGAGAACTTCAACCTCGGGCTCGAGGTGATGTTCGAGGTCGTGCGCCGCTTCTGCGCCGCGCCCGAAGGCGGGCCCTCCGAGGACGGGCGCTAGGCCGGCTTCACGCCGATCACCTCGACGTTCGTGTAGGTGAAGAAGGCGTCCGGGTCGTCCGCCCAGGCGCGCCACGCCGCGGCGATTTCCTCGAGTTCCTGCGCCGAGGCGAAGCCGTACTCGACGGCCTGCTTCCCGAAGCTCGACTGGACGGTGCGTTCCGCCCACGAGTAGCCCCAGTTCTGGGTCTCCTCGGGCGTCGCGAAGATCACCGCGGTGCCGGTGGTGGCGATGTCGACGAAGCCCGCCGCGCGCAGCCACGCCCCGAGGCGTCGGCCGGCATCGGCATCCGCGCCGTTCTTCGTCGCCACCTGGTGATAGACCTCGAGCCAGCGGTCGAGTTGCGGCGAGCGCGGCCACGCGATCATCGTCGCGTAGTCCGCGTCGCGGACGGCGAACAGGCCGCCGGGCTTCAGGACGCGCAGCACCTCGCGGGCGGCGTCCTCCTGGCGCGTGAGGTGCTGGAGCACCTGGTGGGCGTGCGCCACGTCGAACGAGGCGTCCTCGTACGGCAGGTCGTAGACGCTCGCCTCCTCGAACCGGACGGTCGTGACGCCCTCGGAGGCGGCGTGCTCGCGCGCCTGTACCAGCACGTCCGGGACCACCTCGATGCCGACCGTCTCGCCCGGCGCCACGGCGCGCGCGAGGCCGGTCGTGATGGTGCCGGGCCCGCAGCCCACGTCGAGGAGGCGCATGCCCGGCTGGAGCCGGGGGAGCAGGTACGCAGCGTCACGCTCGGCGGTGCGCCGAGCGTGCTGTCCGACGACGGAGGCGTGGTGGCCGTGGGTGTAGCGGTCGGAGGTCGTCACGATGACTCCCGGGGACTGAGGACGGTGGGTCGCGAGGATGCGCCTAGCGGAGCTGCGGAATCACGTCGGACATCAGGCGGTCGTACGTGTCCTTGGACGCCTTGCCGAAGTTGAAGTTCGGCACGATGAACTCGTCCACGCCCGCCTCGGCGTAGCTACCGAGGATGTCCACGATCTCCGCGGCGTTCCCGGCAACGACCGGGCGGCCGGGCTGTCGTGCCGCCTCGACCACCTTCGGGTCATCCGAGATGGTGAGCATCGCCTGGCAGCTGTGACGGATCTCGGCCGGGTCGCGTCCGATGTCCTCGCAGTGGCGGGCGAGCACCTCGCCCTTCCGGGCGAGCGTCTCGGGCGAGCCCCAGACGTTCCACTCGTTCGCGTACTGCGCGGCGATCCTCAGCGTGCGCTGCTCGCCGCCTCCGCCGATGAGGAGCGGCGGCCCCCCGGCCTGGACGGGCTTCGGCGCCAGCGGCGCGTCCGTGATCGTGTAGGCGCGCCCGTGGAAGTCGGTGCGGTCGTTCTGGAAGAGCGACTTGATGATCTGCGCGCTCTCCTCGAGCCGGCGCATCCGGCCGCCGAGCGTGTGGAAGTCGATGCCGTAGGCCTCGTGCTCGTTCTCCTGCCACCCGGCGCCAAGGCCGAGGACGAGGCGACCGTTCGAGATGATGTCGACCTGCGCCGCCATCTTCGCGAGGACGGCCGGGTGCCGGTACGTGTTCCCGGTGACGAGCGACCCGATCCGCACGCGCGACGTCGACGCGGCGATCGCGGCCATCGAGGTCCAGCATTCCTGGGTGGGACCGCTGTTGTCGGCGGCATTCGGCATGAAGTGGTCGGCGACGTAGATACCGTCCCAGCCGGTGGCCTCGACGTGCTTCGCCTGGTCGAGGACGGCGGCCCACGGAGCCGAGAGGTTGAGCCACGCCGCGAACTTCATCAGGAGCCCCTTCCACGAGCCCGATCGTCGGGCCAACCGAGGACTGGCACGGTAACACGCGCCCGTGCCCCCTCGATTTCGCCCCAATGCCGATGTCACCCGTGGAGTGAACGGCCTGCCTTAGACCATCTCGAGGTGCCCGAGGAGCTCCCGCAGTAGCAGCTGGTGCAGCTCGGCGCGTCGCGCCTCGGGCTGGTTCATCTGGCCCATCTCGACCAGCACGGGACTCACACCCTCGACGAAGCGGCCCATGCTGAGCGACGAGGAGCCCCGCGTACCGTCCGGGAGGGTGCGCATCGCCTCCTCCTCCGGCGTGGGGGTGCGGCTCGGGAGCGGATCGCCGTTCGCAGGGCCGAAGCGCCCGCCGGCGCGGAAGCGCGTGAGGAACGCCTCGCGCTCCGTGATCTGCGCGTTCGTCCGGGCGACGAGCTCCTCGATGACGGGCTGCGCGGCCGTGTCGGCCGTCGTCACGGTCTGGCCGATGAACGCCGTGCCGCTGTTCTCACCCCGCTCGTTGAAGAAGCCCCAGGACTCGTGCATGTCCCAGAGCCACGCGGGGCGCCAGAACTCGACCAGCGAGGTGATCTCGGCGGCCATGCGCGCCATCGGCAGGCCCTCCGGGTGCCCCGGGTAGAGGCGGTTGAGGTCGCCGAAGCCGTCGAGCGTGCGCTCGAACGCGGCGGCGGAGCGCCAGTTGATGCGCGGGAGAACGATGAGCGCGCCGCGCTGGACCTCCCACTCCGCGACGGACTCCGCGCCGATCCAGCCGCCGGGCTCGTTGCCGTGCACGCCCCCGAGGACCATCACGCGCGGCCCGTCCACCCCGGAGTGGTGGATGGTGCCCGTCGCCTCCCAGTCCGTGCCGGCCATCAGGACGACATCCTCGCGACCACGGGGGCGCGGGGGCGGCGTGGGGATCGGCGTCGGCGTCGAGGGCGCGGGGGTCGCGGTCGCCGTGCTCGCCTCGGTGGCGACGGAGGTCGGCGCCGCGCTCTCGGCGCGCGCGTTCACCTCGGAGGACGGTTCGTCATCGACGCAGCCCACGAGGAACGCGCCCGCAGCCGCGGCGATGCCGCCACCGGCCGCGCCGAGGAACCGGCGACGCGTGTACCTCGGTCGCCTCGGACTCGAGGACGGCGGGCTCGTGTTGGACATGCTCGCATTGGACATGGTGGATTCCCGACCCGCGGGAGCGTGAGCAGAGGATACCGAACGGCCACGTCCGCGTGGCTGACGACGTGGCGACCTTGCCGGCCTCGGGGCGGCGGTTAGTAGGAGGACACGTCCATCTGCGGCAGGTTGCCGGTCGCGGAGTAGACGGTGCGCTCGGCGATGTTCGTCGCGCGGTCGCCGATGCGCTCGAGGTTGTGCGCCACCCAGAGCAGATGCGTCGACGGCTCGATGGTCGAGGGGTCACCGATCATGATCTGGATGAGGTCGTGGTAGATGCGGTCGTAGAGCGAGTCGACCTCGTCGTCACGCTTGCCGACGGCGTAGGCGGCCTCGACGTCCTGGTCGACGAACGCCTGGATCGACTCGCGGAGCATCTCGCGGGCGTGGCCGGCCATGATCGGGATGTCGATCAGCGGCTTCACCAGCGGCTCGTCCTGCATCATGATCACGATGCGGGCGATGCCCTCGGCGTGGTCACCCATCCGCTCGAGGTCGGTCATGATCGCCGCCACGGAGACGACGAGGCGCAGGTCGCGGGCCATCGGGGCCTGCTGGGTGATCAGCGAGATCACCTCGTTCTGGCACTCGAAGTTCTTCGCGTTCACGGCCTTGTCGTTGTCGACGACCGTGCGAGCGATCGACGGGTCGCGGTCGAGGAGCGCCGTCATCGAGCGGTCGACCGCACGGTCGACCATCGAACCCATCTCCAGGACGAGGTCCTGCAGGTGGGAAAGCTGCTTCTGGAACGCCTCACGTGGCATACCGGCCCCTGGTTCTGCCCCCCGGACGGCGAGAATGACTACGTATTGTAATGAACCGCGCACTTGACCCCAAGGGCGGGGTCAAGATGCGCGGTCATCCATATCTGCTGGCCGCCGGCAGGCGGCTCCCGATCGCAGGCGGCTAGCCGAAGCGGCCGGTGATGTAGTCCTCGGTGCGCTTGTCGCGCGGGGTGGTGAAGAGCTGCTCGGTGGGGCTGTACTCGATGAGCCGTCCCGTGCGCTCCTCGCCCGCGAGCAGGAACGCCGTCCAGTCGGAGACACGCGCCGCCTGCTGCATGTTGTGGGTCACGACGACGATCGTGTAGTCCTTCGCGAGCGTCCGCATCAGGTCCTCGATCTTCAGCGTCGCGATCGGGTCGAGGGCGGAACACGGCTCGTCCATCAGGATGATGTCCGGCTTCACCGCCAGCACCCGCGCGATGCAGAGTCGCTGCTGCTGACCGCCGGAGAGCGATGTCCCCGGCTCGTCCAGCTTGTCCTTCACCTCGTCCCACAGCGCGGCGTCGCGGAGCGACTCCTCGATGAGGTCGTCCATCTGCGACTTCGACTTGGCGAGGCCGAGGCGCTTCGGGCCGAAGGCGATGTTCTCCTTGATGGACATGGGGAACGGGTTCGGCTTCTGGAACACCATGCCGACGTGGCGGCGAAGCTGAACCGCGTCCACGTCCTTCCCCATGATGTCGACGCCCTCGACGCTGATCGTGCCGGTCACGCGCGTGCCGGGGATCAGGTCGTTCATGCGGTTGAAGCAGCGCAGGAGCGTGCTCTTGCCGCAGCCCGACGGGCCGATGAGGGCCGTCGTCGCGCGCTGGTAGATGTCGAAGGACACGCCCTGGACGGCCTCGTGCTGGCCGTACCAGACGCCGACGTTGTTCAGGCTGAGCGCGACCTGGTCGGTGCTGGTCTTCTTGGGCGAAGCAGCGGCAGCCGCGGCGACGGTCGCCTTGACGTCCACGCCCCCGCCGGCCATCCGCCCGGTGGAAAGGTTGGTCTCGGCGCCCGTCTCGGTCGTCGTGGTGGTCTCGTTGGTCATCGTTAGTTCCTCCTGACGGAGCCGAGCTGCGAGATCCTCCAGCGGAGGAATAGCGCTGACAGGTTGAAGATAAGGACAACGGTGAGGAGTACGAGGGCGATGCCCCACTTTCGCTCCTCCGGGTAGCCGATGCCCTCGGTGATGCGTCCGTACAGCTCGAACGAGAGCACCTGCGCGCGCTCGTTGATCACAGCGGACGGGTTCAGACTGACGTTCTTCGCGAGGATGGCGCCCACGACGATGACCGGAGCGGTCTCACCCGCCGCGCGGCTGATCGCGAGCAGCACCCCGGTAATGATGCCGGGCAGCGCCTGCGGCAGCGTGATGAAGAACGTCGTGCGCAGCTTCGACACGCCGAGGGCGAGCGAGCCTTCGCGGATGCCTCGCGTCACCGAGAGCAGCGACTCGCGCGCGCTGGTGATGATGATCGCCAGCGCCTGCAGCGCGAGCGTGGCGGACACCACCCACAGCGACTTCTCGCCACCGAGGATGTCGAGGAAGAACGCCGCGCCAAAGAGCCCGTAGACGATCGAGGGCACGCCGGCGAGGTTGATGATCGTGAGGTTGATGAGCCGCAGCAGACGTCCCGGCCGCGCGTACTCCGAGAGGAACACCGCGGAGCCGACGCCGAACGGCACCGCCATCACGACCACGAGGATGAGCGTGTAGCCAGTGAGGACGATGACCGGCCAGATGCCGCCCTCCGCACCGTCCCGGCGCGGCCCCTCGGTGAGGAACTCGAGCGTGATCGCGGACAGCCCCTCGCGGACGACATACCCGGCGACGATCACGATCGGCGTGAGCACGACGATGGTGGCGAGGATCGTGAGGCCGAAGACGACGTTCTGGTAGAAGTTCTTGCGCTTGCCCTCGGGCGGGGTGCGCAGCCAGCTGGACGACGTGCCGGGGAGCGCGCTCATCGGGCGAACTTCTTCCGCTGCTTGTCCAGCACGAGGTCCGCGAGGACCGTGGTGAACAGCGTGATGAGGAACAGGACGGCGCCCGTCATGAACAGCGCCGGGCGCAGCAGCGAGTACGCCGAGGCGTTCCCGAAGCCGGAGGCGATCGTCGCGGTCATCGTGCGCATCGATTCTGTCGGCGCCTCTGGAATGGACGAGTTACCGCCCGCGAGGATCAGGACCGTCATCGTCTCGCCGATGGCGCGCGCCATGCCGAGCATGACCGCAGCCGTGATGCCCGAGATCGCGGCCGGAATGATGACGAACCAGATCGCCTGGAGCTTGTTGCAGCCCAGCGCGTAGGCGTTCTCCTTGAAGTCCAACGGCACCGCCTGCAGCGCGTCGTCCGCGATCGAGATGATCAGCGGCACCGCGATGAAGGCGACGACGATGCCGGCCGTCATGCCGGACATGCCACCCGCGCCCCAGCCGAACTGGTCACGCACGAAGGGCACCAGCAGGAACAGGCCGACGAAGCCGAAGAGGACCGTCGGCACGCCCGCCAGCAGCTCCGCCGCCGACTTGATGAGCAATCGCACGCGGGGCGGTGCCAGCTCGGAGATGTACACCGCCGTCGCGAGTCCGAGCGGCACCGCGATGATGAGCGTCACCAGCGTGACCCACATGGTCGCGATGAGCGGCGCGAGGATCCCGAACCGGAACTTCTCGATGTCCGTGGTGTTATCGGTGATCGCGTTCCCGAACGTGAAGAACTTGCCGATCGGGTAGTCCATCTCGAAGAAGAGACGGAGACCCTGCTGGCCGAGGAGGAAGAGGATCCCGACGAGCAGGACGATCGTGAAGAGGCCGGTGGCGTAGATCGTCGCCTCGACGACGCCCTCCCAGGCGGCGCCGGATCGCCGCCTCCGCACAGATTCGGAGAGTGATCTCCGTGCGACTTCGTCGGTCGCTGGTTGGGCTGCCGCCACGTGTACCTCCGCTGCGCATCGCTGTCCCGAAGGAGAGCTGTCCCGAGGGAGGTCGTCGGCGACGGCCGACCTCGGGACAGGGGGAGGGGTGAGCGCGTGCGCCCACCCCTCTCCTGTTGTTCGCTACCGAACTCCCACCCGTCTAGTTGACGGGGAGGAAGCCGATCTCCTCACCGATCGCCTGGCCCTCGGGGCTCAGGACGAACTCGATGTAGGCCTTCACCAGCGGGTCCGACGACTGCGCCGGGTCACCGTCGGTGTAGTAGAAGAGGCCGCGAGCGATCGGGTAGTCACCCGACGCAACGGTCGCCTCGGACGGCTCGAACGCCTCGGACGAGTCGTCCTTCGCGATCGGGATCACGCGGACGGCGCCGGCCGGGATGTCCGACAGGTTGCCGAGGCCGGCGTAGAAGATGCCGTTGGGGTCACCGGCGACGGCGGTCAGGCCGGCCGGGGCGTTCGCCTGCTTGTTGATGTCGGCGGAGTACTCCGCCTCCTTGCCGAGCGCCTTCTGGATCACGTCCTCTTCGAGGTACGCGAAGGTGCCGGACTCCTCGTTGCGGGTGTACAGGACGATGTCCGCGTCGTTGCCACCCACCTCGGACCAGTTCGTGATCTCGCCGGCGAAGATCTTGGCGACCTGCTCGAAGGTCAGGCTCTCGACGGCGGTGTTCGACGGGTGCACGACGATCGCCAGCGCGTCACGGAAGATCGTGGTCTCGAACGGGTCGAGGCCGGCGGCCTTGGCCTGGTCGATCTCCTCCTGCTTGATCTGGCGGGAGGCAGCAGCGATCGGCACTTCCTTGTTGATGAAGGCCGTGATGCCGCCGCCGGAGCCGATCTCACCAGTCGTGACGGTCACGTCCGGGTGAGCGGCCTCGAAGGCCTCGATCGCGAGACGCGTGTACGGCGCCACCGTCGACGAACCCTCGATGTTCAGGGAGCCGGAGAGCTCCTGCATCGCCTCGGTCGCGCTCGCGGTCGCTTCGCCGCCGCCGGACGCCTCGGTCGCGGTCGGGGTCGTCGCCTCGCCGTCGCCGGAGTCCGACTCCTCGTCACTGCCACACGCGACAAGCAACGCGCCCATCAGGCCCACCATCAGGGCCAGGAGCAGCGTGCGCTTGCCCAGGAAACGCTTGAATACCATTCAGGCTCCTTCTGCCTTGGCACCGCCCCACCGGACCTCCCGGCGGACGGCACTCGATTCCCTCTGTCCACGGCCGATGCTCACGCTGCGCGGTTAATGCTCGTTTAAATGGCCGGACGGACCTCCGCCGTACGATGCCGCCATGGCCCGCGACGCCTTCCAGAACGACCTCGATGCACTCCGCGACTCCGTGATCGCCCTCGGGATCGAGGTCCGCGAAGCCGTGGACGAGAGCGTGGCCGCGCTGCGGCAGGCGGACATGCGGCGCTCGCGCGACCTCATCGCGCGGCTCAGCGACGTCGCCCGTCGACGCTGGGGCATCGAGGAGCGCACGATCGTCGCGGTCGCCGAGCAGCAGCCGGTCGCGAGCGACTGCCGGCGATTGGTGGGGTTCCTGGAGATGCTCGCGGACCTCGCGCGCATCGGAGACCACGCCCGCGGCATCGCGGAGATCAACAACCTGATGGGCACCGCGGAGCCGCCGCGTCGCCTCGGCTTCCTGCCATCGATGGCGGACAAGGCGCTGGCGATGCTCGACGACGCGCTGCGCGCGCTGCAGGACGACGACGCCGAGCGTGCCCGCCACGTCCTCGGCGCGGACGACGACCTGGACCGGCTCCAGGAGCGCGTCTACTCCGACGCCTTCCGGGCGATGATCGAAGACCCGTCCCGCGCGGAAGAGCAGACGTACATGCTCTGGGTGGCCCACAACCTCGAGCGCGTGGGCGACCGCGCGACGAACGTCAGCGAGTCGCTGATCTTCATGGTCACCGGCCAGCGCGAGTACGCGGACTCCGACTCGCTCCCCTAGGCCTGCCTCAGCGCGCCGCCGTCGACTCGGTCGACTCCGCAGAGGTCGGAGCACCCGCCTGCGGGGTCGCCTCGGCGACCTCGCCGGCCGGCAGCGTGAACGAGAGCGTTGCGCCCGGAAACGCGTCGTCCACCCAGATCTCGCCCCCGTGCCTGGAGATGATGTGCCGCGCGATCGCGAGTCCGAGGCCGGTGCCCAGGCCGTCACCGCGCGAGCGGTCGCCGGTGTAGAAGCGCTCGAAGATGCGCAGCCGGTCCTGCGGCAGGATGCCCGGCCCCTGGTCACGCACGTCGATGCGTACGCCCACCTCGACCGGCCTGGCGCGCAGCACCACCTCGCCGCCCTCGGGCGAGTGGCGAAGCGCGTTGTCGATGAGGTTCGAGAGCACCTCGAGGACGCGCTCGCGGTCGGCGCGGACCGTGGGCGTGCCGTCGGCGATCTCGCGCCGGATGCTGACGCCCCGGCGCTCCGCCACGGGTGAGATGCGTCGCTCCGCCTCGTCGAGGAGGTTCGCGACATTCACGGCCTCGAAGCGGAACTCCTCCATGCGTGACTCGATGCGGGAGAGGCGCAGCAGGCGGTCCACGATGCGACCGAGGCGTTCAATCTCCGAGGTGAGCTGGCGCGCGAAGCGGTCGCGCTGCTCCGGCTCGTCCACGCCCGACTCGAGCGTCTCGGAAAGCGCGAGCGCAGCGGCGATGGGCGTCCTCAGCTCGTGCGACACGTTCGCGATGAGGTCCTGGCGGGCGCGCTCGGCGCGACGGAGCGCGGTGAGGTCCTGCAGCGTCAGCACCGTGCGGATACGTCCCGAGGACACCGGCGTCGCGGTGGCGAAGATCACGCGCCCCTCGCCGAGCTCGATCTCGCGCGGCTCCGCGGCCGACTCGCGCAGCACCTCGAGAAACACGTGGTCGCGCGCGGCGCGGATCAGCGACACGCCGATCATCGTGTCACGCGGTCGACCCAGCACCTGCGCTGCCGCAGCGTTCGCAGCGATGACCGTGTTCTCGGCGTCGAGCAGCAGGATGCCCTCGGTGAAGAGGTCGAGCAGCGCGGTGATCTGCTCGGGTTCAGCGGGGGGCGTCGCGGTCGGGGGCGGCGGCGCGGGCTCCTCGGCGCGCGGTGGGCGCGGCTCCCGCACGAGCATCCCGCCGATGAACACGGCGATCGCCACGACCGCCGCGGCCAGCGCCGGCGGGAACACCGCGATGACGGCCGCGATCCCGACGGCGAAGAAGAACCAGCCCGCGAGGCGGCTGCCGGTCATGGCTGGAACTTGTACCCGACCGACCGCACCGTCTGGATGTGGCGAGGATCGGACGGGTCGTCCTCGATCTTCTCCCGCAGCCAGCGCACGTGGACATCGACGGTGCGCGTCTCACCCGGGTACGACAGGCCCCACACCTTCTCGAGGATCACGTCGCGGCTGAACACCTGGCTGGGGTTGCGCATGAAGAACTCGAGCAACGCGAACTCGCGAGGTCGCAGCTTGATCGGAACGCCGCGGAGGGTGACCTCGTGGCTCGCCGCCGAGAGCACGAGGTCACCGGCGGTCAGCGACTCGGAGGCGCCGTCGCGCTCGGGCGCGGACGGGCCCGCGTCGCGCGAGATGCGGTCGCGTCGGAGCAACGAGGCGATGCGGGCGCGCAGCTCGCGCATCGAGAACGGCTTGGTGACGTACTCGTCCGCCCCGAGGTCGAGCCCCTGGACGACGTCCGCCTCGGCGTCGCGGGCCGTCAGCATGAGGATGGGGACGGGCGTCTCCGAGCGGAGGATGCGGCACACGTCGAGCCCGGACATGCGCGGCAGCATCACGTCCAGCACCACGAGGTCCGGGTCGCGCTCGCGGGCGAGGTCGAGTCCCGCGACGCCGTCCTCGGCGCTGAGCACCTCGTGGCCGTCCCGCTGGAGGTTGTACGCGATGGTCTCGCGGATGGTGACGTCGTCTTCGACGACAAGGACTGTCGCCATACAGCCTCCCCGATTTCGCCCAGAATAGTCGGCTGGTGACGTAAACCCCACGTGGTGGGAGACTTCGCGAGTGGATCTGACGCTGACCCTACGCGTGGTGCGGCGGTGGTGGTGGGTGCTCGTCGCGGCGACGCTCGCTGGCGGCGCATTAGGCTACGGGCTCTCGCTGCAGGTGGACTCCACCTACGAGGCGACGACCACCCTCCTCGTGACCCAGCGCGAGACCGAGGGCGTCGTCCAGCTCAACGATCTCCAGACGGCCGAGCGCCTCGCGAACACGTTCTCGCGACTCGTCACCCTGCGCCCGGTCCTCGAACAGGCGATCGCCGACGGCGGCCTCCCCTACTCGGTGAACCAGCTCGACGAGCGCATCTCGGTCGCCAACCCGTCCGGGACACAGCTCCTCGAGGTCTCCGCGCGCAGCACCAATCCGGACCTGGCCGCGCTCACCGCGAACACGGTGGCGAACGCCTTCATTTCCTCCAACCAGGCTGAGCTGACCGCCCGCCCGGGGCAGGTCTCCATCGTGGAAGAGGCGATCGCGCCGCTCAGCCCCGTCGCCCCGCGGCCGAAGCTGAACGCCGCCCTCGGGGCCATCGTCCTGCTCGCGGTCGCCGGCGCCGTGGTCCTCCTCGTCGAGTACCTCGACGACACCGTGAAGGGCCCCGAGCAGGCGCAGGAGATCACCGGCCTCCCGACGCTCGGCCGCATCGAGCGGTTCGAGGGCATGCGCTCGCCGCGCGAGCAGCTGCAGGCCGCGACGAAGCCCCGCAGCACGATCGCCGAGGCATACCGCGCCGCCCGCACGAACCTCACCTACGCCATCGACCTCGGGCGGGAGCGCAAGCTCGTGCTCATCACGTCGCCGGGCCCCGGCGAGGGCAAGACCACGACCACGGCGAACCTCGCCGTCGTGTTCGGCCTGGCCGGGCACCGCGTCTGCGTCATCGACACGGACCTCCGCCGCCCGACGCTGCACCGCGTCTACGGGCTCGAGAACGGCGAGGGCCTGACCAACCTCCTGCTCGCGCGCGAGCCGGACATTGACCGCGCCGTCCAGCGCTCCATCTACACGAACGTCTCCGTGGTGACCGCCGGCCCCCTGCCGCCGAACCCGTCCGAGCTGCTCGGATCGGCGCGCATGCAGGAAGTACTGGACCGCCTGCGGAACCGCTTCGACATCGTGCTGCTCGACTCGCCGCCGGCGCTCGTGGTGACGGACGCATCCGTCCTCTCCACGCTCGTCGACGGGCTGGTCGTGGTGGCGCGAGCCGGCAAGACGCGCCGCGGCGCGCTCCGGGCGACGATCGAGGAACTGGCCCAGTCGGGCCGCCCGATCGCCGGCGTCATCCTCAATCGCGTCGCCGGACGCGAGGCCGGGTACTACTACTACGCCTACGGGCGAGCCTACGGCGACGATGCCCGCGCGGAAGAGGAGGCGCGCCGCCCGGCGCAGTCCCGCGAGGCAGACGACGTCGACACGGCCGTCGAAGCGTCGTAGCGAGGGAACGTCTCAGGCACTCAGCAACGGAGATCCGTGTTGGAGTCATCCACTCACGCCCAGGACCCGCGCATTGCTCAGCGGCGTCAGCGGGTTGACCGGTTTACCAGCCCCGTCCAGGCCTTCATCGCCACCGAGACCGCCGGCGGCGTCGTCCTGTTGGCCGCCGCGATCTTCGCCCTCATCTGGGCGAACTCTCCGTGGGAGCACACCTACCACGAGATCCTGGATCACCACTTCGCGTTCGACCTCGGGTTCTGGGGCCTCGATCGCCCCGTCCACTTCTGGATCAACGACGCCGCGATGGTCGTCTTCTTCTTCGTGGTGGGCCTCGAGATCAAGCGCGAGGCCGTCGTCGGGGAGCTGTCCGACCCCCGTCGCGTGATCGTCCCGATCGTCGGCGCGCTCGGGGGCATGATGGCCCCCGGCATCATCTACTCGCTGATCGTCGCGGGCCGCGAGGGCGCCGGCGGCTGGGGGATTCCGCTCGCGACCGACATCGCGTTCGCGGTGGGCGTGCTCACCGTGGTCGGGGGCCGGGTGCCGTTCGGCCTGCGCGTGATGCTGCTCGCCCTTGCCATCGTCGACGACATCGGCGGCATCATCGTGATCGCGATCTTCTACACGAGCGAGCTCGCGCTGACGCCGCTCGCGATCACTGCCGGCCTGCTCGGCCTGATGTTCGTGCTGCGCCAGTCCGGGATCTGGTACCTGCCCCTGTACATCATCCTGGGGGTGGTGGCCTGGGCGTTCACGGTCCAATCCGGCATCCACCCGACGATCGTGGGCGTGGTGCTCGGTCTGCTCGCGCCGTGGCGGCCGTGGTACTCCGAGGAGGGCTTCGGGCAGCTCGCACGCGACGAGGTGCAGCGCTTCGAGGAGGCGTCTCGCTCGCACGACGAGGAGTTCGCCCACGAGCAGAAGACGCACGCCGTCCGTCAGCTCGGCTTCCTCGCGAACCGCGCCATCGCCCCGCTCGACCGCATCGAGCACGAACTCGCGCCGATGGTGGCGTTCATCATCGTCCCGATCTTCGCCTTCGCGAACGCCGGGGTGTCGGTCAGCCCGGACACGCTCAGCGACGCGGTGAAGGCGCCGGTCGCGCTCGGCGTGTTCTTCGGCCTGCTCATCGGCAAGCCGCTCGGCATCTTCACGGCGATGTGGATCACGGTGCGCTTCGGCGCCAAGCTCCCCACCGGCGTCAACTGGATGGGCGTGGTCGGGATGGGCATCCTCGGCGGCATCGGGTTCACCGTGTCGCTGCTGATCACGGAGCTGTCGTTCACCGACGAGCAGCTGCTGACTGACGCCAAGCTCGGCATCATCTTCGCCTCGGCGCTGGCCGGCATCGTCGGCTTCCTGATGCTGCGACGCGTCTACCCGCCGCTTCCCGATTCGGCCGAGTAGGAACGCGACCGCTCGGGGGTTCGATGCAGGACCGCCGAGCAGGACTCCTGCCGGGGTGCGGCGAGGACGATCGGGCTAGGCTCGGGCTGCGCCCGGACGTAGGCTGACCTCGAGGGGAGCGGTCATGACCGACGCGCTGCTCGTCGAATCACTCGTCAAGCGATACGGGACCGTCCAGGCGCTGCGCGGGATCGACCTGCAGGTGCGCCCCGGCGAGATCTTCGGCTTCCTCGGCCCGAACGGCGCCGGCAAGAGCACGACGATCCGCATCGTGCTCGACCTCATCCGCCCGACCGCCGGGCGCGTCTCCGTCTTCGGCGTGGACGCCAACCACGATTCGGTCCGAGCGCGGCGACAGATCGGCTATCTCCAGAGCGACCCGGAGCTCCCGCCGGGGCTCAGTGCCGCCGAGGTGTTCGACTACTTCGCCGCCGTCCGCGGCGGCCCGCTCGACCGTGCCTACCTCGACGACCTCATCGAGCGACTCGACCTCGACACCTCGAGGAACGTGAAGACGCTCTCGCGCGGGAACCGGCAGAAGGTCGGGCTCGTGCTCGCGCTGATGTTCAAGCCGCCGCTCGTCATCCTCGACGAGCCCACGACCGGCCTCGACCCGCTCGTGCAGGAAGAGGTCGAACGCATCCTCCGCGAAGTCGCCGCCGAGGGGCGGACGGTGTTCTTCTCGTCGCACATCCTCGCGGAGGTGGAGACGATCTGCTCCCGCGCGAGCATCGTCCGCGCCGGCGAGATCGTCGATGTCTTCGACCTCGCGGAGCAGCGACGCCTGGCGCCACGGCTCGTCGACGTCACGTTCGTGGCGCCACCGCCGCCCGATGCCTTCGCCACGCTGCCCGAGGGCATCACGATCACATCGCGCGGGCAGCGCACGATCTCGTTCCGCACCGCCGACGGCATCGACTGGCTCGTCAAGCAGATCGCGCAGCACGAGGTCAGCGATCTCTCCGTGCGGCAGCCCTCGCTGGAGGAGCTGTTCGTCGGCTACTACCGCGGCGACGACGAGGAGGACGCGTGAACCTCGCGATCCTCCGGCGGCAGCTCACCGACCTGCGCTGGCACGTCTTCTGGTACGGCATCGGCATCGCCATCTACGCGGCGATCATGGTGCTGCTGTTCCCGACCTTCGAGGGCTTCCTGACCGACGTGCAGTACCCGGAGCAGTTCCTCCAGTTCTTCGGCAGCGTCGGGAACCTGGGTGACCCGCGGTACTTCCTGCAGACGGAGTACTTCTCGTTCGTGCCGGTGATCCTGCTGATCTACGCGATCATGGGCGGCACCGGCCTCTTCGCCGGGGACGAGGGCCGCGGAACGCTCGAGACCACGCTGGCCCAGCCGATCTCGCGCGGCGAATTGTTCCGCTCCCGGGTCACGGCCCTGCTCATCGGCCTCGTCATCATCTGTGCGCTGAACACGCTCGGCTGGATCGCCAGCGTGCCGTTCGTGAACCTCCAGGGACTCGGGCTCTGGACGCTCACGTGGGCGTCGTTCGCCACGATTCCCCTCGTCGCGGCTTTCGCGGGACTATCGGTGCTCTTCGCGGCGATCGCGCCCAGCCGCGGATCGGCCGGCGGACTCATGGCTGTGCTCGCGATCGCCTCGTACCTCGTGGCCTCGTTCGCGAACACGATCCAGGCGATCCACTGGGCGCGCTGGATCACGCCCTACTTCTACGCCGACATGAGCCAGGTACTGTCCGACGGCGTGATCTGGTGGCACCAGCTGGTGCTCGTGGGCATCGCCGCCGTCGCGTTCGTCCTCGGCGCCCTCGCCTTCCGCGCGCGCGAGATTGGCTCGGGAACGTGGCAGCCCCGCGCAATCGCGCGGGGCTGGCGGTACCGCTAGCGCGGCTCGGCTGATTCGAGGACTACAGCGCGAGCGCCCCCACCCGGAGGGCGGTCACGGCGTCCGCATCCGCGAAGAGCAGCGGCTGCTGCCAGCGCTCGGGCTCCTCGAAGCGCTCGAACGGCTCCCAGCGGTCGCCGCCCTGCGTCCAGACCTCGTGGCCCGCGGCCTGCGTCAGCACGACACCCGGGGCGACGTCCCACACGCGCGAGCTCGACGTCCGCGCCGAGGCAAGCACACCCGCCGCGACCATCGCCGACTCCAGCGCGATGGCGCCGAAGTTGCGGTGGTCCCAGCCCGGCTCCCGGTGCTTGTGCGGGGCCGGGGCCGTGCTCAGCCGACGCTCGCGGCCGATGGCCAGGCGCGAGCCGCTCGTGGACACGCGGCCCTCGAAGCGGAACGAGCCGCCGTGCCGGGCGTGGTAGACGCCCGGCCGGAGGACGTGGGTGGTGGAGCACCACACCGCGCCGGCGATCGGGACGCCGTCCAGCAGCACCCCGATGGCGGAGGCGTAGAACGGCAGCCCGTTCACGAAGTTCGAGGTGCCGTCGATCGGGTCGATGGTCCAGGTGAACGGCGAACCGACCGCGCCGCCCAGGCCACCTTCCTCGCCGAGGACGGCGTGGTCCGGGTGGCGCGCCGCCAGGCGGCGGCGGAGCAGCGACTCGATCTCCTCGTCGACCTCGGAAACGACGTCGTGCGGCGCCATGATGCCGCGACGCTCGTCCTTGTACCGGACGGAGATCTGCCGCCCGAGCGCGTCGATGAGCTTCTCGCCGGCGAGCACGGCGAGGTCGTACGCGGTCTCCTCCAGCGACTCGAACAGGCTCGGGATGTTCATGCCGGCGACGGAGCGCCGGTTCACGGCGGCCGGCAGGCCGTCCGTCGGGTCGAGGTCGGCCACGGTCGCGCGGCCGGCGGGGGTGAGGTTGGTGGTCATCTGATTCATCTCTTCCTCTTCGCTACTTCCTGTGGACTGGTCCACCTGGGACCGGGCGGTGGGGAGTCCGCCGCCACTCCTGCGCGCCCGAAGTGCGGACGCGGGCAGTCGGGTTTCGTCGCGCGGCCGATGTCGTCGGCCGCGTTGCCGCGGATATGGAACGGCGCCGGGATCAACCGGCGCCGACCATCGGAGGGTTCGCGGGTGACCCGCGATGCGGATAGGCCGTGAACGATGCGGCTTCGGTAAACGGCCACGAACTCATCGTGGCGGGCTCGCGTTAAGCGCCGATTAGAGGCGGGACAAGACCGCGATGGAACGCCGGAACTAGTCGAGCGTCGAGACGATGACGAGCTCGCGGCCGAAGGTGGCGCTGAAGCGGTCGAGGCATTCCTCGCCCCGCCACCAGTGCGAGACCGGGGCGTGTACCTCGATGGTCGCGTCCCGTGCGACGACGGACGGTTCGAGGACCTCGGAGGGCGGCGTGCGTCGCTCGACCTGGTCCGCGAGGTCGAGCAGCGTCGCAGCGGACGCAAGTTCAGCGGCCGGCAGCGTGTCCACGATCGGGCGGAACGCCTTCAGGCTCGTTCCGGGGCGTTCCGCCTGCAGGAGCAACGACGCGATCGCGACGAGCGTCCGGTGCGGGAAGCCCTGCAGGTCGGAGTCGACGACGACATCGGCGGCGCGCGCGTGGCGGTTGTAGACGTCGATCGTGGCGCCGACGTCGATCACCTGCGCCGCGTGCCAGAGCGACTCACGGAGCAGCGGATCGGCGTCGGGCATCACCGCATCGAAGAGCGCGGTGGCGAGTTGTGCGCGGCGCTCCGCGTGCGGCTGGTTCCAGCGCGAGAAGGAGCGGCAGAGCGAGCGGATCGAGGCGGCGCGCACCGCGTCCGGCGGCGGAAGCGCCTCGGAGACCATCCCGCGGATCGCGCCCTCGCGAAGCCCCTGGCCGGAGACGTGCAGCTCGGGCGCCTGGACGAACGCCATCACTTCGTGGACCGCCATCGCACCGGCGACGATCGAGTCGGCGCGGCTGCTGTTCAGACCAGAGATGGCCGCGCGGCTCGGCGAGTCCATCCTCGCGAACATCCGCGCCATGCGGCGCAGCCGCTCGCGCTCGAGCACGTAGCCGTGGAGGCGGCTGATCGGGTACTGGGCTCGCCGCAGGCCGACCTTGCCGAGGTTCCGGATGGTGCCGCCCGTGCCGACGAGCGCCTCGCCCTCGCCGAGCTTCGGGATACCCGCCTCGGCGAGCGCCTGCTGGAGGTGCTTCCGGAGTGTCCGCACCTCGCCGTTCTTCGGCGGGTCGTTCTGGAAGAACTGGTCCGTCAGCCGCAGCGCACCGAACGGGAACGTCCACGCGTACTCAGGTGCCCGGTCGCGGAAGCGCACGATCTGCAGCGAGCCGCCGCCGATGTCGATGCTCAGCCCATCGGTGACGTCGATGCCGTACACCGCGCCGACGAACCCGAAGCGCGCCTCGCGGTAGCCGTCGACGATCTCCACGGTCAGGCCGAAGCGCTCGCGGATCAGCTCGGCGAGCACGCCGCCGTTCTTCGCCTCGCGCATCGCGAAGGTGCCGACCGCCCGGATCTCCTCGGCGCCCTGCCCGTGCGCGAGTGCGACGAAGTCACCCATCGCGTCCAGCGTGGTCTCGAAGGCCTGGTTCGTGAGGCGCCCGTCGTGGTCCATGGCGCGCGCGAGGCGGAGCGGGGCGCGAAGCTCGTCGATGACCTCGAGGACGCCGCGCTCGGCGATCTGGAGGACGACGACGCGGCCTGAGTTGGATCCGATGTCGATAACCGCGACGCGACGCCCGGGCATGCTGAACATCCTCGCACGGTCGTCGCTCGCCAGCGCGGCCGAGAGGTCGTAGCGGAAGACGGACGTGTCCGCGTGCGAAGTCAGTGCGTGCCCAATTCCAGCGTGTCGCGGTCTGGATCGGCCTCGTCGAAGCGTAGCCTATATGAGTTAAGCAATTAAGCGGTTAAGGCCGGTTAAAGGCGTCGTCGATCCCTCGGGCGCCGTCAGACGCGC